>NZ_CP009920.1:4687960-5343114 GCF_000832985.1 Priestia megaterium NBRC 15308 = ATCC 14581
GCTTCAGACAAGGCTTTGTTTTTAGCAGCCATGTTATATAGTGCACCGTGAGGCTTTACATGCTGCATCGATACCCCTTCTGCTTGCAAAAAACCGTTTAATGCCCCAATTTGATAGACCACAATATCGTAGGCTTCCTGAGGTGAAATATTCATGTTTCTGCGTCCGAAACCGATAAGGTCCTGCAAACCAGGATGAGCCCCAATTTGCACCTGTTTTTCAGCAGCTAATTTTACCGTTTTTCTCATGACGCTCGGATCCCCTGCATGAAATCCACAGGCTACGTTCACTGACGTCACGTGCTCTAAAATAGCTTCATCATTGCCAATGCGATAAGCACCAAAGCTTTCCCCTAAATCACAGTTTAAATCCACTTTACTCAATGCGTTCTTCCCCCTTAAACCCTTTAATGTAAGCGTAATCATTTGCAGATAGTAAGGAAAATCCAAGCTATATTATCTGCATCAATACTTGAAGTTCCGTTTTCCGGAACTAAAGTACCGTTTTTCAGTTATATTTGGATTTTAGCACGAGATGATGAATTGAACAACAACATTGTCAGAATATTTGACATAGTCATTATTTTTACTTGGATAATACTCCCTTATTTTATTGGTGTTTTCTATCTATAGCCTTAATATAATGCAGCCGCTTAATGCCATTGGACACAGTAAATAACTAGGTTGTCAGAATAATTACTAGTTCAAAATAATCAAAATAAAATTTTCGTTGTAATCGTTTTCAACGAGGTGCTATATTTCAATTGTAGTCAAATTTATGCAAACGATTGCAAAAAAAGGGGATGAAACGATGAAAGGGAAAAAATGGACAGCTTTAGCTCTAACACTCCCGCTGGCTGTTAGCTTATCAACAGGCGTTCACGCCGAAACCGTACATAAAGGTAAATCTCCAACAGCAGATAAAAACGGTGTATTTTATGAGGTGTATGTAAACTCTTTTTACGATGCAAATAAAGATGGACATGGTGATTTAAAAGGTCTTACACAAAAGTTGGATTATTTAAATGATGGCAATTCTCATACAAAGAATGATCTTCAAGTAAACGGGATTTGGATGATGCCGGTCAACCCTTCTCCCAGCTATCATAAATATGATGTAACGGACTATTATAATATTGATCCGCAGTATGGAAATCTGCAAGATTTTCGCAAACTGATGAAAGAAGCAGATAAACGAGATGTAAAAGTCATTATGGACCTCGTTGTGAATCATACGAGCAGTGAACACCCTTGGTTTCAAGCTGCATTAAAAGATAAAAACAGCAAGTACAGAGATTACTATATCTGGGCTGATAAAAATACTGACTTGAATGAAAAAGGATCTTGGGGACAGCAAGTATGGCATAAAGCTCCAAACGGAGAGTATTTTTACGGAACGTTTTGGGAAGGAATGCCGGACTTAAATTACGATAATCCTGAAGTAAGAAAAGAAATGATTAACGTAGGAAAGTTTTGGCTAAAGCAAGGAGTTGATGGGTTCCGTCTAGATGCTGCGCTTCATATTTTTAAAGGCCAAACACCTGAAGGCGCTAAGAAAAATCTCCTGTGGTGGAATGAATTTAGAGATGCAATGAAAAAGGAAAACCCTAACGTATATCTAACGGGTGAAGTATGGGATCAACCGGAAGTAGTAGCTCCTTACTATCAATCGCTTGATTCTTTATTTAACTTTGATTTAGCAGGAAAGATTGTAAACTCTGTAAAATCAGGAAATGATCAAGGAATCGCGACTGCAGCAGCGGCAACGGATGAACTGTTCAAATCATACAATCCAAATAAAATTGACGGTATTTTCTTAACCAACCATGACCAAAATCGCGTCATGAGTGAGCTAAGCGGCGATGTGAATAAAGCAAAGTCAGCTGCCTCTATCTTACTTACGCTTCCTGGCAACCCGTATATTTATTACGGTGAAGAAATTGGCATGACCGGTGAAAAGCCTGATGAGTTAATCCGTGAACCGTTCCGCTGGTACGAAGGAAACGGACTTGGACAAACCAGCTGGGAAACACCTGTATATAACAAAGGCGGCAACGGCGTGTCTGTAGAAGCACAAACAAAACAAAAGGACTCTTTGTTAAATCATTACCGTGAAATGATTCGCATGCGTCAGCAGCACGAAGAGTTAGTAAAAGGAACGCTTCAATCTATTTCAGTAGACAGTAAAGAAGTCGTTGCCTATAGCCGCACGTATAAAGGCAAATCGATTAGCGTGTATCATAATATTTCAAATCAACCGGTAAAAGTATCTGTAGCAGCAAAAGGTAAATTGATTTTTGCTAGTGAAAAAGGTGCTAATAAAGTCAAAAATCAGCTTGTGATTCCGGCGAATACAACGGTTTTAATAAAATAATTAAAAACACCTCTACGTGATTATCTGGTAATCACGTAGAGGTGTTTTTCACATAGAAAGAATAAAAAAGCGTCACAGTTTTTTGTTCTTTCTATGTGAAAAATGCAGTATTTCTCGTCAGAAAGTGTAAACAGTGAAACTTTAATAATATATAGTGTGTTAAATCTTTCTTTCTTGATTGAAGGGTGAGGTTTTGTTTTTCAGCTTTATTAGTTTACATAAGATAAATTTTCGGAAGTGAATTATGTATATAAATCTATAGCGCATAGATTCCCTTGAAAGCCTTTGTACTGGTATTTTTCACAAAAATGCAAAAAAAGATATCCTATTTTTAAAAGGCGCAATTATAGTTTTTCTTTTTGTTTTGATGAAAACTTTATAATGGCGTAACTGATAGTTAACACAAGAATAGCGCAAGTGTGCAAAAGTGTATTAACTGGGTTATCGTGCTCTACAATAACCAGACGTATCAATGCAGTAATGCCAATATAAAGAAAGTAGCGTAAAGGAAAGTGATAATTCTCCTGAAAATATTTTACGATCATTGCAATGAATTCAAAATACAAAAAGAAAACTAAGATACTTTCAAGAATTTTGTAGTGAGTCTCAATTCCTCGATTAAAAATAGAGAAATGAATGAAATGGAAAATTTCCTTACCAAGCAAAACGGATAAAGTAACAGCTAGTAAAATCAATGCTGTATTTAAGATAAGCCGGAGAACGTGTGAAACCTTAAAGTTCGGTCTTTTGTTTTGTTGTATCATCAATATGCCTCCTACATACATAGCCATATAGCCTCTTTACTTTATTATATCTTCTATTTTAGATTTATCGCTAGCCGGTACAAATTGTTTGTTAGAATGTTTATTTTAATTCATGCATTACACTAAATAAAGACGTATATACTATATATTATTAGTTAACATAACAATTACTATGTTAATTAGAGACGTATGAAAAAAGCACTGGATTTTTATCAGTGTACAACCTTTTGTCCTCATTGGTTATACTTATTCTCAATATTTAGAGCAATTAAGGTTCCTTCTTTTAAGGAAAAAGGAATATAACGATGTCGTTATATTCCTTTTCACACATGGCAAACATAAATTTTGAATCAACAAAGAGATGAAAGCACTGAATTTCGTTATTTCTTGATGAAATTTTTTTCTTTCAACAGGTTTATTATCACTGAATTCTATCTTATTATTCATCCAATATTTACCTTGTATTCTTTTTTTGAACAAAAGGAATCTTAAAAGCATACAAGGAGGTGAATCAACATGTCAAACAACAACAGTGGTAGTCGTAATCAATTATTAGTACGTGGTGCTGAGCAAGCAATCGATCAATTGAAATATGAGATCGCTAGCGAATTTGGTGTAAACCTTGGTGCTGATGCAACAGCTCGTGCGAATGGTTCAGTAGGTGGAGAAATCACAAAACGCCTTGTAGCAACTGCTCAACAACAATTAGCTGGCGGTGTCTCAGGACAATCTGGTACTTCTCGCTAATAACTCGTGAAGAGTTATAAAAGGTTAGATAATTAAATAGGTCTTGATGGCTTTGGCTACCTATATTTGTAGGTAGCCTTATTGTTTTTAAGAAAACATCTCTTCACACTTGATAAATCCCTTCTTTTATACCCGATACGCTTATCTTCTACAATAACGAATAAGGAAATGGAGTATTTTCTAAGAGTTTTTCTTGGTCTTTTCATAGACAGATAAGTAGACTGTGACTATTGAAGAGTAATGCTGTGTAGTTTCAGCTATTACTCTTTATTCAATAGAAAAATTGTGGGTTTTCCTTTTTAATTATATACCAATCTATCTTCTACTCCCCTTTTAAGAAATTGTTATATTAATGATAACTCAATAGAAAATTTAAAAGTATTTAACTTTAGTTTGCTTTTAATAAGATATAGTCAATCAAAAATATAAAATTAATACCCTTCATATAAAGGAGTAAAAAGATAAATTAACTTATAAAAATCAAAGTTTGACTATTTACTCCACCTGTCGACAAATAGAACCTTTTTCCTCCCTACATTCGTAATTATTTATAGATTAATTTATCATTCAAAAACATTCTGTAATACATATTACATTGCCGTAAAGGTAAAGAGTCAGCACAAAATGCCGACTCTTTAATGTACCGGAAAGACTATTTAAGATTTTTACTTATATATTGTACTATTTTTCTTAGCTCTGTACTTGTAGGACGACCAAAAGGGCTTGTTTGTTTTTGTTGATAAAGAAGACGTCCTTTCTCATCTACAAGGAAATAGGCAGGTTCCCCGTGAGCTCCATGGTCTTCATATGGAGCGTCTTCACCATGAAAGAATACGTCAAAAGCTTTTAAAGCCTCTAAATTTTTATCTGATAAGACAGGATATGAAAGGTTGTATTCATCTGCCATTTTCTTTAAATTATCAAGTTCATCCGTAGAGATAGTGATTAAATGCACATTCTTACTTTCAAAATAATTCTTATTTTCTTCTAAGTCTTTTAAATCTTGGACACAGACTGGACACCATGCCCCTCTGAAGAAAATAATTAAGTGCCAGCTTTGATGTTCTTTTTGATGAGTCTCATATGAAAATGTTTCACCTGTAGTGGAAGGGAGAATAAAGTTAGGGATGTTTTCATTCAATTTTAATTGAGTCATTTTGGTACCTCCAATATCTTAATTCACTTTGCAAGTGTTGACCACAATATTACCTTACTCTTGATAAGAAATATGTAATGCTATTTACTTTTTAAGTGATTTGTAACAGAGTATGTAAGCTATCTTACATTTTCCCAACAGACTAAGGTTTGATTTAGTCTATATAGAGTGAGATTTTATGTGTAGAGCGGGAGGATGTCTGAAAAAATAAAGAAGGTAGAAGATTTTGTGCGTAAAAAGTGGGTTCCTGAAGGAGCTGATTCAGCGCATCGTGTGCAATGTATCAGCTCCTATAAAATTAAAACATGCTCCCATAATCCTAGCTTTCCCTTTGCTGGAATAAATTCATCCAGCATCTGCATATCCTCAACTACCCAAGCATAACCTCCCACTATAAAGTTACCCATAAAATAGTCATTCCCTGATACGATTCGACCATCCTCCAGAATGGCCCATGTCTCATTGTTTTCAGTTACCTTCAAACAATCTACAAGTTTGCATACAGCAATAATCTGGCCAGTTGGAAGATTCTCTGGTGTGTATCCGTGCTTACCAAGCAACGACTTTATGGCTATATGGTTAGAGACGTCTTTATCTATTTTTTTACTTGTGTGAATGGCAAGTGGCCCCCGATAATTCGTTCTCCATGACCTTGTTTCATATGTTGCCTCTCTAAGGACAAAAAGGCTTGCCCACGGCTGGATCATTGATAAAACCTTCATTCTGACAGCCTCCAATCTATAGAAGTTTATTTTGATTATAGAGTGTCCCTTTCAAGGAATATTATGAACAAAAGGCAGAATATCAGTTCACGGAGATCCAATTTATGAGGCATGAGTCATGACTAGTGATCATTAATATCATATATTAATCAGCGAACTATTTTTGTTGGGTTTTACAAACTCACTAGATGTGATTGGGCACGAACTTACACATGTAGTGACCCAGTTCACAAGCGGGCTAGAATATGAAAAGCAGCCTGGAGCTTTAAACGAACAGATTTAATGTGGTTTGTTATACCAATTGTGGAAGTTTACGTAACGGAAGGAATTCAACTGGTGAATCGATTCGACTAGGCGTAAGTAAAATTAATATTTATAGTGATATGAAGTATGCATATTTTACAAAAGCACGCGAAATTCTAAGTACTACTGAATACTGGGATCCACTTTTTTTCCGAAAAGCTAAACAAAAAGCGTTTGTCAGGTTGAAGGGTGCAATGGTAAACACAAGAGTTTAGGTTATTGTTCGAAGCATTATAAACGATTTAGAAGTAATGGAGACCCTTTTTTAGTTGCGACAACACATGGAGAGATTAAAACTGAATTTTGTTGGAGTACTACGTGTAGAAGGGCATATAGCTTCTAAAATAGTAAAACATCATAATGATATGCTAGATAGCAGATTCGTTACATTAAAAAAGTAAACGAAATTATGTTTTAAGCTAATAAATAACTTATCACAGGAACAAAAAATATATACTTTTACGGACTATGAATTTGATTTTGTTTCAAAACGCTAAAGGGATAAAATCAATTATCTTTCTTTTAACTTACTTTTTACCTGAAGCAAGTTTTTTTGTTTCTCCTACTAAAAGACGTAAGAAAATCATATAAGTTATACCGTATCAACCTATTCTATCCCTCTTCCCTCTAATTTCTACATAATATTGACCTGGAATAAAAGAAGTAACAAGCTCGATTAAGTAACCATCTTAGAGTCATAATTTGTTCATTAAATGAAAGATCCACTATTTTTATGGAGAAAAACACCAAATTTATATATCTAATATGCAGAGAAATACGCTTTGAAGAAATTAACTTTAGTTTTACATATAACGAATCATTCAATACAAATTTCAAGAGTTTAAAAACTTTTTTATTTCTTTTTATCTGTCCAAAAACGACTTAACATTTAACATCAAAAATAATGAATGTTATCATCAATTACCTTCACTGTTATTGATGGTAATGCAATGTTATTCTATATAAGAAATCAATCAAACACATCTTAGGAGGTATTTACATGAGTGGACATGAACGTTCACTACCGAAGTCAAAGGGAAACACATTTGCACTATTTGCTTTGGCCGCAACATTTTTTGGTGTAGGAGTCACAGAATTCATAAGCGTAGGTGTCCTTCCTGCTGTCGCCAAGGAATTTACTATATCAACATCGACAGCTGGATTAATTGTTTCCATGTATGCGCTAGGAGTTGCTGTAGGAGGTCCTATTTTAACTTCTCTGACGGCTAAAATTTCACGAAAAAAAGTGTTATTATCCGTTATCGTTCTGTTTATTATAGGGCATATTATAACGGCTATCGCTCCTACTTTCAGTATTGTACTAACAGGACGTATACTATCAGCATTCGCACATGGTGTGTTTTTTGCTATAGGTTCAACGGTTGCTGCAAGTCTTGTTCCTAAAAACCGTCAAGCAAGTGCCATTGCATTTGTATTTGGAGGATTCACGTTGGCTACTGCCATTGGTGCTCCTATAGGGACCTATATCAGTGATATTTTCGGTTGGAGATTTCCTTTTTACGGAATTGCATTTATTGGTGTAATTGCTCTTATTCTTAACGCTATTGCAATTCCAAGTCAACAATTAAAAACAGAAACACCTCCATCTTATAAAGATCAATTAAAGTTAGTAAGAAACGGAAGAATCTTGTTGGTTTTAGCAGTTACTGTTCTAGGATACGGTGGTACATTTGTAACCTTTACGTATCTTTCGCCAATTCTTCAGGAAATCATGGGTATTGCTGCTAAGAACGTAAGTATTATTTTATTTATATACGGTATAGCTATTGCAATTGGAAATGCTATCGGGGGACGTTTTGGAGATCGAAAACCACTTAAAGCTTTACTTTATGTGTTCATTGTACAAGCTATTATTTTATTGATTTTCACATTTACTGCGCCGTTTAAAGTAGTTGGTCTTATTACAGTTGTAGCTATGGGACTGTTAGCATTTATGAGTGTTCCTGTATTACAATCATACGTATTAACCCTAGCTCAACGTTATGTGCCAAGCGCTGTAGATGTTGCTTCATCTCTTAATATTGCTTCATTTAATGGAGGAATTGCATTAGGCTCATATGTAGGTGGACTTACTACGGATATCATGGGGTTAAATCACACACCTTGGGTTGCCTCTATTATGGTTTTATTAGGTGTTCTTCTTACTTTCGTAACGATAGGGTTGGAAAAGAAAGAAGATGAATAATAAAGTTTGAAAGATAAAAATTAGTTATTGAAATGTCATCAAAGGTTCTTATAAATAGAATTTCTTACAAGAAATAAAATGCTTTAAAAGGGAATTATATGAAAAAATTGGCAAGGTGGTTATAGACGAAGTATGAATCTATAGCCTTCTTGCTTTATTTTTTTAATCACAAAATTGATATAGAATAGGCTCAACCTTATTCATATTTTTATCTGAAATTGTTAATAAAATGTAATCATGAGATGATGAAGTACATGTAAAAAAATGAACGAATGATTGGGTATTTTCGAAAGGAGTAAAACAGATGGAGTTACGTCAACTAGTGACTTTTCGAATGGTTGCTCTAACACTGAATTTTAGTCGAGCTGCAGAGGCTCTAAACTATGTTCCCTCAAATGTTTCCATGCAAATTCAATCCTTGGAGGAAGAGTTGGGGGTAAAACTGTTTGATCGTTTAAACAAACAAATTGTATTAACAGATGCTGGCGAACGTTTCTATAAATATGTAGAAAGGATTTTAAATGATGTTGAGGAAGCAAAAAATAATGTGAATGATAGTGAAAACATGACTGGCACCATTACCATTAGTGCAAATGAAATTTTATGTGTTTATTTGCTTCCAGCCATTTTGTATGAATTCAGGAAACAATATCCTAACGTACGTGTGATTTTCCGTCCAACACCTTCTAACGACCTAAAACAATCTATTTATGAAGGGAAAACGGACATTGTATTTATACTAGAGGAGCCTGTAAATTCAAATGGATTAAATATTGAGCTTCTTCGTGAAGAGAGCTTTCGTCTCCTAGTTGCTCCTAATCATCCCCTTGCAAGTCAGAGCAAAGTTGATTTTGATGACATTCAAGGAGAGTTTTTCTTATTAAATGAAAAAGGATGCACATATCATACAACATTTGATCGACTACTTGTTCGTGAGGGAGCTAATGACTTTACAACCCTTGAATTTGATAGTGTGGAAGCCATCAAACAGTGTGCCATGCTGGGAATGGGAATTGCTTTTCTTCCTGAAATCTCTGTTGCTTCCGAGCTTGAACAAGGTAAGTTAGTTTCTTTATCTTTAGATTTAACAGAAATTAATTTTGTTTCTCAGATGATTTGGCATAAAGGAAAGTGGATATCGCCTGTCATTCAAGTATTCCTTGATATTGCAAGAAGTTCATATCAACATAAAAATTAACTATTTCTTTTATGAAGTTACTATCATCGCTTTTATGGAACCGAATTGGGCTATTTTTATAGGGACGAGCAAATGTATAAAACATGCGCTTTTTATACATTTTTTTCTCGTTCGTCTCCTAATAAAGCGTTAGTATGCCAAAGATGTATAAGAAGCTGCATATCCGATAAAAGTCATCCTACTCCGAACCCTTCTCTTGCATGGGTTCATTTTTTTGCTTGATTCCTTTAAGAGACATTATGGTGCGACAAGAAGTCGCTTTCTTACAGTGTAGCTGACATATATTTGTATGTCCCTTTTCTCTTTTTAACGATTAACATTAAACAAAAACTAACTAAATAGAGTTTTGATGCGAGAATAATTCGATAAGGATATTAAATTTCCCCGATAAAAAAACTGTATGGAATAAATTCTACACAGTTTTTTTGAAATTCCTATTAGATTGTCAGCAACTCCAACAAGAGTCCTTTTTTAAAGTGGATTTTCAAATAACATCCAAGGGCATTTTCCTAGTAGGTTTAGGAAATACTTGATCAATTCTAATGAGATCTTCTTCAGTAAACTCAATTGTTGCAGCTTCAGCATTTGCTAGAACATGTTCATCTTGAACCGCTTTTGGAATAGCGATGACGTTATTCGAACGGATGGTCCAAGCAAGAGCGATTTGTAATGGTTGGACATTGTATTTGTCGGCAATATCATGAATAGTTGGATCGTTTAAAAGCTGTCTTCTTAAAGAGCCTCCTTGAGCAAGGGGACTGTAGGCCATGATTGGCATGTTATGTTCACGCTGCCATGGTAAGAGATCGAAGTCGATTCCTCTTGAACCTAAATGGTATAGCACTTGGTTCGTCACACAATTTTTCCCGTTCGTAGTGTTCCATAGCTCTTCCATATCAACCGTATCAAAATTAGAGACGCCCCATCTTAAAACTTTCCCTTCTTCACGTAGTTTTTCCATTCCTTCAATTGTTTCCTCTAAAGAAACACGTCCTCTCCAGTGAAGAAGATATAAGTCCAAGTGGTCTGTTCCGAGTCGTTTTAAGCTGTTTTCACATGCTTTTGAAATCATATCTAAACCTGCATGATGGGGATACACTTTTGAGACTAAAAAGACTTCATCTCTGAGTCCTTTAATGGCTTCGCCAACTAAGCGTTCAGAATCGCCATTTCCGTACATTTCAGCAGTGTCAATAAGTGTCATGCCCAATTCTACGCCGAGCTGCAAGGCTTTTATTTCTTTGTCTCTCACTTGGGGATTTTCCCCCATGTACCATGTTCCTTGTCCTAAACTAGGTAAAGAAGTGCCGTCAGGTAGGGTTACCACGTGTTTAGCTAATGCATCTTTAATTCCCGCCCTTTTCTTTTCATCCATTAGGCTCGACCCTTTCTTTTATGTATTTGGTTATCATAGAAGTAGACTGTTAACATCTCTACGTATAAAGTACGCATATATTTAGAATTCCCGTAACCAACAACTCAATTCTTTATTGCATGATATGACCATTTCTGCTTCCTTCTGTGCAAAAAAACAAAGAAAGTGAGGATAGAGGATAGCCTATGAGTGTCAGACGCTCATAGGCTATCCTCACCACTTCTATTCTAAACCAATTTATCAATCGACTTTGATATCAATGGATTAGATCAGATGAGCTCCTCCATCGATAAGAACGGATGTGCCAGTTGTAAACCCATTTTTCGCTAGATAAACATAGGTTTCAGCTATATCTTTAGGTTGAGCAACACGTCCGACAGGTAATTGCTTAGCAATCCCATGGTACATAACTTGTCTTTGATCTTCTGACATTCCGCCATAAAGAGGAGTGTCAACAATACCAGGTGATACCACGTTTACTCTGATAGGTGCCAGGTCTACTGAAAGTCCTCGTACTAATCCATCGATTGCTGAATTAATGGAAGCTAGAGTCGTTGCACCTTGAGGAGGACGCACACCATATACACCCGAAGTTAATGTAATAGAACTTTCATTATTCAAGTATGGAAGAGCAGCACGAACCGAAATATACTGCCCCCAGAACTTACTATCAAAAGCCTCTCTTACTGTTGCAACAGGCAGTTCGCTAAAGTGACCCATTGCGCCTTCACCTGCAGTCACCACTAGGTGATCAAATTTTCCAACCTTCTTGAAAAAGTCAGCAACCTTTTCTTCGCTACGAAAGTCGATTTCATAGCCCTCTGCGTTACCACCAATCTTCACTTTTGCGTCAGATAATTTTGAAGCAGAACGGCTAGCAATAATGACTTGGGCGGATTCATCGAGAAACGCCTTAGCAGCGGCTAAACCAATACCAGATGTACCTCCTAAAACAACCACTCTTTTTCCTTTTAATGATGACAACGAAATACCTCCTTTATTCATACGTTTGTTTGATCAACTTGCGGATTCTGATTAAAGAATCCGCAAGTTGAAAATATTTAAGTTTTTACATCACCATTGTTATTTAGCTAAAAGTTTTAGTGATTCACGATTGAATGCTGGAATATCTTTTGCTTCTCGACTTGTTACAATATTTTTGTTAATGACAACTTCTTCGCCTTTATAATTTGCACCAGCATTTTTCAAATCGTTGCGAATGGATTTATAGCCAGTGATGTCGACACCCTTTAAAAGGTCTGTATCGATTAACACTTGTGGTCCATGACAAATGGCAAAAACAGTTTTTTTGTCTTGGACTGCTTTTAAAATAATTGGTTATTTACTCAAGCGCCTTTCGAAGATCCTCAATTAAATCTTCTACATCCTCTAGCCCTACCGAAATGCGAACCAAACCTTCAGTAATGCCGAGCTCTGCTCTTCGCTCCGCTGGAATGGATGCATGTGTCATGCGGGCCGGCACGGATATTAAACTTTCAACCGCACCAAGACTCTCAGCTAAAGTGAAGTAATGAATTTTACTTAATAGATGATCTGCTTTTTCCCCACTGCCCACGTCAAATGACACCATTCCTCCAAAACCTCTGGCCTGTTTTTTGGCAATTTCATGGTTTGGATGGTTCTCAAGGCCAGGATAAAATACCTTTTTGACAGAAGAATGCTGAGTCAGGAAGTTTACAATAGCTGCAGTATTTTCCTCTGTCTCTTCCATTCTGATACCCAAGGTTTTGATCCCCCTCATTAATAGCCATGAATCCTGAGGTCCCAGTACACCACCTGTAGAATTTTGCACAAAGTGGAGATCCTGTGCAAGCTTCTCGGTGTTTACAACCACAAGACCTGCTACCACATCGCTATGTCCTCCAATATATTTGGTGGCACTGTGCAATACAATATCTGCACCAAGTTCAATTGGATTTTGCCAGTAAGGTGTGGAGAAAGTATTATCAACAATGGTTAACAGACCATTTTCTTTTGCCAAACTGGAAGCTGCCTCAATATCTGTAATTTTTAAAAGCGGATTGGTTGGTGTTTCTAAATAAAGAGCTTTGGTATTTTCACGTATCTCACTGTGGATATTTTTCAGGTTGCTTGTATCTACAAAGGTAGATTCAATTCCAAATCGATTCAGCACTTTGCTCATCACCCGGAATGTTCCGCCATATACATCATCTGTCATGATGACATGATCTCCTTTATGGATTTCTTCCACCAGCTCTTCAGCTTTTTCAATAGCTCCCTTAAAAAAGTTGTTTGATTTAATGTTGACAATCCATCTTGAATTTGAAAACCGACCTCTGTTTCATTTTGAGAGGTCGGTTCTTAATTAAGTTCGATTATGCTGTTTAAGAGATGGCTTTAAAGATTTGAGTTAACCCCTCATTAATTGGTGTAGCTGGACGTCCAAGAAGTTTTTCAAAATCGTTGCTTTCGATTTCTAGTGTGCCTTCTCGAATCCCTTTCTGGATGTCAACAAGCATAGGAATAAGGAAATCAGGTACGCCGGCACCTTTCATAATATCGGCATAAGTAGCGTCATCAACCAGCTGTACAGACACTTCTTTCCTTAATACAATGCTAAGAGCAGAAGCAAGTTCGTCTTGACTCAATAGCTTACCTGAAAGTTCATAGATTGTATTTTCATGACCATTTCCAGACAGTACTGTAGCAGCAGCCTCTGCATAATCTTGTTGAAGTGCCCAACCTACTTTGCCATTTCCTGCAGAAGTTACCCATGGGGCTCCTGCTAGTACACCTTGAATGCTTGAAATTTCATTCTCCAAGTACCAGTTGTTACGTAAGAAGGAGTAGGAAATACCTGTTTTCAAGATAGCTTCTTCAGTTGCCTGATGCGTTGGAGCAAGGAAGTTTTTACTTTTCTGTGCGTTTACTATGCTAGTATAAGCAATAAATTTAACTCCAGCACGCTCTGCGGCAGCTACTCCATTGGTGTGTTGACGAATTCTTGTTTCATTATCTCCATCCGCAGAAATGAGTAATAACCGATCGATGCCTTTAAAAGCTGCATCCAATGTTTCTGGACGATCAAAATCACCTTGACGAACGTCTACTCCCTGAACTCGAAGTCTTTCAGCTTTCTCAGGATTTCGGACGCTGACAGCTAGTTGGTTCGCTGGTACAGTTTTCAATAAAGTGTCTACCACTTTTGTTCCTAATCTCCCTGTTGCACCTGTTACTAACATTTTCATGAATAATTCCTCCATTTTTATATTTTTCCGTTATAACCAATTCGGTTACAACTAATGTATAAAATAAGGTCCATTGAAAGAGATTTTATTTATACGGGATAATATAATATTATAGTCTTAACTGTTTTTTTAAAAGTAGTCATTTTTTTATGACATAGTCACAAAAATAGAACCATTAAGAAAGAGAGGCATTTATTATGGCAAGAAATTGGATCGGTGAACCTCCAGAGCAGCATAAAGAAGTTTGTCCTGTTACACAAACACAAGAAATTATTGCTGGGAAATGGAAGATCATTCTTCTATGGCATTTAAGCATAGAAACTAGGAGGTTTAATGAACTTCAAAAACTTCTACCTGATATTTCAAAAGGGATTTTGACACGTCAGTTAAGAGAACTGGAAGAAGATCAAATGGTTCACAGAGAAGTATATAAAGAAGTTCCTCCAAAAGTAGAATACTCGCTAACACCGTTAGGACAAAGTTTCATTCCTATCCTGCATAGTATGGGAGAATGGAGCAAAAAATATTTAAAGAACCAAATTTAAAAAGTTACCTCAGGTCGTCAGGTGAGTTAGCTTACAAAGGAAACTTAATATGAACTTTGTTCCACTATATAACATAGCTTAAATTCCGAAAAATACTATTTTTATAAGGGATAGCATATGCATAAAAGGTGGACTTCTTATACATTGTTTTCATTGATTTGATCAATAGAATGCCTATTCTATCAGCAATGTGTAAAAAGTTGCATACTCCGGAAAATGAACCCTCGGCGGAACCGTGGGACTGCACCCTGTTTGTGAGACAGGACTCAAAGCACCTTTTAAACAGCCAGCTGCCGGTATTGTACTGGTGACTGGTTGTTTAGTTTCGTTTGAATACGGGCATTGTTGTAATAAGTAATCTAGTTTTCGACGATGGTGGTCGTCGTATATGTTAACTCGTCGAGGTAGAACGTTTCAGACTTTAGCGAGGAATGAAACGATTCAATGGAGGCATTATCTGCGGGTGTCCCTTTACGGGACATACTCATAGTAATGCCTCTTTCTTTAATTTTTTGTTGATAGAGATGCGATGTGTACACAGATCCTTGGTCACTATGCAACGTACATCCTTTAGGTAAAAAAGGAAGTTGGCTTAACGCATCTAAAACAAATTCTACATTTTGGTGATCACCAATCGAATATGCAATGATTTTCCCATTTACGTTCACTACGATTGCTGGGAGCACTTCCTCTCCAATTCCTTGTACTTTTTTAAGACCTCAATCTGTTGTGTTAAATACCGGTTTTCTGCTTTCAATTTGGACATTTCGTCTTTAAAGCCAGGTCCCTTTCCGTATGAATACTGCTTGCCTACAGGCTATTAAAATCGATACATTTCTCCATTTTTATACCATCTCATCCACCTTTTTAATTGGGTGTAACTGCGAATATTTAATTGGGAAAGCACTTCTTTGACAGGTATACCAGCTAATCTCATCTCAATAGCTTTTATCTTTATCTCTGCTGGATAACTAACTCTTGTACCCATGGAAAAAACACCTCCAAGTGATTGTTAGGTAGTATATACCCGTTTTTTAACTTAAAGGTGTTTTTTATTTGTCTCACTATTAGGGGTCAGTCCCCCTACTGCCGCAAGGGTTCTTTTTTGATGTGTGTTCCGGAAAGAGTGATTATGTTAACTAAGGTTGTATATCATATACAGCTTAAAAACAGAAAAAGTCTACCTCTTCCCAGTCAAAAGAGGTAGACTTTTTCTGTTTTATGAATGGTAATCAATAGTTAGCTGACATTGCAGAACGTCTTGAGTAGTTTGCTCAAATGATAAAAAATATTCAATTTAAGCAATTACCTAATAAAGAATGAAAACATATAAGGTAGCCAAAAATCTCTTAGAATAATTTTTTCTAAGAGATTTATCGATAAAAAAACATTCATGAGAGCTAGCTAAAGCTTATACATATAGTAAGAGATAATTTGACTAAAAAGGTGATTATTATTTTTCGAAAAATACCGGTTGTTCTTGTCGGAAGCTTATTATTAAGTATAGGAATTAATGGATTTTTAGTTCCTCATTATTTGTTGGATGGAGGGACAATTGGAATTGCTCTTATCCTTCACTATTATTTTGAATTTCCCACAGGTGTAACGATGATTATTTTGGGCTTCCCATTATGTTGGTTTGCTTGGGTTTATGAAAGAACTTATTTTTATAATAGTTTTTATGGGTTAATTATTTCTTCTTTATTGATTGATTGGCTAGAGCCTATTAAAGACCAGTTTCAACTTTCTGTTTTTCCTAGTGTGATCTTTGGAGGAGTATGTATTGGAACGGGGATTGGTCTTATGCTTCGATACGAGACAAGCACTGGAGGAACAGATTTACTAGCCCAACTACTATCAAAAGCTTTTTCTTTGAACATAGGAATCGTCATTTTAATTATAGATGGTTTTATCATAACAGCAGGTCTTCCTTTATTAGGACCTAAAACGTTTCTTTTTTCATGTTCGACAATTTTTATAGGTGGAATGACGACTTCGTTACTTACTAAAAAAGAATAATTTGGATTATAAAATGAGTATCTTCTATCCTCCGCTTTTTGCCCCTTCTTGATCTTTATAAATTTAAAAGGCCCTTACAACAACTTTGAGATTAACTAAAGGGTTTTTTTTATGGTTGGTTCCTAGAGAAGACATTATGGTAACTAGAGATACTTGTTTTATAACATATGATTTATGTCAATTTAAATTTTAATAAAGTTGACATAAACTATATATTTCATGCAAACTAGTAAAGGCAACCAAAAAAGGGGGGATTATTTGAAAGTAAGAAACTGGGATACTCGTACAAGTTTTCATCATGGGGATTCCACTCGCACAAGCCATTAAAATCAGCTTAATCTATATTCCTGGTGACCTTATAGAGGCTCTTTTAGCCTCATATCTCGTATACAAACTTCGAAAATCGCCAGTACTGTATCATGTCATTTTTAAAAAGCGCAAGTCATAATAGTGCCTTGCTTCTTACAAAAAGATAGGTTCAAAGACAGTTATATTTGTAAGGAATAGTTACAGTGAAAGTAAGGAGAATTAAAATATGTATGATATCACAATTGTTGGCTCAGGTGTAAGCAGTATCTTTTTGGCTTACACCTTGTTACAAAGCGATCAAAAGATTTTAATCCTCGAAAAAGGAAAACCATTGGAACAAAGAGATTGTGCATCAGATCACGGTGAACCATGTCATTGTGACTTATGTGAAAAATATTTTGGCTTTGCCGGCTTAGGAAAGTCCGAAGGGAAATTTAATTATACGAGTAACTTCGGCGGAGAGTTGGCACAAAAGATAGGGAAAGAACATGCCATGCAAGCGATGGGAGAAGTGGATGACATTCTCTGCTTGTTTGGAGGTAAAGAAATTGCAAAGTATTCTACAGTAGATGCCCATCTTGCAAAGAAAGCTCAATCATGTGGATTACAGATGTTAACAACAGAAGTGAGACACTTAGGCACTTCTCTTTCAACACAAATTTTTCAGAGAATGTATGACATGCTGTCTCGCAAGATTGAAATTCGATTTGAGGTAGATATCACAGAGATAAAAAAAGAGGCGCATTCTTTTATAATTACTACAAATCAGGGAATGGTATACTCTCATAAAATCGTACTTGCGACAGGTCGTTCCGGTACAGAATGGTTACAAAGACAATGTTCTATGCTAGGTGTCAAACAAGGGACAACCCGATTAGATTTAGGCGTGCGAGTGGAGATGAAAGAGCAGCAGCTTCGTTCTATCTTGCAAGATACCTTTGAGACCAAACTTTCTTATACACATGAAGATCTTGTGTCTACCACATATTGTATGAATCCACGAGGAAGAATTGTGCGTAAACATCAAGAAGGATTTGTTATGCCCGATGGTCAAAACTTTCGGGAGAAAGCGAACGGCACTTCTAATCTAAATTTCACTTTATTCACTTCCCGTTACTTCTCTACTCTTGTGGATGCCAATGCGCATGCACAAAAAGTGATTGGAAGCATTAATGACAACAGAGAGCGCATTATTGTGCAACGTTTAGGAGATTTACGGGCAGGTCAGCCGACAACAGTGAAACAGATGGAGGTCAATCGTATTTTTCCTACCCTGCAAGCAGAGTGTGGAGATCTCACTGCACACGTCCCTTCCCTATATATACATATTTTGCAGGAATTTCTACAGTGCCTAGAAGCATTTATCGGCGAAACAATTGATGAGGATACACTACTCTACGGGATGGACGGGAAGTTTTATTCTCCTATCATAGAAACAACTACACATTTTGAAACAAATGTATCTGGTTTGTATCTCGTTGGAGATTGTTCAGGTATTACAAACTCTTTATCACAGGCGTCGGCAAGTGGAATCTATGTAGGACACCACCTATGTGATAGTGGTAGTCACAGGTAAACAGAATGGGTATTAAAAAACTGTTGGGTTCTGTGCTTATTCTTTATAGGCAGGGTCTTAAGGAACCTACCCTAATATTGATTTAGTCTAGAAAAAGCAAATTTATAGCATTAAGTCATTATTTATATAAAACAGCCTACATTCTAAGTGTTTAATACAAAGAATTTAGGCTGTTTCTTAAAAATCGTAAATATTTAATGATTACTTTCACTAGGAATAAAATTAACTTCAAGGTACATAAATTTAATGAGTTAATATTAAGTGTTTTACCATTTATACTTATTAACGACAAATATTCTCTGTCTCCACTGCAATTTGATCCAACTAAAAATCGTATAAATCATAACCCTGTTGAAACCATGTGCTCCCATGTCTAATAACTCAGCTAAATGATCAGCATAATATCTGATGACTTCAGCCGTTACCCTTTCAAAAGATAAATAATAAAATAATATGTTTTCCTCTTCATAGTAACTCACTTCAAATAGGTTGGTTTCAGAATATATGTGGCCAAAGGATGCATTTTCTTGCAAACTTCTTTTCCAATAATATATTCTATACTTTTCAACTACTCCTCCAAGCTGACTTCTTATTAACCCCAGTTGATCCAAGATATGTTGCATCCAAAGTGCCCTAGTATGGTCAACTATTCGAATATGAGGAGGACACACAGTTTTATGTTGCAGTGATGATATGTCAATTAGCCTTTCTATTCTAATATCTTTCCAGGCATCACAATCCAAAAAAAGAATACTTTTTGAACATTGCATGTCTTCCTGCCCTGTTCCAGCACATAATTTATGTTGAATCTCATCATTTTCCTCTATAAATTCCTGTGCACTTCTACACTTGTTAATCCATTTTACAATATCATCCTGAAAGGGTTTATTAGCTCCCCTCTTTGACTCAATAAAGACTGCTTCAAAACGTTGTTTACAAGGATCCCAAAATGAAGCAACAGAATCCATAGATATTGTATCGTCATCTATAACATCATCTTCATCAGAAGTTTCTTCACCTCTCCTTTTAAAGTCTTGATTTTTCAAAGCTAACAACCCGAACCATTTAAAAAATGGACAAAATAATCTTCATCTCTCCGCCACCAGTTCTCTAGGCTAATTTGTGTAGTTCCTTTAAAGCCGTTTCCTAGCCTTGCCTAAAGCATAAAATTTGATTTTGTGTATAAAGGAAAATAATATAGATATATCGAGAATTATCAATATCCTTTTGTTCGATTTGTTTGTACGCATTCAAGGCAAAATAGATTTTAATAAGATTAGAAAGGGCGGACACCGTTGAATCGGGAATCAAATATGATAAATGACGAACAGGCAGTTGAAATTTTCAAGGCTCTGTCAAATCAAATCAGAGTAAATATTCTGCAAATGTTGAAAGAACCGGATAATAATTTTTCCCCGCAGGCCCATGTCATCAAAGAAAAGGGCTTTGATGGCGGGGTTTGTGTTAGTGATATTCGTAGCAAAGTAGGACTATCACAGTCTACTACCTCCCAGTATTTGTCTATCCTATTACAAAGCGGGATGGTGGAAATGAAACGAATCGGACAATGGACTTATTATCGACGCAATGAGGAAACCATTAAACAGCTTGAAAAATATATAGGCTTAAAAATATAACCTTTTAAGGAGGACCAAGAGTGAGTTTTCAAAATCATCGTGCCTATAACAGCATGTACCAGAAAGACAAAATGACACTCGGATTTATCCTCCCGACTGCCAGGATGTCTAAAGATCCGATTATGGAGAATCAGCTGGAGCTTGCCCGTAAAATTGAGGAATATGGCTTTGCTTCATTATGGCTCCGTGATATTACGATGCAGAATTTGAATATTGATGATAACGGCCAAAAGTACGATTTATGGATTTATTTGACGTATCTTGCTGCCTATACAAAACACATTGCGTTAGTGACAGGAAGTGTAGTTCTCCCTTTGCGCCACCCTGTCAGGGTAGCCAAGGAAGCTGCATCAATTGATCAATTGTTTCCAGGTCGATTGATTATGGGAGTGGCATCAGGGGACAGGGAAAAAGACTTTACAGCTTTAGGGATGTTTAAGCAAGAAAGCGGTTCATTATTCAAAGAAAATTTCGAAATTCTCGACCGGCTGTTAAAAGAGGATCAGCCGACAATCCACAGCCACGCCGGGCTGATCGATGGTACAGATATGAGGTTAATCCCAAAGCCTGTATCTTCGATTCCGACCATGGTGACTGGATTTAGCAATCAGTCTATCAATTGGATAGCTAGGAACGGGGATGGATGGCTTCAATACCCAAGAAGCATTATTCAACAGGAGCAGCTTATCCAGGATTATCGTGCTTTAACTGAAGTTCATGCTCCAGGAGATTTTAAACCCTTCTCTCAAAGCTTGTTCATCAATTTATTGGAAAATCCCGATGAAATGCCTGTCCCCATACCCTTAGGCTATTCCGTGGGAAGAAACCGTTTAGTTGATCTACTTCATCAATTTCAAGCGATTGGTGTCAACCATTTGGCGTTTGTTCTGTATTTTTCCAAGCGTCCTCCAGAGGAAGTAATCCAGGAACTTGGAGAATTTGTTTTACCCTACTTTCCAACCCATAAAGGTACAGTCCAGCTTTAAAAAATTAAATTATATAAAAGGAAGAAGAATTATGACAAAGAAAATCGAACTTTCAGTACTAGATCCCTCCCCAATTGTCGAGGGAGGATCAGCCAAACTTTCTCTTCAAAACACGCTTGATCTAGCAAAGAAAACAGAGCAGTGGGGATATAAACGGTTTTGGCTTGCTGAACATCATAATTGGGCAGGAATGGCAAGTTCAGCATCCCCGATAGTAATTGGACGAGTGGCCTCTGTCACGGAAAAAATGCATATTGGATCAGGCGCAATGCTACTTTCCCATTATTCTCCTCTTTCCGTGGCTGAGCACTTTGGAACATTAGAAACCTTCTTCCCTGGCCGGATCGATCTTGGATTGGGGCGGGCACCTGGTACCGACCAATATACAGCAAATGTATTGCGGCAGCGGATTGCTGGTGAACCTGAATTTGATGCCCGGCTTGAGGAGCTTATCGCATATCTTTATGGTACAGGAACAGCCACTAAGAATGGTTCATTTGGCTTTCACGCCATTCCCGGCGAAAAAACAAATGTGCCAATTTGGCTGTTAGGTTCAGGGTTTTATAGTGCACAATTAGCTGGAATACTTGGGTTACCATTCTCTTTCGCGGGACATTTTGCTCCAGGTAACATGATGGAGGCGATAAAACTGTATCGAGATTCTTTTCGTCCGTCTCAATTTTTGGAGGAGCCTTATGTACTGTTAGCCGTTCAAGTGGTGGCTGCTGATGAGAAACAGGAGGCACAAAGGCTTGCCACTTCGATGTATCAAAAATTTCTTTTGTTAACCCGCGGACAGCCTTCGCCCATTTTGCCTCCTGTTGATAATATGGACGAGCTTTGGAACGATAATGAACGCAGGGCGGTTGAAGAACAGCTTTTCACTTCCATCATCGGGGACCCTGCTGACGTGAAGCATCAGCTCCATGAGTTAATAGAAAAGACTGAAGCTGATGAAATTATGGCTCATACAGAGATTTTTGATCATAAGGCACGGCTACGCTCTTATGAAATTCTGGCCCAGGCTACAGTGAATTAAACAGTGTCTAGTCTAATAAAGGATGTATTTTCTGCAGATATTAAATCAGTTAAATTAATGTAATTTAGATTGAAGCAGTAAAAGAAAACAAAGAAAACAGCCTGTAAATTCTTTTATAGGTTTGAAACGGAAATTTTAAAGAAAGAAGATGAGCATATGCCTGAAAATGATACAAAACAAATTACGGATATTCCATTCTCAATCCTGGATCTCTCTCCAATTGCAGATGGAAGTACGCCGGCTGATTCTTTTCGCAATACTTTGGAGCTGGCCCAGCTCGCTGAAAAGCTGGGGTATAACCGATATTGGCTCGCTGAGCATCATAATATGCCATTTATCGCCAGCTCTGCAACATCGGTAGTCATTTCCCATGTAGCAGCAGGTACATCAAAAATTCGGGTAGGTTCAGGCGGCATTATGCTACCGAATCATGCACCTCTTGTTATTGCTGAGCAATTTGGTACTCTGGAATCATTATATCCAGGACGTATTGATCTTGGCTTGGGCCGTGCACCAGGCACTGATCAGCTTACCGCACGTGCATTAAGACGTGACTTGAGAAGTTTGGGAGAAGATTTCCCTGAGCAGCTGGCTGAGCTCCGGAATTACTTTGACCCTTCCCTGGCACAAGGAAATAGTCATGTTAAAGCAATTCCGGGTGAAGGATTAAACATACCTATTTGGCTGTTAGGTTCAAGCGGATACAGTGCTCAGCTGGCAGGAGAGCTTGGGCTGCCGTTTGCATTTGCGAGCCATTTCTCGCCGCATAACACACTGCCGGCTATCCAGTTGTACCGCCGTTCGTTTAAGCCTTCTAAAGTACTGGACAAGCCGCATGCAATGGTAGGGCTAAACATCATTGCGGCTGACACAGATCAAGAAGCTGAGCGGCTCGCTACAACATTGCAGCAGCAGTTCTTAAATTTGATGCGCGGGAAGGAAGTCCCATTGCAGCCGCCAGTGGATAATATTAACGATATAGCGAGCGACTATGAAATAGCTGCCCTTGAGAATCAATTAGGAACTTCGATTGTCGGCAGTCCTCAAATCGTAAAAGAAAAGCTGGAAAAGTTTCTGGATGAAAGTCAAGCCGATGAAATCATGGCAATCGCCCAGGTTTATGATCATAAGGCCCGCCTCCATTCCTATGAAATATTGGCAGAAATTACTCAGCTAAAATAGGTCAAAACTGGACGAGCCTTATGGCAAGCTTTTAATGTATCTCCATAAATTTTTTGTATAGAATATAAAAAAGTGCCTGTCAAAGAAATTTTTGTACTCTATGTTATCCAGTTGCTCAATAGCAAAACCCTTTAAATTACTTTAACACCTTGTAATAGATTTAAATATCTCATCCGCAAACGAACGTATAGAATAAAGGGAGATTATACAGAAAAGACCACAAATTAAAAAGTGTGGTCTTTTCTATATATTTTAAGCTATTTTCTATTCGAGATTAGCATGTTTACTATACATTTTATTAGAATCTATGCTTTTTTCTCTCTAAAGCGTAAGATTAAGGCATCATAAAATAACAGCATTGTTTGCTCAAATAGAGATCCCATTGGTTGAATGGTCCTGTAATCACCTTCAGATTGATCTTTCGTGACTCCTGGTAATTTAACAGTAATATCAGCTCACTCTCCAATGGTTGATTCAGGAGAAATGGTTATAGCTGCGACTGTACCTCCTAAGCTTTTTCAGCAATGGCAACTAAGGTTTTGGTTTCTCCTGATCCTGAACCAATGATTAATAAATCGTCTTTTTCTAAATTAGCTGTTACTGTTTCCCCAACTACATAGGCATCAATCCCAATCCAGATCTGCCTGAACCAGCCACAAAGATTTTCTTGGATTCTAAAATCTGGTTTATTAATTTCTCTGCTTCTGAATCACCAATCAAGTGGATTGTTTGACTTAATTCTTGAACGACCTCGGCTACATATTGAGTAATCTTCATTGTTAAATTAACCTTGTTCAATTAATTTTTTCATTTCGCGTGCTGTAGCTTTTTTATTTTCTTTATTCGTAATTCCCCCACCTACGATAACCAGATCTGGGTGTTGTTTAATTACTTCAGGAAGTGTTTCTAATTTGATTCCACCTGCAATAGCAGTTTGCGCGTTTTTAACAACGCTTTTGATGGTTGAAAGGTCTTCGAAAGAATTCTTTCCAACTGCTTGAAGATCGTAACCTGTGTGAACGCAGATATAATCAACGCCAAGTTCATCCAGTTCTTGTGCGCGGGCTGCAATATCCTTCACGGCGATCATATCAGCAAGGATTTGTTTGCCTTGTTTTTTAGCTTCTTCTACTGCGCCTTTAATTGACTCGTCTTCTGCAGTGCCAAGAATCGTAATGATGTCAGCACCTGCAGCAGATGCTTGGCTTACTTCATATCCAGCTGCATCCATAATTTTCAAGTCTGCTAATACGGTTAAGTTAGGAAATGCAGCCTTTACTTCTTTCACTGCTTTAAGACCTTCATTGATCACCACAGGTGTACCAATTTCTACAACATCAATATGCTCTTCTACCTCTTTCACTAATTCAATAGCTCCCTGAATATTGACAAGATCTAATGCTAATTGTAATTTCATTTATATTCGCTCCTTTTAATATGATTTTATATTGTGCTATAGTCTGTCATTATACTGGTGTAAGGGTTTCCTTTCGAAAAGCTATTTACTCACCAGCACGTTTCTTAGTATACTCATTATTTTTTACAACAGATGTAAATAGTAAAGTACTTATTACAAGAGTATTTTACTATTTACATGCGTCAATATGATGCCATTCTCCTTAAACACCTGAGCCGTAAATGATAAGTACTAGCTTTTTCTTCGATGGACCACTCTCCTATTCAGTTTTTGATACAAAACAAATGTAATTATTCAAGAAAATTTTGTCATGGTTTATTTTTTTACATTTACATTAAAAAGGAAAACTGTTGCATCGTAAATCATAGACCAGCTAATACTAATTTTACGACTAAGCAAGGAGATGAAAATATATGAAAAGTAAAAAATTAGAAATACAATTTCTAAAGTGTATAACCATCATATTTTTAGGTAGCTTACCCTTTGTTTTAAAGAAAACTCCTATTAAAGATTCACTGTTGGTCTTGTTTATGAATGGATATACAAATGCTATCGTTGACAGGTTTCTGGTTAACCGTCAAATACTTGAATATCCTGTACGCTATATACCTAAAGAGTTTAAATCGAATGTTTTATTTGATTTCTTATGTTTACCAACTGTTTCTTTATGGCTTTATCATTTAACAAAAAATGATAATCCTTTTAAAATTGTATATAAGATTGTACTTACCATCAGTTCGCTATTTTTAGTTGAGTTATGGGCAGAAAAATATACGAAACTAATTAAGTGGCAAAAAGGATGGAAATGGTATTATAGCCTTATTAGCCTTAATGTAAGAGCTTTATTTAGTCGTTTAGTAATTGCAATTATTAACATTATAGAAAAGAAACAAGAAGGTTAACCTGCGCTCTTACTAGAAAAAGTAATCTTGTGTCTTCCTCTTATTTTATAGGTGGAAATCCAACTGGTTCTGCTTCTTCAAAGATAAACAAATCTAATTGTTTAGTCGCGAATGGATTACCGGATGCTTCCCAACCAGTTAATGTACCGAACAGATCTTCATTTTTCCATCCTGTTAAGTTATCCAAATAGATACTTCACTCATATGAGCATGAGAAGAACTTGGAAACGCTGCTCAGGTATTGTCACAATCATTTATAAATAAAAACCTAGTTAATGAACGATGTGTTAAGTAAACAGCACCAGAAGGTATGTCTTGCAGCAGTTCACCACTAATATTGGCCCAACCTGCTTCGATCTTTTCATTTTGTGGGTGTTTCATGAGCTTTTTGAGTTCTCGTTTATCGGAAATAAGCTTGTTAAATTCTTCAATTGAAAGAGATGTAATTTTTTTAATCGTTTATTCCTCCAATTAATTTGATTTTAAATATGAAAGAAAGGATTATTTATAAAAGAAAAAGCAGAGGTATTAACAGGATCTGCTTGTTAAATTTAATTTTGTCAGGTTAAAATCACTTCATTTTTTCCAGTATAAAATTGATCTCTTTACAGAAAATATCCTTATCTACGAATTATGAACAAGGAGGGGGAAAACTTGGGTAATAAAAATAACCCGTTAGTTGGTATTGGAATTCTTTCGATACTATTAACAACAATTTATACAGCAGTACTTGCATCACAGTTGATGGCCACTAAACACAAAGTTGATTACCTTTATTTTAAAAATAAGTTCTCTGAAAATAAAAACTAGTTCTATTGAGACGGTGATTGACCATCGTCTTTTTACTATTCTTTGTTTACACAATATTTATCTGATGTGTCGTCAAATATTCTTGCTATACTTTACCTTTCGATTTCCTGTTCTTCTTTTCTCTTCTTGACGATGCCTGTACGTTTTTGAGGGTACATTTGATTATCCACTTCAAAACGTTCTTGAAAAGTAAGAGGTTGTTCTTGAACTTGACCATTGATGATCCCCTTTTCCTTTTTAGCAATATTTGAATCGATCTGATGTTCAAGTTTGTTTAGATGTGTGTCTTTGGTGTGAAGTTTCACGTGTGCCAACTCATGTATCAAAGTCTTTACATTTTGACGTTCAGAATTACGGGGATTTAACGCAACTTCTTGTTAGAGTATAAGAAACTCCCTTTGCGGAACCTAGTTCTTCTTTAGGAGCAATAATAGAAATACCATTCTTTTCAGCAATAGCTTCACCTGTAAACAAAATACCATTTTATTCTATATTTTCTTTACCTCCGGTAGTTTCTCTTTCTTTTTTTCCTTTCAGCCTTTGGAGGTTGTAACAGAGAAAAAGGATTCTTTTTCTTTGTTTGAGCGATCCATTTATCCATTTCCTTTTCATCAAAGAGAAGGGATTTATTTGTCTTTTTTTTCTTTAAAATAGGTTTCTCTTTTTCTAGGATTCTTTCGTCAAATAATGCCATCTATCATACCCTCCTTGTAACTTTTAAATAATCTCTACTCAAAATATTAGTACCACTTACAAATAATCAAAAAGAAAGAGCACTTTTCGAAAAATATAAACGAAAACATGCTCTTAATTAAATAAAGTAAGGATTTAAATAAAATATGGATCATTTAAATCATTATTATTAATCACTACATCTGCGCTTAATTGTGGTTGATGTTCATCTAAATAGATTTTTGACGCTGCATGATACCTTTTAATAAACATTTTCTCGGCTTTTTCATAGCTTCCAAAAGTTTGCTCTTCTCGTTTGGCCCCTCTTTTCCTAGCTAATTCAAAGTCAGTACTAACGAATATTTTAAAATCATATAGGTTGCATAATTGCTTTTTAAATAGAAAAGTTCCATCTACAATTAAAATCATATCCTCAGTTGCTAGTTGAATAGTGGGTTTAACATATTGATCTGTCGCTAAATCTAAAGAAGCTGCTTGATAATGACCGTTACCCTTAGGTCCTAAAGGAATTAAAAGCTTATGCTTAAATGATTCATAATCATGGGCATCTTGGTAATAGCCAAGAGCTGACTCTTTTCCCTGACGGTAACGAATAGATCTCGAGTTATGAAAATGATCTATACTTGTTCTAATCACATTCTTTCCCCTATTTTGAAGTTCCTCAGTGAGTTCATTAGCAAGTGTTGTCTTTCCTGAGGATGTAATTCCACTAACTCCTACTCGTATGGGGTGTCTTGTTTTTAAGCTCAATACTTTATTAGCTAATTCAGAAATAAGTTTTTTTCTTAACATGTGATCTCCTTTCCAAACACTGATGCCTTTATTTTTCTATCTATAATATGAATAACCTCTTATTATTCATCTCGGTCAATAGCACAATATATGCTCTTTTTCCTTACCAATGTAAGTAACTGTTAAATCGATAGTAGGAATGATATCGGCTACACTTTTCTTTACCTCCGGTAGTTTCTCTTTCTTTTTTTCCTTTTCATCAAAGAGAAGGGATTTACTTCTCTGTTTCTCTTTTTCAAAGAGCTTTACTGACTTTACTTGCTCATTTTTTAATACTTTTTCATTGAATATCACGATAGTACGTAGCCCCCTTTTAACTTTTGAATAGAATTTGATTAAATTGTTAGTAGTAACTTGTAGCAATAGACAAAAAGAAAGAACGTGTTTCAATGAAAACACGTTCTGACTATAGGTTTTTATACTATTTGTTTAGTGAAAATATTTGTTTCTTCAAAAATACAATAACTAATAAACCATGTTTCCTTTAACTTTCTGTATTATCACGTATTAATTTATCACGATCAATAAATTGAGGAGGTTTCTCCATCCAAGAACGCTCAATTAACATATTTGCCCCATCCTCAGCATAGACTCCTGACTTCATAATAAATTTACTATAAAGAGCTGCTAAATCATGCCGTATACTTAAAGACATCGCACTCCCATATGTTGCAACTCCAAGGGCACACAATGCATTCACAAAACAAAGCATAATCTGCTCTGAATAAGGAGCGATAGTGGAGCTCGTAACACACGTATCCCAAGTCATAGAGGCAGGAATATCACTTTCATGTAACGTTTTATGAGTATTATAGAGAATATCTGAAGTGATTTTTGTGCCCCGTATAAAATGTTTTTTTATTTCACTATCCTTCGCTACTTGAGAGAAACCTAAAAGGACATCTTTCCCTAGTTCATTATTAAGTGATGTCATATATAAATGAGAGGTTTCCAGTGCAAGTAGAGATCGTTTGTGCCCAAACCATCCGGTCAGAAATTTCTGTTCTGTCACAAACTCTACTTCCTTTGGATAATCCATGTAAGGTGGCCGAATAAAGACACCCTTTTCCTTCATGACTTCTCGTGTGGCACCATTAAGCCTAATAGCCTCTTCCACATAGTTATGGAATAAATCATGGATATCTTTCCGACAGGCTAATGTGATGCCACCAGCATGTGCAGTCATCCCAAATTTACTCATGTGTAGAAGGTAGGCCATATAAAAAACATCTGTAAAAAGACGAGGCGCATTCAATTTAACATGTTTTTCTATTGGAAACCCAACGGGTTTAGGAATTTCCTCTTGTTGAAAGATCGTTTCTATTTCTACTAGATGTCCTCGAGCTACGTTAATTGTTTCTTCTAAAAGAGGTTTGACATCTAGATCCTCTACAGTTTGTAAAAAATGAGTTACCATACAGATATTTAAACTATCATTCATATAAGTATTCCACAGGTTTGAGATTTCAGCGCTTGTAAGACGCGATACTTTATTCATTTCTACCATATATTATCCTCCATTCATGTTTATCTTTTACATAAAATGGCAATAATAAACGTGAAGGCTGAGAATTTTAACTTGGACTTTCCATTCAGAACCATCCTATCTACCAGGGATGGTTTTTTCTTATTTTTAATAAGTACCTTTTTATTCTTGTTCCCTATCAATTGCACAATACGTACTCTTCTTTCGTAACAATGTAAGCAATAACGCCTCATACATCCGTTTTTTAGGGTTCGTACTTGGTCTAACGGTCATCAATAGCCCAAATATGCCCATGTGATGTAGGGTAACTTACACTTTACAGAAGAGCTACTTTCACTTGTACTCCCACCATAACCGGAAGTTTGGATTTCCTCATGAAGAGGAGCACTTGCCTTTCCTACAGAAGAGCTGCCTCCATTTGTGCTTCCACTTTGACCAAAAGCTTGTATTTCATCTTGTAAAGATGTGCCTTGACCCGATCCTTTTCCGTCTGAAGCATTCCCTTCACTATTTAGCAAACTACTCAAGACGTTCTGCAACGTCGACCAAACATTGATTATCATTCATGAAACAGAAAAAACAATTGAACGGATCCAGTTGTTTTTTCTGTTTTTAAACTTTATATGTTATTCATTTTTAGTTAACATAATTACCATTCTAGGTACTAAAAAATAAATCAAAGTAGCCATCTCTAATAGTTGACAATTTGGGTGATTATTATATAATAGTTTTATGACTTTAGAACAAACAAATGACCTTCAAAGAGTTAAAATATTCAATGCATTAGCAGATGAAAAGAGAATAAATATTATTCGTATCTTATCTCAAGAAGAAAATTGCCCGCGATGTACAGATATTGGAAGGAGTTTAGGGATTAGTAAATCAAATGGTTCTTATCATTTGAAAATTTTATCTGATGCACAGCTGGTAACAATTAAACGAGAAGGTGTAACTAAATACGTTTCTTTGAACACTGAAATGTTTAAACAATACCTTCCTGGATTTTTGGCTACATTATAAAGTAGCTTTTTTTTTACTAATTAGTTTTAAAGTTTTATGACTATTTGATTAAAGAGGAGTTATTTATGAAAAGCAGGATGAATTATCTCATTGTAACGTTATGTTTCATTGTTCTATCTGGTGTCATTAATGCTATTTTATTTAATATGGCTCTTGAGGATATGATAAAAGATTTGAGTGTCACGAGTTCTGCAATCAGTTGGATTGTTATTTCTTATACATTGGTTATTACTTTTGGCTCAATCACATATAGCAAATTAGCTTCCTACATTCAGATAAAAAAATTATTAATGATTGGTGTTCTTTTATTCGCTTTAGGTTCAGTAATAGGCTACTTATCTAATGGATATATTGGAGTTCTGATAGGACGTGTTATTCAAGCTATGGGGGGCAGTTCTTTTATTGCTTTATCCATGATCACAGCAAATCAATATCTTCCTTTAGCTAAACGAAATGTCACTCTTACGTTAATAGGAGGTTGTTTGTCTCTAGGTTCTGGATTTGGTTTTTTGATGGGAGGAATATTAACTCATATCTGGGGATGGCCATCCTTATTCTTATTTATGAGCCTGACTTTACTCACAGTTTTTGGCCTATACTACTTTGTCCCCTCTGGATATGCTGGTAACGAGAAAGTAACTAAACCCTTTGATTTTTTCGGGTTGTTTTATTTACTTCTCTTTGTTATTTCTTTTATCTTAGGAGTAAAATTAAATGGATATTTGCTTATTCTAAGCGTCCTTTCTATCCTCTTATTAAACTTGCATAGTAAAAAACAAGGAGTCTTGTTATTTATTGATTTTTCCGTATTCCAATCTTATTCTTTTAACAAATTAATCTTAATTAGTTTTATTAATAATGCAGCCATGGTAGCTATTTTGTTTCTTTTTCCTTTACAAGCCATTCGAACATTTCATGTATCAGTTATCCTAATTGGTTTCATCTTATGTAGTATCTCAATAGTAGGCTTTTTGATTAGTCTACTTGTGAGGAAAACTGTTCATTTTATAAGTAATAAGAAATTAATGGTTATATCTATTGGTGTACAATTAATAGGTTTTGGCATTCTAGTCTTTCTTGGTCTTCATTCTATGGTTATGATCACACTAGGAGTATTATTTATCTATATAAGTTTTAGTGCTCTAACTGTAATTGTTAATATTGAAATTCCTCATACAATAGAGAAGGAGAAAATGTCGATGGGGCTAGGGGTATACAATCTCTTCAATTTTTTAGGGATGTCTTTTGGTCCTTCCATATCCAGTCGTTTATTAGAGATGTCTTCAAATCTTAATTTTTCCTTCTCCTTCTTTGCAGGGCTATTAATCCTTTCTTTTGTGTTATCTATAGTAAAACAAAAGAGTGCGGGGTAATGCTGCAATAGAGCAGAAGAAACTACCTTAAAAAAACTAATTGAACAATTAAATCTGGTAGTTTTTTCTGTTTTTAGGCTGTATATCGTATACATTGGTAGTTAACATAATACCTCTTTCAGTACACATTAAAGAAGAGAACCCTACTGGCAGTAGCGTTAACCCCTACAAAAAAATTTCCTATATGAGAAAAGTATGATAAAAATAGCTTATTTCATAAATCAGATATTTATGAGCTCTACTAAAAGCAACCTAAATAATTGTGGTTGCTCTTTTTTTGCCTATATTATTTCCTCATAATCCCTCTTATTTTCTTCAAAACATATTCAAATAATACAACTGGGAGGTGATTTTTATGCCAGAACGCGGTCCAACACATGAAAATAATAATCATAGTAGTAGTTATGATACTAATGGTGGAAATATCCAACCATTAGATGTACCGAAATCAAATAGTAAAAAGATTCCTGCTAATAATGATGGTCTAACTGGAAAAGTAAATGCAAACCTAGGCTATCATCCTGAAAGATAACATAAAAAAACCGTCCTACACAAGTAAGGCGGTCTTTCATAGATTCATTCTATCTTTTTTAGAGATTGTAGCAGCGTGTAATAAAAAAGGGAGCAACCACGAAAAAACCACGCTACAGAAGTAAGGTGGTTCTCCGATAAGTTTTATCCTATACAAAAACTATATCTATAGTGTTTCTTTTTAATTTGTATATTATACCATTTAGCAAAAAAAGAGCGATTCTAAAGTTACTCTTTCTCTCAGTAAAAACTAACACAAAATGTGTGTATTGGTGCTTAAGAATTGTTAAATAAAGTATACGTTTATGGGCTAATAGGCTTTTATTTTATAGAACTTCCAAGTATTTAAGGCCTTGTTAAAGAAAAGAACAAAAAGATCCAACAAATTTAAAGTTTTCCGACTTTTGAAAGTTATTACATTAATTGTTTTTTAGCTTGTAACCTTTAAATTTATATCCATATACATTTGTAAGATCCACCAAGCTTTTATAAGAATACGTAATGGCAACCGGTGTGCCTACTTGAACTTTATCATAAAGCTTTTCAATATCTGCATTATGCATTCTCACCCAACCTTGACTCACGTATTTGCCAATGCTGCTTTCATTGTTATTACCATGAACACCATATGTATCACCACACGTACCATTTGCACTTCCTTCTTTTCGAGCCTTGATATAAGATTGAGCAACAGTTTTAGGTTTTAAGCCATTCATACTAATAAGGCGTGTATTCTGCAAACTATTCTCTTGTATACTCCAATAAGAAAGAAGATCGATTGGGCTTTCAAAGAAATGAATCTTATTTGGGCGACCAACATCAACTGAAAAGCCTGTATGTGGGTTATCGTTCGTTAATACTTTTTAATAAGAACCTCGTTTATTTTTTATCGAAGCTGTTCCTTGTCGATCTACCCCAATGACTTTTCCTTTGCCTTCTTGTTCACGCCATTTAAACACCACATTGTTTCGTTTGTCCTGGGCAATTAAATCTTTTTGAAGGAGCCAGTCAACTAATCGAGGATCTATTTTACGTTCTTTTATGAGATAGTCTTTTACTTTGCTTTGACCCTTTACTTCTAACTCTTTTGGATAGCGAAAAGGCTCTTTTGATGGTGAAACCGACAGTTGCTCATGCGACTGAGAAAGCTCTTTATAATCGCCTTTGGTGATATCTAATACGGCTTGTGGAAACGACATCCTATAATACATTCGAGCGAAACTAATCGCTCCATGTCCTGTTTCATTCCGGCTGTTCCAAGCGTACATATTTCCTTTGATGAGTAAGCCAAATACTTTCCTTCTTTTACAAAGGTTTTGCCTTCCAGATACGACAACAAATCAACATCTCGCACTTTCATGATTTCCCCCTCATTGACGTGTTTTCGTTCTCCCACCTAATCCCTCCTCACTTCACCATATGAAAAAAGAGAGCTTTTCAGTTCCCTCGTTCTTTTACAATTTTTTTCATTTTTTAGCGTTCTATTTCTTTCGTTTCTTTCCGTTTTTTTTGAAGAGTTTGCTCCATTATTCCATGCGGAAAATTTGGTGAATACATTTTGCAGCTTTTCACCACTAGTATTAGCCCATATTGCATAAGAAAAAGCAGAGGATACTGTAACCTCTACTTTTTTGCATTTAATTTTATTAAGTTACATGTAGATAGTGGATAAAGCTTGTTAATTTTGAAGAAGAAACCTTTAACTAGCTCCTTTATTCTCTACCTGAAGCAACTGATCCATATTCCTTATCAGGTAGAGCAATTATATCTGTATGTTTAGGTATATGACCCAATAAACGTAACATGGCTACAATTTGCCCCTTATGGTGGAACTCATGTGTAATTGTATGCATGAGTAATTGTCGAGGTGTCTTTCTTATACTACCAACCTCTGGTCTCCAAACAAGTTCTCTCTCAATAATGTCATCGAAGTTATCACTAAATTGTTCGAATAAAGCATCTACATATGCATCTGCTTGGTCAAAGTAAAGTTGAATATCACTTATCTGCATAGTATTGATTACTTCTTTTGTTAAAAGAGGCGATTTTGCTTGTAAAAGAACAAAAGCGCCAAGCCAAGCATGGTAGCAACCTGCAATATGAATCAAAGAATCTCTTACACTCTGAGAACCAAATCCTAGTTCTTTTGTAAAATCATCATCATTTAACTCCTTACATTGTGCTAATAAGATTTGACGTGTTTGCTTTACCCATTCGTACTCTTGTTTTTCCATACTCTCTACTCCTTTATTTGAATATTCCCACTTATATTATATATGTTCATTTTACAGCAAATAAGAAAAACCAACACTAATAGAAATTTAGAGAATGGATGTACTTGTCTTTTTTTCTTTTAAAATAGGTTTCTCTTTTTCTAGGATTCTTTCGCCAAATAATGCCATCTATCATACCCTCCTTGTAACTTTTAAATAATCTCTACTCAAAATATTAGTACCACTTACAAATAATCAAAAAGAAAGAGCACGTTTCGAAAAATATAAACGAAAACATGCTCTTAATTAAATAAAGTAAGGATTTAAATAAAATAAGGATTTAAATAAAATATGGATCATTTAAATCATTATTATTAATCACTACATCTGCGCTTAATTGTGGTTGATGTTCATTTAAATAGATTTTTGACGCTGCATGATACCTTTTAATAAACATTTTCTCGGCTTTTTCATAGCTTCCAAAGGTTTGCTCTTCTCGTTTGGCCCCTCTTTTCCTAGCTAATTCAAAGTCGTACTAACGAATATTTTAAAATCATATAGGTTGCATAATTGCTTTTTAAAGAGAAAAGTTCCATCTACAATTAAAATCATATCCTCAGTTGCTAGTTGAATAGTGGGTTTAACATATTGATCTGTCGCTAAATCTAAAGAAGCTGCTTGATAATGACCGTTACCCTTAGGTCCTGTCCTAAGGGAATTAAAAGCTTATGCTTAAATGATTCATAATCATGGGCATCTTGGTAATAGCCAAAAGCTGACTCTTTTCCCTGACGGTAACGAATAGATCTCGAGTTATGAAAATGATCTACACTTGTTCTAATCACATTCTTTCCCCTATTTTGAAGTTCCTCAGTGAGTTCATTAGCAAGTGTTGTCTTTCCTGAGGATGTAATTCCACTAATTCCTACTCGTATAGGGTGTCTTGTCTTTAAGTCCAATACTTCATTAGCTAATTCAGAAATAAGTTATTCTATACATATTTAGTTAACATAATACCTCTTTCCAGTAATCAAAAAAGCCCTTGGAATTTGTTTAAATTCGATGGTCTTGGAATATAGCATAGTCGTTATTATATTACATTTGGTTTCGATCTATCTTTTTTCCTCAAACCATTACGAATCATGGAAACTAAAAACATTAACAAGGGTATAAGCAGATGAAAACCCATGAAATAATAGTGCAAAATATCATGACCTTCCTCTAAATGTTCTGAAAAACTGGAGGCCATGGTCATGGATAAAAAGATGACAATTCCCCCGATTGGTAAAAGAATTTGTTGACGATTGTTTAACTTGAATAAATCCACTATTCCGATGACGGCCCCATACAAAAAGATAGAGACTTTAAAAAACACCGTAAGCAACATCGTAAACACAACAACCGCATCAAGTCTTTCTATAAAATCTAAAAGGTTCACCTTTCCAATGGTTACTAACGTTGGAAAAACCGATCTCTTTGTTACATCAACACTAAGAACAGCAATATTTAAGCTTGCTGTCCAACTTAAGATCAGACCACTTGAAACGATGGCAGATAGCCATACTCTTTTCACTAATTTAGGTCTGTTTAAATGAGGAAGCAACATCGTAAAGGCAATCATTTCACCAAAAGGAAAAAAGAAAACGTCTCGAAAAGCCACCTTTAAAGGTAGTTTCCATCCATTTTCAAGAAAGGGCTGCAACTTATGAAAATCAGCATTCCCTGAAATAAAAATAAAGAAGTTTCCTGCCATCCCCAAGAACAGCAAGACAACAATAAATACTTCTGCTGTTCTTCCTAACACTTCAATACCTAAATAAAGAACATAACATATTACAAGAACCAGTGAGAAATTGACAGCTAATAATGGGGTCTCTGTCAATGTTGATGAGACTAGTAAATCGCCAAAGTCACGTGCATTTCTAGCAGACATATACAAAAAAATTAGGACGTATAACAAACCAATGATCCATCCTAAATATTTACCAAATATTTTCCTTGCATATCCAGTAAGAGGGAGAGTTGAATATTGACGGAATAAAGAGTAATAGATGAAAAATAAAACCATCCCCATGCACATCCCCAAAAGGATAGCAAGCCAAGCATCTTTTTGTGCGTTTATTCCATAAGCTACGATTAATGCAGTTCCTAGGTTGAAAATAAACATCATGGCAAATAATTGAATAACACTAACTTTGGCTTTCTCCATTGTTTAAGGTATCCTCCTCTTTATCAATTACGTGGATGAGTATGTATATGTTTATTAAGTGAGTGCTGCTAAAATACATTTAGTCTATTTATTCATCCTATCCTACTTTCTATTTTTAATACTTTTAAGGGGTGAGAAATGCATACTATATGCAACGTTAGTTTACATAAACATTCTTATAGGTAGTTATAACAAATAAAAAAGGTAAGCCATTAACTAAGGCTTACCTTTCTATTAACCATGTAGTTGTTCGTGAGTATCTATTTTTTCCTTTTGCAAAATCTTATGAGGTTCAGGCAGTAACAAGTTTAAAATAGCTGCTCCTGCTAAGATCATAATTGAAAGATAAAAAGAAATATTATAACTACCTGTTTCGTTATAAAATAAACCTGGTAAATAGGCGCCCAATGCTGATCCTATTTGATGGCTAAGGAATAACCACCCTAAAATAAAACCAATGGAGTATTCTTTAAAATATTGGGTAGCTAGTAATTGAGTTGGAGCTACTGTTGCAAAGTCAACTAATCCAAATAATACTGCAAAAATAAGCAACAATGCAGAATTATGACTGTACAAGAGAATACAAATAGATATCGCCCTCATTCCATATAAAAGGAATAACATTTTGCGACTACTCCAGCGATCAGCCACAACACCAGATAGTAAGATACCTATAATATTAAACCCAGCAAGTATACTTACGGCAGCACTAGTAACACTTGTTGAAAATCCGTGATCATGTGAAAAAGGAATAAGATGCGTATCCATTAATCCTGTAGTAGTGAAACCACAAATAGCAAAAGGTAAGATTAAAAACCAAAACTCTCTTTTTAGAAAGACATTCCATATTGAAGAGGTTGTGTTTAAAGCTTTTTTTTCGACTGTACCTTTACCTTCTTCTACGATTTCGCCTCCAATAGGAACTAAACCCTTCTCATTAGGATGATTCCGTAAAAATAAAAGGACGATAGGAAAGACAATAATCACTAAAAAAGCGCCTAATATCACAACTGTCATTTTCCAATTAAGCCAATGAATTAACATGAGAGATCCTGGGACAAGAAGCATTTGTCCAGCACCAAAACCAGCTTCCATAATTCCAAACGCAAGTCCACGTTTTTCGTTAAACCAATTGGTCACAACCACTGTTGCGGCCACATTGGAGGCTCCTCCCACGCCGAGAGAAACCATAATTCCGTAAAGAAAGAATAATTGCCAGGGATGAGTTACAAAAGATGTGAGAAAAATACTTATACCTACTAGAAAAGTGCTAAAGGATAAAATGAACCGAGCACCCAATTTATCTACAAGCCTTCCAACGAGTGGTTGAGACAGCCCATAAGTGATAAAACTCAATGTTGAAATAAGAGAAATGGTTCCTCTATCCATTGAGAAATCTGTTTCCCAAGGCTCAACAAAAGCTCCAAATGAAAGACGAACACCTTGAACAGCTAAAAAGGTCAAAAATGTAACAAAAACAATAATCCAAGCGTAATGAAATGTTCTTTTCATATATTCTCCTCAACTAAAAGTGATTATTTTTCCCTCAGCTCTAAATCCCAGCGTTCTTCTATTAAAGTAGCTCCCCACAAGGATTTTTTCTCTTGCACTTCCTTTATTTCAAACCCAAATTTTTCATATAGTAGTCTAGCTGTCACCATATCACTAACGGTCCAAAGAAAAAGGCGTTCATAATCAAGTTCTTTACAGTATTGAACTAGAGAGTTAATAAGTTGACTCCCTATTCCTTTTTTGTGAAATGACGGATTTACTAAGAACCATCTTAACTGTCCTACCTTATTGCCATCATTCACTAAGCCAATACAGCCTGCAAACTCGCGATTTATTTCTGCTATCCAGATTCTTTCTATATCAGCATTAAAGGTCTCCTGAAGATATGATAAAAAGCTGTTATCCCATTTATGTACTTGATTATAAAATAGCCATTGTTGTTCAATCATGTTGTTAATATCATCAGAGGTATAATAGCTTCTAACAGAAACAGCTTCTTCGCCTTTTTCTTTAAATGACGTAGAAAGAATTTCTTGTATGGTATTCATTGAGGCTACAAGCTTTTGTTGTTGATCATGGTCCAAGCTTCCAAGAATATATTCTACTTGCTGATTAGCTTTTTTCTCCAATTCTTTATAAATCAATTCCCCATAACTGGTTACATATAAAAGATGATTACGTCCATCGTCTTTACACTTTTGCTTATAAATCAATTTTTCTTTTTCGAATTTTTTGATAATTCTACTTACATAACCGCCATCTAAGTCTAATCTTTCTTGAATGTTTTTAGCTGTACAATTATTAGTGTTATAAATTTCAAATAGAATACGAGTTTCTGTTAAAGAAAACGGACTGTCATAGATATGTTCATTTAAAAAGCCCAAAATATCTGTGTAAAACCGGTTGAACTTCCTAAATTCAAGGCCACAATTACTCTGTACATTGATCATTTTTACACCTCTTTTAAATAATATAAACGTAATTATTTACCAATTCTAACCTTAACACTTGCCTAAGTCAACTATTTTCCTTAGATTCTATTCTTTTAACAAAGGAATACGATATACAAACTTACCCAACTTAATTAGAAAAGGGTAATCTATTAATAAAGTATAAGTGACAAGAATAGGTAAGTTATGTTAACTGGGCGCGAATATTTTGAAGCACTAGAGGTAACTAAATTCTATTCTTCTCTCCCCCATAGGTGGTATAATATGGATGATTGTATTAGTGAAAGGGGAGAAAGAGATGAACAAACTTGTATTCAAGCAATTTGAAATTGGAAGAGAGTACTTCCTCAAAATCATAGGAGCTGTTTCGGAGGATCAAACTGATGTGCAGCCAGATGGTTTTAACAACACAATTCATTGGCATACAGGTCACGTTTTGACAGTTACTGAACAAACTATGTTTGGTTTTCCTCATGCAACAACCCATCTTCCAGCAAACTATATGGAATTGTTCGGAAATGGTACGAAACCAGCCGATTGGACAGGGGATGTACCTACTGTGGAGGAGCTCAAGATCCAACTAAAAGACCAATTGGCTCGTATTCAGCAAATTCCTGCTGAACAGCTAAACAATAACTTGGAAAAGCCATTTCTGGGATGTAAAACCTTTGGAGAGCTGGCGGGTGTTACACTGATGCACGAAGCAACTCATATGGGCCAAATTCAGGCAATGAAGCGAATAATTGAACATGTGGGTGTAAAAAATTGAATTTTTAAAAATGATATAACAAAGTTATCGGAAGTAATAAAGCCTATATATTTTTTATATAGGCTTTAGCAGTTCATCGTTATATTGAAGCCGAAACTTTTTGTTTTCTTCTCAAGTTTAAGAAGCCAGAAGCTGTTAAAACGCCCAAAATAACTAACCACGTACCTATTACTTGAGGTAAGGTAATAAGTGTACCAGTTAAAATAGAAAGGATCATAGTAACGACTGGAACTAAATTAAAAAATAAAGATGTATTACTTGCACCAATCGTAGCCATTCCTTTATTCCACCATAGATAGCCTAATACACTTGTAAATAGAGCCATAAAGAGAATAGCTCCCCAAGCTGACCATGTAACGTGAGACAAGGGCTGAGGGCTTGGTGAAAAAGCTGTTAAGATGACAAGGCAAAGAGAACCCACAATCATTGTATAAGTAGTTGTCTCCATTGAAGAACTACCATTCAAATATTTTCTCCCTAATACACCATATAAGGCCCAACATAAGTTCCCTGCTAATATTAGTAAATCACCTTTAGAAATAGACAGTGTTTGAATAATTTCTAATGAACCTTGCGTAAGGACAAGAATAACGCCTACTAAGGCAAAAGATATACCCAGCATCTGTTGTTTTGTAATAGGATTTTTTAAAATAAAATAAGCAAAAAGTGCAGTTACTAGAGGGTTAGTTCCCATGATGAGAGCTCCGTTTAAAGGTGAAGTGTATTGCATTCCTAAAAAGAAAAAGGCATTGAACCCAAAAATTCCTATGATGCCAAGTAAGATATACATTTTCCAATGGATCTTAAGGGTTTTTGACTTTATTTGTTTTTGCAATCCTAATATCAGAACCATAACAAGTGCAGCAATCCCAAACCGCCATGCGGCAGCACTTGCAGGCGAGAAATAGTGAACAGCATATTTAGCCAAATTGAACGTAGCACCTGTGAAGATAGCAAAACCTATTAACATAAGGTATATTCTACTTTTCATCTTTCAAATCTCCAATCATTGTTTCATACGTCTCTAATTTCTCTTTTGTCAGATTCATAACTGTTTCAATCTCTTGTTTTTGCCTTTCTAGAAGAAGTAAGTGTTTGTTTAAAATATCCGCCCTTGTTTGAACCTTTTTTAATTGAATGGCAGCAGAGTCGATGTTTTCTAGGAGACATCCATCCTTTAAAAATTCCTGGATATCCTCTAAAGACATCCCTGTTTGTTTTAACATTTTCATAAATTTGAGAAGGCGAATTTCACCTTCTGTATATCTTCTTTTTCCACCTTTTCTTAATGGTGAAGACAATAACCCAATCTTTTCATAATACCGTAACGTATGAGTTGTAAACCCTGTTTTCATAGCAACTTCGGATATACTATACATTTCCATTTCCTCCTTTCTTTACATGTTACAACTTAGAGTTAGCTCTAAGTCAACGATTAATTTGTAAAAAAAGCCCAGATTTTTTCTGATCCTCTTAGTTTAATTACCATAATGTGACTTCTAGGCACCAAAAAAGGCTTTTTTTAGAACCTTTTTTAGTAATTAGGTATAGCCTCAAAGGTGATAATATCTTCAATTTCATACTCAATATATAAAATCTCAAGATTAATGAGTGAACATTAGAAAGAGCAAATTAATTTAAATTTAAAGTGCCTTTATTCGGATAATATAATAAATAAACTAGGTTTAATTATAATCTGGTTTATTTTCTATATTGTAGGAGGCAACAAAAATGGAACACGGTAAAGTGAAATGGTTTAATGCTGACAAAGGTTTCGGATTTATCGAGCGTGAAGGTGGAGAAGATGTGTTTGTTCATTTCTCAGCTATTCAAGGGGAAGGTTTTAAATCCTTAGATGAAGGTCAAGAAGTGACTTTTGATATCGAACAAGGGCAACGTGGCCCACAAGCGACAAATGTACGTAAAGCATAAAAAACCATCCTAAAAACAGACTCTACCTTCAGAGTCTGTTTTTATTTTAAAAGTCCTTTTTACCAGAACTCATTCAATAGTAATTGTTATTCATGTTTCATTAATTCTTCTTCAAAGAAAAAAGTACCAGGATATTTATCGACTGTATAAGAGTATCTTTTCATGTTTTTTACATAATGACTTTTTAAAATTGTCACTAATTCATTAGATTCTCTTATAGCTACTACTTCTCCATTAGTAAATATACTTTGGCTCATATCTTCATCCCTCTAATACCAGAAATAATAAAGTTTTTACTTTCAATTTCCTTAGAGATAATTGAAATCTCCTAAGGTTCTTTATTTTTGCCGAGTTCTTTTGTATGGTATTTTTTAGTTCTTCACAATCATAAGGATTAAAGGTTAGTGGTTTTTGACACCTTGCAGTGTGATAAATCTCGATACCTGCTAGTAAAGCATACCGTTTTCAAACAACAAGAGATTATTTTCTATAATTTTTTTTACGGCCCACTGTCTCTTTTCTACCTCTACCTCTCTTACGTTCTGGTCTTACCTTTTTATTACGAAGTGGTGCCACTTCAGTCAATTGGACAGGAGCCATATTCGATTCTTTTGTTAAGAGCTTTAAAGTAGCTGACAATAGGGTAACAGAATCCATCTCTTCTAATAACTTTTCCGCCATAGGTTTATATTCCCCAAACTCACCCTTTTCGATGGCGGTCAAAACGCGGTGAATGACTGCTTCCTGATGTCCAGCCATTACTTCACTAGAAGTGGGTGGTGATTGTCTAGACATTTTTGTTTTCGTGACATCTTCAATCACTTTTAAGTGATGACGTTCTCTCGGAGTTATAAATGTAACGGCCAATCCCTTAGTACCTGCCCGTCCTGTTCGACCAATACGATGAACATAGCTTTCAGGATCCTGAGGAATATCAAAATTGTAGACATGGCTGACACCTGTAATATCAAGTCCTCTTGCTGCAACGTCGGTTGCGACCATAATCTCAATGGTATGCTCTTTGAATTGACGAATGACATCGGCCCGTTTTGATTGGGTAAGGTCTCCGTGAATGCCTTCTGCTGCATATCCACGTTTTTTTAGCCCTTCGGCAAGTTCATCCACACGTTTTTTCGTACGTCCAAATACAATAGCCAGGTCTGGTGATTGAAGATCTACCAGATTGCAAAGAACATCAAACTTTCGATTTTCTGGAATTTCTACATACTGTTGCTCAATATTCTTTACTGTTAACTGCTTCGCTTTTACCTGCACGAGTTCAGGAGTGTTCATAAATTTCTGTGCTAAACTTTGTACTTGCTTGGACATGGTTGCCGAAAATAGTAAAGTTTGATGGGGAGAAGAGATGCCACCAAGAATCGTTTGGATATCTTCAATAAAACCCATGTTTAACATTTCATCTGCCTCATCCAGAACAGCCGTACGAATATGATTTAAACGAATGGTTCTTCTTTTCATATGGTCCATAAGACGTCCAGGAGTTGCTGAGATAATATGAGGCCTTTTCTTAAGGGCCTTGATTTGACGATTAATGTCCTGCCCCCCATAAATAGGTAATGTTTTAACTCCTTTTACCTGTCCAATTCGATTTAACTCTTCAGCTACTTGAATCGCCAGTTCACGCGTCGGCGCTAGCACAATCCCCTGAATTGCTTCTTCAGAAAGCTCAACTCGTTCTATAAGGGGGATACCAAAAGCTGTTGTCTTGCCAGTACCTGTTTGAGCTTGACCAATTAGATCTTTACCCGTCATAGCTATAGGAATAGCTTCAGCTTGAATTGGTGTAGCCTCTTCAAAACCCAAATTATGAATGGCCTTTTCAATGTTCTTACTTAAATGAAAATCAGAAAACTTTTTCAAGGGTTTCATGCTCCTTTTCTTATTTAATTCAGAAACGATAAAAGTACTCTTCAAATAGAGATGTTGCTTATTCATTTCTGCGTAGTGTAAATCAATGTTATTATCAATGGAAGTCCTGTTCTAACGTATCTGTACAAGACCAATTCATGCCTTATTTTATCCACGCTTACGTGTATTTATAATTTCTTATATGACCTACAGAGAAAGAAAAGGCAGCCAATATAATATTAGCTACTTTTCCTATTTATAACTTCAGTTTTCGTTAAAATCCTTGCTAATATAATAAGTATAAGAAGCACTAATTTGATATTTTTTCTTACATGAATTTTTCTACTCTGAGCAAACTACTCAAGATGCTGAGAAGTATCTCCAATCTATAATCTCATTAACCTATAGAAAAACTTCTTATAGAAATAGGGAGTTTTTCTGCTTTTCAATTTGTATATGTTATAAATCTGTAGTTGACATAATAACAATATCGGAAATGAAAATATTTGGGTATTTTACTGCTAAGCACTATTCTTAGAATTTATTTTGTAGTTCATATGTTGGCTAATTTGTCACGATCTTCAGAAAGTGGGGGCTCCTCTAACCAGCCATTACTTATCATAATCGTTGCACCATCTTCCGCATATTTAGCAATTTCTGCAGATAAACGAACATAATGGACAGATAAATCCTTTCTTGTGCTTGTTGCCATCGCTGTACCATAAAAGCCTACACTAAGACCAATCAAAGCTGTAGTCATAAACATCATTAATTTGTCTGAAAAAGGAGCAATTTTTGAATTTGTTACCTCGTTATCCCAAGACATAGGTGCCGGCAAATCATTATCTTTTAACACAGAACCAAATACCTCTGTATGTTTAAACGCAATCTCTTTTCCACGCACCATAAACTTTCCTACTTCCTTGGACTGAGCGACTTGACTGAAGCCTATCATTACGGCTTTCCCCAAAGCATTTCTTTGCAAGTTTAAAAAGAGGTGTGTAATTTCAATTGCTGATAAAGGCCTTTTGTCACCGAACCAACCAGACATAAACTTTTGGTCCTTAACAAAGCTTACTTCTTGAGATGGGTTTAGGTATGGAGAACGAATGAATAAACCTTTTGATAACAATAAATTTTTAGTTGCACTATCGAACTCACTGAGTTCAAGGATACATTCAGAAAAGTATGCATCTATATCTGAACGTACAGATACTGTCTTCGCAACAGCATAAAAATTAAGAGCCATTGCCCCCATACTATAGCTGAAATATAACATAAAGCTATCTGAAAACAATTTTGGAGCAGAAGTATTTACGTCATCTTTTACTACAAACCCTTGTGGTACAGGGAATTTTTCTTTATGGAAAATGGTAGTTAGTTTTTGTAAATGCTTTTCCGTTAATTCTAAACCCTTAGCTAGAATTGATTGTACCTGAGTATCTCCTACCACTTTTGAAAAATAGGTAAATAAGCAGTGACACATGCTACTATTCATGTAAGATGACCACAGTTGAGCAATCTCTGAAGCACTCAATTTAACATTATGTTCGGTTTCCATTTACTTATCTCCTCACAGATTTAATCTTTTTTTAGTATGTGAAATCAATCTATAAGTATTCTTAAAATGCTCACTTTCATTTTCTAGAAGAGAGATTTTCTACTCCCTCAGATATCTTTTTTTATTTGAATGAGATTTTATTTTGTGGGCAAATTACAAAAAACGTCAGTTAACTACTACCACTCAAAAAAAGTTATGCTTTACTGTACAGAGGTAATCTTTTTCTTTCCTTTATGAAAAACTCATTCTATATTCAAATTGTAACTTTTCTCATAAAAAACATTAGCCTAAAGATAATTTTACATTCAATAATATACGGTATTCCAGGCCAAAAAGGAAAATACAGGATATGATAGGACTTATTATTGCTATTATTGCATTTAATTTTATTGCATTTACTACAAATAAAAGATTAACAGGAAATCAAATTTTTCATATTTGGATGTTTACCATTGCCTTTCAACATATGTTTGATGTTTTTATCGATTTGAAGTATCACGCCTACTGGTATTTTACAAAACATGCTGATTGGAAGGGAATCCTTGTCCATACTGTACTGCTTCCACCTGTTAACATGATGTTTCTTAATTGGTACCCCTTTAAGAAGCCAATTATGAAAAAAATTTGCTATCTAACCTTTTGGTTAGTAGGTATTTTACTTTATGAAATGATTACACTACTTCAGGAACCCTGGGGGTACTTTCACTATGGCTGGTGGAATTTAGGTTATTCAGCTATTATTGATCCTATGCTCCTACTCATTATGTTAGGGTGTTATAAGTGGATATGTAAGTTGGAAAGAAAGTTATTAGTATGTAAGAAGGCAAAATAAGATTCTATTATATGTACTAAATAAAATATAAAATTAAGTTATTAAGAAGTACTACAACAAGCTTATTTTCAATATGGCCACATTGAAATTGTTGATTCAGCCGCAAAGGGGAAAATATGGGGTAAAACACCCGTTGTTTTTTTAAAAAGCCGTGCACAAGATTGAAAATTGACCTTACTATATAGGCAATATCTTTGAAGGAAATCCGCAAAAATCATTAGGGGAATTGTTATGCGTGCAAAACTGGAAAGCCCAAATATGTATGGATGTTTAAAGTGACTGGATAATTTCATACCCATGAGCACAAGTGAGACTGCTGCTATGTAAAAGAACAGTGCCTAAAAGAGGACAAAAACAATGGGGATCTCTTCTGGAACTTTGAGATGAAGACTCAAAAATATCACCATTTTTTTCTAGCCAAAAAACATTCCGCGAGAACAATTAGCTTGACAATTAATGAAGAAGGTATTGAGGTCATGCTAGCTATGCGGTGGTTAAACAAGCAATAGAAACTCAAAAAAGCTAGAAGTTTAAATTTTTCCTTTTTTTAAATGAGCTGATTTATAGTGATGTATTATATACGAAATTAGTTTCATGATGTGCATTATCAGTACTATAGAAAAACACCCCTAGAATTATAACTCTAGGGGTATCTTAGTAACAATTACTTAGATAGAATAAACTTTATTTATTTTTTCAAAACGATTGTATTTTCACAAACTCACTTGTATCTACACGTATAGAGAAAATGCCTCAATTCCTCCTATAGCCGGTTCTGTTCTAGATATTCTTTTAATGTTTGCTGTAATGTCCCTTTTGCTTCTGCCTTGTCCTCAAAGGAAATTCCTGAGTGAATCATGGTCCTAACTAGGTCAGCACGTAAACCTGTGAGAATGGCTTGACTTCCCATCATTGAAATGCCGGTTAATATTTTTTGGAAATGGTCAATAACATGCATCTCCATGTTAGCAATTCCAGACAGGTCTATAATTAATGTTTGAATCTTTAAATCTGAGATGCCCATCAACACTTTCTCCTCAATCGTTTGGATACGATTGAGGTCAATCATGCCGATCAACGGTAATACAGCTACAGATTGGCTAAGTGGTATAATGGGTACCGAAAGATTTTCGACTAAGTCCCTTTGAGAGGCAATTAGTTCATCTTTATACTTGGAATAACTAATGAGAAAAGTGTTAAGAAATTGATCAATCCGATCATTAATTCGCTTCTCTAAGGCATAAAATTCTTCACGGCTATTAAATTGTTTATTTATTCGATCATATTGATAGAGAAAATGCCATAATGTTCGCCTAATGGCCTGTACCCATTCTAGTTTGAAAGCAAGAGTTAAGGCGTGCTCTGCCCAAGCTACCCCTTCTTGTTGAGCGAAGGCAACGAGTTGTTCTTCTTTTTGTTCTACAACATATAGAGACAACTTTTGAGCATTCTTCAAAAGATCAATATTGCCAGTTTCTAAAATGTCGTTAATTTTAGAGGCTACGTTAACCGCCTCAGATAAGAGTTTATCTTGAAAATTCTGTTTGTTGTCACTAATAAAATCGGTCATTTTCTCTCTCTGATTATAAATAGTTTCCATTTTTTATACACCCCTTATTTGTTCATTGATTACCGTTATCCTTAGTTAGTATCCCTAAATGAATGATTATCAATTTTTATTTTCAGTCTTTGTATATAAACGAACGTCTTCCTTCTTTGTACTAACGCCAATTAGATATGTTTTTAGATAAAAACCAACAGAGCTTTTATAATGAATCTTTAAAACTGGATATATCCATGATCTTACTCATTTTTTCAACATGATAAGAGGTTAATTAAGGTCATGTTCGCTAACTGATACCCATTTAGAGAGTTCATCAAAAATGTTCTGAACTTGTTCTTTATTTAACGTATTAACATTCTCCCATGCACTAGAAATATAAGTCTCTAGATAGTTTGGATAGGAAATGGATTCAGTAAGAAGGGCTTTATAAAACAAAGGCTTACCACCTTTATCTACTTCACCTTTATACCTATAGTTTTCAAATGTCCAACCCTCTTTTGTTTTTTTAAACTGATACAGGTCCTTATGTCCCCACTGAGGGCTATAAATTCGCATTTTGAATCTAGATGCACTACTCAATTTTAGATACCTCCTACCTCCTCAAAATATAATTTTAAATAAGACCCTTTATATTTTTACCCTCAAAACATGTATTTCAAATCCACCTTTTATGCCATATATATCCTTAGTTTCCACCTATGTTACGTCTCTCATATAACATCTAATCTCCATGAAAAATTACATTCTTTTGTTTTTTTACAAATTTATTTCATTTTTGAAATCTTTATTTCAATTATGGGAGGTAATAACTTATAAATATACCCTATGTTAAAATAGATTAAACTTTAATTTGCAATATTTCTTTAAATAGTGAAAAGGGGGCTCAGTGATAGATGACAATAATTAAAATTAAAGAGATGTTAGAAACTTTATTACAGTATGAAGATAGTGAAATTATTCATACCATTTATAGTGTACATAATACCTTTTCCCTTAGCTATTCTAAAGAACTAAAGACCTTTCAATTGAGGAATGTTGAAACGGGTGAGATTGAACGTTTTACAGATGTGGAGACTACATCTATAGCTCTGTATAAAATAATAAGTACTGGGGGAAAAAAGGTCACTGAGTAATAAACTATCTTTAAGGTTTAGATAATGAACTTTTTTAAAAAAGAGACTACATCATTTAGAAATAGGCTCTTTTAGATTTGAATATATAAATTCTTTTATTTCTACAATTGAAAGACCTAATTGATAAGCTTCCTTCATAAGACTAATCCATTCCTGGTCAAGCTTATTCTCTTCTTCTAGCACACCTTCCTCCAACCTTCTTCATTCAGATTTATTAGATTTCAAAATTTAACAACAATACATTAGAAATTGATACTATTTATTCAACATATTTCTTCTTATTTCCTGTAATGTAAGTCTCCTTATATAATTAATTAAGACTTAATGTAGAAAAAAGTAAATTTAAGGAATTATTATTAAGACTTTGAGCAGACTAAACAAGACACTGTGATAGAGTCATTTACGACTACAATTCAACGAATAGGAGAAGGCCATCTCTTTTGACTGGGAAGAGGTGGTCTTTTTCTTCTTTTAAATTGTATAGAATGTTCATTCTTAGTTAACGTAATCACCATTATAAGAACCAAAAAAGCCCTCCTATAAGAGGGCTTTTTTCTATATCTTTATTTATTAAAATATGTAGTAGCACTTACACTGAATGTTTTTACTTTATCTAACTCTTTTTGAGGGATTTCTTGAGAAGATAAATCAAATGAGCTAGAATCTCCTGGTTTTAAACTGTCTTTTGACTCACCAAATGCTGTACCTATAAATTCATGGTTCTTACCATACATTCCAGCGCCTATCATCGTATATTCTGTAAATTTTTTTGTATTATTTCTAACTGTGCCAACTGCATAAATTGTTTCATCATCTTGTATATCTTTGTTAATTTTTACAGAGTTTTTATTTACTTCTAATTTTAATACATCATTTGCAGGCTTTACGTTAGGCAGCGTCATTTTAACATCATAATTCTTAAACTTAGTAAGATCAGTAAGAGCTTCTGCTGAAATATATGCCTTCTCACCTGGTTTTAAAATATACGGAGCTACTCGAACTGAGGCTTCAATATTATTTTTATCGACTTGATCTTTTTTGTTGATATAATTTATCTTCAAGTCATTAATGTTTAGAGTTTTTTTACTTTCATTTTTGATAATCGCAGAATAAGTAAATTTACCATCATACTTATACGACTTTTCTTCTACTACTTTAATGTCTTGTTTCTTTTCTTCGTTCTGTTTTTCCTTTGTGCTATCACTCATATTATCATTTGTACATCCGGCTACTGCCATGACAATTAATAGCATCCCTACTAAAATCCTTAATTTCACTTTTATTCCTCCATATAACTATTATTGGTCCAAATTCCATTATAATGCTTTTATAGGGATATCCAACAATTAAATTCTTTGCTTAAGAATAAATCTATTCCTTATAAGGATAGATATCTAGTTACCATAATGTACCATATCGGTAATAGCACAAATAACTCCGTTCGAATAAATCGAAACAGAGCTACAATGAGTATAAAAATTTCCTGATTAATTACAGCATTTTATATATTTCAATAAGATTATTATCTGGATCCCGAAAATGTGCAATACGTGATCTCCATTCTTTACGATCGTGTGGTTCAGTAACAAATTCAATCCCATTTTTTCTCAGATAATCATAGGTCTTATCAACGTCTTCTACTTCAAATTGAAGCAAAAAATTTGATGTGGATTCTCCATCTGAAGACTTGTTTTCCTTTCCAATTACTTCTGTCATGGCCTTCTGAGATAAAAGCTCAATTTTCGTTTCCCCATTATTGAAAAGTGCATACTCCATTTCTTCTTCATACCAACTTATTGGAATTCTGAGTAAATCTTTATAGAATTCAACACTTTTTTTAAAATCCTTAACTAATAGCCTAATTTGTAGCAGCTTCAATTCAATCTCCTCCTCATGGTATAATTCTCTCTATTTATCAAAAGACCTTCGTGTTTTTTCATTCGTGTATCCTACACATTTTTAGTTAACCTAATAGAAATTATATATAATTGTCCTTTCTTAATTGTAATTTTTCAATTTTTCTAGCTTGTCTATGTCTCCATTAACTATTACATCAATATGTGCAGAAATAATATCGATAGTTAAATCCCACCATTTAATTTCTAATAATTTATTAATAATTTGTTTTGGGAAACGTTCTTTGATTTTCTGTGCAGGATTTCCTCCAACAATCGTGTAGGGTTCCACATCCTTTGTAATAACTGACTTGGCTGCTACAATGGCACCGTCACCTATATTAATTCCGGGCGTAATCACCGTGTCCATTCCAATCCAGACATCATTTCCAATTATCGTATCTCCCTTAAACGGCAATTGATCTAGCGTTGGGGTATGTTTTTCCCAACCTTGCCCAAAGATATTGAACGGATAAGCTGAGAAGCCATCCATCCTATGATTCGCTCCATTCATAATAAATGTTACGCCGCGGGCGATAGCACAAAACTTCCCTATAACAAGTCGATCACCAAAGAACTCATAATGATACAATACTTGATCCTCAAAGGAATCTCCCTTTATTGCATCGTAATAAGAATAATCACCTACAATAATATTTGGCCTAGTAATTGTATTTTTTATGAATTGTACAACATCATTTCCTTTAATCGGATATTTCTCTGTAGGATCTGGGCCGTTTGTTTTATTCGATTCCATAAATATTCACTGCCTCTCATGGATTTTGGACAAAACTCAATCGACCTAACTTATTACATTCCTCTGCGAACCATAAGGCATGATCAGATCCGACTGCAATACCATGTGGTTCCGCATTTTTTGTAGGTATAGGATATTCCGTAATTTTCCCATTCACTGTAATACGCCCTATTTGATTGCTTCCCCATTCAGTAAACCATAAAGCACCATCGGGACCTGTTACAATTGCATGTGGACGAGCATTCGGGGTAGGAATAGCATACTCATTTATAACTCCGGAAGTGGTAATTCTACCAATCTTATTGCCGTTAATTTCTACAAACCAAAGTGCCTCATCCGGCCCATTCGTAATCCCTACAGGCCCAGCTTGTGCTGTAGGTAACTGATAGGTAGTTACTTCTCCTTCTAACGTAATACGCCCTATTTGATTACTTTGATTTAGAGTAAACCATAAAGCATGATCAGAACCTGCCACAATAAAAGAAGGGTAGGAAGCAGGGTGCGGTAGGTCATACTCGATTGTTTCGCCTGATGGTAAAATTCGTCCTATTCTATTTCCATTCATTTCTGTGAACCAAATGTCTCCGTGATGCCCTTCAGTTATTCCAAAAGGTGCTGAATCTGGGTTTGGTAGGACATATTCCATAATCTCTCCTGTTATTGTTAGTTTTCCAATTTTATTAGCTTTATTTTCCGTAAACCAAATGTCACCCTGAGTCGTAGAAATAATGGATAGTGCCCCAGCATTAATAGTAGGGATATTAAAATGCTCCACCTTACCCTTTATAGTCATTCGCCCAATTCGATTGGTTTTGTGTTGAGTAAACCAAAGTGCGCCGTCTCTTCCTGAAGTAATCCCATAAGGTCCTGAATCTGCATGGGGCAATTCGTATTCTTTAATTTTTACATTCAAATAAATTCCTCCTTTTCTTTATATAAAATCTTTTTAGTAATTCGTTATAAGATAATTAGATTCCTCTCAAAGAAGTCTTTTATAAGACGAGCAAAGTTAGTTAATATAATAGAGCTCTCCGGAAGACATGTAAAAGAAAACCCTTTGGCGTAGAAGGATTTTACCTTTGTAAGTTCAAGTAAGATAGTAATAGTGACTTATAAAGTAATTGAAGGGTGCAGAAATGGAGGGAAGTAAGTTGCCTAACAGGGAGTATCCATACTATTTTATAAAGGTAGGTACATTATATTACGTATATCATTCGTATAAGAACGTAAAAAAGAAAGAGGTATCCAGTTACGAATTTACTAATGATGAATCGTTAGCATTTCCCATTGATGAAGAGTCTGCTAAACAATTGGCGGATGAATGTGGAGGTCAAATTGTAATAAAGAATGCTACGTTTAATGATTATATTAGCCAAGGAGAAAGATGAAGTCATTTTATAGATAGTAAAAAGAAGGACATATGGAGAATCTGTATCATTAATTGAATGATAAAACCTTTTAACTACTATTTATTTTGAAGAAAAACTTCTTATTTGTCGCCATTAAGTGTAAATACTAAAATCTTAACAATACATAAAATGATTTAATATTTACTTAACTTAAGAAAAGGTTTTAAAAAGGTTATCTTCTAAAAACAGATTCGGTCAAATTATTTATTTTTAAAGTTATATGTATATGAATCTACAAATCTGGCCAGACTAATAACGTATTCCCCCTATTCCGATAAATTTGAAAACCCTTTGCCTATATGAGCGAAGGGTTCTTTTTTTATGTAAATATTTATCAAGGCGCAAACCCTTGAAAACTGACAGCGAGATAGATACCAAACGAAAGAGCATATAAGGAAACAAAATGTAATGTTAAAAAAGGGATTTTCTGTTTACCTTTGATAAAGAAAGAATAAATAAACCCGAGTATTGTAACTAAAATTAAAATAGGCACAATAATCTTAATCACAGTACCAAAAATATTTGCTGTAACAACTGATAAAAGAAAAAATGCAATTATAACTATATATAAAGTTATCGATATGACTAAAGAGGCTATTGATACCTTTAAAGCATCTTTAAAGAATTTCTCCATCTAATTTCCTCCTATTTTTAGCAACACATATTCATTATAATATACAGTATAAAAGGAAATAAATACCTTTTTTCTTGGAGCATGTTATATTTCTAGGTAGCAGAAGAAACCTATAGAAAATTCTATAGGTTTCTTTAACTATCTGGGCTAATAAGTTAGCTTAAATATAATTATTTACCATTATGTTGATTAGGATTATACATTCCATTTTGAACTATATAATATTCTATCACTTGGTCTAACCATTTTTCTTCTTCCTCTGTATAAGGAGAGGCCATCATACTTTGAAAATCTCCTATTTCCTCATTCTCTAATTTTCCAAAGGCATGCATAGCCTCCTCACCAACGTATTTAAGAGATGCCTGCAAATGCTTATTTGCCAACTCTTGTACTTCTGGATCATGAACTGGTTTTCCAACTAACCTTTTCACTTCTCTCGATAAATCAATAAATTCTTTTCTTAATACTATAATATAAGATTGTTTGAAAGTGAGGTGATTAATATGGCTAGTGAAATTATCGTGAGCCCTGGCCCTGGAAACCCAATTCAAGATGCTATTAACGCAGCAAGTGATTATGATACTATCCGTGTATTACCAGGTATGTATACAGGACCTATTGTTATTGATAAAATGATTCAATTACTAGGAACTCAAGCCGGTATTGATGCTAGAACAAGATCTGGTACACCTAGCATAGAATCGATCATAACTGGTACAAGTGGCGTTGGCCTTGTTCAATTGACAGCAAACAATGTAGTAGTTGATGGATTTACCATTCAGGGTAACACTGCTGGAGCTGGAGCATTCTCTCCTGCAACCTTTTCTGGTTATTGGTTTTTTAATAATATTGTACAAAATAATGTTATTGGTTACTATGCAAATTCCAATGGAGTAACTGAAACACAAATTAGACAAAATCTTTTTAATAATAACAATCAACCTGGCGCTGCAACTGGAAATGGAATCTATTCTGATCAGGGAATTCAAAATATTTTGATTGATAGTAACCGTTTTACCGGGCCACATGCCAATGCATCTATCAATATGATTGGTCCGACGGCCACCGATATTGTTATTACAAGAAATGAAGTTCTCACAGATAACTCCATAGCTTTATTCGATACCACCAATGTTGAAATAGCTTGTAATACTGTAACAAACACGTAAGGGAGCTCTATTTTCTTTGGAGGCGGAACTGACCGAACTGAAATTTACAACCATATCCTACAAAACAGTATTTCTAATGGAATCAGTGTTCAGGACATTGGATTTGGTTCTAATAGCAATATCCGTGCAAAGAATAACAATATACAAGGCAATAATATTGCAGGACTTAATATCGGGACAGGAGCATATGTTGTATCGCCAAGAGATTTAGATGCTACCAACAACTGGTGGGGTTCTCCAGACGGGCCTTCCGGAGACGGACCAGGTTCCGGTGATGCTATTCTATTAAACGGAAACCCACCGACCATAATTGAATTTACTCCCTTTTTATTAGCTCCACCTATCCCATGTTCATCCGATATTACATGTCAACAAGCACTTGCTGCTGCTCAACAACAAATTGCTACTTTACAACAGGCACTTTTTATTTGTCAACATGAATTTGAATTATGTAGAGAAAAAATAGATTGTTGTTGCGATTGCTGTTGCAAATGTGATTATGATTGTGATTAATTTTAAAAAATAAAGCTTATATAAATAAATCTTTTGAGCAAACTACTCAAGACGCCAGAAGGCATCAAAGTATGTATAGCACATATTGATAACCAGAAAAATCACTGACGGAAACAGTGGTTTTTCGCTTTTTTAGGCTGTATACGGTATTCATTTTTACTTAATATAATGGATTTTATCGGAAATAAAAAGGTATCCCTATTTGCTAAGAGACACCTTACTGTATTTTATAGAAAGCTAATCATTAACAATCAGTTTTTTTAGACTTATGAAGAGGAGGTGGAATTAACCAACCTTTTTCTTTATTAAGTCTTAAGAACTTTCCACCAAGAGCTACTTTTTGCATATGAATTTGTGCAAACATGGCTGCAATATCTTCACGAATAGATTGTCCAATCAATTGACTACACGTAACTAGACCAGCAGCTATATTCATTGAAATTGCTGCAGCTACTTCTGGGTCTTGAACACGTGCACCCACTGGGATATCATCTAAACAAGCTTCAGGTCGTTCAGGTGGGGTTGGCGGTAAGCCTACTCCATTTTCTTTTAACAATGTTTCAATGCTTTTTATTTCTTGCTGGCACTGTTCGATTGTCTCTTGTACCAATTTATGTAGATCCTTGTCACCTACATGATTTAGAAATGTTTGATAGCCAGACACTAACCCTTTTGAGGTAGAAACATACGACCACGTTCCAAATACCTCCCCATAATGCATCGGTTCATCTGTAGGATTTCCACTTAAAATACCCATTGTTATCCTCCTTACAAAATTCATGATAGTGTGCCACCTTCCTTGCTATGCACATGTTTAACGTCTCCAAATTTTGTTTTATTATTCTTCTACTTCTATCGAAAAATTAATTAATCAAAGAATATAATTCCATATTTCAAGCAAACTAACCAAGATGTTTAAAAGGGCATCGTCCACTATATCCTTGTTATTAAACCCAAAAAAACTACCCTATAGGTAGTTTTTTTGGAATTGTTGGAGAGATTATAAATTGTGGCTCTCATCACAGCTATTTATCTCTACTCATTCAAAAAAATAGATATTAACGAACTTTTTCTTCACGATCATCTCTTCTTTTAAGACCAAAAAGACCAACTAGTCCTAATAATCCAAGCAATTCCCAAGGTGAATCATTATTATCATCCGTATCAGTTGCTGTAGTGACATTTCGAGTGTTTACGTCATTATTATAATTTAAGTCATCATTATAATTTGCTCTATCTACGTTATTATTTTCAGCATTAACAGGTAAGCCGAAAGTCATCATAGCTAAAGCTAACGTACATAATAAAACAGAACATTTCTTTTTCATTGTATTCCCTCCTTTCTTTATTAAATAAAGTCCCCCCATCACGAAATCCTATTCTGTAATGACATTAAGCTTATAGACTGTATCTAAAAATTTCATGTCACAAGAGTACAGTAATGAGTAAAATTTCATATTTTAAGCAAACTACTCAAGATGCAATGAGGCATCACTCATGAAACCCAATTACGTAACGGAAAAAACCTATCTCTTTTGACTGGAAAGAGATAGGTTTTTCTGTTTTTCTAATGAATTATGTATACAACCTTAGTAAACATATAACATTTTTTCGGAACTCCTATTAAAAGTAATTTATACTCAGTTCTTATACAGACGGATAATTAATAGTATTTTGAGCAAACTAGCTATATGTAGAATTTCTAAAGGAAATCCACCTCTGACAAATCAGGTGGTTTTTTCGTTTTGATACATACATTATTGATAACTTGAGCAAACTACTCAAGATGTATAAAATCATCACGACTAACTTCTAATTGCGTCACGAAAAAAGCTATTGGTCCCTGATGAGCCAGTAGTTTTTTTCTGTTTTCAATAAGAATTACCAAAACGAAAACACCCTGACTATATTTTAAATAGTCAGGGTGCTTTCCCTCTACTTTTGAAGGTTTAGTCCCAAAAGAAGATTAGCTTTTCCGAGTTCTATAGTATATGAAAATCAGCAGTAGTTAAGAACCAGTATTTATAATACAAAATGAATTTGCGTAAACTATCTACGATGCTATAATGCATTAAATAAATACCCTATTTTTTATATTAACGAATGAAATTATTCTTCTCGAACAGACTAGCCAAGACGCCGTAAGGCATCCTTTTCTTATTTAAGTTCTTAAGAGAAAAAACTCCATAGGCGATCAGGAGTTTTTTTCTGTTTTTAAGCTGTATAAGATATACACCCATAGTTAACATAATGTCCTCTACATTATATACCTAAGAACTTCATCAATGAAAACTTTAAAATAGTAGGACAAACACACAAACACCTTTTCAATTAATGAATATATTAATAGAGAAAAAATAGAAAGGTGAGTGATTACAATAAAAAAGTATTATTGGGACTATAACCCTGAAGATGATAGCTATTATGTAGATGAATCATATCCCCAATACAGCAATAACAATGCTCATAGAAAGAATAGAGAAAAAGAACATGAGAAGATTTGTTTTAATATTACCATTCACAATAATCTAGCAAATCAAGGTGGAAATGCTGGAGTTAATGAAAATGCAGAAACAGGCGGACAAATTAGCGGAAATGCTGGACAAAACGCAAATCAAGGCGGACAAATTGCTAAAAAGGGCGGACAAAATGCAAATCAGGAAGGCCAAGTTGCCAGCAAAGGTGGAAAAAACAAACTAAAAGAATTTAATTTAGAAGAAGAAATGGAAGACGAGTAATTCAGTTTATCCAATAAATACCTTTTTTAGAATGTATTTTCTATACAGAGGTATTTAAAAATTTGTACAAGCAACCCCTTTTATTTTCATCTAATACAGAGAAGAAAGGAGGTGATTAGCATGAGTGATTTTAGTAAAAGTAATTATACCGGTACTGGTGATGTATCTATCCCTCAGCCTCCTGACATTGTAACTATCCTTTGGCAGCGCAATCCTTTAGTTATACGAGTTCCACGTACAATTGTAGAAGCAACTATTATTGGAAACGCTAGACCATGTCAACGGTTATTACAAACAGGTGACAGTTATAGAATGGCAGTAAGGTGCTTACTTGATAACGGATTTGAACAAGTATTTAGTGAAAGATTAGGTGTATTTGGTGTTTCTGTATTTGTTCGTGAATGTTAAGGAATCATTTTGAATGGCTATTAACCTAATATATTGACGAATGTCTAAGAGTGGGTAAACAAACCCTAAATATCATTCTCCGCCCTTACGAAAAAAGAAAAACCAATCTTTGAGTCCTAAAGGTTGGTTTTTCTTTTTTAAAACTGCATATGGTATAAATTGTTTAGTTAATACAATGTACCTTATGGGCTATGGCTATGTATAAAAAAGCTAGCATAAAGCTAACTTTTAAAAATGGGAAATAAGGCTAAATAATAATCAAAATAAAAATGAACTTTAATTATTAGCAACCACCACCAAAACCGCCGCCAAAACAAGAAGCGCCAATAATGATTAATAAAATGAATAGTACAATGATTAAGGCAAAGCCGCCACCACAGCCGCCTCCGCCATAGCCGTAACCACAGCCACCGTAACCTCCGAAGCCCATATTTCCACCCCCTACATACTTAATACTTTTAAGATATGTATAAAAAGTGAAATTGCTCGCCCATACTCTGCACTGGTAAAAATAATAGGATTTTTGTAGATATATATAAACCCTTTAGATTACTTTACATAGAATGAATGAACCATCCCATTGAATCCCAGTAGATCAGTTACCCTCTCTAACGGATTTGCAGTTGTTAAAAAACAGGGAAACTCCCTACCGCCTGGGAGTTTTTCTATTTTTTTAGATGTATATCATATATGTTCAGCTAATATAATGGATTTTATTGGAATTCATTATCTGAAAAGGTTTTGAATAGTATTAGAGAAGGCTCTAGGAATGCCACTTCGATAAGCCATCTCTCTTTAAAAGAAAAAACAATCCGTCTTCGAAGACAGATTGTTTTTCTTTTTTAAACTCTGTAAATTATGAAGGTGAAAAATAAAGTTAAAGGGATTCTAGGTGTGAGACGAAAATTACTCGATATACATCATATGCTTTTATTTTCCCTTAAGTAACTTGCCTATTGAGAATAAAATTTTATTTCTTAAACAAACTACTCAAGATGTATAAAATCATCACGACTAACTTCTAATTGCGTCACGAAAAAAGCTATTGGTCCCTGATGAGCCAGTAGTTTTTTTCTGTTTTCAATAAGGATTACCAAAACGAAAACACCCTGACTATTTAAAATATAGTCAGGGTGTTTTCCCTCTACTTTTGAAGGTTTAGTCCCAAAAGAAGATTAGCTTTTCCGAGTTCTATAGTATATGAAGATCAGAAGTAGTTAAAAACCAGTACTTATAATACAAAATGAATGTGCGTAAACTATCTACGATGCTCTAAAATGCATTAAATAAATACACCCCGTATAAAGCCAATGAAAGAACCACTTTTTCCACTGGTTTTATATAAAGGTACAGGTTATAAAGAGAACAAACGTACATATTCTTATAACAAGAAGTAAAATTAACTTCGGAGTTTTATAAATGAACTAAAAGAAAGTCTACTGAGATCCCCAGTAGACTTTCTTTTTTGTTATGTATAGTTACTGACTATGTTAAGCAAACTACTCATGATGGATTGGATCATCACTTTACAACTACCTTTCAAGAAACAGAAAAAGCTGCTGTTGAGCCCAGCAGCTTTTTCTGTTTTTTAAGCTGTATACCATATACAAGTATAGTTTACATAATACCTCTTTAGAACACACGGCAAAAAAGAACCATCTTGGGAGCTAGATCAGGCCTTGTTTCTTTTTTACTCAGCTTTTTATATCTCCTTGATTTCTCAACGTTCTTTTCAAGTGCATTAGCAAAGTATATGAATAAAAAGTGCACTTTTTATTCATATACTAAACAGCTAAAGTTACTTATATATAAGGAATTGTTACAATTTCATAGGCAACGAACGCATTGAAGACATAAATTTCTATGACAATCAGTTCGGTTACTTCAAGTTGCTTCGAATAGAAGGCTTACGTTGTCTTCAACAGGCGCATAAGGCTCTGATAATAATAAAGTGGTTACTATATTTTTTTCTTTCGACCATTTAATGCCCAGTAAAGAAAATCCGTAGATAAACTCACGGATTTTCTTTACAACTCTTTTTCCAAGCAGTTAACTCGATTATGGTGCAGCGGCTTAGTGGCATACTGTGTAAAACCAAGGCGCTCCCAAAACAGCTTAGCTCTAGGATTTTGAGACAGAACCCCAAGACGTAGAACGGAAAGCCCCTCTTCTTTTAGTTTCTCTTCAAACGCTAGATACGCCTGCGTTCCGAAACTGAAATTGTGATAGGCGCTATGAATAATAAAAGCTCCAATCCACGGATGATCATCGTTAGGATTTTGTTTCATGTAATCAATAACCCCTACGTATGTATCGTCGGCTTTTATAAAATAACTGTCCGTTTTTTCATTCATATATTCTTTAAAAAGCTCTTCTTCACTCCGCTCTTTCTTGCCGTTTTCCAACGCATTGTATGCTTCGTTTGAATTGATAATCTCTGATACAATATACATCGTGTCAGCTGTAACGGGTTCAAATGAGATCATATGTCTTCCCTTCTTTCTCTGTAAAGTAGCTGTATATCGTTGCTTTATCAATTTTACCATTTTTCATTCGTGGAAAGGACGTTAAAACTCTCCATACGCGCGGGATTTTATAAGCAGATACTTGTTTTGTCAGCGCTTGTCTTACTTCAGAAAGAGAAATGTTCTCTAAAACAATTGCTGCACCTACTACTTCTGAACGTTCAGCATCTACTACGCTAAAAACGGCTGCTTCGCTAACGCCCGGTATTTGTAAAAGCAGCTCTTCAATTTCTTCAGCATATACTAAGCTTCCGCTGCTTTTAATTACATTTTTATCTCTCCCTACGATGGTAATGCTTCCGTTTTGAAGCTGAACCGCAATATCGTGCGATGTAACATATCCGTTAAAAAACGAGCGGTTCGTTTCTTCGCTGTCCTTAACAAACCCTTCAAATGCTTGAGTTGTTTTCACAAATAGTGTTCCTTTATCTCCTTTTTCAACTTCTTTTCCACGCTCGTTCAGGATTAAAACGTCTACGCTGTCAACAGGATAGCCTACTGTATGAGGCATCGTTTCAGCTGTATGTGGTGAAAGCACCGTAACAAATCCCATTTCAGAAGATCCGTAATATTCATAAAGAGAGGCAACAGGAAACGCTCGTGAAAATTTCTTTCGAACGGAAGGTGATAATTTATTGCCTACTGAAATCACGGTCTTTGGTAAAAGTCGTTTTTCATTTGGTCTGCTTTGTACATAACGAAGTAACGGAGAAATTAATGCGGGTGTAATGGACATACAGCTAGCTTCCTTGTTAAAAACAGCTGAAGGTGTAAACACTTCTAGCATGATAGCGTGCATGCCGCTGCAAAGCGCATGCAAAACCGGGTAAAGCTGGGCGGAATACGAGATATGTAAAGGAACAAGCACTTTGTCATGTTGCTCTAAAGAAAATATATCCGACCATTCTTGAAAGGATGAAGACCAAGAATAATGCGATTTTACAAACCCTTTTGGTCTCCCTGTTGACCCAGAGGTAAATCCAAATAAAAATAGATCGGATAGTTCATTTACTTGCCGTAAGGGCAGCATCGTTTTCTCTTCTCTTATTCTAGTTAAAGAAGATGTTTTCCATAGCCAATTCGGGGATTGAATAGAAAAATAAGTATCCACTTCAGCCTCTGTTAACTCATTATGTAAAAGCATTACAATTCCACCGGCTTTTAAAATCGCTAAAAATGACACAATAGCTTCTACATTGTTTGGCATGCTTAACGCAACGAGCTCTCCTTTTTCCATCCCTTTTTCTTGCAGCTGTTTTTCGGCTTTGCATACACAATCCCACATTTGACTGTAGCTTAGCTTATTAATAGAATCCGATAGTGCCAGTCCATCAGGCGTTTGTTGGCACTGATTAAAAATTAGTTCTTCAATTCGCTTCATTACTGCGTAAACTCCCTTTTTATTTTACTTTTAGTGTACCGTAAATGTAGATTTGAGAAAAGAAAAATGTAAACTTATATAAAAATAAAGTTGACTAATTTAAGTTTAATAAGATAAGATAGTCATGTTTTATCATACACAACGGAGGTTTACGATGAAAACAAAAGATATGACGTACGTTGCATTATTTACGGCTGTAATGGGAGCGCTAGGGCTTGTTCCTCCTATTTTTCTATCATTTACTCCCGTTCCTATTACTCTTCAAACGATGGGGGTTATGCTGGCAGGAGGTATTCTTGGGGCTAGGTTAGGCGCATTAAGCCAATTTATTTTTTTATGTTTAGTAGCTGTAGGAGTCCCTTTACTTTCTGGAGGGCGCGGTGGTATGAGCGTATTTTTTAGTCCAAGCGCTGGCTATTTAATCAGCTATATATTTGCAGCTTTCTTTATAGGATGGACACTATCAAAGTTGAAAACCCTTGCGTTTACAAAGGTATTCATAACAAATGTCCTGTTTGGAATTTTGCTAGTTTACGCTTTTGGCATTCCTGTACAAGCGATGCTACTTCACATACCGTTCTGGAAATCTCTTCAATTAAGTTTAGTCTATATTCCAGGTGACTGCATAAAAGCAATCATAGCAGCTTATTTAATTACAAAAGTCCGAAAAGTAGTAACCGTAACTGGTCGTTCCAATACAGCTTCTATGTAAGGAAGTGATGACTATGTATCAAGCAGTAATTGTGAAAGCGAAGCGTACGGTCATTGGAAAAGAAAACGGTATACTGAAAGGTTTTCATGTTCAAGAGCTAACGGCCCCTTTATTAAAACACCTTAGCGCTGGAATTGAACATGAAATTGATGACATTATTTTAGGGAATGTTGTAGGTCCAGGAGGAAACGCAGCTAGGCTATCCGCTTTAGAAGCAGACCTCCCTTTTTCTATCCCGGGAATGACCATTGATCGTCAGTGCGGAGCTGGCTTAGAAGCGATTCGAATGGCGAGCTATTTAATAAAAGCAGGCGCTGGAACGTGTTATTTAGCTGGAGGCGTTGAAAGTACAAGTACTTCTCCTTTTGAAAAAAGAGCACGTTTTTCTCCTGATAAAATTGGTGACCCTGACATGGGGATCGCAGCAGAAAACGTAGCTCAGCGATACAATATATCTAAAGATCAGCAGGACAGATATGCTCTTTTAAGTCATGAAAGAAGCTGGGAGGCTTTTGAAAAAAGGTTGTTTGAAGAAGAAACGCTTCCTCTTCCAAACGTGATGCACGATGAAGCATTTATGAAAAAACGAAACCTAACAAAGCTGCTGCAAAAAGCCAGCCCCGTCTTTTTAAAAAAAGAAGGCACCGTCACTGCAGCAAACAGCTGTGGAATTAACGACGGAGCCTGCATTACACTTGTGATAGAAGAGCAAAAAGCACGGTCCTTAGGCTTTCAGCCCGTTTTGCGTTTTATTGACGCTGATATTTCAGGAGTGTCACCTCTTTACCCTGCTATTGCACCAGTTTCTGCGATTAAAAATATCTTGAAGCGAAATTCTCTTACGGTAGATGATATTGACTTATTTGAAATCAATGAAGCATTTGCTGTTAAAGTTGTCTCTTGCATGCAAGAACTGGGAATACGAGAAGAGAAAGTGAATATTCGCGGAGGAGCATTGACTCTAGGACACCCATACGGAGCATCAGGAGCTATTTTAGCTACGCGTCTTTTTTATGAAAGCAAGCGCCGTGACATGCGATATGTCATAGCGGCTTTAGGAAGCGGAGGCGGAATAGGAACAGCGGTATTATTTGAAGTAATCAAATAATACCGCTGTTTTTATGCCTTTTTTATTACATTATGTTTCATCAAATATTGCTCAATATCTTTAAATGTTTCAATCGGAACAAACGGAACGTTTTGTCCGCGCAGTAAATCTTGCAAAGAATCTTTTGCAAATGTGACGTCTGCATATTTTGCTGGATGCGAATCCGGCTCGCTGTCTCCAGCAAAATAAATCGTTTCGTATGTCTCTTTTAGTTCTTGAATAACAGATGATTTATCGATGCCGTAGCGTTCTGAATGCCATCTGTGAGCAGGGTCTAGACGCAAGTGAACGTTGTTTTGATGGAAATATCCTTCATTTGAATAAACTTCCACTTTTTCAACACCGTATTTATCTAAAATCGGTTTAATATAGTACGTTGTTCCAGCGCTTAAAATATAAAAATCTCCGCCGTTTTTCTGAACAGCTTTAATAAAAGCGGGCACGTATTCATCAACTGGAATATTCGCTACGTCTTCTAAAATTTTCGGTTCTTCTTGGTGAATGGATTGAAAAACAGTAGATAAAAAATCAATATCTTTCATTTCTCCTGCTTTCCATCGGTGGAAAAGTTCTTCACCTTCTGGAAAATACTTTTCAATCACAATCCAATAAAAATCTTTTTTTGAAATTGTTCCATCAAAATCTGATACAAACGCCCATTTTTTCATTCCTTACACACCCTTTGCTACATACTAAGCAGTTCTCGAAGTTCTTCTTCTGCCAAACTAGAAAGCATTGTTTCTCCCGGCTGAATAACCTGTTCGATGAGTTCTTTTTTCTTTTGTTGCAAGCCGTAAATTTTTTCTTCGATAGTCCCTTGAGAAATAAGCTTGATGACCTGCACAACATTTTTTTGCCCAATGCGGTGTGCACGGCCTGCCGCTTGTTCTTCAATCGCTGGGTTCCACCATAAGTCATATAAAATAACTGTATCTGCTCCCGTTAAATTTAAGCCCGTGCCTCCGGCTTTTAACGAGATTAAGAAAATGTCTTGTTCTCCATTATTAAATCGATCCGCCATTTCCACTCGTTCTTTTGATGGCGTTTGACCGTCTAAGTAAAAGTACGAAAGGTTTTCTTTTTGAAGCTCTTCTCGAATAATGTGAAGCATGCTTGTAAACTGAGAAAAGATTAACAAACGTTTTCCGTTGGCAACCGCATTTCTTGTAATCTCAAGCAGCTGCTCTAATTTGCTTGAATACCCTTCGTAATTTTCAACGAATAGGGATGGATGACAGCAAATCTGGCGCAGTCGTGTTAATCCCGCCAAGATCTTCATTCGGTTTTTATTAAAATCTTCACCGGCTAAAGATGATTTTAACTGTTCTAAATAGCCTACATATAACTCTTTTTGTTCTTTAGTGAGCTCAGATAAATGAGTTGTTTCAATTTTATCAGGCAGTTCTTTTAATACATCCTTTTTTACTCGTCGCAGTAAAAATGGTCTTACAATTCGACTGACCTGCTCCGATGACATGTTCTTAAACTTGCGAAGCCCTGGAAATAAACCCGGAAGAATGGTCTGGAAAATTGACCAAAGCTCATCAAGTGAGTTTTCAATAGGCGTACCGCTCAGCGCAAAACGTTTTTCAGCTGAAATAGTCCTAACAGCTACTGCCGTTTTCGTTGTATGATTTTTAATACTTTGAGCCTCATCTAGAATTAAAGCATGAAAATGAAGATGCTGATACAAATCGATATCTTGACGCAGTGTTGGGTAAGATGTAATCCATACGTCAGCTGTGCTTTTTAGCTTCTCCTCACGCTCGCTCGGCGTTCCTGTAATGGTTTGAACCGTTAAATTCGGTGCAAATTTCTCCAATTCGTTGCGCCAGTTATAAATCAAGGAAGCCGGCACAACAATTAAAAAGGCACTGCTATCTTCATCAAGCTCTTTTTCAGATAGGATATAGGCAATGCTTTGAAGCGTTTTTCCAAGCCCCATATCATCAGCCAGAACGCCTCCTAAAGAGTAGTGAGCCAGAGATTTAAACCACTTAAACCCATTGTACTGATAATCACGCAATGATGCCTGCAAGGATTCCGGTACTTCCCAATCCATTTCCTCTGGAGATTTGAGCTGTGTAAGTAACCTTTTAAATGCTGAGCCGAACTTAGCCGCTGATTTATCACCCGCACTCATAATCTCTTCCACTTGCATTCCTCTGTATAAAGGTACTTGCAATGAGTTATCCTTTAAGTCTTTCTCGGTTACGTTCAGCTCACGAAACAGATTTTGAATATGCTCAAAGCCTTCGTTTTCAAGAGGAATAAACGCACCGTTATCTAGACGATGATAGCTTTTCTTTTCTAAAACAGATTTTAAAACATCTTGAACGGTCTGATGATTAATGCCTCCTAAATCAAAATTAATTTCTAATAATCCATTGCTGTTTTTGATGTCAACCGTTGTTACTGGCGCAGAAAAATCCGTATAAGCATAATCTTTCATCTCATCCGTAATATACACATCCGCTATTTCATCAAGCTTTGGAACAATATGAAACAAAAATTCATATAAAGATGATTCATCTTGATTTAAATACAGCTGGTTTTTATAAATGTTTAAAGGAGCTGTTTCAATTAAATCCATCACGCGGTCTTCTTTTTCTAAATCTCGTATTAAGATTTTATCGTACTTTTCAGGTTGAGGTGAAAATGGATTAATTGAAATCTCTCCATAATGGTACCGAAGCGTCACAAACAGCTGTTCATCTTCCTGGTCAATAAATACTTTTGCTTTTAGTTCAGGTGCAATAATCTGATGGGATACTTCTTTTGCGATATCCACTTTCCCCACTTTTTTTAGTCCTGGAACGACGTGAGATAAAAAATTTCCCATCTGCTCTTCTGCTATAGGTACGACTGGCTTCAAAGGCGCCGTTTTTCGAAGCCCTTCAAGAAGCATACGCTGATCTTGAGATAGCTCATAAAACGTCCCCTTTAAAAATAGCCACCCGTATCGATCAAAAAACGAAGCTTGATGAAGCTCCGTAAAGTCGAGTTCAAATCCAGCTGCCGGGTGCTTATTTAACTGAAACGAAAAAGGAGCTGAGCTTTCAGCAAAGATAATATTTTCATATGAGTGCCCGTCATGAATAAATGTAAAGTTCCGATCTTTGAGCAATTGAAATAACTCTTTGGCTATGATGGAGGGAATGATTAGTTCTCTGTTATTTGCAGACGAACGATACATAGAATAAGAATGTTTATAAAATGATTCATTTGTCATAATATCCATCAGCAGCTCAATGATTTTCTTATCTTCTTCTATAAAAAAATGTTCCGCCGGGTCATATTCGAAGCGCTTGGTAAATTCGTGAGTTTGGAATTCTTTAGCGTCTGTTAAAAATTCTTGAATGTTTTTTACTACATACGTCCGGTCGACGCCCACTTTCATTTCAAGCGCTACGTACATTCCTTCTGAACGTAAAAATTCTTCTGAGTAAGACTTACAAATAAATTCTACTTTCAACGGATCTTTATCTGCATATTTCTTATGGTCGCTTATGGTTTGCTGATAGCTCGAAAATAAGTCGATAAAATGATTTACATTTTCGTATTCTTTGCTTTGGCGAAAAGGCTTTGTTTTGATTGGCTGCGGCTTTGCGCGCTCATCGCAAATGGTTAATAAAACAGCTACTTCGTGTTTGCATTCTGAAAACTCATGATAAGCAGGACAATCGCAGAATGAATAAAAAGAATTTCCTTTTTGTTCAACCATTACGGTATACATTTCCGCACCTCGAACGGATGCTGTCCACGTAGTGGTCTGTTCGTTGTATTCCAAATCAAGCACACGCCCCTGCTTGTAATACGTGTGTCCTCTATAGTACGTTCTGCTTGAGTACGAATCTTTTAATTGTTCTTTGTTTAATGTTTTATTTATCATCGCTTCACAATCTTCCAATCGCATAACAGTCAATGCTGTTGCTGTTTAATTTCTATTCAGAACAAATAATGTCCAACGTCATAAACGTTGAACATTATTTGTCAATTCCTCTATTATAACATGCAACAGACATTATAAAACACTCTTAAGCAGTGCAGACTGTTTTCGCTGTTTTCTTTTGTAGAGTATCCAGCCTGCTCCGGCGGATGATAATAAAAGCAGGCTAAGTCCTGAAAAAGCAAGTCCTATATGATCATTAGTCGTAACGTACGTAAAGAAGAAAATCAATAAAATACGAATTCCTAACGTAATAAAGCGAAAACAGCTGTCCACTCTTCCCACGATAGTATTCGGTATTTTCTGCATCATAAACGTATTTCGAGCTACTCTTGTACCTGCATTTGCAAAAGCAAGGAAAAATACAATAGAAAAGTAAATGGGCAGAAGCTTCATAAAGAAGATGATAGATATTCCGAGTGCAAAGAGGCTTATATTAAGCATAATGGCTAGCTCAGTGCCTGTTCTTTTCATAATAGATACGATGAATATCCCTGCGGTTAATGCTCCGAAACCATATACGGCACTCTCAATCCCATATGCTGCTGGACTTGCGTTTAATTCTTGAGTCAGATAAATAGGAAACAAATAGTTCGTCATCATTACAGCAACGAAAGGCATAAAAGAAAGCAGTAAAAAAATAGATACCGAGCGATTTTCTTTTATAAATGCTAATCCCTCTTTCATCGCAGTGTGTTTTTTATCGCTTCGTTCCCTGCTTTGTTTATATGGAATACTCAATAGAAAAAGGAATGCAGCTATATACGTAGCTGCATCGACTATTAAAATCCATTGAAGCGACCAACGAGTAATGACTAGACTGGCCAGAGCGCCTGCAAGCATACTCGATAGCTGGCCTTGTATTTCCATAATACTGTTTAATGATTGAAACGCATCTTTTGAAAAAACTTCTTGATTTAATGCAAAAATCGTTGGATAAAAAAACGTGTAGTAAAGGTTTCCGGTTCCGTACAAAATGATGTAGTGAATGGTTGAATAGTCTGTCATAAAACCAACGATCACAAATAGCATGACCGTGATAAAACCTATCAATTCTACGGTTAACAACATTTTCTTTCGTGACATTCGATCAATAAGAACACCTATATACGGAGTAGCCACAAAGCTAATCACCGTCATCATCAGCATAATCATGCCAAATAGTTTATTTCCATCTGGAGATGCAACTAACAGTAAAGGAATGGCAAGCATCGTAATACCGGAACCAATAGAAGATAAAACATTCGCAACTACTACGGCTTGAAAGCGACGGTCCTTATAAAGCGCCTTCATCAAACATTTTGCTTAGCTTCTAAAATTTGCTTAGACACTTGTGTATACATAGTCAGCTCATTAACTAATTCATGAATTCCGTCAGCTGCGTTTTTTCGTAAAGTCCCTTTTTCCAGGATGTCTGCAGGGTCTAATACCAACTGCTTAGATAGAACATTCGCATACAAGGCGCGTGTAACGGTTCTAAGGTTATTTAAAGCATTAATGCCTCCTTTTCCTCCTCCTGATACTGCTAAAAGTGCTACGGGCTTATGCGCAAAATACGCACTGTTTAAGAAGTCAAACGCGTTTTTTAACGCTCCGCTCATAGCTCCGTGGTACTCGGGCGTCGCAAGTAAAATACCATCCCCTTTTTCTATTTTTTTAATCAGCTCTTGTACTTCTTCTGTTTCATACTGATGAGGTTCACCTGTGAAGATAGGAAGTGATAATTGGCTTAAATCTAAAAAAGAACTTTGATAGCTTTTGTGAATCTCTCTCGTCACTTGTGTTGTTCGGCCTGTTTCTCTGGGACTTCCGTTGATAATAAGTATGTTCATGCTTATCTACTCCTCTGTCGTTTGGTTATATATATAGTATAGGGATGATTGAACTTTTTTTCGTCATGCTATTGGTAGAAAGAAAGCTACCAATATAGACGGAGAAGCACAGAGAAAAACCTACGACTAAAGTCGTAGGTTAGGAAATGCCGTGCTGCACAGCATATAGAGCAGCTTGCGTGCGGTCTTGAACACCGAGCTTCGATAAAATATTAGACACATGTGTTTTTACTGTTTTTTCTGTAATATGTAAGGAAGCACCAATTTCTTTGTTGCTTTTACCCTTTGCAATTTCTTTTAATACGTCTTTTTCTCGTTTCGTTAAGTGGTCAATAAAATTGACTTTCTTTTCGCTGCTTTTGGTTAACCGTGTTAGCAAGTGCGTAGTGACTTTGGGATGAAGCTGATTTTCTCCGTTCATTAGCTTTCGAATTGCGGCTACAAGTTCATCTGGATCGCTTTCTTTTAGCTGATAGCCTGAAGCTCCTGCTTCTAATGCCGGTATCACGTGATCTTGATCTGAAAAGCTTGTTAGAATCATGACTTGTATATGCGGCGCTTGTTTTTTTAGTTCTTTTGTTGCTTCGATTCCATCTAGAACCGGCATTGATAAATCCATTAACACAATATGAGGCTCTAGAGATGTCGCTAGCTTTAAAGCTTCCTCTCCGTTAGAAGCTTCTCCTACAACTTCTAAATCAGGCTGCGTTTGTAAGAAAAAGACAAGTCCTTTTCGGACGACATGGTGATCATCTGCGATTAAAATCTTTATTTTCATGTGCGCTCCTTTCCGTTATGAAAGAGGAATAGATACTTCCACAACCGTTCCGTTTCCTATACTGCTTGTAACAGATAGATTCCCATTTAATCTGTTTATTCGCTCCTGCATGGTTTTTAACCCAAGCGTCGGCAACTCTGCTGAAGGGCTATATATAAATCCATTGCCGCTATCTTGAATTTTCATAATTACCTGTTCTTTGCTTATATTTACGTTTAAATGTACCTCTGCCGTACCCGCATGCTTTCGGCAATTATTAAAAGCTTCTTGTCCGACTCTCCACAGTGTCTCTTCAATCACAGCAGGCAAAACGGACACTCCTTTAATTTGTTCTTCTATGTTAAGCCCTAGCATTTGACCATAGCTTTTTAACGCACTGACAACGCCGTTTTCTAATCCTTGAGGACGAAGCTGCCAAATTAAAGCTTTCATTTCCACTTGAGCATGCTGAGCAGTTTCTTGGATTAAGGAAAAAGTCTCTTTTAACTGCACATCTTTCGCTAGGCTGCTTCCGGCTTTGGCTGTGACATTAATTGAAAACAACAGCTGATTAACAGAATCGTGAAGGTCTTTTGCCAGCCTGTTTCTTTCTTCAATAAGTTTTACTTCCTGCTGAGATTGAGTCAGCTTAATCCGCTTGATAGCCGTGCCAATTTGAAGAGCGACGGATCCTAATAAATCAAGCTCTCGCTGTTCAAAATGAATTTTATGAGGGGCAGCTACATTTAATAATCCAAAGCGTTCATCCCCTGCTTGTAAAGGAACCGTTGCGTGATGGGTAATGTCGTGTGTATCTCCCCACTCATAAATGACGGAATCTTCAAGTCTTTTGCACTCCATAATATTAGACGCTTTTTGAAGCCGGCCATCCATATACCGATCAACACACCAGCAGCTTCCGTTACACATAGGCTGAGCGCTTTTATTTAATAAAGCTGGCGGCAAATGCTGAGCGGCAATCATCTCATGTTTTCCATTTTTATCAATAAAAAAGATCCATCCTGTTTGTAAATCTGTTATTTGCAGCAGTTTTAAAAGAGCATCGTGAAGCATTGTATGTAAATTAGTGCCTTCATTTAAAATCTCGGCAATGTCTTTTAAAATCTTAAGCTCTGAAATATGATCTTTTTCCATAGCCTCTCTCCTATATGATGTATTTTCCATTTTTTATTTTATCACAATTAAAGACGATTCCGGCTAATAGACCGTTATTTTTAAGGTGTTTTCGCTTAGGTATGTAAGAGTTTTTGACATCAATAATAAAAAATTCAAAAAGTATGTCAGGTAGTTTAACAATTAGCTAGAGTCTTTACGTAAAACGAACTATAATACAGATAATTCACGTAAGAAAAGAAAAAACGAAAGGAAATGAGAAGAGAAAAATATTAAAATTAATATGTTGAAAACGCTTCCAAAAATGAAGGCATAGTGCTATTATATAATTATTAACAGAATAGGGATGTGAGAAAGATGAATAAATTATTTTTAGAAGAGTTACGATACATTATCTTGTGTGAAGTGCCTATGACAAAGTACCGAGTAGAGCAGCTTCAAGACAAATTTGATCAAAGCCCCTACTTAATTAATGAACTTTATCAACTCCTATTCGAAAAGCGTCACATTTTAGCTTTCGTTGATGATATTGAATCATCCCTGTATGACTATATTGTGAATAAAGAAATGATGGATGCTAAAACCTATTATGGAGCTATTACACACGTAGCAAATCTTTTCAGCGAAACGCCTACATATATAAAATGCAAAATAAAAAAATATAGAGAGTCTTCGATTTCAAGTATCAGTGCCTAAAAGTTGCGCACAGCTGATTCAAATAAAAAGCAAAAAAAGAAATCCTAGCACAAGGGTTTCTTTTTTGTACCACTAACCTATAGGGAGGAAAATAAGATGAAGACATTTTTTATCACGAATCGCTATTCGTTTCTTGAAACGCAAGTAAATGAATATATGCAATCGTTACTGGTAAAAACACCTGAACAAGTTATTTTATATTTCGAAAGGCAAATTCGGAAGTATAAATTGTATTTACAGAAAAAACATCATTATCCAGAGTGTATGGTTCAATCTATCCACCGTTTGATTGAAGAATATTCATTAATTATCATTAGAGTAAAAAAATATATTAGCTATCAAAACAAGCTGATGAATAAACAGCTATTAGAGCCGCAGTAAAACGAATCATTTTTTATGGTTCGTTTTACTGCGGCTCTGCTGTTTTACTCCTCATATTTTAGCAGTAAATGCAGAACAGCTGGACGTTCTTCAAGATTTTTGTATGAGTGTACATGACTTCCTTCAAATTTTATAGAGTCAAATTGTTTTAGCTCGTATAGCTCTTCTTCTATTTTCATTTCGATTCTTCCTTCCATTACCGTGGCTACTTCAATTAATCCTTTATGATGAGGTTCAGGACAGTATGTAGCGAGAGGAGAAAGAAAGGCTCGGTACATTTCAATAGTTGAATCTATTTGATTTTGAAAAATAAATTCTACTTTCCACGCTTCGTCCGGTCCTTTGAGAGAAAAACCTTCTCCGCACTTAGATACAGCCACTGAAGGTTGTACTGACACTAATTTAGTTAAAGGGATATTTAAACCTGTTGTTATTTTCCACATTACTCCTAGGGTTGGATTAGTCTCCCCTCTTTCAATTTTCCCTAACGTGAGTTTGCTGACTCCCGTCCTATCTGCTAATTCATCGAGTGTGAATTCTCGCTGTGTTCTTATTTTTCTAAGCTCGTTGCCTACCTTTTTCATCATTTCTTCTGAATGCATTTTTACCTTCCTTTCTTTTGTATATTATGGTACACTTTTTTTATATCTAAGTATACTATAATATATATTTAGGTATTTTTATTAATTAGGAGGAAAAAGTATGAAAGCAATTTTATGGGGGCTTCTCTCGTCCATGTTCTTTTCTGCTACATTTATTGTGAATCGTGCCATGAATGTATCTGGAACAAGCTGGGCTTGGACAGCATCTCTTCGTTTTTTATTAGCACTACCTATTTTACTCATTTTAGTACTTGTACAAAAGAAGTTTACACCATTATGGATGGAAATGAAAAAACATCCTTTCGCTTGGTTAGGTTGGGGAACTCTTGCAGGAATTGGATTTTATTCATTATTAAGTTTTTCTTCGCTTTTTGGACCGTCATGGCTCATAGCTGGAACGTGGCAAGTAACGATCTTGGCAGGTGCGCTCATTTCTCCCCTTTTCTATGTAACTATTCAAACTGCAGACGGAAACAAAAAAGTAAGAGGAAGCATTCCACTCAAAACGCTTGGTATTTCAACGTTTATTTTAGCGGGTGTGATTCTCATGCAAGTTAAAGAAGCTGAAAACATCACGCTTTCACAGTTTGTGTTGGGTTTTCTCCCTGTCGTCATGGCTGCTTTTTTATATCCGCTTGGAAATCGAAAAATGATGGAAGTTTGCAAAGGGAAATTAGATACATTTCAACGTGTTTTAGGTATGGCTATCGCCAGTATACCGCTAAGTATCATCTATGCGATATATGGATTTTATACAACTGGTATGCCAACAGCTCCTCAATTTTCTCAAGCCTTTATCTTAGCAATGAGTTCAGGTGTAATTGCTACGATGACGTTCTTTTACGCAACAGACTTGGCAAAAGAAAATTTAGGTTTGCTTGGAGCGGTTGAAGCAACTCAATCAGGCAGCATGATTTTTACCGTGCTTGGCGAAGTGTTTTTATTAAATGGCCGTGTGCCAACAGGGATTGCGTTAGCTGGTATGACGATAATCGTAATTGGAATGATTATGAACAGTATGCTAAACAAAAAAACAAAACTGTCTTCGGCCGCCCCGTCACGTACTCTATCAAAATAAAAAAAGAGGAGATGAAAATCTGTTTAAAGGTTTTCATCTCCTCTTTTTAATATTCGAGATGATTGTTCCAATAGCGGCTCCAAAGCACAGGGAATCGCATCTGTAAACCATCCTCATCATCTTCATCCCAATCAAGATCCAAATCTTGCTCATCGTACCACACTGGATCAAACTGGTCATATTTATCATAATAATAATCGTTATCTAAACCTGTCTTTTCTTCGTAAGCTTCACACGCTACAGAAAGTAATTCTTCTAATTGAGGAGCATAGCCTTCTGCTTCTAGTGGTTTAAGTACAGAAATCATCGTCTCAGGAGATTCAATCGCTTTATAATATATGTCTTTTCCCTGATATAAAAGCCACGCTCTAAAATAATCAAAACAATCATCTGAACAACCGCCCATTACAATATAAGCTGCTGCCCACAATGAAGAAGTATAGGATTGATCAAAATGCTGATTTAATAGCTGATCAAAGCGAAAAATGTCCTTTTCAGAACGCTTCGCTAGCGTGGAGCGGAGCCATTCCATTTGCTCGTCGACATCTAATTTTGTCTTCGCCTTTTTTATCAGTTCCCAAAAGAGAGCCTCTGACATCGTACTGTCTTTCATTACTTGCATCGAACAAGTTAAAGGTTTATATCCTTTCTTCAATTTTGCACGAATCAGCTTTTCAGCTTCCGCTTCACAAGCTTCTGCGGAAACAAACTCTTTCACTTGCATGCGACCGGCTGTATCAACTTTTCCAAAGTGAATGACTAACTTGCTGTCTCTTCTTTCAACTTTCCAAAATTTATTCGATTGCTCATCTTTATACACTAAGGTTATTTGCATGATACATTCCCCTTTTTCATCCTACTACTATTGTGAATATTTCTCTTTTTACAAGTTATGTAGAGCCATGGCGCTTCATAATCCCTTTTCTTTGCTTTTTAACATGTTTCAGTTGATTTTACTATTGCTGAGGTCGTTTAAATATTGAGCAATGAACACAAATTTGTGTAATATGTTCATTAGTTGTTTTTTTGTTGCGTTTACAACATTTTGTTTTTCCTTTATACTCTTTTATATCAGATATCTTTATTATACAAAAAAGAATCATAAATTCGCAGCAAAGGAAGGATTTTCTATGAAAATTAAGCAAATTACAACAAAAGAGCAGCTTGAAGAAGTATTTCATATACGTAAAACAGTGTTTGTTGAAGAACAAGGCGTGCCATTAAAAGATGAATTTGATGAACATGAGAAAACGGCAAAACATATGTTGATTTACTATAACAATGAACCGGCAGCTTCTGGTAGATTCCGCATAGTAGACGATTACGCCAAAATAGAGCGGATATGCGTATTAAAGGAATTTAGAAAATACGGGCTCGGAAAAGAAGTGGTGGCCAGCTTAGAAGAAGCAGCGAAAAAAGAAGGATTAACTCAAGCTAAGCTTCACGGTCAAGTTCAGGCTGAACCTTTTTATCATAAATTAGGCTATAAGACGGTTTCAGATGTCTTTATGGAAGACGGTATCCCACACGTTATCATGAAAAAAGAATTTTCTTGTTAAAAATGCTTCTTTGCACAGTTACTTTAATAAAGAAAAAGGCTCTCAGCAGAGAGCCTTTTTTGTACTATTAGATTTTCATAATTCCGCCTGTGCTAGCAGAAGTTACAAGTTTAGAATATCTTGCAAGATAGCCTTTTTTCACTTTCGGCTCAAAGCCTTTCCAGTTTGCTTTTCGTTCTTCCCAAACATCTGGAGAAACTTGAACGTTCATCGAACGATCCTCAATGTCAATCACGATGTGGTCGCCATCTTCTACAAATGCTAGCGGTCCGCCTTCAGCAGCTTCTGGAGACGCGTGGCCAATTGATAATCCACGGGAAGCCCCAGAGAAGCGTCCGTCCGTTAATAGCGCTACTTTTGCGCCTAGTCCCATTCCCATAATTTGAGAAGTTGGAGCTAGCATTTCAGGCATTCCCGGTCCGCCTTTTGGTCCTTCATAGCGGATGACTACAACATGTCCTTCTTTTACTTTTCCATTAGCAATACCGTGCAGCGCCTCGTCTTGAGACTCAAATACAATTGCTGGTCCTTCGTGGCGAGTAATGCCGTCTTGAACACCGCCTGTTTTAATGATCGCGCCGTCTGGAGCTAAGTTACCAAACAATACAGCAAGTCCGCCTTTTTCGGTGAACGGCTTATCGATTGGATGGATAACGTTATAGTCTTTTACATCGCAGCCGGCAATGTTTTCGCCTAGCGTTTTTCCAGTAACCGTCATCGTATCTAAATGAAGAGCTCCTTCTTTTTTAGATAGCTCGTTTAAAGCAGCCGATACGCCTCCTGCTTCATGTAAGTCCTCAATAAATACATCCGAAGCCGGAGCGAGTTTTGCCAGGTGAGGCACGCGTTCCGCTACTTCATTAATACGCTCTAATGGGTACTCAATTTCAGCTTCATTCGCAAGAGCTAGCGTATGAAGAACTGTATTTGTAGAACCACCTAACGCCATGTCTAAAGCAAATGCGTTATCGATTGCTTTTTCTGTTACGATATCACGTGGTTTTAAATCTAATTTAATTAATTCCATAAGCTGTTTAGCTGATTTTTTAACAAATTCTCTCCGTTCAGGAGCAACTGCTAAGATTGTACCATTTCCAGGTAAAGCAAGTCCTAACGCTTCAGCTAAGCAGTTCATTGAGTTCGCTGTAAACATTCCTGAACAAGATCCGCATGTCGGACAGCCAAATTGTTCTAATTCAAGTAATCCTTTATCATCAAGTTTACCAGCTTGATGAGCTCCTACGCCTTCAAATACTGAAGAAAGAGAAATCTTACGACCGTCGCTCGTTACGCCAGCCTTCATTGGTCCGCCGCTAACAAAAACTGTCGGAATATTCAGACGTAATGAAGCCATTAACATCCCAGGCGTGATTTTATCACAGTTTGGAATACATACCATTCCATCAAACCAGTGAGCAGATACTACCGTTTCAACTGAGTCAGCAATGATTTCACGACTTGGTAATGAATAACGCATACCGATATGTCCCATCGCAATACCGTCATCTACACCGATAGTGTTCATTTCAAAAGGTACGCCACCAGCTTCGCGAATCGCATCTTTTACGATTTTACCAAACTCTTGTAAGTGAACATGACCTGGTACAATATCAATATATGAATTGACAACCGCAATAAACGGTTTGCCGAAATCCTCTTCTTTTACACCAGCTGCACGCAGTAGGCTGCGGTGCGGTGCTCTGTCGAATCCTTTTTTGATCATGTTACTTCTTAATTCTGCCACAATAATTCCCTCCGTATTCATCTAACCTATTAAAAACTGAATCTTTTTAAATTGTTTAATAATTTTTAATATAAATACTAATTTAACAAATCACATAAAGGTTTGTAAAGGTTTATGACAAAATAATCATTTTTTATTTTAAAATAGTAAAATCACCTGCATAAATTAGTATAATATATACATATATCCCTTATTTTACAGGAAAGCAGAAGGTGAATGCTGAGCATGAAACAATCCTTTTACTACAGAGGTCATCAGGAAAAAGAAATATTCGCACAAAAATGGGATCTTGAAAACAATTCTGCAAAAGGCGTTGTCCAAATAGTTCATGGAATGGCCGAACATATTGGACGCTACGAATACTTTGCTAATGTATTAACGCAACATGGCTACATCGTATGTGGGAATGATCACCGAGGTCACGGTCAAACAGCTTTAAAAGATGAAGACAAGCGTTTTTTTGCTGAAGAAAATGGTTTTGATACAGTAGTCTACGACGTGATTGCTCTGACTAAGCACATTTCAACGGAACACTCCGGCTTACCAATCTTTCTTTTCGGTCACAGCATGGGGTCTTTTCTAACGAGAAGATATATTCAATTGAATACAGAGCACATTCATGGTGTGATACTCTCAGGTACTGGCAGCATTCCTTCCCTTTCACTGCAGGGCGGCATATTAGCTGCGCAAATAGAGATAAAGAGAAAAGGGTTACGATCTCCTAGCCCTTTGCTTGATAAGCTCTCTTTTGGACAATACAATAAATCATTTCATCCTGCTCGGACACCTTTTGATTGGTTAAGTCAAGATAATGAAGCTGTAGATTTATATGTAAATGACCCTTATTGCGGAGGAGTTTTCACAGCGGGATTTTTCTATGACTTATTAACAGGAATCAAACAAATCTCTAACTTAGCTAATATAAAGCTAGTCCCATCAAGCCTGCCTGTTTATTTAATATCTGGAGAACATGATCCAGTAGGCAGCTATACAAAAGGTGTACTCAAAGTATATAACGACTTTAAAAAAGCCGGATTGCAGGACGTAAGCTACCGCTTTTTTACACAGTGCCGTCATGAGTTGCTTAATGAATTAAATAAAGATGAAGTGATAGAAGATATACTAAATTGGCTTGACGTGCAAATGGACAAAAAAAAGGTTCGTGTCTAAACACGAACCTTTTTTTATTAAGCAAATACAGATGTTAATACAGGTACTACTTGTTTTTTACGTGATACAACGCCTTCTAAGACAGCTGTATTGTTTTCAAGCGTTACGTTGTATGCTTCTTCTACTTTTGAAGCAGCAGAACCTAATGCTAATGCAGTAGAGTTGCTGTTTAAAATATCTGTAACAACTAAAAGGAATAATTGTAATCCTTTTTCTTCGATTGTTTTAGTAATCGCTTCTTCCAATTCAACTTTGCGCACTAAAACGTCGTTTACGTCAATTGCATTCACCTGTGCAATTTCAACTTTGCTTGTGCCCATGCTGAATTCTTTAGCATCTAATGAAATTAATTGTGAAGCTGTTTTATCGCCTAAGTCAGCTCCAGCTTTTAGCATTGCTAATCCGTATTCTTCTGCATCTACGCCTGCAATTTCCGCTAATTCTTTAGCAGCTGCAACGTCTTGGTCTGTGCAAGTTGGTGATTTGAATAATAAAGAATCAGAAATGATAGCTGATAGCATAAGACCTGCGATGTTAGATTCGATTTCTACGCCGTTTTCTTTATACATCTTGTTTAAGATCGTTGCCGTACATCCAACTGGCTCTGCACGATAGTATAAAGGATCTGCTGTTTCAAAGTTAGCAATACGGTGATGATCAATTACTTCAAGCACACGAACTTGATCAATATCGTTTGCACTTTGCTGGCGTTCGTTGTGGTCCACTAAAATAACTTCATTTGTTTCTTTAGATACTTCATCAACGAAACGTGGTAGTTCAGCATTGAACTTTTCAAGAGCGAATTGCGTTTCGCCGTTAATATCGCCTAATCGAACTGGTTCAGCTTCTACACCTAATTTATTCTTTAAATCAGCGTATGCAATTGCAGAACAGATTGTATCTGTGTCAGGATTTTTATGTCCAAAAATTAACGTCTTTGCCATCTTAAATCTCTCTCCTTCTTACGTATGTAAATAGCATTCTTGCGTAAAGTTAGTTAATTCGTTCACGCAACATTGCCATTTTAACATAAACTTTTACATTATTTTAATTTTTTTGCGAAAAATGATGTTCATCCGCAGATATTTTGCCATTTTGTATCTTTTCCATAGTAAAAACACCTCTATTTCCGATATAAATAGAGGGTTTTATACACTCATTATATAAAAGTTAGCGATAAAACACAAGCTCTCTCTCTATCACTTGATAGATAACTTAAACGCAGTATCTTTCCACTTTTGATAAAGAAAAAGTAGAACAGCAATAACCATCATTAGTACAAATAATAAAAAATGATTCATTTCCTTCAGTGTATAAATGTCTAGCTTTTCAAAGATAGGACTCATGACAAATGCCTGAAATAACTCGAAAGCTGCATTGATAATCATAAACATCCAAAAGCCAGGATAGGTAAAATAAAAAGCGTGCCTATTATAAATATGTCAAAAGGAAAAGGCGTCATATTAACAAAGAAAAAAAGAGTTTTATTCACTTCCCACCAGTTAAAGCGATCTGCAATTTGAAAAACATCGTTAACAATACCACTCCGAATAGTGATACAGCCATATACCGCTTTACTCGCTCTTTATCAACTGCAAAAAGCAATAGCCAGGGACCAATAAAAAACACCCACATTATAATTTGCGCCATGAACATTCCGCCTTTCATTTCAAAAAAAGAGAATATACATTACTCTGTCCTTATTTATGTAAAACAACCAAAAAAAGCACCCTATATGAAGGGGTGCTTTTTTGGTTATCGTCGCGGTGTAAAGTTGAAATGTTCATTTACGATAGCTCCTAGCTCTTCAAGAAACTGCTGAGCAGTCATTTCCTCTACGCTTTGGGTATACCATGCAAGCTGAGATTTTTTATGAACATTGTTGTAATATACATCTCTTGACCAATATGTTTTTGATCGGTATGTATAATTAAAGTGAATGAATAGTTCACTCCCGTCTGGAGACTGCAACAACACGCGGTAATGTGGATTACGACGATTTTTATCTAAACTCATTTCTTTGATTTGCGCTAACATTATTCACCTCTAAAGCCATTACTTAATCATTTAAAGGTAAATGCCATACCACGCTATATCCTAGTTCTGCCATCAACTAGAAAATCATATATTTTCTAAAATTCTACACGATATAGGACAAAAGAGGAAGAGATAATTTATTGAGGGACGTGTAAAGTTTCATATAAATCTTTTAGTTGCTCAGGGTATTGAGACCTTACGTAATAACCCGTAGGACGGTGCTCGATTAAATGAGAAGCAAACAAATAGCCGATGAGCACGTGCATTTGTTCATCTGAGGTTTCTTGGCTTAATTCTCTTTCGAGTCGTTCAGCTAAGTGTGAAGCCAGCTGTTTAATTTTTTCATCATGTGATAAAAAAAGCATTTTGTTCTCCCCCTTATAACGAATAAATAATGCTGTGAATTTCAATAAAGACAAAGTATTACTTTTATAAGGATAATTATATTTTATTTTACAATAAAAGTATATAAGTAGTTCTAAATATTCAAAAAATAACTTGTTTCTTTTGGACTATTTGGTAACAAACAAAAAAAGAAGCGGGAGCTGTCCCGCTTCTTTTACGTAAAAAGATATTCGATTACCGAAATTTATTCTACTTCCACTGCCCAGCCGAATGGATCTTCCACTGTACCATTTTGAATACCTGTTAGAGTGTCATACAGTTTTTGTGATACTTCTCCCGTGTTTCCATCGTTGATAACCATTTTCTCGTTATTCCAAAATAGTTCGCCAATTGGAGAAATAACTGCAGCTGTACCTGTTCCAAATGCCTCTTCTAGTTTGCCTTCGGAATAAGCTTGCTTAATTTCTTCCATAGAAATACGGCGCTCAGTTACAGGCATATCCCAGTGTTTTAACAGCTCAATGATAGATTTACGCGTAATTCCTTCCAAAATGCTTCCGTTCACAGATGGCGTTACTACTTCTCCATCGATTTTGAAGAAAATATTCATGCTTCCTACTTCTTCAATGTATTTGCGTTCAACTCCGTCTAACCACAGTACTTGTGAATAGCCTTTTGAGTCAGAAAGCTGCTGAGCTTTTAAGCTTGAGGCATAGTTTCCGCCTGTTTTAGCCGTCCCTGTCCCTCCGGCTACAGCACGAACAAATTCGCTTTCAACCGCAATTTTTACAGGGGCAATCCCTTCTTTATAATATGAACCAACTGGAGAAAGAATAATGATAAATTGATAGCGGCCAGATGGCGCTACTCCTAAGTAAGGCTCTGTTGCGATGACAAACGGGCGAATGTATAGTGATGTACCTTCAGCAGTAGGAATCCATTCGCGGTCAATTTTAATCAGCTGTTTTAACGCTTCTAGCGCTAAGTCTTCATCAACATGAGGAATACAAAGGCGATCGTTTGATTTATTTAAACGTTTGAAGTTCTCATCTGGTCTAAATAATAATACTTGCTCTTTTTTTGTTACATATGCTTTTAGTCCTTCAAAAACAGACTGCCCGTAATGAAAGATCATGGATGCCGGATCTAATGTGATAGGTTGATAAGGTACAATACGAGCATCGTGCCATCCTTGGCTTTCTGTATAATCCATAATGAACATATGGTCCGTGAAGATTTTCCCGAATTGCAATTGATCAGATTGCGGCTTTTCTTTTTTTGTTTGACTTAGTGTTACATCGATTGAATAAGTTGTCATAGTTGTTTCTCCTTGCTCTTTATATTTACGGGTTTTTCGCTTAAACCTCTATATAAGTTACATTGTACAACTTTAGGGAAGCGTGTCACAATAGTTAGAGACGAAAAATTCTAAAAATTTTATAAAAATTATAAAGAAATAGCACCTAATAGAATTAAGTGCTGAATTGAAAAGGTTTTCTTTCTAAAAAAACTATTTCTACATTTTATTTACAACTATTTATAAACCAATTTTCACTCGAAGCTTTTCATCTTGTATTGAAAATTGTTTGATTTTCCCCACTGGAATGACCTTCACTTTATCAATTTCATTGAGATTGATATGAATTTGTTTTTCTTCATACGTAGTAACAGGCGGCTTGTGAAAAATTCGATAGTTGATCCAATTTTGATTAAGAGGTTTCATTTCATGGATTTTGAATAGAAGCGTACGTTCTTTTGCCTCAAGAGGTTCTAGCACAATGGAAAATGGAATTCTCACCAGAAATTTTTTAATAATTCCATTCACGTGAATATAGGAGTCTTGAAATGAAATAGAAAATTGCTGAATTTGATCTTGCTTTGTCATTTGCTTTTGAAAAATTCGCATGAGCATAGAAGCGGATATAGGAACGGTTACCCCGCTTTCAGCCATCTTTTCTTTCATTTTTGCCTGCACATCATCACTAATTACATCGTTTAGCTTTCTCTGTACCCAATCCTTCATGGTGCACCTCCGCTATGAAGTTATCTTGCTGTTTCCTCTAACGCACGAATTGAAGATGTTAAATGGTTTGACACGTCGGCAAGGCGATCTTTTGTCAGTTTATCTTCTCCAAGGTAGATAGGTTTTCCAAAGGAGATAACAAGAGGACCCTTTGAAAATAGTTCTTTTACATTTGTAGGTCCTTTGTAAACTGCGGGTACAATAGGAACCTTTGCCATGCTCGCTATAGTGACTGCTCCTTTTTTTAAGGGAACGTCTTCCTCTGTTCGCGTGCCGCTAGGGAAAATCCCGACGATATGTCCTTCTTTTGCTAATTTAATAGGTATTTTAATGCTGCTGGGTCCCGGGTTGTTACGATCTACTGGGAATGCGTTGAGTTTTTTTAATACATTACTAGTGAGTATATGATTAAAAAGCTCCTTTTTTGCCATAAAATGAATTTGGTGAGGCAAAACAGCCGCACCAAGCGCTACAACGTCTATCCATCCCTTATGCGAACAAGCGATCACAAAGCCTGTATCCATTGGCAGATACTCTCTGTTCCTTACGTGGAGCTTCCCTCTCCTTTTCAATAAAAATTTACATGTGTGAGCCGCGACATTATACATAAATGTTTCCTCTTCTCTCTATTATTTGAAAATATATACAAAATTATATCACTTGATATTAATATCTGGTATCAAAAAATAAATGTAACATCTTTTTACATAATAGCTTACCTGCTTCTATATATATTGTAAAAAAGTAGATATTGAAACCTCTATTTTTGGTCAACTTGACTAATGACATCCCTTAAAAAACACTTTACTATTAATGTATCGTTCTAAATGTAATATTTATTAACATTACATGTGATATAATTAAAGGAGGTTTTTAGGTGAATAACCAAAATCGACCGTTTCGACTAGCTTCATTGGGATTACAGCACGTACTTGCTATGTATGCGGGTGCCATTCTCGTTCCGCTGATGGTGGGGCGCGCATTGAATTTAAATGCTCATGACTTATCCTATCTTGTGGCCATTGATTTACTAACATGCGGACTAGCTACGCTGCTGCAGGCATGGACGAACAGGTGGTTTGGTATTGGTCTTCCTGTTGTACTCGGAAGCTCATTTGTAGCGGTGACTCCTATGATTTCAATTGGAACTCAATATGGAATTAGCGCTGTTTACGGAGCGATTATTGCCGGTGGTATTTTCATCGTACTGGCAGCAAGTTTTTTAGGCAAAATTATTAAATTTTTCCCTCCCGTTGTCACCGGAACGGTTGTGACGATGATTGGTTTATCGCTTGTACCATCCGCTGTCCGAAATATGGCAGGAGGAGTGGGAAGCAAAGATTTTGGTTCTCTTTCTAATCTTCTTCTTTCTTTTGGTGTTCTAGCGCTTATTTTAATTTTAAATCGATTTTTCAGCGGTTTTCTTCGTTCTCTTTCTGTGTTGATTGGAATTGTAGCCGGAACAATAGCCGCTATATTAATGGGAAAAGTTGATTTTACTAATTTTAATGAAGCTTCTTGGCTGCACGTTCCCACTCCTTTTTATTTTGGGATGCCCACTTTTGAAATCGGGCCCATCTTAACAATGATTCTCGTATGCTTGGTCATTATTATTGAGTCTACAGGCGTATTTTTAGCGTTAGGAAAGCTGTGTGATCGGGAATTAACGGAAAAGGATTTTACAAAAGGCTACCGTGCAGAAGGAATCGCCATTGTCCTTGGAGGGCTATTTAATGCTTTCCCTTACAATACATTCGCTCAGAATGTAGGACTGGTTCAATTATCGAAAGTAAAAACAAAAAATGTAGTGGTAGTAGCCGGCTTCATTCTCGTATTACTGGGGCTTGTTCCGAAAATAGCTGCTTTTACAACCATTATTCCCACCCCTGTTTTAGGAGGAGCAATGGTCGTGTTATTTGGTTTAGTTATTTCATCAGGCATCAAAATGCTAAGTGCTGTTGATTTGTCCAAACAAGAAAATTTGCTGATTATTGCGTGCTCTCTTTCACTCGGCCTTGGTGTAACGGTGGTACCTGATTTATTCGCTCAGCTCCCAAATGCTTTGCGCGTAATTGTAAGCGATGGAGTTATTACGGGAAGTTTAGCTGCCATTTTATTAAATCTCTTTTTTAACACATCAATTGAACGAAAAGTACCTTCTGTCTCTTTAGAGAAGACAGATTATTCAGAAATAAAATAAAGGTGGTGTAGTATGAATAACGTATCTGTGCAGTATGTAAATCAGCTTAGCAAGCAGCATTTTGTTTCACTAGTTGGTGATATATTTGAGCATTCACCTTGGGTTGCAGAAGAGGCTTATTCTAAAGGCCCTTTCTCTTCCGTTGAACAACTTCACGGCATGATGAAAGAAATTGTAGCGCAAGCGTCTGTAGAAAAACAGCTGAAGCTGCTGCAAGCTCATCCAAATCTAGGTGAAAATATTGCCATGACATCTGCTTCTACTGAAGAACAAACCAAAGCAGGCTTACAAAACTTAACGCAAGATGAGTATGAACAGTTTTCTTCTCTTAATGGAACGTATATGGAGAAGTTTCCGTTTCCTTTTATTTTGGCAGTACGAGGTAAACAAAAAGAAGATATATACGAGGCAATGCAAAGTCGTTTACTAAATACCGAGCAAACGGAGTTTGATACAGCGTTAGAAGAAGTATATAAAATTGCTTTCTTTCGCTTAACTGATAAAATCACTGAAAATAAGGAGATAAAGAAACGAGCATGACTAAAATCACGACGCATATTTTAGATCTTACCCACGGATGTCCGGCTGCTTTTGTCAAAGTTGATTTTTATCATATACAGTCGGAAAGTAAACGAATAAAAATTTCACACGGTACTACAAATGAAGACGGAAGATTAGTAACTCCGCTCTTCTCTTCTGAAGCGTTTGAATCAGGAGATTATGAACTTCTGTTTCATATCGGGGAATATTATAAAAAACAAGAGGTCCAAACAACAAATCCGCCCTTTTTAAATCAAGTTTCTGTTCGAGTCGGATTGTCTTCTGAACAAGAACATTATCACGTCCCTTTGCTTGTGTCACCGTGGGGATACCAAATTTATAGAGGAAGCTAAAAAAAGAAACGGCGTCTTTAAACGTCGTTTCTTTTTTAGTTCAGCAATTTAGACATATAGTACTCATCAATGAACAAACCGCCAATTCGCAGTGAATGTTTTTTTGTTCCTTCAATTTCAAATCCTACTTTGTCATATAAAGAAAGAGCCTTTTCATGCTGTATAGCGACTGTAAGTTCAAGACGATGAATATGGTGTTCTCTCGCCCATTCTTCAAGTGCACCGATTAAAGCTGTCCCAATCCCTTGATTTTGAAACGTCTTTCGAATACCTAATGTTAGAGAAGCGATGTGAGCGTTTCGGTTAGCTTCCCCCCCTGTTGCCGCTATATATCCCACAAGCATCTCGTTTTCTTCTGCTACAATAATCGTAGAGTTTGGCTGCTGCTTAAAGATTTCGATGTTTTTCTCCTGCTGATCTGTGCTCAGCTTTCGCTCTCCGCTTTCAAACAGCATAAACTTACTTTCTTCTTCAATCTGTTTAAGCAAATCTACAAAGTTTGCAGCATCATGTAATTCTAGTTCTCTAATTTGCATGCTGATCCCCCTTTTTGTGTGTCCCTTTTGTTTGTATATGTATTGGTTCACCATTATAAAATATAGCTTTACAGTTTCTTACGAAAAATACGACTTTTTAAGAAGCCGAAGTAGAACAAAAAACCTACTAATCTCCCTTTTTTTGAAATGCTTTTTTCCTCTGTATAATTTTAAATCACTTATCAACTTCTGTAAATTTTTTAGATTCCCTCTTTTAATTTCCAAGTATCTTCCTTTTCTATGGGTTTGAATTGGATCTAAGGAGACCTTTTGTAGAAAACACATGACTATTATCCTGTTTTTTATGAAGAAAGAAAGCAATAAATGTAATTTTACTTGTAATCGTTTAAAATAGAAAAAGTGGAAATTTTATGTACCTATCCTCCTTAATTATTGGTCTGTGAAAGGAATTTATTATGAAAGTACAACCCACAAAATGTGGTGTATATGTCTTAAGCGGTCTAGGAGCTGTTATGGTGTTCTTCTTACTTTTACTTAAGAACAGTGCTTTTTTTCTAGAGGAAGAATACGATCAAAACAAACCTGAAGCTACGCTTTCGGTCAACGAACATACCTATCACCTTCACAAAGGTTCTATTAACTGGTCAAACGGCCGGTCAACAACAAAAAAAGAAATAAATGTATATGATTTATATACATACATATTGCAGCAAAAAAGTATCCCATTGAAGCAGCAACAATTGGTTAAGCTCCATTTTTCGAACTTAGACGGTGCTTATATTCGTAGTGTGAGTGTGCATATATGGAGAGATAACGGTGAAAAAACCAAGCTGTTTGTCAAAAATAATGAATTTAAGGTTCCTGAAAATCAAGGTTTGTACGTTGTTGATATTGTGATTAACTCTACAAGAGGAACAATGCAATATGCGGCAAATGTGCAAATACAGTAAGTTTTTATATATTTACGTTTGGTCGAGAAAATCGGATAAGAAAACTCTTGTTGCGAGCAGGAAACGATGTGTGGAATAAAAAAGAAGTATTAAAAACATAGTGAAAGCATTCAAATAACAGCCCTTAACTTTTTCGGAAAATAATCCCACAAAAAAAGAGAGCGCTAGCGCTCTCTTTTTTATAAAATGAAAAAGACGTCCACGCAGGACGTCTTTGATGCGTTTGTGGCGGGGACCGTGTGACCACATTCACACGTTTAGCTCGAAAGCATGTCCTTCGACTTACACAAATTAGCTCATCGCTTTATTAATATAACATCCGCCACAGAAAAAAGCAATCAATTTTTAAATAGTTTTTTTCTATTTATACATATTTCGCGAGAATCCACAAAATAATATGCATGCATAGCTATTCACTCTCTACATTTTTAGTCTATTTTAACTCAAGTACGAATATACTAATAGACCAACCTATGCGCAGTTTTTGAAAAAGGATGTGAATAGCTTGTTTCAAATCACTGATTTCCCTGAATTTTCATGGTCATACTCCAGGCATAAAATGGTCACAGAGTGCAAACGAAAGTATGCATATCATTATTATGTCTCACATAACGGATGGCTTGACAGCGCTTCTGCTCAGTCTCAGAGCGCTTATCGTCTAAAAAAGGTTTCCACTTTATCTATGTACGCCGGACAAGCCGTTCGTCAAGTGATTACAGAGGCCATTTCTGACTATACCTCTACACAGATTGTCCCGGATGAACAGAACTTAACGGAGAAAGCGCAGCAGCTACTAAATAACGCACTGCGTGATTCTACTGACTATGGAGAGCTTTGGTATCATAAGCCCGCTCAGTATAAGATGCTTTTAGAATTCTACGAAAACGGCTATATTTCTAAAAAAGATCTTAAAGACATGCAAAAACGGGTACACATTTGTATACATCACTTTTTACAAAGTAAATCGTTTGGCGACATCGTATCTTCACCTTTTTTAGAAGTGGAGCCTCATCAGTCATTTCGTTCTATAAATGTGTATGATCATAAAGTATATGCGCCTTTTCATTCTCTTTTTAAAAATCCAGTCACAGACGAATTTACGATTGTTGACTGGAAAACAAGTAAACAAACAAAAGATGATTTGTTTCAACTGGCGATATACGCCCTCTACGTGCTAGCCGAATATAATATTTCCGTTGATCAGATAAAAGTCCGAAACGAATACTTGCTTTCAGGTAGTGCGCGTACGTATCAGCTTACTCTTCATGAAATTGAAGCTGTTCTTCAGCAAGTTGATACAAGTATTGATTATATGAAAAATTTTTTGGAAGACTCAGAGGTAAATCAGCCTCTTTCGCTTGAGCATTTCCCTCAAACAGATACGCCTGCCTCCTGTCACGGCTGTGCATTTAAAGAATTGTGCCAAACGGGATAAAAAACAGCTGAAGATGATCTATATTTTTTGCTAAACTTTTTTATTGTCAAAAGAACCTTTGCTAGCATATAATTTGCATTAAGGAAACATTTTATACTTCATATAAAAAAATTAGCTTGGGCTATTTATTGTTCATCAAAGAAAGGAGCACTAGACATGAAAGATCAAAACGGCAGTAAAGCATTATCGGCTATGCAGCTAAGTGCTCAAGACGTATTGTCGGGTAAAACAAAAGGAATTAAGCGATTATTGCCTTTCTTAGGGCCTGCTTTTATCGCAGCGGTTGCTTATATCGACCCAGGTAATTTTGCTACTAACATTGCAGCAGGCTCTCAATACGGATACATGCTGCTTTGGGTTGTATTAATTTCTAACTTAATGGCTGTCTTAATTCAATCGTTATCAGCTAAATTAGGGATTGCAACGGGCTTGAATTTACCCGAGATAGCACAGGAACACTTCCCGTCCTTCGTTTCTTTTGGACTTTGGATCCAAGGAGAATTGGTCATTATGGCGACGGATTTAGCAGAATTTATTGGGGCTGCTCTTGGAATTTATTTATTATTTCATATTCCTTTGTTCCCAGCTGCACTTATCGCAGCGGTAGGTTCTTTTGCTATTTTAGAGTTACAAAGACGAGGTGTTCGACTGCTAGAAGCAGCGATTGCGGCGATGGTTTTTATTGTGGTATTAGCTTTTGGGACTCAAATGTTTCTTGCGCATCCAGACGGCGCAAGTGTTGTCCACGGCTTATTTGTTCCTCAGTTTCACGGAACAGACAGCGTGCTGCTAGCTTCTGGGATTTTAGGTGCTACAGTTATGCCACACGCGATTTATTTGCACTCAGCTCTTACGCAGCGCCGCGTGGTAGGAACTACAGAATCGGAGAAAAAAGCGATTTTCCGCTTTGAATTTATTGATATTGTGATTGCTATGATTATCGCTGGTGCAATTAATGCAAGCATGCTGATTGTCGCAGCCGCTCTATTCTTTAAAAACGGACTAAACGTGCAAGATTTGGACGTGGCTTTTACACAATTTGAACATTTAATTGGTCCCTTTGCAGCTATTGCGTTCGGAGTTGGATTATTATCTTCAGGACTTTCAAGTTCTTCGGTCGGAACAATGTCTGGAGATGTCATCATGCAAGGATTTATTAAACGCAGAATTCCTTTATATCTTCGCCGGTTCATTACAATTATTCCGCCGCTTTTGATTATCGGGTTTGGCGTAAATCCAACAAGTGCACTAGTTGTCAGTCAAGTTATTTTATCGTTCGGAATTGCATTTGCGCTTGTTCCTCTTATCATGTTTACAAGCAACAAAAAAATCATGGGCGGGTTGGTTAATCATAAAGCAACAACTACTGTAGCTTGGGTGATAGCTGCATTAGTCATTTGTTTAAATATCTTTTTGATTTATCAAACGATAGCATAGTAAATAAATCAAACTTTCAAGAAAAAACAAAAAAGAGACCCTAAAAAGTTAGGTATAGTCTAACAATCGGGTCTCTTTTTTGTTATTTTTTTATTAAACGATAGTAAAAATGAAGTAGACGAGAGTTCCAATAATGGCCGACAGTACTAAGCAACCCAGTGGATATAAATAAGAGTAGTTTTTTTTACGGATTGAAAGAATACGATCAACAATAAAAATAAGAATGACGCCTATCATTCCGAATTCAAACATTAACAACCCAAAAATGGCGTGGAATATGAATGACATGATAAAATCAATTTTTTTACTACGGTCTTTTACAAACGCACTGACTAATAAATCAACGATCACCGTGCCTAAAGTCCCCATTATTAAAAAGAAGGGTGTAAAAAATAAAAGGTATAAAGGAAATAAATCAACGAAATGCGGACTGGTTTTTTTAATAGAAAAATTGGGAATTGACTCTTTTATACCTGGTATAAAACAAAAAAGCAAAGCGAAAAGAACCATAGCTATAATAGCCGCTGATAGCTTTCTATTTAAATGCATGTTTATTTTTTTATTACTAAATTCAGTAGTTGTTTTTGTATTATTATGATTCATATGTCTTTAACGTGATGTACGCACCTTTTCCTTTCTCATAACTTTTTTATTTATATTTTGTGTCTATCTTTTGTTACCAGCAGTTACAATGATACACGTTCTTTTTGAACTTGACTACACTAACGCGCTTTATGTCTATTCTCTTTTTCTTTTTGTGTCTATCGTTTGCTCTTTCTATGAGAAACAAGATAGTTTTATAAAAAACGTCTTCTTTTTCTATAAAACAAAGGACAGGCGTTTTTTTCTGTATGTAATTAATAATCTTGTTTGGCTTCTTCAAACTTAAACACATCCGCTCTATAACAAAAAGAGACGATTTCCGCCTCTTTTTTGTTTGTTCGTATTATGAATTTAGTTCATCTAAAATTGAATGCAGTTCACTTAAATGGGTAATTTCATAAGTAGGAATAACTTCATTTCGCTCTTTATCGTGACGATTAATCCATACAGATTTCATTCCAACGCGAGAAGAACCCAGTATATCTGTCATTAAATTATCTCCAACCATAATCACTTCATCTTTCTTTAAATCCATAAGTGATAAAGCATGGTCGAAAATAGACGGATCAGGTTTACCGCGGCCAAATGCACCTGAAATCACAATCTCATCAAAATATGGAACTAGTTCTGATGTAATATCCAATTTGGTATTTTGTAAGTCAGGTGAACCGTTTGTTAACAGCAGCAGCTTGTACTTTCCTTTTAATTGATCAAGCACTTCAAACGTTTCTTCGTATACAAAAGGTGTTTTGCGGCGCTCTAACGGAAAACGCTCAGCTAGCTCTGCTCCAAAAGCATCATCGTGAATTCCTAGGGCACGAAGACCTCGAGTCCAAGCTTCTTTGCGATAAGTAGGAACAATATCTTTCATTTTGCGGAATTCATCATGATCGTCTAAAAAATTTCCCCATAATCCTTCAAATGGATTAATGCCAATCATTTGCGTAAACTCATAGGTTTCATACGAAGCATATAATTCTCTTGCTTCCTTACGCACCGCTTCTTCTAGTTTTTCAGGTTTTAAATTATATTTCTCACTTGCATATGTACATGTTGCAACGAATGCTTCTTTTACGCTTTTTTGATCCCAAAGTAGCGTGTCATCTAAGTCGAAAAATACCGCTTTAATCATGGATGTGTGTACCCCCTACTGTTTTTGAAAAAGTTTAACTATTCTTACACTAGATTACAAGGATACACACAATAAGTCTAGTGTATTTGCAATTTATTCTGTAAATTTATTTTTATAAAGCGTCCTCTTTACAAACAAATTTACAGAAATAAAAACAGCTGATATAATCACTGTATATATGCAGGAGGTTTTATATGGAATCGTTAGAAGAAATGTTCGGCATTCCCACCGTTCGTACAAGTAAGCGCTTAAGCAGAGTAGTTGCCGCACGCTTGCGCCCTTTTGGGATTACACCAGAACAGTGGACCGTTTTAAAACGCGTATCAGAAGCTGAATATAGTACACAGAAGCAATTAGCTGAGCGAGCAGATAAAGATCAAGCGACGCTGACTAAAATTTTAGATTTACTAGAAAAACAAAATTGGATTCAGCGTGTTAGAAACCCAGAAGATCGCCGCTCGTTTTTTATTCAAATAACAGAAGACGGCCTGCGTTTAAAAACAGAAGTGACGCCTGCTGTAGAACAGGTATTTTCCGAATTAACATCTCAGCTAAACGAGCAGCAGGTAAAGATTTATACCGACACTTTACAAAAACTTGAATACCGCGCCGAACAATTGCTTCAAGACGCAGAAGACCTGCGTTAAATACCCAAAACCCCACAGCTAACATTCTGCGGGGTTTTAAACGTAGTTGGCGATGCATAGCACTTCTTTGATTTTTGAAATCACTTGTTTGGTTTCATCTGTTAAAGAGGTAAATTTAAACGCGATGGATTCTGCATTTGGATTAATGAAGGGTTCTTTGTTCGTGTCTTTGCGGTAGTCTTCAATTTGTTCTAAACAATATTTTAAAATAAACGACAAGTTCGCACGTCGAAATCTCAAACTGACGGTAGAAGGCCATCTTTTTTGAAACTGATTGCTTCCCTCATACTGAATCGCTCCGATGTAGCGTTCTCCGGATAAAAAAGATTCTTTGCTTCGATATAGCTGAACGGTTTGGGCTGTTCCGCTCCAGTCAATATAAATTCCTGCTGTTTCACAAACTTCGTATATGTAATGAAAAAGCTCCGTTACTTCTCCGAAATGGTAGTGAAGCGGATGTTTAGCCGTCATAGGTAGCTCCCTCCTTTATCGACTTTCTACCATTATATTGTAGGAAAAGTAACTTATTCATTTATACAACTTATTTCATACGCATAAGCAGTAAAAATGAAAATATATGTTTTTTAGTTTACATAAAAATATTATAAGTAATTAGCGATAACCCGATTTTCGAAACGCGTCGTATACCGTATCTTCTTGAAGTTTTTCAAGATAAACGTTCGTTGTAGCAATAGAAGAATGCCCTACTACTTGCTTCACAACCGCAAGCGGAACGTCATTAGCTAAACTGTTTGTAATAAAGGTATGACGAAACCAATGAGGAGAAATAGACGCGTTTCCTTTTACTTTATAAACAGCTGATTTAATCGTTCGATACAACGTTGTATAGGATAATCGCTTCTTTTCGCCGGTACGATAGTACTCTTTAATGGAGTAAAAAAGCGGGTCGGTGTCAAAAGGACTTAGTTCAGTGCTTTCATTTAACGCTTGCCGGTAAGTGAAAAGCGTTTCTTTCACATCATCAAACACAGGAATCGTTCGTTCTTTTTTTCCTTTACCAATCACATCTACAACCAAATTTCCGCGGCGGTCTTCGCGGAAGCTTCCCCAATTTAAACTCAGCAGTTCACTTGAACGCATTCCACTCATATACAAAAGCATTCCCATTAAGCGATTGCGCGCTTTGAATTCCTTTTCATGCTGACGAATGCGCACGACTGATTCTAACGCATTTACAATCACCTGGGCTTCCAGGTCGGTTAGCTCTCGGTACTCGGTGCGATTTTGTTTTTCCTTGTCGCTGTAATGTCCTTTTGCAATAGATGGTTTTTCAATCCACGTCGTATACAGCGAAGGATAAAAATGAGTAACGTGTCCAAACTCTAGCATTCTTCTAAAAAATTCTAGCTTTCTTGCAGCGGTGCGATTGGCATATTGATTCATCATTTCTTCATTAAATAATTTGACTTCCATAAATCCAATCGATTTTAATGTAATCTCTCGTTCGTAGAAAAAAGACAGAATCGTTTTCATGTCTTGATTGTAAGATCTGATCGTATGAGGAGAAAGTGATTTTTTGATAATCCGCATTGAAAAAAAGAGCTGAATAAACTCTTCATCTGAAACGTGCTTCAAATTCAAATTGTTATCTTCATCTAATAGCTCTGCCTCTTCCCACTGCTCTTTTAGCTGGCGAAACGAATTTTTCACAGGCGACAATTCAAATTCTTCCATTTTACCCCTCCTAATGATTAAAAACAAAGGTATCCCTTTCAAATGATCCAGAATGGAATATAAAGATTTTTTATCAATTCGCAACAAATGCCATTAAAAGTTTTTAAAAACCTCTCAAAACTCAATTTAAAAAGCCTGTTTTTAAAGACTTTAATAAAAAAACCATTATATGTAAACTAAATTCTATTTTCTGCTTATTTCTCTACTTTATCATATGAACGCTTGATAAGGAAGAGTTATCTTGCGTTAGTTAATTAAAGGATTTTGAGTGTTTTAGACAGCAATGTTTTAGGGACACTAGTAGGAGTTTAAGTAATAATTGGAGGTGCCGAATTTGGATAATCAGAAAAATAGATTGACGTCATCAGAAATTACAAGTTTATGGGCACAATACATCCAAGACACCATGTCTGTTTGTATTAGTAAATATGTGTTAGCAAAGGTTAAAGATTCTGAGGTTTATTCTCTTTTTGAATTTACTTTAGAACTGGCTGAAAAACATTTGCACGTGCTTAGAGATATTTTTAAAGCTGAAAAATTAGATTTACCGATTGGCTTTACTGATAAAGGTGTAAATCTAGATGCTCCTCCTTTGTTTACGGACACCTTTTGGTTAGTATATATACACGAAATGACCATGCATGGATTAGCTGGATATACGTGACCATTATTATCAATGCAATATTGATGCGATGGACCTTTATAATAAATCTATTGAAATTCTTATATGGAAGCTGGAAATATTTATTTTAACTTAAAAAAGAGTATCGCAGCTAAAACGCTTGTGAATGGCTTCAAACAAGTAACGAAAGATAAAGATATCCATAGCTTTATGGAGTAATGTTTGCGCACAGCCATTAAGAATATAAACATTTTTTCTTCCTTACTTCAACAAGAAAACCTGCAGTCTCCACGCTTGATGGATGCTGAAATTACAAATTCTGACGTAGCCCCTTTTTCTGATAAACTAATGGTATTTCATGCAGGATTTTTGTTTCATTTAGCTACTACATATTATGCTGCAGCTATGATAACTAGTATGAGAATAGACATAGCCGGACATTGTGATGCTTCTATTTTAAGGAATTTAAAAACCATCTCTTCCTTTGGGCGAATAATGATCAAAAAGGGATGGATCGAAAAACTGCCAAGAGCAGATGATCGGAAAGAATTATCTTGATATCCTGCGAACTTATCTATAAATAAAAAACATCACGCTCTGCGTGATGTTTTTTAAAGTGATTCAATTTTAGTCAGGTGCAGCTGTTTATTGCTGTAGGAAACGGTATAGGTTCGATAATACTCTTTTTCCTGACTTTGACCGTTCGTTGTAATTGAAATGACTTCTTTCGTTTGAATTGTATAGACCGCTTCGTTCTCTTCTTCACTCACAGATTCCACGTCTAATACCGAATAATCAACGAGTTCTTCTCGAATGTCTCTTTCGTACAGCATTTTCACAAGCTGCTTTTGATCATTCCACAAAACACTATCCCGCTGGATATAAGGCTGTACGTGTTCAAATTTATTCGTGTTAATGGACTTTGTTAAATCTCGTAAATAATGTTCAATGAAAATATCCGCTGTTTCTTGGTCAACTTTTTGGATGTTTTTTAAATTAAAATCTTTTTCTTCCGCCTCTTCTTTTTCTTTTTCACCTTCTTTAAAATCGTCGATTCGCTGAGAACTATTTTTGCTGATGGCATACGTTTTATTATTCTCTTTGAAAACGAAGATTTCTTCCTTTTCGCCTTTTTCATTTGTGCGGGTAGATTCACCTTGATACGAAATATCACTAGAAGGATTAATTGACTTTACGTATTTGATATATTCATCGGCCGTAATGTTGAGGTATTTTTGATGATAGGTAACTTCATCCCATTCGTTTAATTTCCAGTGCTTATTAACGTATTTAAAATTCATGTAAATGGTCAGTCCGCCGCTTCCTTCTTTACTAATTGGCTCAATAGCCGAGACCGAAAATTGTCCAGCGTGATTGTTAATAAGTTCAAATCGAATAAGATGAGTTACATCAGGAAAAAAGCTCATATTGCATTCTTTGCAGTAATAATTAGTAGAAATACTTTTTAGCTTTGTTGCAATTAAAGATGAAGTTGCGTATGGCGTTAACGCTTTTTTTAGCGTTTCATAATCAGCAGGGTTAGATTCATTTTCCCATTCGTACTCTTCGCCTAATTCTTTATAGGTACTTGAAATTTTGTTCATCGTCTCAACCGCAGTTTTTTCTGCTTTTTTTTCTGATACAAGATCAGGCGGAAGAGATGGCTTAGCTTGATCTTTTGGGATCACTTCATCTGAGGAAGGTTCGGTTGGTTTGGATAACTTAACTGTTTCTTTTTCTTCACAGGCCGTCAAAACCATTAGCAGCAGTAGAACGAATGCAATCGTCCATTTTTTTTTATGCATAAGGTGTCCTCCTCAATGCCGAATTTAGTCTGTTTTTAAAATGATCTTTAATTCTCAAACGTATCGAGCACGTAATCACCGCTTGGAATTCCCCACTTTGCCTTTTTATTTTGATCTGTTTTAGCAAGTAATGAAATGGAATTTTCTTTGAGCGTAATGACAATGGTTCCTTTATTTCCTTGTCCATCATTTTCATATTCAATGGCTGCTTGGTTATTTTCGAAGCGAATATTTTTTTGTTCAACGGTTGACACGCGGATTTTGCTAGGTGGCTGGTACGAATTTATTTTAATCGTTGCTTCCGAGTTTGATGTAGCAAGAAATTGAATGATAGGAGATCCGTTATCATTGCCAGTGGTCCATTTTCCATCGTAGTCGTGTAAATCTGTTGTTTGTGTAGTGGGAGTTTCAGTGCTTGCATTTGGTTTAGATGAAAAGTCAAATGGTTCTACACTCGATAACTTTAACGTATCGTTTTGATAAACGGCTGTATAAAGGCGGTCACAAATTTTAGTATAAGGATCTTTACCCGGCTGTTTTAATAAGCTTTCCTCGTGGGTTTGTATTTTGAACACATGGTTAGGTTCTTCATACCAATTGACAATATGAAACGTTTGCTTCTTCTGCTCGATGCCTTGGCGTGTGAAATTTTCAACAAGAAGGTTTTGCTCTTTATAAAAAGAACTGTCCGCTTTCAAAAAAGCTTTTAAATCATCAAAAGAGTTTTGATCCACTGCTTTTCCAAACGCTGAAAAGTAATCAGTCATCCAGGCTGTAATAAATTTCCCGCTCATTGCTTCTTTATTTAAATCAATCGATTGAATGCTTTCTACCTGTGTTTTTGGTTCGTTTAGTACTTTTTTTGCATCTTTTTCTACTATCATTGTATTTCCGTCTTTTAATGTTTCTTCTTGCTGACAGGCTGATAACAGAATAGATGAAACAACCGTGATAATGATTGTATTACGTTTGTTCATCATAATTGCCCCTTCTTTATCTAATATAAATGTATGTATATTCTTCCAACAAACAGACCTAGTATATCATTCTACAAAAAAACGCTCAACCCTTTAATTTCACAAGAAAAACGGCTTGCCTTTACAGCGAGCCGTTTTCCCTCCTATTTAATGGATGCTTCTTGATATGAATTGGCTGCTTCTTTTTTGAGCTGTCTAGAGCCATAAAAGACATAGTAAATAATTGAAAGAAGGAAAATTCCAAGAATCACATAAATTAAAGGTAGAGAAACGCCAAACAGCATTAAATTTGTTGTAAGAACACTGTATTTTATGATGCTGTACAAGCACAGAATCCCTAATACTAAGGCAATGCTTGGCACGACTGGGTAGTTCACTTTAAAAGGACGGGATAGGTTAGGTTCTTTTTTGCGTAAAATAAAAAGAGAAACTAAACTGATGCAGTACATCATCATTGCTCCGAACACGGATAAGATAATAAGTGCATTGGCAAACGTTGCAGATCCTGCACAAATCACGCCGATTGCTCCCGGAATCAACAAACCGCCGACAGGAACTCCTTTTTTATTCGTTTTAGCAAGAAATTTAGGGAAGTAACCATCTCGTGCAAGCGCATAGGTTTGTCTTGAAAATCCCATGATGATTCCATTTAAGCTAGCAATCAAGCCGAATAGCCCGATAATAGCAACAACGGTTGAAATGCCGTTTCCGTATACAGAAGACAGCGCCTGTGGAAGTGGATAATCAGCTAGCTTCCCGCTTCCTCCGCCAAGTCCTGCTGTTACAAATAGTGTAAACAACGTTGCGGTTGCTAGAGTAATAATCGCTCCAATAAATCCTTTAGGAATGTTTTTCTTAGGATTTTCCACTTCTTCCGCTGCCATTGCTCCGCCTTCTATTGCCAGATAAAACCAAACAGCGAATGGAATAGCTGCTAGTATCCCTGTTGGCCCGTTAATAAATGAATGATCATTAAAAATATTTGATGTTTGTACATGAGGCAAACCAGCTACATAAAAAATAGATAAACCAATTAGTGCAACAATGGTAGCTGTAAGCTCAATCACCGCTACTTCTTTTACCCCGATTAAATTTAATAAAACAAAGAAAATAAAGGCACCTACCGTTGCGTATACAGGGTTAACGGCTGGAATGAGAAAATGCAGGTATGCTCCTGTTGATACGGCAATAGCAGGAGGAGCAAAAATAAATTCAAGCAAGCAGGCAATTCCTGCGATATATCCCCCAAAAGGTCCAAGTGCTCTTCTTGCATAGGCTGAAGGTCCACCAGCTTGCGGGATAGATGTTGAAAGCTCTGCATAACTGAACATAAACGTTGTGTAAAACAAAGTTACAATTAAGGTTGCAATTGCAAGCCCAATAATCCCGCCTTGTTCAAACCCGTAATTCCACCCAAAGTATTGTCCTGAAATAACCATGCCCACTGAAATAGCCCATAAATGAATAGGTTTTAATTGTTTTTGTAACGCCATACGTTCTCCTCCTTTTGATGTTTAGACAATAAGATGTACACCGCTTGTTTGCTGCTTAATCATTTTGTCAATCATGGTACCGATATGTGCGGCTGCCTCAATAGGAGGCGTCCCTCTTTTATGAATATTAGAAATGACCATACGATCAGACTCTTTTTTGCCTTTACTGGGTTCATAGCACATGTAAGCACTCATTGATTCAGCACTGACCAGTCCAGGTCGCTCTCCAATCAATAGCACAAGTGCTTTTGGCTTTATGATCTCGCCAATTTCATCCATACACGCAACCCGTCCCCCTTTTACAAAAAATGAAGTCCCGATATGAAGTCCATATGATTGCAGGGAGTCAATTAAAGCTGGATACACGTCGCTTATGTTTTCTTCGATTGCCTTGGCACTCAGTCCATCTGAGACTACTACTTGTACATCAGGCTGCCGCACGCAGTTTTTAAAAATTTCTTTCTTAGCGTTATCTGCTAATAACCTTCCTTGATCCGGCCGTTTTAAATAATGTTCTTTTGACTCCACGCGTGTATTCACAGAGAAAAGGTTAAACTCGGCTAAAATATCTTCTGCAACTACTCCATATACAGAGTCTACGGCTGCAGCATGATCCGTGCGAAAAGATAAAACGTCTTTTGTTAGCGGCCTTGTTCCTGTACGGCCGACACCTATGCGGGCAGGGGTAAATTGTTTAAGTGTTTCAAGCGGATCGCGATTTGACTTTGGTATCATAGTAAGCACCTTCCTTAAATCAAATTCATAAAAATAGTTGGGTCTCCGGCTCTAGATGTAAAGCGCCCGTTGTCCATAATACGCTGATCTTCAAGCCACTTTTGAAATAACGGCGTTGGGGTACGCCCTAACACATTACGTACCGTTGCAATGTCATGATAACTAAGAGACTGGTAGTTTAGCATGCAGTCATCAGCCATGGGCACTCCTATGACAAAGTTCACTCCAGCTGTTCCCAGAAGCATACTTAAATTATCCATATCATTTTGATCAGCATCCATGTGGTTGGTGTAACACACGTCTACTCCCATAGGCAGGCCGTGCATTTTACCCATGAAATGATCTTCTAACCCAGCTCGTAGAACTTGTTTGCTGTTATATAAATATTCAGGTCCAATAAATCCAACAACCGTATTAACTAAGAAAGGTTTATAGTGACGGGCTAAGCCGTAGCATCTAGCTTCAAGCGTTACTTGATCAATATTATTGTGAGCTTCCGCTGACAGTTCAGAACCTTGTCCTGTTTCAAAATACCAGCGGTTTGGACCGTTTGCCGTTCCTTTTTCATGAATTAGCGCTGTCGCTTCATCAAGCATAGACAGTGAAATTCCAAATGAATCATTACCGGCTTCTGTTCCTGCTAAACTTTGAAAAATCAAGTCGGCGGATGCTCCTTTTTCAATTGCTCTCATCTGACTCGTCACATGTGATAACACACAGTTTTGAGTAGGGATTGCCCATTCATTGATTATATTTTTTGTTTCATTTAAAAGTGCGTAAATATTATCTGTTGTATCAATAACAGGGTTAATTCCGATAACCGCATCTCCAATTCCATAGCTTAACGCTTCGTATAAAGATGCTCTCATTCCCTTTAAGTTATCTGAAGGATGATTAGGCTGAGCTCTAGAAGCCAATACTCCTTTTTGGCCGATAGTCGTTTGACAAGTAGTTTGCACTTCTATCTTGGCAGCTCCTTGAATTAAATCTAAATTGGACATAATTTTAGTAGCTGCCGCAATCATTTCGCTGCTTAATCCTTTGCTAAGTCCAAGAAGGTCTTCTCCGCTATGCTGATCGGATAAAATGTATTCTCTTAAATCCCCTACTGTCCATTTTTTGATCATATCGTAAACAGATGAATCAATCTGACTTTCAATTAATGCCGAGACGTTGTCTTCATCTGCGCTGAGCAGCGGGTAGTTTCTGATATCAGCAAGTGTGATATCAGCTAGGACTTGCTTTGCTGCCATTCGTTCTTTCATTGACTCAGCGCTAACTCCTGCTAACTGATCTCCAGAACGCTCTTCGTTTGCTTTGGCCATGATTTCTTTTAAGCTATAAAATGAAAATGTTTCTCCTAATAATCGTGTAGTTTTAAACATCGTTTCCTCCTTGTATATTTAGTAGATTACGATGAAAAAGCGAGCGTTTTAACGGAAACGGAGATCGCTTCTCCAGCTACTGGTAACCCTAGATCGATGTAATCTCCGTGCGTAAAATCAATTTGATCTAAACAAATAATTTCTAACTCTTTCCTCTGTTTAGCTAGTGCTTGTCCTAAAGCTTTTGCAATATCTTGTTCGCATAGAACAACGAGGCACTTAGCTCCCTTAAAACAAGCAATAAATTCAGCGCTTATTATTTTTGCTAATTCTTGAAGCATCTTATAGCTGCAGTAAGGAAAATGAGATAAAGCAATAGCAACGGGAGGATCTTCTGCACTGAAAATAGTTGAAGCCTGCATACATGACGCTCGAGCTCTTTCTTGAAACAGCTGCTGATTCCACGTCTCCTCTTGCTGAACGGGTATCTCTATAATCGGAATATTTTTCAGCGGCAGCCGCTTCGACCCAATATATACGGTTGATCCGCTAACCTCTGTATTTTGCATACCAGCACCAATTACAGTAGCGCGCGTTGTCTCAGCGGCTTGAGATACTTGGATGGATTGAAAATGATATGCTAGAAGCGGACCAACGTCTCCATGTATGGCCACTTCTTCCACTGTTTTTGGCTTTTGCTTCTCCATCATTGCTCCTACTCCTCCTGAAACCATGATCGTTTCGGGGTGTATAGAAGATCTTGTATGAGGAGAAACGAGAAGCGTGGAATTTTGATTCAGCGCTTTTACATAATTCACGGTTTCTTCAGCTAGTAATTGACAGATAGACGAGAGCTTTTCAAATGTTGCTTTTTCACCTTCTCGCAGTATTAAAGAATTATTTTTTAAAAATTCAGTTAAATAAGATGAGATGTAGGTTACAAAACCGTCTGAATTCAGCCGAATTAATCTTCCTCCTACATGCAGTGTAAACGTTTCTATCACTTTTCCATTTTGACATAAAGCGATGTTAGCAGTGCCTCCTCCTACATCAATATTGGCAATTACTGCATTTGTTTCAGCGGAACGTTGGATTGCTCCTGATCCTTTTGCTGCTAACATTCCTTCCAAGTCAGCGCCGGCTGTTGCAACAACAAAATCCCCAGCATGTTCGGCTAGATAGTGAAGGATACTTTCTGCATTTTGCTTTCTAGCCGTTTCTCCTGTAATGATCACAGCACCTGCCTCCACTTGATCTAAGGAGATTCCTGCATTCTTATACTCTTGTTCTAGTAGTACCGTTAATCTTTGAACATCGATTTCAACCTCGTTTAGCATAGGGGTGGTATAGATAGAACTTGCATACGTTACGCGACGATCAATAATTTGACAGCCTGGCAGCGTAAACTGATTTTGTTGATTTGCTATTAACAGCTTGCTTACAATCAGCTTTGTTGTGCTTGTTCCGATATCTAAACCTATGCTCGTTATCCATTTCTGTAGCATGCTATCAATCCCTTATCTCGTTTGAATATGGTGATTATCATAAAACAGTTTTTTGAATATTTCACTAACTATGTTATCAAACCTGACACACTTTTGTGTAAACAAAGGTGACAAATGACAAAAAAGACTAAATCTTGGTAGATTTAGTCTTTTTGCTTATGATGAGTGTGATTTAGTTACAATCATTCTTGATGCGGATGGAATTAACAGTGAAAGGATAACTAGACATGATAGCAACGACCCAATCATCGAAATCCCGTTCATCGAGAAAGAATACCATAGGACAGGCATTCCTTTTGGTGCAGCAAATCCCCAAAATATTAAGCCTGCAATGAAATGGCAAAAATAACGAGCGAAACTTCCTATAATTAAAGATAAAATAATAAAAAAGAAAGCTTTTGATCTTTGATTATTAGCTAAGTATCCTTTAATAGAACTAGAGAAAATCCCGCCAAATCCAATAAAGGTAACAGCGATAACATACTCTATAAAAGCTTGCAATGGGGTTAAAATATATGCATTTCCTAAAGCTAATTGCAATATTCCCCATAAAAATCCGGATAAAGCTCCTCCTTTGACTCCCCATCGAAAGCACATAATAAAAATAGGAACCATAGAGAACGAAATGCTTACGCCTATTGCAATTTTTATAGAAGGTAAAAGATCAATTAAAAAAGCCAATGCTGCAAAAATAGCTATTTCAATTTTAGCCTGTAAAGGTAATGCTTTATTCACGTTTCTCACTCCTGTTTTTGAATCATTCATATCAAACGGTTTACACAGGAGTAAGCAAATATATGCTACTATTCCCACATTCCTGCGCTAGCGTTAACTAACAGGTTCGAAGGGTCTGAACAATTTGTTCACTCTCAGCACGGCGGCTCCCCCTGTGGTACGTTCGGATATTTATGTAGTATTATGACAACATTCATTATACCATATGTAACAAAATAGATTCGAGAGATTTCAAAGATGTTTCTATTTTCTGAATCTATTTTTTATAATGACAATCGTTTTAGTATTTGGTATACTTCTTTTATGTCAATTGAATATAAAAAACCCTCATCCTAATCGATGAGGTAGAGGTCGCAGTTTTTAATAGTAAAGTAACGGAAATGCAGAGAACATTGAGGATGTTGCTTGAAAGGAAAAATTGCCGAAGTTTAGATCACTTCTCGGTTGATTTAAGCTGGGGCTGTCTCCGAACAGGAACAGAACTGTCACATCATGCGAGTGATGTGAAGAGCTATCTTCACGGAAGGTTGACGCGGTTTTCAGATTTAAAAGCGCGCACATATACTGCGGGCTTTTTTTATGTTATCCCGTCTCTTTCCGTACATTCGAAAGGAGTATTTATCTATGCAAGAGCAACAAGAATTAAAACGTGGGTTGAAATCTCGCCACTTAACGATGATTTCATTAGGAGGAGCCATCGGAACCGGCTTATTCCTAGCAAGTGGTGGAGCAATTCACACAGCAGGACCTGGGGGAGCGCTTTTAGCTTACGCTATCATTGGCGTCATGGTTTACTTTTTGATGACCAGCCTAGCGGAGCTCGCAGCTTATATGCCTGAAGCTGGTTCGTTTAGTACGTATGCATCTCGTTTTGTAGATCCATCCTTTGGTTTCGCTCTCGGATGGAACTATTGGTACAACTGGGCTATTACAATTGCAGCTGAATTATCCGCTGGAGCCCTTATTATGAAATTTTGGTTCCCAAACTCTTCTTCTATTTTATGGAGTGCCCTGTTTTTATTAATTATGTTTGGGCTTAACTACCTTTCTGTAAAAGGATTTGGTGAATCTGAATTTTGGTTTTCGTTAATTAAAGTAGTAACGGTTATCATCTTTTTAGTTATTGGCATTATGATGATTTTTGGTATCTTTAACAATGAAGCACCAGGGTTTAAAAACTTCACGCTTGATGATGGACCCATTCACGGTGGATTCTTTACTGTCTTAGGTATTTTTATGGCTGCTGGTTTTTCATTTCAAGGAACAGAGTTGCTTGGAGTCGCAGCTGGAGAAAGTGAAGATCCGGAAAAAACGGTTCCTCGCGCAGTTAAACAAGTCTTCTGGCGCATCTTGTTATTTTATATTTTAGCTATTTTTGTTATTGGGATGCTTATTCCATACACAGCCGATTCATTAGCAAGTGATGATGTGCGAGTAAGTCCATTTACTTTAATATTCGAACGAGCAGGTCTGGCGTTTGCAGCATCAGCTATCAATGCCGTTATTTTAACAGCCGTTTTATCTGCTGGTAACTCAGGTATGTATGCTTCTACGCGTATGCTGTGGAACTTAGCGAAAGATGGAAAAGCACCAAGGTTCTTAGCAAAAGTAAATAAACGAGGCGTTCCGGTGAATGCTTTAATTGCAACGGCACTTGTCGGTACACTTGCATTTGGTGCTTCATTTTTTGGAGACGGTGCGGTATACACGTGGTTACTTAACGCTTCTGGTATGTCTGGTTTTATTGCTTGGTTAGGAATTGCCATCAGCCACTATCGTTTTAGAAGAGCATTTGTTGCCCAAGGTCATGATTTGAGTGAACTTCCATATCATGCAAAACTTTTCCCTTTTGGTCCTATCTTTGCCTTTATTTTATGTGCTGTTGTTATTTTAGGTCAAAACTATTCGGCGTTTATGGGTGATTCGATTGACTGGTACGGTGTACTTGTTTCTTATATCGGACTTCCTTTATTCTTAATTGTTTGGTTAGGATACAAATGGACGAAAAAGTCAAAACTTATTCCGTTAAAAGAATGCCAAGTAACAGTGAAAAAATACGAATAAAAAAAGCTCTCTATTCTTTTGAATAGAGAGCTTTTTTTATATGATCTGATCAGCAAAATGAAGAGATATATAGGCGGGCTGATTTTTCATAACAAGCATATAACCTTTGAGGGGACGATTACAGTAATCAGCAGCTTCTATATAATAAATACGCTGAACTAACCTGCTTAAATGGGTTACAAAAGATGGAAATTGATGAGTAGGAATGTTTTGGATGTAGTCTATGATTTCTTGCTTAGTTTGAAGGCCCGAATGGGTACATTCTAACAGATGAAAAAGCGGATCTGCTGCTATAGTAGATAGTTCAGAATTGTGTTTGATTCTATTCAGCTGGATATGCAGTTCTTTTTTGGACCATCTTTTTGGAATAGCTCTTATATGCTGATATTGAAAATGTGTATTCATGATAGCTAACACCTTTCGTATTAAAATAATAAAATGACTTATTATTTTAATAACCTTTACACATTAAACTAAAACGTTACAATGTGTAAAGGTGTCATACATCTTATAAAATAAGCTGATAAAAAAGCACATCTTGCCACTGATCGAATTTCCAGCCTACTTCTTTAAATTCTCCGCAAAATGTAAAATTAAATTGCTTATGCATTTTGACACTGATATCATTCCCTTTTGTAATTCCTGAAATGACAACGTGATGGTTGAGTTCTTTAGCCAATTCCAAAATCCGCTTCATAAGCTGTTTTCCAATGCCATGCCCCTGTTGATTTTTATCAATATAAATCGATAGCTCTACCGTTTGAATATACGCTTCTTTATCTCGATAAGAAGAAAGCGAAGCATAGCCCGCTACTACCCCGTCTCTTTCCGCAACAATAAGCGGAAAGAGTTCATTGCTAATATGATTATCAAACCAGCTCCTTCTTTGCTCTACTGTTACAGGCGTTAAATCAAAAGTAGCGGCACTTGCTTGAACAGACTGGTTATAAATTTCAACAAGCATAGGTAAATCTTCTTCTTTAGCATAACGAATGATCATATGTACAAACTCCTTATAGTATAGAATTATCTTTATTTTACTTCTTTTAAGAAACATAATCTACATAAAAAACCGATGTGCGCATGCACATCAGTTATGATTTTGAGCATATTGAAAGGTTTGAAGAACTTGAAGTGTCTCTTTTGTAGAAACGACCGTTGCAAACTCCCCATGTAAAGAAGACAATGCGAATGTATGTACATCTTCTGCAGGAAGCCTTGTTTTTCCATCGTAGGACATACCATCAAAGCAAGCTGTTGCATCGTTTACAATGTACGTCCTGTACCCTAGATTTCCAGCCATGCGGGCAGTCGTAGAGACGCAGTGATTAGTAGTTAGTCCTATTAAGATAAGCGTATCATAGCCATTTGCTTTTAAATAACTGTCTAGCTCTGTTCCAATGAAGCAGCTGTTCACGTGTTTGCGAATTAAGTATTCGTCTTCTTGTGGACCAAACCCTTCTTTGAACTGAAATCCCTTCGAACTTGGGTGTAAAGGAGAATCTGGATTTTCCGATGCATGCTGTACGTGAATGACAGGATAATTTTGGCGCCTCCATGCTTGCAGTAGCGTCAGCATATGTTTTTCTGCATCTAGGTTGTTTCTTTCCCCCCACTGTGGTGAATAAAACCCTTCTTGTACATCGATAAGCAGCAGAACTGGCCGGGAACGTAGCATAAGCATCATCTTCTTTCGTCTTTATTTTAAAATGGAAATAACGTATGTGCACCCATCAGGACCGGCTTTTGAGGAATGAACCGTTTGTTTCGGTAAATGTATTCGATCTCCTGCCTGACATAGAACCGTATCATGTTCAACTGTAAAGTAAATAGATCCTTCAAGTATATGAAGAATTTCATCAGTTGGATGGGTATGAGATGGGTGCGTTTGAAAAGCAATATCGTGCTGTACTTCAACGTATCCGGTATACGCCGGAAGCAGCTCTTTAATTACTTCTTCAAACTTTCCGCCAACTCCTTTTTTAATAGAGGCTTTTTTTACGTCCATGCTGTTCACTCCTTTTTAATTTAAACGGACACTGTCCGGTAGTATAGTTGTTATCATCATGTAAAAAATATTGCTTCCACTCTCGGTTTTCCTGCTGTCCATACCATCCTAACTCAGGGTGAGCAGATACGTCATCATATGTTTTTAACCGATCGCGGACCACCTTTTGGATGTGCCGCCCTATTTTTGAATCTCCTGTCATACCTTCAAACACCCACCGAGGTTGAAATGTAATCATAAATCCTCTGCTCTTACGGCTTTTACGTAAAGAATGAGCAGGCGTATTACAGACGACAAAAATAGGTTCTCCGTGAAAGCAAAATTCCCATAATGGATCTTTTGGATCTTTTGGAATGTCCTGCGGCCATTTCTTCTGATCAATTTGATGAAGAAACGTCAGCGTATCCCAAAACATCGTTTCGTACTCTTCCATTGATCGTTCTTTATGTTCAGGCTTAAAGAATAACACAAAGGATGTATAGCGACCTATGGTCTTGAACGTATCTATGTATTCTCTAAGTGCCAACGCTACATTTCTAATATCTTGGTAGTTATAAGGAGTAGTCACAAATGAAAACCGCAGTAAATCTTTTTTAAAGCCTTCTACCCCTAATATACAAGGAAATGGATTTTCTTCTGACAATATATCGCTTCGGAAATATTGAAAAGCATCTTTTCCCCAAAATGGGACATGCGTTGACTCTAAAATCTCATTGGCTCGAAAAAGCATTTTTGATGCCATTAAAATCCTCCTTATGGAACTCAACGTTACATGTGTATTAAAGAAAAGAAAGTTTATGAGCATTTTTAACTAAATGCCGATTCTAAATTATAAAACTCTAATCTATATATATATAAGCTACTATTGGACAAGTTAGAAAGGAGGCTGTGTTTGTGGAGTGGTTTTTGATTGCTATAAAACAAATAATTCTAGGTATTAGTCTCGCAGCACCGGTAGGTCCAATTAATATAGAGATGATTAAAAAAGGGCTGACAAAAGGATTTTGGGCTTCTTGGCTAGTTGGTTTGGGAGGCATGACGGCCGATATTTTATTTATGCTCCTCATTTTAATAGGGTTAACGCCTTTTGTTCAGATGCATGCTGTTACTGTTTTCCTTTATGCAACTGGTTTTGTCATGCTTACGTTTGTTGGCTTTCAAAGTATGAAACAAGCTGTTTCTCGTTCCTTTTCAATAGATGTAAATAAACCCTCTATTAAAAGAGATAAGTCGTTTTTTACAGGTTTCTTCATTGCTCTTATGAACCCTTTAAATATTGTATTTTGGTTTGGTGTATTTGGGTCAAGCTTAAGCGAAAGCCTCCAAAGTCAAACGTGGCTATCAGTCTTTTTTCATAGTTTCTTTATTATCTTTGGAATCCTTCTTTGGAATTTAAATATTGCCAGCAGCATTCATTTCACAAGAAAATTTATCACGCCTAAACTTCTTCGCTTCATTACGTTAGGTGCAGGTTTTTTACTTTTTTTATTTGGCTGCCAATTCGGTTTTAAATGTATATCCTTACTTATAGGCTGAGCTTTGAGCGATGAGTTCAATAAGAGTGTCATTTACTTTCTCACGTTCATCATAAAAAAGACCGTGTCCACTATTTTCAAATGGAAGAAGTGTAGAAAATGAAATATGACGATTCATAACTTTTGCAAGATCAAATGGACAAATTTGATCTTTTTTCCCGTGTAATATATATGTCTCAGCAAAAATTTGGCTCAAATCTTCCCGTAAGTCTTCGTCTCGTAAAGACACCGCAGTTTTAATTGTTCCATGACCGGATGCCTCTAAACCTAAATCTTGAAACCACCCTTTAAAAGCTGAGCTGGTAGGCTGATTAAAAAACTTTTTGCCAAACTCTTCAAGCATGTTAGGGCGATCTCTATACGTATTTTGAATAATTGTATTTACTTCTTCAGAAGGAAGTCCATATGGAAAATCAGTTTTTTGAATAAAGCTTGGAGCCGCTGCTCCTAATAAAATTAACTTCTTCACGCCATATCCTAAATGTCTGCTCATATATCGAATGGCAATGGCTCCCCCCATAGAAAAGCCTACGAGCGTATAATTTTTCAGCTCCAGTCTTTCTACTAACATGCGAATATCATCTGCTAATTGATTATAAGAATAGCCGGTGAAAGGCGCATCTGACTTTCCGAATCCGCGAAGATCAGGAGCGATACATCGAATACCGCAGGCCGGCAACGTTGTAAATTGGTATTCGTACATTTTAGCGTTAACAGGCCACCCGTGAAGGAAAAGAACGGGTTCCCCTTTTCCAATATCCCGTACAAAAAGTTTAGTCTTAGGAGTTACGTGAATAAAATAGTTCATCTATAACACCTCCTAGATGTTCTTATATATATATGTTTAGGACAATTGGAACATTCAAAAGTTTCTTATAAGCTTGTGTAGGAGGTGCATGATGTTTATTTGGGATAAGGAGTAGGGAAATGTTTCTTATTGTTTATTTAGAACATAGTTTAATTTAAAAATATTGAACAAAAAAAGTAGTAAAGCGTTAAAAACTTTACTACTTTTTTGTTATTTTTCTTCCAGCCACACATCAACTAAATTGCCGGCTTCGCTTTGGTCCAATACGAATGAACCGTTGCTGTATCGGTCGCTAGCTCGCATTGTAGATGGATCAACCTGCTCGATTTGACCTTTAGATGATTCTACTATCATGTAATGTTCTTTAGAGATTGCTTTTACTTTTGCAATTTGATGCGGATTAGATTTTAGTTCTCGGACCATCACTAGCCCTCGTTTTGCTCGTGCTGATTCTTCAAACTCAGTAATTTTTGTCTTTTTCACAGCTCCTCGTTGCGTGGCGATAAATAATTCAGTTGATAGAGCTTCATCTTCATCGAAGATAACGCCGCTTACAACATAATCATCGTCTTTTAAGTTAATTCCTTTCACACCAGAAGCGCGAGTCCCTACAATATTAATTTCTTCTTCCCGGAAACGCAGTCCGTAGCCAGAGCGAGTGGCAATAAACACTTGTTTTTTACCATCGGTTTGATATACATCGATTACTTCATCATCGCCTTTTAAATTAACGGCGACAAGAGCTTTAGAGTAGCGCTGTGCTTTATATTGAAGTAATTCTGATTTTTTGACCATACCGTTTTTTGTAAAGAAAAGCAAATACTGGTTTTCTTTAAATTCTTTCACCGGTATCGCCCGTACAATTTGCTCTTCTTTATCAATTGGAACAATGTTCATGATATGCTGCCCCATGTCTTTCCACCTGATATCAGGAAGTTCGTGCACTGGCATATATAAATAATTCCCTTTGTTTGTGAAGATGAGTAGCGTTTCAGTTGTATTAATTTCATACTTCGCTAAAATTCGGTCCGTATCTTTCATACCGAAGTCTTGCCCGTTAGACGCGGCGTAAGAACGAAGGCTTGTTCGTTTTACGTATCCGTCTTTTGTGACTGTCACCATCACTTCTTCAGATGGAACCATCACTTCTAGATTAATCTTAATTTCTTCGATTTCCGCTTCAATTTTTGAGCGGCGTTCTGTACTGTATTGCTTCTTTACACGGCGTAATTCTTTTTTGATTACATTAAAAAGTTTTTTCTCGCTATGTAAGATTTCTTCTAACTCGTTAATTTTAGCACCTAGCTCTTCAGCTTCCGCTTGTAGAGCTGTGATGTCCGTGTTTGTCAAACGGTATAATTGAAGCGATACAATCGCCTCTGCTTGAGGTTCTGTAAATTCATATTTGGCAATTAAATTATTCTTAGCGTCGCGCTTATCTTTAGAAGCTCTAATCGTCGCAATAACTTCATCTAAAATCGACAGTGCCTTAATCAATCCCGCTACAATATGTTCACGTTCACGTGCTTTTTGCAGTTCGTATTTAGAACGATTTGTTACCACTTCTCTTTGATGATCAATATAAGCATCAAGAATGTTGGCCAAGCTCATAAGCTTTGGTCGCTTTTTAGCAATAGCAACCATGTTAAAATTATAAGGTACTTGCAGATCCGTATTTTTATAAAGATAGTGAAGTACTCCTTGAGCATTTGCATCTTTTTTTAATTCTACTACGATGCGCAGACCGGTACGATCCGTTTCATCGCGAACTTCAGCAATGCCTTCCACTTTTTTATCTAAACGAAGCTCATCCATTTTCTTAACAAGGTTGGCTTTGTTTACTTCAAACGGAATTTCCGTAATGACAATTTGCTGTTTTCCGCCGCGAATGGACTCCACTTCCGTTTTTCCGCGAATAATAATTTTCCCTTTACCTGTCTCGTAGGCTTTCTTAATTCCGTCTACCCCTTGAATGATTCCTCCCGTAGGAAAATCAGGACCTTGAATAGCCGTCATCAACTCTTCAATTGTACACGTTGGTTTATCAATTCGCATGATCGTTGCGTCAATTACTTCACCTAAATGATGAGGAGGAAGTTCTGTAGCATAACCAGCTGAAATACCCGTGGATCCATTCACTAGCAAATTAGGAAACATAGCCGGTAACACAGTTGGTTCGCTACTTGTATCATCGAAGTTAGACACAAACTCAACCGTTTGTTTGTCAATATCTCGTAGAAGTTCTGCAGCAATCGATGAAAGGCGAGCTTCTGTATAACGCATTGCTGCTGGGGGATCTCCATCAATACTTCCGTTGTTTCCATGCATTTCGATTAATACATTTCTAACTTTCCATTCTTGACTCATTCGAACCATGGCCTCATATACAGATGAATCACCATGAGGGTGATAGTTACCAATTACGTTCCCTACAGTTTTGGCTGACTTGCGAAAGCCTTTTTCTGCTGTATTTCCATCTACGTGCATTGCATATAAAATACGGCGCTGAACGGGTTTTAACCCGTCTCTTGCATCCGGAAGTGCACGCTCTTGAATAATATATTTACTGTATCGACCAAAACGGTCGCCTAGTACATCCTCAAGAGGTAAATCTAAAAAGCGTTCTGTTTGTGTCATTGTACGTCCTCCTCTGCGACCGTTAATACATTTTCATTATCTAAAATATTTGGATCTTCTTCTAATCCAAACGCTACGTTGCTTTCAATCCATTTTCTGCGAGGTTCTACTTTATCGCCCATCAAAGTGGTTACACGACGATCAGCGCGAGCAGCATCATCAATACGAACACGAATCAGCGTACGCGTCTCTGGGTTCATTGTTGTTTCCCAAAGCTGATCTGCGTTCATTTCACCGAGACCTTTATAGCGTTGAATCATATACCCTCTTCCTACCTTATCGATAGCACCCTGCAATTCTTCGTCACTCCATGAATATTCAACCACTTCTTTTTTACCTGACCCTTTACTTACTTTGTAGAGCGGTGGAAGAGCAATAAATACTTTTCCTGCTTCCACAAGCGGTTTCATATAGCGGTAGAAAAACGTTAGCAGAAGCACTTGAATATGAGCGCCATCCGTATCCGCATCGGTCATGATAACTATTTTATCGTAGTTAATATCATCGATGGTGAAATCTGCTCCTACTCCTCCGCCTATCGCGTGAATGATCGTACTAATTTCTTCGTTTTTAAAAATATCTTGAAGCTTAGCTTTTTCGGTATTGATAACCTTCCCTCGCAGTGGCAGCACGGCTTGAAAGCGGCGATCCCTTCCTTGTTTTGCTGAACCTCCAGCGGAATCCCCTTCGACTAAGTACAGTTCGTTTCGCTGAGGATTTCTTGATTGCGCAGGCGTTAACTTTCCGCTTAGAACGGTTTCTTGACGCTTTCGTTTCTTCCCGTTTCTTGCGTCTTCTCTCGCCTTTCGTGCTGCTTCACGCGCTTGAGCAGCTTTGATTGCTTTTTTTACAAGAAGAGAGCTTACGTCCGGGTTTTCTTCTAAGAAATAGGCAAGTTTTTCAGAAATAACTGCATCTACAGACGAACGAGCTTCACTTGTACCTAACTTTCCTTTTGTTTGACCTTCAAACTGAAGCAACTCTTCAGGTATTCTAACGGAAACGATGGCTCCTAAGCCTTCTCGTATATCCGTTCCTTCTAAGTTTTTGTCTTTTTCTTTTAGCAGGCTTACTTTACGAGCATATTCATTAAATGCACGCGTCATAGCGCTTTTTGCACCGGACTCATGCGTTCCACCATCTTTGGTACGAACATTATTAACAAATGATAAAATGGTTTCAGAATAACCATCATTAAATTGAAAGGCAAATTCAACTTCAATATTATGATGAATCCCTTCAAAAAAGACGACTGGATGAAGTGAATCTTTTTCTTCATTTAAATATGAAACGAAGGCTTGAATACCTGTTTCATAATAAAAGATATCGTGACGATCATGTCTTTTATCGATTAACTCTATTTTGAATCCTTTTAACAGGAAAGCCGATTCGCGGAGCCGTTCACACAGCGTATCATAATTATACACAGTTGTTGAAAAGATCGTGGCATCCGGTTTGAAATGAATCGTTGTTCCCGTTTTTTTCGTTTTCCCTATTTTTTCTAGCGTCGTAACTGGCTTTCCTCCATTTTCAAAACGCTGTTCATAAATAAATCCATCTCGATGAATGGTTACGGTCAACCATTCAGACAGCGCATTTACAACAGATGCACCTACTCCGTGTAAGCCTCCGCTTGTTTTATATCCACCCTGTCCGAATTTACCTCCTGCATGCAAGATGGTTAAAATAACTTCAGGCGTTGGTTTTCCTAGTTTATGCATGCCCGTTGGCATACCTCGACCTTTATCTTGTACAGAAATTGAATTATCTTTGTGAATGGTTACAATAATTTCTTCTCCGTAGCCTGCTAGAGCTTCATCGACAGAGTTGTCGACGATTTCATATACTAAATGATGCAGACCTCGTGTATCCGTACTTCCAATATACATACCAGGACGTTTACGAACGGCATCTAATCCTTCTAGTACTTGAATTGCATCTTCATTATAATTAAATTGTTGTTTCCGAGCCATTCATACTACCCCTTTCATCACAACGAACATTACTACATTATGTATGAAACACAAACGTTTGCGCTTCGTGTCTAAGAATAAATGATCATGTATCCTATCTTTTAATTTTATAGTGTTCGCATCAACAGAACGTATGTTTCTATTTTTGCGTACTTACAAGATTTTAGCACAAATTTCCGTATTATAAAAGCAATATCTTGTGTATTCATGGATTATAAGCATTATAAAGCTAGCTGTCTAACGTCTATTGTAGCGGAAACGCTCTTACTATTTCAACGCATGGTGAAACCCATGCAAGCAGTGTGCATGGGTTGGTTGTTCTGCTTATAGATCTTACTTTGTTAAAGCATGCTCAACTTTTATACAACGATCCATAACTACAGTATACCCTTTTTTAGCGAGCAGGTCATATGCTTCTTCATTAATTAAACCAGATTGTGCCCAAAATACGTCTGCGTCTACTTCTAAAAACTCTTCTGCAACTTCAAGCAAATGCTCAGAGCGGCGAAATACATTAACGATATCAATATGTCCTTCAATTTCTTTTAATGAAGATACAGCTTTTACGCCGAGCGCTGAGTTTATTGTCGGGTTCACCGGAATAATCTCGTAACCTTGCTGCTGCATGGCTTCTGAAACCATATAAGACGTTCGATGAGGGTTATCTGATAAACCTACTACAGCAATGCGCTTGCTTTTTTTTAATATTTTACCAAGCTCTTGGCGGGAAGGAATTTTAATGGACATGTCTATTACCTCTCTTAGCTATATAATATGTACTGAACAACATTCGCGATTTACAGTTGATTTCCTGCATATAGTACCCGTTTTCTCTATTTTTGTAAACGTCTTCTTTTTTTAAAATAATTGTCTCTCACCTAAAACTAGCTATGTTTTTTTAAGTATCTCATGGTAAAATAGAAACGATATAGAAATAAAGGAGCTTTCAAACATGAATTATTTATTACCTATTCTTGCCTATATCTTGGGCTCTATTCCTTTTGGACTAGTTGTTGGAAAACTAGGATACGGCATCGATATACGAGAGCATGGAAGCGGCAATTTAGGCGGCACCAACTCCTTTCGTACATTGGGCGTAAAAGCTGGAATTATCGTTACGCTTGGAGACATTCTAAAAGGAACCCTAGCAGCTTCTTTACCGCTTTTATTTAATACGAATCAAAACATTCTCTTCATTGGTTTATTTGCTGTCATTGGTCATATTTTTCCTGTTTTCGCGAAATTCAAAGGCGGGAAAGCTGTTGCCACGTCCGCCGGAGTGATTTTATGTTATGAACCTCTTTTATTTGCTTTCGTACTATTATGTTTTTTTATCTGCTTATACATAACGAAGTATGTATCATTGTCCTCAATGGTTACCGGGGTATTAACCTTTATCTACACGCTATTTAAGCAAGACTACATGCTTATTATGATTATTGGTTTAATTGTAGCCTTTGTCATTTACAGACACCGTGCAAACATTACCCGAATTCTTAATAAAACAGAACCGAAAGTCACATTTTTGTCAGGTAAAAAGAAATAAGAGGAGCTTCCTCTTATTTCTTTTTTTATAACCGATTTGTAAGCGAATACATTTCTTATTTATTAGTTATACTGATACTAAAATAAGGAGGTGAATGATGTGAAGAAAAAATGCCCTATTTGCAAACGAAATAAGAAAATGGATTCACAGCTAGAAGGAAGCCGCTACTGCGTTCACTGCTGGGAAACCATTGGAAAACAATATGATTTCAAATGAAAGAATGAAACGATTTAATATAGAAATGAAGCCTTCACCTCTATATTAAATCGTTTTATTTTATTTTATCTCATTCCTTCCTAGCTGGATTCGTATATATTGGTAATTTATCTACCTTTCTACTATAATAAGTGTATCCGCAGTATTGGAAGGAGCATAATTAATGAAATTAACAGTAACAGAAGCAGCAGCTACGTGGTACAAAGATGAAATGATGCTAGAAGGAAACGAAACAATTCGCTTTTTTGTTCGCTACGGCGGATGCAGCAACGTTCAAAAAGGTTTTTCTTTAGGTGTAAACACAGATTCTCCTAAAAACGTTGGCGTTGAAACAAAAGTTGACGGTTTAACATTCTTCGTAGAAGATGAAGACCTTTGGTACTTTGATGGTCATGATTTGACCGTAAATTATAATGAAGAAACAAAAGAACCTGACTTTCATTACGAAGCGTAAGAAAAAAAGCATCGATTTATCGATGCTTTTTATTCTTGCGCTTAACCCTGCTTTTTGGCCTCTTCATAGGCTTTATGCCATTCCGGATAATTACGGCGAATCGAAATGGGCTTAAAGTTTTCTTTTTTCACACATACGTGTGACGATGTTCCTGTTAACGCAAGTTCTTCATTTGAATTAAAAATTTCGTAGCCGTACACAACGCGTAGACCGTCATAGTTCTCAACCCAAGTATGTACTACAGCTGTCTCGCCATAATGAAGCGGCTTTTTATATGAAGCCTGTATATCAATAACTGGCGACAGCACACCGTCTCTTTCCATTTGTGCATAGCTAAAACCTAAATCACTAATAAACTGCGTTCGACCTATTTCCATCCATACTAAATAGTTAGCATGATACACAACGCCCATCTGATCGGTTTCTGCATAGCGCACTTCGATTTCTTTCGTTGATACTAACATGATTTTACCTCCTCTTGCCCTGTTCCTGTTTTATCTTACCATATAAGGAGAATATACTCCTACTAGTTTGGTTGTAACTCAATATGTTGTAAGACTAAGCGCATTTTGAATGCGATATATCAGTGTTTCCAGCCGCGTCATTTTATTTTCATACTTTTTATAAGGAAGTGTATATGTGTAGTCTTTATTTGTCCATAAACGGTCAAAATAAGCGTTTAGTTCGGTCATAACCTTTTTGTTAGAAGGTCCTGATACTTTAATATCCGTTTCTAAGTTCAAGTCAGCCAAATTTCGTTTTGTGAAATTTGCTGCTCCTGCAATAATAGTTGCATTTTTTTTATTTCGAATAAATAAAGTTTTGGGATGATACTGCTCTTTTCCCGTATGATACCAGCGAACTTTAATATCGCCTTTAGATTTTTTCACAAGTTCTGCTGCTACTGGACGGTTAGGCAGTCCGAACTTTTTTCTTCCAAACGCATTCTCATTAGGATCTAAAATTAATCGTACGTTTGCGCCTTGTTTGGAAGCTTTCAAAAGCGCCTTTATTACGTCTCGATCTCCAAGATAAAACATACCAAGCCATACATCGTCGCCTTTTTTAGCATGACGTAAATCATGCAATACGTGCTTATAGATTTTGCCTTCTGTTAACAGCTGAACATAGAGGTCTCCCTTTTCTTTTTCTTTCTTCTTATACCGAGGTAACTTTCCTCCATAAGAAAAATCTGACACCGCTTGTTCACTTTTCACCACATCTCCAATAATATTCCCTTTTACTTCAAAGGCCATGTTAGAATTATAAAAACTTGCATCATGAGGATTGGCAGAGGAGATAATAACGCTTTGATCTGTTGCTACTACTTTTCTGTGATTAGCTTTTACATTTAACAACTTTAAATAAGCACGGACCGTCGCTTTAGGCGCATTGGTACCAAACGGATTTGTTATCCATCCGTTTCCTTTTTCACCAAACCACTGAACAAAAGTTCTCCACACTGAAGAATACAGTGGAATGGAGTCTCTGAGCTTAGATAAATTGGTTTGCACCACTTTGATTCCGTTTAGCCGCAGTGAATCTAACCACTTTGAATCATGTGAGCCGTAGGTTGTATTGATTTGATCTGTAATAAAGACGATTTCGATAGTAGGATGTTTTCGTTTCTTTTCAATCAGCTTACTTGCAAGCGTATCACTAAGGTGAGGAAACGTTTCGCCTTGGTTATAGTAGCCGTTAAATAGAAACATATCCATAATAATAAAAGCTTTTGCGTCATCAATCGCATTCGTAACTGCTTGAAAAATGTGTTGTTCAGAAACAGATGTCTGCTGGTCTTGATACGTTAGGTCTGATAAGAGAAATACATCTTCTACTTTGTGCGGCTTACTTTCGTATGAAACTCCTTTAGGCAAAGGCTTATGCGTTTGATAAGAGCCCACAATAATCAAGACGACAAGTAAACTGACCAAAATCCTTACTACTTTCCTTTTCACGTGCTTTTTCACCTACATAAACCTCTTTGCTAGTTTGTATTAGTATTGACCTTACTAAAAAAATATAGAAAGAAAGCAGCTAAAACCGTTTATTTTTAGCTGCTTATTGTCGTTGCTTTATTTATTAAATCGTACCTTCGTAACCATTTTGACGAGCTTCTGACTCATCTTTTATTTCGCTGCGCATTGCTTCGATACTTACTTCGCGATTGTGATTTTTTTGCTGAATGCGCTGACGTTCTTCTTCATTGCTGCATGCAGCAGCTTCTTCTGCTTCTTCAATGTTCTTCATTGTATTTTGCACCATTGTTTGTAATTTTTCAACGTTATCACTGCGATCGTCTGGATTCGGTTTATTCCATGCCATTGTATCTTCCTCCTCAAAATAACTTTGTTACAATTGTAGTATGCCGGATTTGTTCATCTCTATAAGTGGAAAAAAATGATTTTAGTTTACATAATATAATTATAATTAAGTTAAAATATGTATATAAAACATACATAATATGGTAATATTTACATACAAAGGGGGAATCGCTATGACCAAACGAATGATAACATTACTAAGCGTCATCTTTATTGCAGTGCTTGCCGTATTTTTTATGTCACAAACCTCATTGGCATCAAAATTGACAGCAAGTGCCTTTATGAAGCCTCATCATTACTCAAAACATGAAGAAAAAATGTTAGCTGTGACAAACCTGGACTACAAAAGCAATATCATTGCATACGATGTGAAAGCTCCTAGTGACGCAAAAGAAGCTTATGTAAAAGCTACTTATTACGAAAAGGGAAAAGCAAAAGAACCTTTATTTTCAGGAGGGTTGACTGTTTCAAAAGAATTTGACATGTTTGCTATTACATATAAAATCGATGATGATGCGCATAAAGTTATGTTTAATGTAGGAAGCAACGATACAAACCTAGGAATAGAAGCGGAAAAGCCAAAAAAAATGAACGGATATTCCTTTACTGGATTAGAGAAAAAACAAACGGTAAAAATGAATAAAACATATCCAGTTGCTGCTTTATTTGGTGACGATGGCAGTGGCATACGAGTTGCTCCGCTTTCAACCGACGATGGAGAAGTCGTTAAAGAGCTTATTTCGAGCAATCCTTACGTTTATTTATTCACGGTAGAATTCAAATAATAAAAAGTCGCTGAATTCAGCGACTTTTTATTCATTCACCTTTGGTTTGAATAACTTGAGGATGCTTGCCGGATGTATCTTGCATTTGTTTTCCGTTATTTCCACCAGCTTCTCTCGGTTGAGTGCCGATGTGATTCGGAACAAAAGGTTTGCTTTGTTTTTTAGGATTTCCCATGCTTATCCCCTCCTCACCGTTACTCTAACCAACTTACTTTAAAGTTATTCAGCTCTTTCAAGCATACGATCTTCTAACCGCTTTTCAATTTCCATTTCAATGCGTTCAATTTCTGACTGATCTTTTAACAGCTGCGTTTTATTTTCTTGCACTAACTCTTCAAATGAACGTTTGCGCAATTTTCTCATGATCACAACACCTACTTTATGTAATTTTTATGAAAAATCTGAAAAATCTAAAGAAACTGATATCGTATAACTATCTATATTGTAACCAATTTGTCAGATAAGTAAACATACTTTTTTTGAAAAGTTGTAAGAAAGTTTGACATGTTTACTGACCTATCTATATATACGATGATAAAGTAAATAAGTTTCATGTTTAATAAAACAAGCAGCGAAGTTAATTCGCTGCTTGTTGAGCAAAGTTTTCCATTTGTTTAAGCGTCATTGGACCATTCACTCGTTGAACAATTTTCCCTTCTTCATCTATAAAGTAAGATGTCGGAATGGTGGAGACTCGATATTTTTTACTTCCTACACTATCTTGGTCGTCCAATAATACACGAAACGTAAACTGTTTTTCTTTAAGAAATTTAGATACTGCCTGTTTACTGCCTTCCGACGAAGTTAAATTAACCGCAAGCAGCTGTACATCGTTTCCATATTTCTCATAAAACGCTTGCATATCGGGCATTTCTTTTTGACACGGCGGACACCATGTTGCCCAAAAGTTTAAAATGACTTTTTTTCCTTTAAAATCCGATAATTGAACGGATTTCCCGCTCGTATCTGACAGTGTAAACGGAGGCGCTGTATCTTTTGGTTCCAACCCATAAGCTTGACCCGAAGCCTGACGAGCACTATCGCCTTTTTTGATATTTAAATCCTTGTATTCGCTTAAGTTAGAATTATCGGATGCTTCATTTGGAGAAAGCCCTTGCCAAAGGGCGTAGCTAAGAAAGCCTACTAGAAGCAAGACCGCAATTATTTTTTTAACCATATGATCGGCTCCTTTATTTCTTCTAAAAAGTGATAATCTATGTACTAATAGATATGTGCAATATCTACTAAAATAATCCTTTTATAGGGCATTTTCTTTTATAATATAGCATATTCCCCTCTCACTTTTTGTCGAAAACAGTGCGTTTGCATAAAAAAAGAGCGGCTCACGAGAACCGCTCTTTTTCTTTATAACTTACGCATGTGTTTTAGACTGTAATTTATCACGAAGCACCATTTGAAGGATACCACCGTGGCGATAGTAATCAATTTCAACTTCACTATCGAAACGAACCAGTACTTCAAATTCTTTTTTGTTTCCAGCTTCATCAGTTGCTGTTACTTTTATAAAATCACGTGGTTTTACTGTTTCATCAACTGCTACTGCAATTGTTTCTTTTCCAGTTAAACCTAATGTATCCGCGCTTTCACCATCTTTAAATTGAAGAGGTAAAACACCCATTAATACTAGGTTTGAACGGTGAATACGCTCGAAGCTTTCAGCGATTACTGTTTTAATACCTAAAAGATTTGTTCCTTTTGCTGCCCAGTCACGAGAACTTCCCATGCCGTAATCTTTGCCTGCAAGTACAACAAGACCTGTATCTTGCTCTTTGTATTTCATACAAGCATCATAAATGCTCATTACGTCATTTGTTGGCCAGTACGTTGTCCAGCCGCCTTCTGTACCAGGAGCTACTTGGTTTTTAATGCGGATGTTTGCAAACGTACCGCGCATCATTACTTCATGGTTACCACGACGAGAACCATATGAGTTAAAGTCTTTTGGCTCTACACCGTTTTCTTGAAGGTAAAGACCTGCAGGTGATGTTTTTGCAATTGAACCCGCTGGTGAAATGTGATCCGTTGTCACTGAGTCACCAAATTTCGCTACTACGCGAAGATCATTTAACGGCTCTACTTCACCTGGTTCTTCTGATAAGCCTTCAAAGAAAGGTGGGTTTTGAATGTATGTTGAATCATTCTCCCACGTATAAAGCGCATCTTCGCTTGTTTTAATTTCATTCCAGCGTTCGTTATCATCGAATACACGCTCATACTCGTTACGGAATAATTCAGGCGTTACGGTACGGCTAACAACTTCTTTAATTTCATCTTGAGAAGGCCAGATGTCGCTAAAGAATACTTCATTGCCGTCTGTATCAATGCCGATTGGATCTTTTTGTAAATCTACATCTACTGTTCCAGCCAGTGCATATGCTACAACAAGCGGCGGAGAAGCAAGGTAGTTACCTTTTACTAATGGATGAATACGTCCTTCAAAGTTACGGTTTCCTGAAAGAACAGACGTTACAAGCAAGTCGCTATCTGCAATCGCTGCTTCAATTTCAGCTTCTAATGGACCAGAGTTACCGATACAAGTCGTACAGCCATAACCTACGATGTTAAAGCCGATTTTATCTAAGTATGGAAGCAGCCCTGAATTTTGCAGGTAAGCCGTTACTACTTTTGAACCTGGTGCTAAAGAAGTTTTCACGTAAGCTGGAACATCCAATCCTTTTTCTACCGCTTTTTTCGCAACTAAACCGGCTGCTACTAATACGTAAGGATTTGATGTGTTCGTACAGCTTGTGATAGCCGCAATGGCAATGGCACCTGTTTTCATTGTTGTTTCTGAACCGTCTGCAAGCTTAAACGTAATTTCTTTATCCACGTCTTTAGCATCAAGTCCGAAGCTTTGGTTGCTAACAGGAGCTGTTAAAGCCTTCTTGAATTCTGTTTGCATTTGAGAAAGTGGAATTAAATCTTGCGGACGCTTTGGACCAGAAAGATTTGCTTCAATCTCAGCAAGGTTAATCTCAACAACGTCAGTGAAAATTGGATCTTCATTTTCTGGTGTGAAGAATAAACCATTTGCTTTTGTATATTGTTCGACAACCTGAATGTCTTTTTCATCTCTTCCTGTTAAACGCATGTATGCTAATGCTTCTGCGTCAACTGGGAAGAATCCACATGTTGCACCGTATTCAGGAGCCATATTAGCGATTGTTGCACGGTCAGCTAATGGAAGTTCTGCTACGCCAGGACCGAAGAATTCCACGAATTTTCCGACTACTCCTTTTTGACGAAGCACTTGCGTAACTTTTAACGCTAAGTCTGTAGCTGTAGTGCCGTTTGGTAATTCACCAACAAGTTTAACGCCGATTACTTCAGGAACTGGGAAATAAGAAGGTTGACCAAGCATACCTGCTTCCGCTTCAATACCGCCAACACCCCATCCTAAAACACCGATACCATTAATCATCGTTGTATGAGAGTCAGTACCTACTAGAGAATCAGGGAAAGCTACAAATTCACCATCTTCTTCAACAGCATGAACAACGTTTGCTAAATATTCTAAATTTACTTGGTGCACGATACCTGTAGCTGGTGGAACTGCGCGATAGTTATTAAATGATTTTTGAGCCCAGCTTAAGAAATTATAGCGCTCTGTATTACGTTGAAACTCGAGGTCCATATTAATTCGTAATGAGTCAGCTGTACCTGCTTTATCAACTTGTACGGAGTGGTCGACAACGAGGTCTACTGGAATTTCTGGATTGATTTTGTCAGGATCTCCTCCTAAATCAGCCATTGCTTTACGAAGTGACGCTAAGTCTACAACCGCTGGAACTCCAGTGAAATCTTGAAGAATAACACGAGATGGTTTGAAAGGAACATCGATATCTTTAATATCTTTTGTTCCCCATTTTGCAAGGTTTTCGACATGTTCTTTTGTAATAACACGGCCATCTACCTGACGAAGAACAGATTCTAATAATACTTTAATTGAATACGGCAGCTTAGATACATTACCTAAACCTGCTTCCTCTAAAGCTTGTAAGCGGTAATAATTATATGTGCTGCCATTAAGATCGAATGACGAACGAGCGTTGAAAACGTCTTTTTTAGTCATTGCTTTTACCCCCTTAAAATTCTATGTATAAAGGATTTACTTACCCCATCCTCTATTCCCTTCACCATCTATCTTAATATAATATTATACATAAGTAAATAAAAAGAATGTTATTAATTAACATAAGTTTCACTTATAACCTTTTTCCATCTTCCTTTTATTTTTCTAATAATTCATATTTCATTGATTTTTACGCATGCTAGAAACGGAGGTGATTTAACATGGCTAAACGCAAGTCAAACCACGTCATTCCTGGAGCTAACGCGGCTAGCGCTCAAGGAAAAGGAGCGGGTTATAATGAAGAGTTTTCAAATGAACCATTAACGGAACAACAGAAACAAAATAATAAAAAACGCAAAAAAAATCAATAAAACAATCTCTTATTGGATATACTAATCACTAGTTAGAAAAGCAAAATCGTTTAACTCCATGAAATCTAACGAGAAGGCGTCATTATATGTGACGCTTTTTTCCTGTTCCCATTTCCTGTTTTTGTTAAACCTATTTTTAGAAAGGGGAATTTTTCATCGGATAAATTCCCTGTCACTATCCTACCCTAATAAATGAAAGGGAGGCTTTAACTATGAACAAAAACAGCAGTAAAGACATCAGAAGAAATGCGCCAAAAAGCAATTCTGGACAGCCAGAACCGCTAAGTGGATCTCATAAAGTGAAAAACCGTAAGCATTCTCGCCAAAAACACAATAGCGGACATGATATGTAAAACAGCGGCAAGCTCTCTACAGAGCTTGCTTTTTTATGCGTAGACAAGACAGCTAGTACTTCAAGCTTATTCTTTGCGCAGGAGTTCACTAAGTACATAAACGCGCATATGATAGTAAAGTGAAACACTTTAAATAATGGAGGAACGCAGAAATGAAAAACAAGCGTCTGCCAGCAGACCAAATGTTTGTAAAAGGCTTTCAAGAGTTATTAGAAGTCATGCTTTCAAATCCCTTTATGAGTTATTTAGATTATGATTCCGTTCGTATAGATTTATTTGAAACAGAACAATCATTTATTGTCGAAGCTGAATTATTAGGGTATCACCCTAAGGATATTATCGTTCAGATACAAGCTGACCACTTACAGCTGACAGCCAAAAAATACTGCATTAGAGAATTTCATGATGAAAAGCAAGGAACGCTTGCAAGAGAACAAATGGAAGAAAGCGTTGAACGTACAATCGACTTTCCATTTCCATTGATGAATAAAAAAATTACCGCTACATTTAGTAACGAAATCCTTGAAATTACGATTTCTAAACATGAGACAAATAAATCTAATCAGCAAATAGTCCCTATCGAGTTCCAATAAAGCTGCAGATGTTGTCTCTGCAGTTTTATTGGAACTATTTAATCGTTTATTTAGCACATAGTTTTTTAAGAATATTCTTCTTTTCAAAACAATGGGATATCTAATTTATTTTACGGCACACTACTAAAAAAGAGTAAAAGGAGAACGTTTATGCTTCATACTGCTTGGAAAGGTAAAATCAGCTTTGGATTAATTGATATCCCTATTAAACTGCACGGAGCAATTGAAGAAAAAGATGTAAAGCTGCGCACGCTACACTCCGTTTGCCATACACCTATTCATCAAGAAAAACATTGCCAAACGTGTGGACGAGAAGTAGAATCCGATGAACTGGTTAAAGGATACGAAACCGCGACCGGTCAGTTTGTTGTACTTTCACAACAGGAAATTGACAGTGTCAAAGAACCCTTTGCAGCAAACAAAGCTGTTGAATTGTTACACTTTGTATCGTTAGATGACATTGATCCCCTGTTTTTTGATAAGCCCTACTATATTTCTCCTGGGGAAACAAGCCTAAAAGCTTATTATACTTTATTAAATGCACTTGAAATAACGAATAAAGTCGGTATTGCGAATGTATTTTTATATTCCAAACAGCAAATGGCAATTATTCGTTCCGTGGGCGGATCTCTTGTTCTTCACACGATGCATTTTGAAGAAGAGCTTCGTTCAGTCACAGATGTGCCTAACTTATCCAGTACTTCTTCCATTAATGAAAGTGATACACAAGTGACGGTGGAATTAATTGATAAGCTATCTACTTCTTTTAATCCGTCTATTTACAAAAACAACTACCGAGATGCCTTACAAAACGTCATTCAACAAAAAATAAATCAAGGCGAAGTTACAAAAGGCAGCGGAAGCGAAGAACGAGATATTCGACATTTAATGGAAATGTTAAAAGTGAGCATAGATCCTTCTACTTTACACCCGACAAAATCAACAGCAGAGAAAAAAACTTCATCCTTAAAAAAGAAAGCATAAAAAAGCTAACGAATTTCGGGACTGACCCCTGTTTTTGAGACAGGGATCAAAACACCTTTTAAACGACCAGTTGCCGATATTGTACAGGTGACTGGTTGTTTAGTTTTGTTTGAATACGGGCATTGTTATAGTAAGTAATATAGTTTTTGACGGTTTGCTCTACGATGGTGGTCGTAGTGTATGTCAACTCGTCAAGGTAGAACGTTTCAGACTTTAGCGAGGAATGAAACGATTCGATAGAGGCATTATCTGCGGGAGTCCCTTTGCGGGACATACTCATGGTAATGCCTCTTTCTTTGATTTTTTGTTGATAAGCATACGATGTGTACACAGAACCTTGATCGCTATGCAACGTACATCCTTCAGGCAAAGAAGGAAGTTGGCTTAACGTATCTAAAACAAACGCTACGTTTTGACAATCACCAATGGAATACGCAATGATTTCTCCGTTAAATAAATCTTGAATACTTGAAAGATACAACTGTTTAGGTCCAAAAGGCAAGTAGGTAATATCCGTAACTAGTTTTTGAAGTGGACGATCAGCTCGAAATTCACGATTTAATACATTCTCTGCAACCTGATAAGGTTGCCCTGTTCGCTGACGTTTCTTCCGTTTTACACGACATTGCCAACCATACTTCTGCATGGTACGCTGCACAAACTTATGATTAATCTTCATCGTTCGATTGAGTAATGCTGTAATCTTTCGATAGCCATATCGAAACTTGTGTTTATGACATTGTTCACCCACTTGTTGTTCCATCCATTTTTTTAATGTAGCCCGTTGTTTATGGTGCTTCCAACGATAGTAAGTAGATCGAGGGATATCAAGATGTAAACAAATTTGATAAATAGGTACCTGACCTTTCAATTCTTCCACCACATTCACTACAATTTCTGGTACCACTTCCTTTCCAATTCCTTGTACTTTTTTAAGATCTCAATCTGTTGCTTTAACTGCCGGTTCTCTGCCTTCAATTTAGACGTCTCGCTATCAAATTCTGGACCTTTCCCATACGAATATTGCTTGCCTACAGGCTGTTCGAATCGATGCATTTCCCCATTTTTATACCATGTCATCCACGTTTTTAATTGGGTATGATTACGAATATTCAGTTGTGATAATACTTCTTTTACAGGTACACCAGCTAATCTCATTTCAATGGCTTTTAACTTTACTTCTACCGGATAACTGACTCTTGTCCCCATAGAAAAAACACCTCCAAGTTATTGTTAGGTACTACATACCCGTTTTTTAACTTAAAGGTGTTTTTTATTTGTCTCACTCTAGGGGGTCAGTCCCTTTCTTCGTTAGCTTTCATTTGCAACAGAAGTCTTAGGAACAATAGTTCCATATGACGCCGGTATTTTTAAATATTGCGTTACTTGATTATTTTCTACAAAGACAATAAAGTTATCTTTTTTATCTTTTCCAATACCTTTTGCTTTTGCTTCAGACCACGTGAAGCCCAGCTTTTCATTTACCTCACTGCGAGTCGTTTCCGGTCCGAAAACATATACTTTGTCCCATCTAAAATCACATAATTCATTAAAATCAAGGATGGAAGCTTCTTCTTTACTTTGATTTGTTTTTTTAATTTCATTAATTACAGTTTGCTGAAGTTGCGCTTGGTTGCGTTCGCTGTATACCCTGTCAATAAAAAAAGTTGCCAATAGCGCTACTAACGTGAATAGTAGAATCTTTTTCACTTCGTTGTCCTCCTGAAACGTTCTCTGCACATGATACGACTTCTTTTTGATACGGTTTTATTCTCTACTATTCTAGAAAATTCAACAGGAAAATACAACTAAAATCTCGAAATGTCATCAAAACATAAAAAACTTAACATTATGTCAACGCATAAAAAAAGACTTGTTCACTTTCTACCTATTCACCTACTCAGCGCTGAAAAAATGTGGTTCTACCGTACAAATAGCTTCAATAAATTCTTCTACTAACCCTTCTTCTCCCGGCAAAAAAGGCAGCGCACCAACTCCAACACATTCAATACTTTTATAAAAATGATGCTGCTTATAGCCCTCTGCTTTCCCTGGAAACAGCACAATCGCTGTTTGTACCGGCTTTATTCCATTTTCCTCTACAATAGCGTCTCGGTAACGATGCATGGTATTAATATCTTCTTCTCTAGGTGAAGGCGTATCGTGATTTGGTTTGATACGATACTTAGCGTCAAAAAGATATACACTTTTTTTCTCCCCTTGCTTTACTTCAAGCAGTAAGTCAGGCTTTTGAATAACGGTATGAGTATGATGGTATGCTTTCTGATACCATAGCGTGACTTCTGCTTTCCCCACTCGAAAACGATGATAAGACGGCTGCATCCTAACGTTCAACCCTTGTTCTGTCGTTGTCATGATGTTTTGTTCTATCCGCTTGCCGTAAGTTTGCAACTTCTTTAAAAGACTAACATACGTCCAGTATTCATAGAGAGTTGCGATATCTTTTAATGAAAGGTGGTAAAACTCTCCGTTAAGAGCCAATCCTCGCGTTAAGAACATAAAGTATCTGCTTGCTTCCCGGTAGCGGGGTGCCGTACGCAGTGTAGAAGGAAGAATTGAAGCTTGTAGGGTCTTCACCCGTTGCCAAAACGCATTATTTAACAGTCTTTTTAATTCGGCATGATTAGTTTCTAGAGCCGATACGGCTTCTTTTTTTACATATCTATCTTCTATCAATTTGTCAATTAGTGCAGTTAGCTTATGATACAGCTGCGTCATCATCCATTTTACACTTTGATTTTCCAGATTATCATAGGTAGACACGTGCCTGGTGCCAATCGCTTTTGTGGGTACTACTTTTATATTTCGATTAATTTTAATCCCCCTGCTTGAAGATGCAAGATAGGTAGGGTGGGTTCGGACAAATGATATAGCACGGCTATCTTGTTTTTTTATTTGATCGCCTCTCATGAGCTCATGTTCAACTTTTACCGATTGAAATGGCTGATTTTCAATCTGACGCACAGAATGAAGAAAGGGTTTCATATAGTGAGAGAGAACATGATAAAATTCCGTCCATGTTGCTTGCTTAGACCAAACAGATTTTGCTTCAATATATGTTTTACGAAGCATATCGTATGCCAAATCATGAATATATCCGTTCACTTCATCAACCATGTGTACATAATCTGTCTTGTAGCTCATCTTTGAGGGGAAAATTTCAAGAGTAAAGGAGAGCTCTTTTTCTCTTTCGCTGTAAACATGAAATGTAGAATACCCTACTTCATTTTGAAAGCTTATATTTCCCGTCAAAATGTAGGGAAATCCTACGCTTTGAAAGCTTTGTTCAACTGCTTTTGAATCGTGGTTAACAAACAGGCTTGTTTCATTTTTAGAAACAACTGTAATTTGATAGGTTTCATTTTCAAAAAATAAAGGCTCAAGCGGCGGTTTTGAGGTCATCATGCCTTTTGTTTGATTTAATACTTTTACATGTGTAATTCCTTTTCCTGTACAAGAAAAAAACATCACTTCTTCTGCAGATTTTATTTTTTTCTTATTTTTCCCTTTTATAACCACCGTACACGTGTCAGTTTCAATTTCAACGTACGGTATTAATCCAAAATGACGTGTATCCGTATACTTCAAAACGTCTCATCATCTCCATTATTTTGCGTGCGCTTTTAGGAAATCTCATTCCATCTGCATTTACGACAGCTGTCTCAAATTCATCATCTAACAGCGTATTTGTACAGTAATAATAAAGGTTTTTTAATAAATCAAATGTGTACCCATCGCTTCCTGAAATACGAGGCAAAACTTTTTGCAAAACCTGAAAATCGAACGCCTGATCAAATGTAAACATTCCGCTTTTCACCGCGTAAATTAAATAAAAGCATATTTCGTCGCGTACGCGGTAACCTATTTGCAAATCGACTTCTATAAGCATCTCGTTGACAGTTAGCAATTCATTTGTTACTTCGTGAATGAGCTCAGCATGTTCAACATACGCATCTTTTAAGTGAACATATTGACTTTGAATTTGTACATTTTGAATGCCGTGCTGAGACGGATCTCTATCATCTAAAAAATCAAAAGAATCTAGTTGAATCTTATTTAACTCAATTGTGTTGGTACGATCTAACAACTTTTGACTAAACCCATGAGTTGTTTCATCCATATTAATTGTACCGATAATGAGAAGATTGGATGGCAAATAAATATCTCGGAACATCTTATGTCCCGGGAATAACGGAGCCGTTTTGATTTTCTCTTTTGACCAGCTCCTGCTTTCCATCACGCTTAAAATGTCGCTAAAATAATGCTCAACTCGAGCTAAGTTCATTTCATCCAATATGGCAACATATGTGTAAGCTGGATGCTGAATGGCTTGCTGCATAATCGACAGAAACGATCCTCTGCGAAAATCTCCTCTTAAATCAATATATCCTAATAAATCTGAACTATCGTGCCAATCGGGTCGAACAGGAATGAGCACTTGTCTTCCATTTTCAATCGTGGCACCGATACTATCTGCTAAGAGCTGAGCAAGCTTTGTTTTTCCTGTCCCGCTCATTCCTGATAAAACAATAAACGGTTTGGTCTTTAAAGCAAAGTAGGCGTTGGCTATATCATGTCGTTCATATGTAAATCCAGATTTCCTAATATACTCATGAATATGGACGATGGCGTCTTTGTCCCCCATCATCTCTTTGCTCATTCCGTATGTTTTTATATACTGTTCATGCATACTTAACAGTAAATGCAAGTCCTCTTGCAGCTGATCATTGCTAGGTAAGTCTGCTATATTGTAAGGAAGGTAAAGAGCTACTCTATCCTCAAAGCTTTTCGCTTCCATGCTTGTACCAATGACAATATGATTATCTTTCAATACGCGGGCATGTTCAGGAGTAAAAAATCGAATGTCTTTCAGATCTGTTCCTTCTTCTGAGTCTCCTCTCAACATGACTAAGTAAATACGCTGACCGTCTTCACTGAATAAATACGCGACCATCACGTCACTCTCTATATTCTTATTCGCAAGGGTCACGTAAGGAAATGTTTCAGCGTGGTGTCCCGATATACGCATTTCTTCTCGATTTATATGCTCCAATCGATAAAGAGAAATCGGAAGCCTGCGTGTAAGCATATTTTCTATTTCATGTTTTACAAGTACATCTCCACCCATTTGTTTATAATGTTCCGCTACATACAGCAGCCGCTCGCGCAAACTCATCGAATTCTCTCCTTTCTGCCTTCACTGCAGTTTGTAAAAATAAAAAGCATCGTCAGCTGACCACGCAAAAGGTTCATTTCTTTTATTATAGACGCTTTCTTCGTATAGTAAGCTATTTTATAACGTTAGGAAACACTACATTATTCTTTTCTCTACATACATGTTTATGTTCATTTTAATGAAACATGACAGAAAAGAAAAGCGTTAGGGGCTTAATGAATGAAGGGGCAATGATATGAACAGAAAAATAAGCAGCTTGTGTGCCCAAGGATAAAACACCCATTATGCTACATGATTATTTAACATCTGATGCTTTTGGCTGAGTAAAGAAAAAGATAAAAATAATAAGCGGCAGGGCGATAAGAAAAATACTCGTCTCTGAAGGTCTTACTGTAGGTATATCCGTTAATGACATTTTAATCAGTCCTTTGTAAATTTTTCAACTAAGTCAGGATTTACATAAAAATGTTTTGATACGGTACGATGAAAAAACTGAGAGGATTGATTCAGTTCACTTAATGCAGGTTCTGTTTTGGGAACGCCAAAAATAGGTCCGCTTACGTTAATGGTAAACCTTCCAGAAGAAATAAAGGCGCCCGACACATTGATCTGGTTATTAAGCAGCAAAGCCGCAAGAAACACATCAATCATATCAATAATAATATTAATTCCCACGTTTCCGTCTTTTCCTTCGATGCGACTGGTTCCTGTAATAGGTCCGCCTACTGAAACACGAAAAGCTCCGGGTGTCACAAATACTCCTATAATTGTTATTTGGCCAGTTAATAATAATATGGCTGTTACTACATCCAGATCTCGTTGAATGGCAAAGATAAGTTCCCTTTCTTTGTCAAAGCCGCTTTTCCATTCCACATTCTCCACACCCTTAGCACATACTATTCTAAACACGTGTAAGTGTTATTCTAATTCTGCTTTTTCTTTTCTCACTCGCGCTCCGAAAAGTGTAAAACAGATTTTACTGCGTCTTCAATTTCTTTATATCCTGTACATCTGCATATATTGGAAGCCAACCACTCCTTTATAATATCGTCACTGCCTGAAGGATGGCGTTTGGAAAGCAAATGAGCATTCATAATAAAACCCGATGTACAATAACCGCACTGAAAAGCAAAGTGTTCAATAAAAGCTTTTTGCATAGGTGAACTCTTCAGTCCTTCTATAGTCATTATTTCTTTCTCTTCTGCTTCTGCCGCTAACATGAGGCAGGATTTCATTGGCCGCTGATTTATCCCTACTGTACAAGCTCCGCAGTCTCCATTTAAACAGCCTGGTTTTGCTCCGGTAAGGCCCAGCTTTTCTCTTAATACGTAAAGCAGCGTATCTGCTGTTCGGATATCAACCATTTTTTCTTCCCCATTAACCTTTAGCTTAACTGTTATTCTATACCCTTCATCTCTTAGCACATTATGTTCCTCCCAGCTCTTTGAAAATATCAATCAATAAATTTTTAATCACAAATTTGCGATATCGATCCGATCCTTCTCCATCATTTAAAATTGGAGCCGGTATATACTCAAGAGCAGTTTGAAGTCGATCTTCTAATGGAATGTCTTTCTGGTTTAGCACTTCTTCTACTTCAGCTGATCGAAAAGGAAACGAACATACTCCGCTGAAAGCTACTCGAATGTTTTCTTCTGTTTTTAAAGCTGCTACTGTAACTAGTGGATATCCTGTATCCCACTGCTGGCGCTCCTTTATACTCATATACGGGAGGTCAGCATACTTTGTTTCAACAAACACCTGAACAAGCAGCTCTCCTTTTTTTAGCTGCAAACGCCGCTGAAAAAGATCGTGAATCGAATGGAGCTTTATTCCACTGAGATCTGCCACTGCGAGTTGACTATCCGCTAAAAGGAGCGGCAATACGGCTTCTCGATAAAAGATATGCCCACAAATATTTCCTCCCAGCGTTATTTTATTTCGAGCCGTGTGATCAGCCACTTCGCTAGCAGACTTACTTAATAAAGGAAATAAGTTTTTCTCTTCCAGTTCAGTCAACGTTACACCTGCACCAAAAATCATCCAGTCTTTATCGACTTCTGCTTTTTGAAACTCGGGTATATTTTTTATATCAATGACAGCATGGGTAACAAACAAACCCAACCTGCCCAATGTCAGAATTTCAGTGCCTCCAGCATAATAACGCGGCTGTTTGCCTTGATTCTCTAACTCTTGAAATAAGGCAACTGCTTCTGAAACGGTAGCAGGTTTGTGATATTCAAAGTCAAATGAAATCATCAGCATTCCCTTCTTTCATTCTCCAAATTAATTCTGGAATAAGCGGAAGGTGGTTTAATTCTGTTTCTGCTGCCACCGTTAAGCTGTTTCCTAAAGAAGCCGGCATACCAAGCAGCCCGTGTTCTCCGACTCCTCTAGCTCCGTAGGCCGCATCTAATTGAGGCGTATGAACAAATTCTACTACGTACTCCGGATGCTCTCCGTAGCGAAGAGGACGATATTTCCGAAGCTGAGGGTTTAAAATACGACCATTTGAATCAAACCAAAATGTTTCTCTTCCGGCAAACGATAGGCCCATACTCATCGCACCCATGACTTGCCCTCTTGCCATTTTCTCGTTTAACACGGTTCCTATGTCAATAACAGAGACTGCTTTTACAATACGATATCTATACGTTCTAGGGTTATATTCCACTTCAACTCCTTCAGCTGCTACCGTCCATTCAGGACCGGGACGCCCAGCTCCCGTTTCTTTATCCAAGTAGGTCATCCCTCTTAAAATATAATTGCCCCTCCCTATGATTTGCCCTCCAATTGCATTTCCGTTCGGATATTTATAACCATATACAATTTCTTTAAAGGCCAAGGAGGTTTCAGGCTCATCCCGTAAAAAAACTTTTTCATTTTTTATTTCGATATCTTCCTCAGAAGCTCGAAATATACAAGAAGCTATCTTTTTTAATTGGTTAATCACATCTTCAGCCGCTTCTAAAACCGCTCTTCCTGCCATAAAAGTGCCTCTGCTAGCCACCGTTTTCCAATGTTCAGGAGTCGTTTGAGTATCTACTTCCATTCGCACATGAATACGTTCCACGGGCATCTGCAATTTTTCAGCCAGTATTTGCGCGAGCACTGTTTTGGTCCCCGTGCCTAATTCAATAACGCCAGACATTAAATTCACGCTTCCATCAGGATTGAATGTGAGAATAACACCTGAACCTGCGTTTGTTTCAATAGTGGAGGTTTTCCAGACGCAGCTAATCCCTTTGGCAGTAATAAGGCCGTTTTCATGAACTATTCTCTGCCCTTCCTCCCATTTCATTAGCTGCTTCAAGCGACGAATACATTCCGGTAAGTTACCAACGCTGCTAGAAGTTAAACGTACTTGCGTAGGCGTAGTATCGCCCGGCAGAATAGCGTTTTTTTCTCTAAACTCCAAAGGATCTATACCTGCTTTTTTAGCAAGGATGTCCATCGTGCGCTCAAACGCAAATAATAGTTCCGAATGGCTAAATCCTCGAAATGGAGAAGCGTAAGGGTGATTTGTATATACACATAATGAATCACAAAAAACATGTTCAAGACGATAAGGTCCCGTACAGTCAGCTGCTGCTGCTTTACTCAAGTCCGTTCCTTTATCTGCGTAAGCACCGCTGTCGAACAAATAAAGAATGTCAGCAGCCTGCAAGAGTCCCTCTTTAGAACAACCTAGCTTGATTTTGGCATCTAGACCTACGTGAGCAGGCGAAGTAAGCATATCTTCTTCTCTTGTGTTCAATATTTTAACCAGCCTTCCACCCACAGCTTTTGAAGCTAGATAAGCAAGCAGCTCCAGCTGAACAGCTGCTTTTCCTCCATACCCTCCTCCTACTAGCGGTGTTTCAACGATCACTTTTCCCGCTTCAATTTCAAAGTACTCACTGATTAATTTTTTCACCATAAAAGGAGCTTGAGAAGAAGTGATAATTTTAACTAATCCATTTGGAAGGATTTCAGCAGCGGCGCTTCTTGTTTCCATTGCCGCGTGATCTGAAGGAGATAGAGAAAATGTTTCTTCAACTATTAACTCACTTTTTTGCCAACCTTCTTCTATATTGCCTTTTCGAATTTTAACTCTGTTTGCTACGTTGGTGCCGGGCTCTGGATACACCGTTTCATCATGCTTGTAGATGTGCATATGTTCATGCACTAAAGGAGAATCAGGCTTAATAGCGGCGCTAGGAGAATGTACGACAGGCAACGGTTCATATTGAATATGAACAGAACTCGCCGCACGCTCAGCGAGCGCAGGAGTTTCTGCTACTACTAGGACTACGGCTTCTCCGTGATACCGCACTTTTTCAAATGCAAGCGGTCGCCGGTCACGAACTCCTTCCCCGGTTAACGGCAAATGCTCACCCGTCACAACCGCGTGAACACCGGGAATAGCAATCGCCGCTTGGACGTCTATTGCTTGAATCCTTGCATGAGCGTAAGGGCTGACTACTATTTTGGCATGCAGGGAGCCTTTAAACATGTAATCATTTGTATATCGAGCCGTACCCGTTACTTTTTCCAATGCATCTTTTCGAATAACGCTTTTTCCAATGACCTCCACTCTTTTCACCTCCATCAATCAAAACAGTCGACTTTTCTCTTTGTATATCTTTTTAATGCGCTCATACGCTTGTTTTGTATCAACATCCATAAAAAGGCAAGCGTCGGTCCATTCATACAATATTCCATTTTCAGGTCCGCTTTGTCTTATGATTTTTCTTGCCCCTTGATCTCCTTGCAGCTTATCCAAGCTTGAAAACATTTGTTTTGAAAATAAAACCGGTGCTCTGGCAATTCCTTGATAAAAAGATGAAATAAACGGAACGGAAGAGTGATTCTCAAACAAAGAAACAAATGTATCTATCAGCACGATACTTATAAGAGGCTGATCCGCCAACAGCACAATAATAGCATCAGCGTTTAGTTCTTTTGCTTTTTTTAATCCGCATTTTAAAGACGCAGACTGACCTTTTAAAGCGCTACTACAAGAAGTATGACTCCACTTCTTCTGATATGCTTCTGAAAAAAGAGTAGGGTCAACCCACTCAAGTTGATCTCCTTTCTTTGTTACTACTATCGTATGATTTACTTTTGAAGAAACCACTTTTCGTAAAGCCTTACTTCCCAAACACCCATTACCTAAAGGCAGCAGCAACTTATTTCTGCCCATCCTTTTACTAGCTCCCGCGGCAAGATAAACAGCAACAATATTTAATCCGGACATTTTTGCCCCTTTTTTTCATCATACATTCGGAGGTTTTGAATTAATTCAGCAAGAATACTAACGGCAATTTCCTGCGGTCCTACCGCTCCTATAGAAAGTCCTACCGGCGAATGAATGCGTGATGAAATATCAGTATTCAATAATCGAAGTGTTCGCTTTTTAGATCCTAAAACTCCTATATACTTCACAGGGTTTGATTTTAATAGCGAGAGAATTTCTTGATCGCGATAAAAATTATGCGTCATGATCACAACAAAATCATCGCTTTGTATGGACAGCTGTCTGTCTACTTCCTCTGGAAATCCAATATGTATTTCCTCTGCTAGCGGAAAATGTTCCTTATTACATAAAGCCGGTCTCCAGTCGCATAAGGTAACAGAAAACCCCGTATTGGCAGCAAGTGATACTAAATATTTTGCATCGGCGCCTGCTCCCCAGATAATTAGACGAGGCTTTGGTTTATGTAGATGAGCATATGTGAGCAAGGAGCAATTTGAAAGTTGAATACCGCTCTTTCTCCCATTCCAATCATCTGTTGCAAAAAATGATGCGTCGCTATTTCCACCAAATATTTCGCCCGTCTTTTCTACATAAAAAGAGGTTGTTTGAATAAAGTTTTTTTCTAATTTTTTAATATGCAAAACAGGATTTCGGTTATCTAAATGACGTTTCACCCGCAAAAGATTTTGCTTCATCCTCACAGTTACAGGTTCTAGGAGAATATAGAGAATTCCATTGCAGCCTGCTCCTTGTCCCCATCCTACATCACCTTCTTCTTTTAAATTGTACGTAACGGTTAATACGTGCTCAGTGTCGAACAACTCTTTTACGCGCTCAGCAATATCTGCTTCTACACAACCAGCGCTTAACATCCCAATGTTCTCCCCATTTTCTTGGAACAGCATGGACGCTCCTTCTTTTAAATATGAGGATCCTTCTACATGAACAATCGTTGCCAACACACTTTTTACTGTTGATGTGTTTACAGCATGTAAAATATCGTGCATTTTTATTATTCCCTCCTTTTCCTGTCGAGGTTTTAAAATCTTTTCACGTTTTACACAGAACTACAATACGCTACAGTAGACCACTTCTGCTCTCTGAATGAATCCATGTATTATTCATATTTTCAAAGAAGCTACAATAAGCTTTTAAAGACTTAGAAGAACTGTCGTTTGAAAGGAGAATAATATGCTATTCGACTCAACAAAAATCAACCTAGGAAAATTGAACGTTCGCAGTGCTGATCAAGCAAGCAGTATTTCTATTGGAAATACGTCAAAAGTTACAAGATATGTCACATCAAAGAAAAATCAGGCCTTCGGACAGCAGCACGCTGATCAATGTTTTACAACGGGATCTGCTTACAAAATTGTAGATAATGATTATGTAGATGCATTTGCAACAAAAAATGATAAATAAGGAGGAAACTATATGATTTTTTCGCCTATGGTCATTAACTTACAAGCCTTCAAAGTGAACGTTTTGGATAATTCATCTGTTTTAAGCATAGGACCTAATCAGCAGCTTGATGTGTTCGTATCTTATAAACGTAATCAAGGTCTGGGAGAATCAAACGGAGATTTTTCTCCGAACGTAACTCCGTTCTCATGGATTATAGACTCAGATGTAAATGATTCAAATTCAGTTAAAAATAGCGTAATTTAATTTTTTCATCTCCTCTACCTCTACTGCGCACAACTAGCAGCATATCTTCATCTATTCATCTATTAGCATTCAATCGGAAGCCTAATAAATATAACCTGCATCTGAACTGGCTATATTTATTAGGCTTTTTCTATGAAATGGGCACTTTTTGAAAAGATGATGGGCTGTCAATTTGATCTCGATCATCGACACAGCTTCTCGTTCCTATAAAGCCGCTATCATCACCAAAATTTTGCCCAAATCCCTGTGTTTTTTTATCTGAATTATTCCAGTCTGCTAGTAAATTCTGTCCGATATTTACTGCAGACGCATTTTCAAAGGAATTTATCTTTAGCATTAAAATATTAATATTTATAGATGCACCTGCCATTTAAACCACCCCCTTTTCAAACTATATTCAAATTCCATCTTTTTATGATGTGTGGTAAGGAGGAAACCATATGGACTTTGATAAACTTATGCAGTGGATGGAATTTGCTAAAAAATATCAAACAAATGACTTTTGGAACGGTGTTTTTGATCAAACTGCTTTTAACGAATTTATGAAAGAAAATATGGATATGAATGCTCCTGATTCATATCAGGCACCTCAGGCTTCTAAAAGTACTTTTCCACCTGTTGACATTTACGTTACCCCACATGAAATCATTATTATCGCTGACTTGCCCGGCTATCTAAAAGAAAATTTGCACGTGTCTGTTTCAGGCAGCCGGCTTTTGTTAAAAGGCTCAACGCACCCTCTCATCACAGGACAGCCGGTTGTACAAGAACGACCTTCTGGAGACTTTAACCGAATTATTGAATTGCCAGAGCCTACGGATGCGCATCATCTGCGTGCGAAATTTGAAAATGGACTGCTTATTCTTTCTTATCACAGGCAGTTTTTCCAAGAAGAACGTATTCACATTGAATAAGGCTTAGTAGTTTTATGAATGAAATTCAATAATTCACATAAGCATTTATAAACGCAAAGAATTTAACGTGAATTTCCAAACTGGACCCATTTATATTTATCTAATTGTTATTACATCGGAAATAAGCCCAAGATGAGGAGAAGCGAAATGTCTATGAAAGGATTTTTCAACCCCAAACAGACTAACCAACAGCTTCATACTGAGCTAGCGGACTTCAAACATCAAATCAAGCGTATTAACACGCTTGAAGTTCACATGAACCGTTTTCTAAAACTCGAACCGCAAATTGGTTCTCTCATAATGCTCAAAAAAAAGCTGGAGGCTCAGCCCTCGCACTCCAATGATTCTTCACCTTCACAAAGAAGCACTCATAAAAATGCTGAACACGCATATGCAAAAGATAAGAAAGAGATTGCTAACCAGCTTCAATTTTTAAAGGAAAAAGTAGCGCAATTGGAACAAGTGATCTCCATGCAACCCCCTCGCGATAAAAAGATAGACGCTGTACCTTATATGGATATAACTCGGTTAGTAGAACAATCTGTAGAAAAACAAATGGCTCCTTATATCGAAAAAATGACCGAACTAGATAACAGAGTTTCAGCATTAGAACGCAGCATGTCGCTTTTAACTGAAGTACAGGTGGACATGCTAAAACGGACTTCTTCCCTTCAAGAAGAAGTAAAATTGATTCACCAAAAAGGCACACTTTTAGAAAATGCTCCCCCGCCTATTCATATTGATAAATTTTTTCTTGATAAATACGAACAAAACAACAATATTGGCCAAGTTGGCATTAAAGAACTCGGCGGTACTTTAAATATCGGAGCTACATATGGAAGCGGAGCTATACCAAAGGATTTCACGGACCAAATCCAAAAAGACATGGAAGAGTTAAAAAACGCTAAATCAGATATTTCTTCTGGTAAAACGAAGCCTGCACCAGAGGAAAAAGAGAATTCTTCTTCCTCTTTCGAAAAAGAAGACACGTATACGGAAGTTCCTATTTTTGATGAAGATGATCCAAAGGAAGAGTCAGTCTAAAAAAGTCATAAAATTATATGTAGTTATGACTAGAATTTTTGCAAGCTATTCTTTACACTATAGGTAATAACTTCAAAAAAGGAGATATGCTGATGCCAAAGCTTTTATGGAGAATAGGTGCTGTCATGTTGCTAATGTGTGGAGGCTTTATCTTTTTATTTATTGCTGCTTCGCAAATGATGGTTCAGCAATACAAACCTTTTTTTAGACGCGAGAGTGCATAACTCTCGCGTTTTTTTATTGAATATTATCCTGTTTATGGTAATGTATATATCAAAAAGATATAGGAGAGGAAAATAAATGAAGGAGAATCAAACAACATATGCAATTTTAGGACTTCTTACCACGGAATGCAGAACTGGTTATGAAATTAAGCAGTTAATAGATCGAAGTTTAAATCATTTTTGGAAAATCAGTTATGGCCAAATTTATCCCACTTTACAAAAGCTTGTGAATAATGAACTAGCAACGGTCAATTCCGTTGCTCAAACTGATAAACCAGATAAAAAAGAGTATGTAATAACAACTAAAGGAAAAGAAGTTCTGCAAGATTGGCTGCGTGAACCTATTAAGCAGCTCCCTTCCGAAAGAAATGAAATTTTGTTAAAACTCTTTTTTAGTAGTCAGCAAGAAAAGCAACTCACAATTTCCCAGTTAAAAAACGCTCAGCAGAAACTAACTGAACGTTATCACATGTATTGCGGAATCGAAGACAGCATTTCTAACAGCCCTTCTCCCGACAGAACGTATTGGCTTATTACCCTAGACTACGGTAAACGAACAACGTGTGCTTCGATAGAATGGTGCAAAGATACGATTAATAAATTATATGATGAGGAGGCGCATAATTTATGATTCATTCCAATCGTGTGATGGCTAAGCCCGGTCAGGAGTTGGTTGTCTTTGTTATAGGAATGCGCATTAATAAATGGACAGCCGTACACAAATGGTTCCCTGTATTTAAAGCAATGCCTCCTATGATTCGCGAATTGTATACAAACAAAAAACTTGGCTTTTTATCTTTGCAAGGATCTTTTAATTTAAGAACCATCACGCTGATTCAATATTGGGAGTCAGTTGATCAATTGACCTCCTATGCCAAAGGTCCTCAACACTTAAAAGCTTGGAATTCTTTTTATAAACAGGCTTCAAAAACGAATGCAGTGGGCATTTATCATGAAACGTACGTCATTCCTGCAGGAAATTATGAATCAGTATACGTGAATATGCCTTTGTTCGGTTTAGCTAAAGCGCTTGGATCTGAAACCATAACGAAACATACTCAAACTGCCAAAAAACGTTTGAATGTTAAAAAGCCGCTTTAACTAAAAGCGGCTTTCGTTATATTTGTTATACATATATTTTCAGCATTTGATTGGCACCTTTTTGAAATTCATACGGGACGTCTGCTATTTCTGTTCCCTTTACTAGAGGCGCAATCTCTTCTAACAGCTGCGGCAAATAGGTAGAAATCTTGCCGCTCAAATTCGTTAAAGGAAATAAACGTACTTCCTCTTTTGTAACGCGTATCAGTTCTTTTAAAGCCTCTAAATGAAACGTATAATCTAAACGGTCACTGTACATAAATAAAAAGTTTGCACAAAGCGTTAAATCAAACTCGTTCTTTTGAAACGGCAAATTAGGAAGTGCTCCGTACTGATAGGCTTCAGGATTCTTTTTCATATGAGCAATACAATCTTTTAATGCTCTTTTTCGATGTTCAGTTAAATCATCAATAGACGAAAAATACTTCCACACATACTGTTCCTGTACGTGCTGCATTTGATTCATCGTATGAATTAAATCCAGGCTTCCTTTCTTTTCAAGCTCTTCTGCCGTAAATTTATAGGCAATATCACAGCTAGTAGCCTCCGTACCTTGCTGCAAGGCATGAGCAGTAAAAGAACAGGCCCCGCTAGCACAGTCTAACACTTTTTTTCCTTTTAAATGCTTTTCATTCAAATTAAACATAGCTCTATACTCTTCAAACGTTCTGCCGATAAAAACAACTCGGTCAATTCCTAACTTTTTCTCTGCTAAACTCAACTCTACTCAGCTCCTATCTTTTACTTAGACTTTCATTTTACAGAAAATTGGGTTAAATTCCAATAGTTTATGTAGTAATTAGTTTAACCACTATCTTTTGAAGGCCTAAAAACAGGCTCCAACACATAACTCCTATTGATAAACTCATAAACAAATGAAGAGAGTTTTTTAAGCAAATATAGACGACAGCAAGTAGTAAAATAGTGCCTGGCAGTCCATAAAGAACGCCGAGTGTAAACTGACTGACCACTTCCTTTTTTTCTCCTTGCACTGATAACCATATAATACTTAGTAAGCTCACAATTGGAAGGGCAGCCACAATTCCACCGTATGTCGGAAATCTTTTGGCCATTTCTGTTACCCCTGCAATAATAAGAGCAGACATTAAAATTTTGATGATACTATACATGTTTTGCACGCTCGCTCAATAACTGAAAAGCCTGTTGAATCAGCTGTTTTTCAGATGCTGTCATTTCGCGTAAAATAGCTGATACTTTTTCTTCATCCAAGCTTGAATTCCGTTTTAACAGGTCTTTTCCTGCTTCTGTTAAATGCAGAATTACTTTTCTTTCATCATGTATATCTCTATTTTTATATACATACCCCTTATCAATACTTCTCTTTACGTGTTCAGATGCCGTATTATGTGAAACGTGTAAATAATCCGCAATTTCTTTTATTCCAACCGAAGATGATTTATCTATATGCTGTAAAAGACGTATTGTTTGGTGTGTAATTTTCTCTTGATGCGTATAGTGCAAATGATAATAAATAGACGTCCAATAACTGTTTAACTCTTCTACTTTCATGATCCTGCTCCTTTATATCGTATTTTTAGTTATTATCGTATTATACGATATATATATATTACAGGAACAACAGCCAGGTTTCAATACTACCTTCTTTTTATCTGACATCTCACATAATAATACGATTTAACAGTTACACTAATCGTACACACTGTGAAAGGCGGTTGTATGACATTGATTCTTCGACTGTTAAAATGGGTTCCGAATCTCTTTACGATTGGAAATTTGCTAAGCGGCGTATTTTCCATAGCTTTTAATATGAATAGCTACGAACGCTTAGCTGCTCTTTTTATTTTTCTAGCCGCTTTTTTCGATTTATTTGACGGCAAAATTGCGAGAAAGCTGAAAGTTAACAGTGCGTTTGGTGTAGAGCTAGATTCTTTGGCTGATATTATAAGCTTTGGCGTAGCGCCTGCAATGCTATTTCATACTCTTTCTCCCCACTCTTGGCTAACCGTACTCGGTTTTATGATTTATCCAAGCATGGGCGCATTAAGATTAGCTAAATTTAGTGCAAATCCAACCATAGGTTATTTTATAGGGCTTCCTATTCCTTTTCCCGCTCTAATTATCGCACTGCTTGGCATGTTTTATTACGTAAACCCTTACCTTATGATTATTTTAGCTATTTTGATGGTTAGCCCTATTCGAGTGATGAAAATTTAGATGCAATAAAAGACAGACAAAATGCCTGTCTTTTATAGTGCTGTCCATTCTTCGAACAGCATTTTATGCTTGAATTTCAGCTCATGTTCTCTTTTTTCAAGCTGAGCTTGTAAAGAGAGCCACTCGCTATTATCAGGTGCTGAGCATAATTTTTCTTCAAGGGACAGTAAGGAATCCAGTACGTCTTCAAGCTGAGCAGCCACTTCTCTTTGCTGTTTTATGTTCATTTTTTTCAACAGTAGTTTTTCATTTTTCTTCATTTTTTTCACCTCTTTCTTTTCTTTACCCAATGTTGAGTGTTTTAGTATAGAAAGTATATGGTTAAAAATATTTCTACTGTAATAAAGATTCTTTAATAGCTTATTTTATTTTTAATGGTCATTTAGAAGATAGTTTAATAAGATTATTGCATCTGATACAATTAGTAATACTTTTACAAACCGTGATATACTTAAAAAAAGAAAGGATGATGAATAGAAAATTATGCTGCAAAAATTTGGTTTTTCTCAGTATGAAAGTCAAGTATATGAAGCGCTGCTTGCGAATGATGGTCCGCTGGATGCTAGTTCGATTGTTACGTATTCGCATGTTCCAAAAGCAAAAATTTATGAAGTGCTTAATCGTTTAATTGATAAAGGTATTGTAGTAAATACATTGTCCGGGAAAAAGAAACTTTACTCAGCGGTAGCCCTTCAAACCGTCATTCAAAAACTTACTGCTGATTTTGAAAATGACATTAATGAATTAAAAACATATAAAATTAAAAAAACGTTTACAGATGACCATGTTTGGAGTTTAAAAGATAAATCCTCTATTTCTGCCCATATTGAACAATTGATTCATGAAGCGGAATCTTCTATTATTTTATCCGCCTGGAATGATGAGTTAGAACATTACCGCTCATTGCTAGAAGAAAAAGAGAAACAAGGCGTAAACGTCGAGGTCTTAACCATAGGAAACTTGCAGACTGCCCTCAAACATTTACATACATTAAATCCAATAGATGATCATAAAAACCTTGAGCCGTCGCAGTTGATTATTGTTGACGATGCTTACCTTTTATTTGCCGGCATTGAACATGAGACATGGAAAGCAATAAAAACCATGTCGCAGCCGCTTGTAAAAGTTTTTGCTGATTTCTTTTATCATGACGTTGCACTTACCCATATTACAAAGAAATATCAAGAGCAGCTTCTTCAAGATTCTGAGATCATGGAGCTGCTTACTCGACTGCGATATTAAAAAGGTTACTAATTCATTAGTAACCTTTTTAATATTACCTATTGAAATCCTTTCTAAAAAAGGTTACTATTCTAGTTGTAACTTTTTAAAGAGGGGGTTTTTTGATGAATAAAAAAGTTTACATACTTGCGATTGCTTCCTTTGTTGTTGGAACGGTCGAATTAATTCTAGGAGGCATCTTAGACTTAATTGCCGATGCATTTCATGTATCATTAGCAAAAGCAGGTTATTTAATCTCTATTTATTCGTTTGTTTATGCCTTGTCTGCGCCGATTTTACTAAATGTGACGGCTAAGATAGAGCGTAAAAAAGTTTATATGTGGACATTATTTATTTTCTTATTGAGCAATGTATTTTCAGCCTACAGTTCAGGCTATTATATGCTACTGATTGGACGTATCCTTGCTGCTGCGAGCGGTTCTTTTATCATTGTACTATCTACCACAATGGCTTCTAGAATGGTAAAACCTAAATACCAAGGCAGAGCAATTGGCATCGTATTTATGGGAATCAGCGGCTCACTTGTTTTAGGCATTCCTCTTGGTATTCTGATTGGAAATGCGCTTGGCTGGCGTCAAGTATTTGTTATGATTGCAATTTTGACTGCCATTATTATGATTACCGTTTGGTTTACAATGGAGCGTCTAGCTCCTGCTCCAATTGTACCGTTAAAAACTCAGGTAAAAGCTTTACGCAATAAAAAAATGCTCGCTATTCACCTAGCAACATTATTTGTACTTGCGGGCCATTTAACGCTTTATGCGTACTTCACACCATTTTTACAAGAAACACTAGGATTAAATACAATGATGGTGACCATTATTTATGGTATTTTCGGTCTTGCTGCCGTGGCAGGAGGAGGACTTGGAGGAGCTGTTTCTGATAAATGGAACCCTTCTTCATCTGTTATCACCATGATTGCTCTCTTTTTTGTTAGCATGATTGCTATGCCTTTTGGCGTTCATTTGCCATTCGTTGTGTTCTTGCTTCTTATGATCATTTGGAGTGCGCTCAGCTGGGCGGTCTCACCGGCTCAAAGCAATTTAATTATTCATAGTGCACGCGACACGTCGGACATTTTAATCAGCACCAATGCAGCGATTTCACACGTAGGAATTGCGATCGGCTCCTATGTTGGAGGAATTGTCGTTAATCAATACTCTGTTATTTATAACGGCTGGGTTGGATCTATTTTTGTTTTGCTTGGTCTTTTCTGCTCTCTTTATGCGGTAACGCGAACAGAAAGCACAGCAGATACGCTTCACAGTAAATAAGCTTTTATAAAAAAGCGTACACACATGGTGTACGCTTTTTTTGATTATGATGGGTCTCCATGCATTTCAGCTGCAAATTGAGATTCGGACATGACGATAAAACCATGCTTTCTTAGCAACGCAGTCGTTACCCCTTCACCGGCTAATTTAACATTTGAAAATGCTCCGTTATATATATGTTCACTTCCACATGAAGGGCTGTTTTCTTTTAGTACAATAACAGTAGCTTTTATTTCTTTTGCGATGCTTAGTGCCTTATAGGCCCCGTCTATGTATATATCTGTCACGTCTTTTCCCGATCGTTCAATAACTCGCGCATTTCCATTTATTACGTCTATTCCCGTTCCTTTTATAATTTCTGCCGGTTCTCTAGGCGTGTGAAATCCACCTAACAGTTCTGGACACATCATCACCGCCTCTTTATTTTCAACGAGCGCTTCAATTTCCTTAGCTAAGGCACTGCTTCCATTATATCTGCAAGCTTGACCTGCTAAGCAGGAACTAACCAAAATCACAGAATTCTCCCTCCCATAAAAAAACACTTCTCATTCATCATACAAAGAATATATGATGAATGGAAGTGTTTACCTTTTATATTTTATTCAAGATCACGCTTTGACTCCTGCTCTTTGTCTCGATCCGTTTTCGCTTCAAATTCAGAGCGAGTCATTACGTCCTCTACATGCATATTTACTTCTACTACTTCTAAGCCCGTCATCTCGTGAACTGATTTTTTTACGTTATTAACGATTTCAGAGAAAATAGCTGGAACATTTTTTTCGTATTCGACAATTACTTTTAAATCAAGGGCAACTTGCTTTTCTCCTACTTCAGCGTTAATCCCTTTTGTGATATCTTCAGTGCCGCGGAAGCGATCTGTTAACCCGCTCATAAATCCGCCGCTCATTGATAAAATTCCTTTAATTTCATTAGCTGCAATTCCAGCAATTTTTTTAATGACTTGATCTTCAAATGTTAACGTATTTTGATGTGTATTTTCCTGTGATTTTACTGGTGTATTTGTTTCATTAACTGCCATAACTAACATCTCCCTTAAAGTGATTTTCTATCTTCCTTTAGTAAAGAATCCTACCCAAGCATTTATGTCTAAATGACCGTCTCGCCACTTCCCGATTACATAACCAATTCCCATAAAAGCTACAATTAGCAGCGTGGGACCAAAACCAATTGTTAATAACAAAATTGCCAACACTAAACCTGCCAGAATACCAAGTACTCGGCCACGGTACGGAATCAATTTATCAGGAGTACTCATTATGTCCCTCCTTCATCACACAACACGCTCTTTCTTTCGTGTTTGTGTATCTGTTAAGTCAATACGGACCGAGTGAACGGGAAGCTCGAGTAAGGCCTCCACGGCGCGTTTTGTTTCAAGCTGCATTTCTTTTCCTAGTGTTGGTAGTCGATCTCGTCCAAACAACGAACAGTTGATATACAGACTAACTTTTTCTTTGCGAGAATGAATAGATGCCTGGACTTCAGGAGAGCGTATTCCCTGAAAGCTTCTAATTGCTCGTAAAGCTGTAGATTCGATTGTTGCTTTAGAAATTGTTATTTTGCCTTCACCAGTTACAATTGCTAAATTCTTTTTAGGCGGTCTGCTAAATATGCCTGTTAAAAGAAAAATAATAAAAATAACTGCTAAAAATGCGCTTATTGATAAAATTGTGTAGTAAAACCACTCCTGATGCCGCCACTTTTCTAACCAGTTTGAAAGGTGAGGAACCCTATAAACCATCAGTGCTAACATACCGGAACAAATCAGTCCTGCAATTCCAATAATTGCGATTAAAAACAGATTAAAATTATTCAATTTTCCACCTCATCTCAACGTGAACTCCTACTGCTTTTTTGTTGTGTGTAAAGGGAAGGCAACGAGATATTCAATAGTTAGCCGCAATATTTTTTTGATAAACTTTCTAACTGTAAAACTGAATATAAAAAAAACGACCAGGTTTCCCTAGTCATTTTTCGCGTCTCTATACGTTGTCTTGTGAGCTTTGATGAACTTATTACCGTTTATTAAACCGCCAATTAATAAAATAGCGGCCGTTAAATAAAACCAGACCATTAAAATAATAATACTTCCAAGCTGACCATAGATTTGCGAGTAGCTTCCAAACTGGACATAGTATCCAAATCCGGTAGATACAACTTGCCATCCTAGCGTGGAGAAAACAGCTCCTGGAAGTACATCTTTCCACGTTACTCTTGCGCTTGGCATCAGTTTGTAAAAAAGAATAAAAAAGCCTAATAAAAATAATGTCCCAATTCCCCATCTAATTGTCGTCCAGCTTTGAAACCATATGTCAGGAACTTGGACTTTTGTTAGGACCAGATGTCGAATGACCTCTTCAATAATTGGTACAAATAATGAAATAGCTACCACAACCATAAAACCAAAAGTTAAAATTAAATCATTGATTAAACCGCGCAAAAACGTTTGTTTTCTTTGAATATGATACGCGTCATTTAACGAGCGAACCAAAGATTGTATAGCCATAGATGCGAGCCAAAAAGTCGCCAATAAACTAAAAGATAAAACTTTTTTACCGCTATTGTTAACTGTTTCAATTGACCGTTCAATTACGTCATAGGCGCTTTTAGGAGTAAATGGTTCAATGAATATCAGCAAATTGTTTGTATCAATTGGAAAGAAACTCAGCAGAGAAAAAAGAAAGATAATAAACGGTACAAAAGATAACAAAAAATAGTAGGCTGTTTGAGCAGCCTGATCAAAGAAACGCTCCGTAAAAAAACGAGCGGCAACGGTCTTAGATGTTTGAATCATAACAGCGTTCTCCTTTACTTTCGCTTCACTTTGTAGTGAAATTCATATTCAATTTTTATGTTTAACATATATTGGATAAGTTTCGGCTTATAAAGCTTTCCTTTTCCATTATCCGCGGTTAATAAAGAATTTAACCTGTAAAATTATACAGCCGGTTCATAAAGAAGATAATTATTATAATTACATCTGCCATTACCACCATATCAATAGATCTTCTTTTTCTTTCATAAAACCATAAATTCTTTGAGGCTGATCTCCCTTTTTTCTTACTTCTTAAACTTTTTTACGCTATGTTAAAAAAGTAAAACATAAGAGCGCCGATCAGCATCATCATCATCATTGAAACAAAAATAACCAAAGCGTGAGAAGATTGATACGTTTGGCTGTTAATTTTTTTGCGGGTTGAAAAATAATGATAGGTTGAGAAGAGAAGCAAACCTGCACTTGCAGCTAAAGAAAAGATAATAACAGCAATAATAAGAGTATCGGCTGCTTCACTTAATTTTTTTCCGGAATTGAAATGTAAGCCGCCTGCAACAAAGCCAATGCCGAGTGTGGCAATAGACGTTCGAATCCACGCTAAATACGTTCGTTCATTTGCTAAATGCTGCTGAATATAAATGGATTCATTTTCTTTTTTAGTCATTTACATACCACCGTCCTTTTATATGTCTTCTATTATAAATAAATGCTCAAACGAAAATAAATTGAGGACGCTTCACGCCACATTATACCCGAAAATAACGAATCATTACCATCTTCAAGCGGTCAAAAGAGCTTCTTCATAAATCAAAAAAGCCAACGGGATAACCTCAGCTGGCTTTTTTGATTTATGAAACATTTTCCTTATCTTGATCATGCTGATATTCCTCGTCCCAATAATCAGCGTTTTGAATTCCTAATTTTCTTGGAGAAAAGATAGGGTCTATCCCTAGTTTTCTCTGCTGGCGATAATCTTTTAAAGTTATTAAAGCAGGTTTAGCTAAAATCAAAATTGCAATTAAATTGAGCCAAACCATTATTCCAACTCCGATGTCTGCTAATGCCCATGCAGTTTCAGCCGTTCGGATAGATCCGTATAAAGTAGTGGCTAAAAGAGCTGCCTTAAGGAACATGGATACTATTTTATTTTGTTTGCCTTTTATTACGTAAGCTAAGTTCGTTTCCGCAATATAATACTGTGACATAATCGTAGTAAAGGCGAAAAACAAGAGAGAAACAGCTACAAACCCTGATCCGAATCCAGGAAGCACCGTCTCAACTGCTTGCTGCGTATATTGAGGCCCGGCTTCAACTCCTTTTAAATGATCCACATTGAACGAACCATCTGGCGCTTGGGTGCTGTAAGAACCTGTAATTAAAATCATAAAGGCTGTAGCAGAGCATACAAGCAGCGTATCAATATAAACTGAAAAAGCTTGCACTAAACCTTGCTTGGCAGGATGTGAGACTTCCGCTGCTCCTGCGGGGTGAGCTCCGGTACCTTGACCCTCTTCATTTGAATATACACCTCGCTTGACTCCCCACGCTATAGCCATGCCAATAATTCCGCCGAACGTAGAATCAAGTGCAAATGCACTTTTAAAGATTAAAGCAAGCACTCCTGGTAAAGCTTGAATGTTCAATCCGATAATCACTAACGAAACAAGGACATATCCCATGGCCATAAACGGAACAACATATTGTGCCACGGCAGCAATACGCTTAACGCCTCCAAAAATAATTAATCCTAAAATAACAACAAGTACAATTCCAGAGGTTAAAGGCGGAATTGAAAATGCATTATTTACCCCTGCTGTAATTGAATTTGCTTGCACTCCTGGTCCAAGTACACTCATAGCTAGCAGTGCGGCAAAAGCGAAAATCAGTGCGTACCACTTCTTCCCCATGCCTTTTTCAATATAATAAGCAGGCCCACCTCGGTATTCTCCTTTATCTTTTACTTTATAAATTTGAGCAAGTGTTGATTCAATAAATGCACTAGCTGAACCTATAAAAGCAATAAACTACATCTAAAAAACTGCTCTTGGACCACCGAATGCAATTGCTGTTGCAACTCCCGCAATATTTCCAACTCCTACGCGCCCTGATAAAGCAAGTGTTAACGATTGGAAAGACGAAACGCCCGATTCAGAACTTTTTCCATTAAACAATAAAGTAACCATATCTTTCAAATATCGAACTTGTACAAATCTAGTGAGAATAGTAAATAAAAGTTCCACTCCTATACATAGGTAAAGCATCGGCGTACTCCAAATCATTTCACTTATTGTACTAATCATCTGCTCCAATATGAATTCCCCCTTAAAACACTTTGCACATTATGAATAATGAGAACATAGTTTTAATATAGAGTTAAAAAACAGAAAATCCACTCTTTTTTTAAGGTTGTTTTACACATTATTTGATAAATAGACAACATTTGCGGATATAACGTATATTTTGGACAGATTATCTGACGCATTTTTCAGTGATGCGTAAGTTCTTTACATAATCCCCACTGTCACAGCATAAGGTAATAAGTGAACCAAGGGTCACTTTACGTTCTAAGCCGAGCTTACACACAGCACATCTTTCTGTTTTCATTTCACGTTAATAGTTCACTAAGTGAATCATTTTATTTTTAAATATTTCTGATATATGGTATAATTTAAACTGACAAAAAGATGCTGCATGTATGCTAAAAGAGCAGGCCGTATGGTTTCGCTCTTTTGTTGTTTTCACGCCATGCGGCACAACGAAAGAAGGAAATAGAATGGAATTATGGAAACGAAACTTGTACATTTGCTGGTTCGGTTCTTTTTGCACCACAGCCGGGATGAGTTTAGTTATTCCGTTTTTACCGCTTTATATTGAAAAGCTGGGAGTTCACGATACAAGCTCCATCAGCAGATGGGCTGGTATTGCCTTTGGATCTACCTTTTTAATGGCGGCTATTGTTTCTCCTTTATGGGGGAGTTTGGCCGATAAATATGGGCGAAAGCTTATGCTCCTTCGCGCAAGCTTGGGTATGGCAGTTGTTATGACTTCCATTGGTTTTGTGCAAAATGTCTATCAGCTTGTCGGACTGCGCTTTTTAATGGGTGCCGTTTCCGGCTTCATCTCTGCAGCCATTACATTAGTAGCGACTCAAACACCTAAAGAGCACAGCGGTAAAGCATTAGGTACGTTGTCTACAGGGGCTGTATCAGGATCTTTATTAGGACCGCTAGTAGGCGGCTACTTAGGAGATACAATCGGGCTACGCCACGTCTTTTTCGTGACGGGTGCATTTATGTTTTTGTCTTTTTTAATTGTAAATTTAATTCAAGAAGACAAAAAAGAGACGGCGAAAACGACGAAAGAATCTAACATTGGGTTACTGTCTCTTAAAAATTCAAAGGCCGTGATTGGTGTATTTGTTACAACTTTTTTACTGCAGCTTGCGGTTATGGCTATTCAGCCAATCGTTACACTGTATGTAAAACAACTGTCTGCTCATACCGATCACCTTGCCCTTATTTCAGGTTTTGTCGTAGCGGCAACAGGAATTTCAAATATTTTAGCTGCATCAAAACTTGGCAAAGTCAGCGATCGCGTGGGTCCTCAAAATGTGCTTCAAATATGCCTGCTCATCGTAGCGGTTATTTGCGGCTTACAGGCCTTTGTGCATAGTACTTGGCAGCTATTCTTACTTCGTTTTTTACTCGGTTTTGCAATGGGAGGATTATTACCTTCTATTAATTCTTATTTAAAGAAAATTGTACCGGACTCTATTACAGGTAAAATGTTTGGCTATAATCAAACAGCGCAATATTTTGGGAATTTAGCCGGTCCAGTCATTGGCGGACAAATTGCCGGAGCTAAAGGAATTCCTTACGTATTCTTAACAACTAGTGTTCTTCTACTATTGAATGCTGGGTGGGTGTATTATCAACGCCATCACGGACAACAGCTAGACGGTAAAGCCGCATAAAAAAACCTTCCGTTTTAACGGAAGGTTTTTTTATTACCACAAGGGTTCTTCTTCGCTGCTTACTTCATAAGAAAGTGGCATCATAACAACCGCTGCTATGAAGAAAATAAGCTCCGCGACAACAATGGATGGAAAGGAAAAGTCAAATAGTGAGAGAATAAGCCAAATAATAAGGGGTGCAAATGAGTAGATTGATAATCGCTTTTGGGATTTTGCAGAGATATACTGTTGTTTGTCACAGTGTGGGCATTCTAAAACGTTTCTAAATGTTAACAGTTGTTTAAAGGTTGTCCTCCAGTTCCATTTATGATTACAATTTTGACAGGTGGCCATGGGCATCACGCTCCTAAAAAGAATTTATGTACATATAAAGTATACGTACAAGTTGACAAAGAGTTTCATTTTTATGATTAAAAACGTTTTTACTATTATAACATAAAACAAAATAAAAGGCTTTTTACAAGAAAAAGCCTTTTATTTCAACTTTTATTTAGATACAGCTTCATTCGTTTGAGAAGCTGTTTTTACTTTTATAACCATAATAACAAAAGCTAGCAATCCAAGAATCGCTGCTACGAGAAAAGGAGCTTGAGGCGCTACGGCATTGCCGATAACTCCTGATAATAAAGGAGCAAACGCTGCGCCTAACCATCTTAAGAAATTATATCCTCCAGATGTAATTCCTCGTTCATAAGGAGATACTTCCATTACATGACTCGTAAATAATGCATTATTAAGTCCTGATACAAGACCTGCTGCCATGATTAAAACAATGCGCAACCATGTTGCATCAAAGGCAAATAAACAAATTAAAATAAGTGAAAAAACAATTAAGCTAACATGCAACACTTGTTTTGGCTGATATCTTTTTTCTAACTGATGTGCTAAAACCGCTGAGCCATAAGCTAAACATAACCCCCATCCAAAGAAAACAAAGCCAATTTGAAGAGCTCCGATCGATAGAATAAGCGGCGTATAAGCTAACACTGTAAAAAATCCGTAGTAATAAAGCATGCCTGATACAGCGCCTTGAGTAAATGTTTTTAATTTATAAAGTTTAATCATGTCTTTAAAACCCGCTGCTTTACGAGGCTTAGTGCTTGCAGGCTGTTTAACAATCGTTAATACTAAAATAAAGGCGATAAAAATTAAAGCACTTGTACCGAAAAAAGGCAATCTCCAAGAAGCATTTCCTAACACGCCTCCTACAAGCGGTCCTCCGGCCATTCCCAAACCGATCGCAGCTTCATATAACCCTACTGCTTTTTTCACTTCACCTGATAATGCAATAAGCAGCGTCATAGCTGTTGCAAAGAAAAACGAATTACCAAGTCCCCATCCTGCTCGGAAAATGGAAAGCTGAGGAATATTGTTAGAAAACCCGCATAGTGCTGCAAAAATCGTCACAATGATAAGTCCTGTTACCATCAAACGCTTGTCTCCTACACGTGATGCTAAGATACCTGCTGGAATCATCATAATAGCCATCATTAACAAATAGGAAGTAAATAACATTTCTACTTGCCAATGAGAAGCTCCAATTTGCTTAGCAATCTCCGGTAAAATCGGATCTACTACCCCGATTCCCATAAATGCTAAAAAAGTAGCTACTACCGTAATAATTTGACCTAATCGGTTATTTGAATGCTGTCCTTCCACTCTTTCATCTCTCCTTTTGTTTTTGTTTTTTCATGTATTTCCATAGCAGATTCTCGCATTTCTTTTAATTCTGTTTTAAATGCCTGCATTTTAACCACTTTAAATTCAATCATCTTGATTTGATTTTCCAGTAAATTTTCTATTTTAATTATCTCTTTCGCTGATAATCCTTGCTGCTCACTTCTTTCTTCAATCATTCTTTTGAGCGACATAAACCGCTGCAGCTCCTGTAAAGAAAAACCGAGAACTTCTTTTGCTTCTGCTACTTTCCTTAGTTCTTTTACCTCTTCTTCGGAATAAATCCGTGCATTTCCTTTTGTGCGCTGCGGGGGCAAAATGAGTCCAATCTCTTCATAATACCGAAGAGCACGCTTGGTCAAACCGGTCATTTTCGTCACGTCATCGATTAAATACATGCTTTCCCCTTCACCCCCTTCAACATTAACGTTAACGTCAACTCTATATTACTATTATAGATTAACGTTAACGTTAATGTCAATAACAGTAAGACATTTTATGTAAATTTAAAAAATATGTGCACAAAAAACCTATTGATAAATCAATAGGTTACATCAATATGTCATATAGCTGCTGTGCTGTTTCTCCTGTTACTTTACCGTATACCCCTCTTCTTTTAGAAGTAAGTTCCGCACTCTCGGCGGTGAATCGTACATTGTATACGACTCCTTCATAAGTAAGCTGTACATCTGGATCAAGAGCGATGCTGTAATCAGCTTTTTTCCATTGAATTTGTTTCATAATTGATTCTACAGCTAAAGCATCTTCTGAACTTAACATTTTATCTCCTGCTTTTATAGGCTTGCCCTCCCTTTTTTTATTAAATTTTAGTTCAGAATGAGAAAATGAAAATTCAAGTTGGTTTTTATCATGCGCTATGAAATCTTGGGGTAGTTCTACATAGCGGACAACTTCTCCTTCGTATACAAACACAAGCATTTGATTAGCAGCAGATATTTTTTTCATCATCTCTTCACTGATCGGTGCGTTTACAAGTTTTTCTACGTCGGCTTTCTTGCTTTTGTTTGTTAACAAATATCCTTTTTCCCATTTAAAATCACTTAACTTCGATACATCCACTGAGCTTACACCTTTTTTTTCAAATGATTGCTGAATATTCTCCCCCATTTCTTTGTCGTTGGTGACTTGGGCATTAGAACTGCACCCTACTAAACAACAAAAAATAAGGCCTATTGCTATAAGAGCCTTCACTTTTGCCTTCCTCCTCTCTCTCATTCTTTTAGACAATTCCAACTTTGTACCATTTTAACATATAATTCCTATTTTTCGTGAAAACAAAGAAAGAATACGCTTACATAATTTTACGCATATAAATTTGATTTATTTATAAGTTTTTTCTGAATATTTTAAGAAAATTTTAATATTTTATTTAGTTCGTTTTTAAACTTTATCTTTAGACTAAAAAATAAGTTAAAAATAAATAACGCAGGAGGAAAACAATGACTTGTCTATCTGAAGTTTTAAAGTTTAATGAAAAATTTGTAACAAATAATCAATTTGAGGCTTTTCAAACATCCAAATTTCCTAACAAAAAAATAGTCATCTTAACTTGTATGGATACACGTTTGTTAGAATTACTTCCTAAAGCCATGGGGCTAAAAAATGGAGATGCAAAAATAGTGAAAAATGCCGGAGCTGTTATCTCCCATCCCTTTGGCAGCGTCATGAGAAGTATATTAGTTGCCGTCTACGCTTTGCAAGCTGATGAAGTATGTGTCATCGGTCATCATGAATGTGGAATGACGGGCATGAAAGCTGAAGCTATTTTAGCCTCTGCTGAACAAAGAGGGATTAGCACGGAACAGATTCGCAATCTAAAATATGCCGGCATTGATTTAGAATCATGGCTGACTGGGTTTGAATGTGTAGAAGATAGTGTCGAAAACAGTGTGGATATGATTCGAAATCACCCTTTATTACCAAAAGACGTTCTTGTTTCTGGAATGGTCATTCATCCTTCAACAGGAAAACTTGACGTCGTTGTCAACGGCTATTCCCAAGACCGAGCTGAAACCGTAAGCTCATGAAGGAGGATTTTATCGAATGCTAAAAGATAACCGATTTCAAGGCTATTCAGCAGGGCATTTACAAAAAGACATTATCGCCGGTTTGGTTGTTGGGGTCGTTGCTATTCCTTTAGCAATGGCCTTTGCTATCGCTTCTGGTGTAAGACCTGAATACGGGATTTATACCACCATTATCGCAGGGATTATGGTTTCAATATTAGGCGGATCGAAATTTCAAATTGCAGGTCCAACGGGTGCATTTGTTCCGGTGCTGCTTGGAGTTGTCATGCAGTATGGTTATGAGAACCTCATTATTGCCGGCTTTATGGCTGGAATTATGATTACGCTTCTCGGAGTATTTAAGCTAGGGAAATTTATAAAGTTTATTCCGCGCCCTGTGACGATTGGATTTACAGCAGGAATTGCGATTATTATTTTCTCAGGTCAGATCGCTAACTTTTTAGGATTAAAAGGAATTGCAAAGCATGAAGAATTTCATTTAAATATGATTGAAATCCTACGAAAAATTGCAACGATTAACATTTACAGCGTCATCATAGCCGCTATTTGTTTAGCTATCGTGATTACAACGCCAAAGTTTTTACCTAAAATTCCGGGTGCCCTTCTAGGTCTTCTTGTCTCCACACTTGTAGCCATTACACTGTTCCCAGGAAAAGTGGCAACGATTGGCTCTACTTACGGTGCCATTCCGAGTAAACTACCATCTTTTAGCTTCCCAGATTTAACATGGGATAACATCGTGATGCTATTTCCGGCTGCCTGCGTAATTGCAATGCTTGGCGGTATTGAATCTTTACTATCAGCTGTTGTTGCTGATAATATGGCCAAAACCAAGCATAATAGCAATAAAGAGCTTGTGGGCCAAGGAATTGCTAATATTGCTACCTCTCTATTTGGCGGAATTCCAGCAACTGGTGCCATTGCCAGAACAGCTACCAATATCAAAAACGGCGCAGCTTCTCCGTTATCAGGAGTCATACACGGCTTAGTTGTTTTATTGGTCCTTGTGATGCTAGCTCCTTATGCATCAAACATTCCGCTGGCAAGTATGGCACCTATTTTAATGTTTGTGGCTTGGAATATGAGTGAGCGTAAAGAATTTGCGCATATTTTAAAAACCAAGTCAGCTGATTCATTTGTACTGGTAGCTACGTTTTTATTAACAGTTTCAATCGATTTAACAACAGGTGTAGGCATGGGTCTACTTTTAGCTATTGTTATGTTTGTGAAACGAATGAGCGGATCACTGAAGATTTCAAAGGTTTTAGCGGAAACATCTGAAAACGCTCACAAATCTGATTTGATGGAATATACCATGCAAGGATCTCTTTTCTTTGGATCAGCTGAAGTATTAGAAGATTCCTTTGATAAGATCGCTGAAGCGAAACCGAAAGTTTTATTGCTTCGAATGAGCCAAGTCTCCTTTATTGATACATCTGGAGAAGCTTTACTATCGAAGGTGGTCGAACGTTTGAAAGATTCGCATAGCCAAGTCGTTATTTCTGGCTTACAGCACCAGCCGAAAGAAATGTTAAAGTCAACCGGTCTATATGATAAAATCGGTGAAAAAAATATATTTTCCTCAGAACCTCCCGTGAGTAAGATTAAAGCTCGTCATAGAATCGTTACTACGTAATAAAAAAGAGATCCGAACGATTAATCGTTCGGATCTCTTTTTTTTAAATATTAAACCGGTACCCTGCTCCCCAAACCGTTTCTAGGTACTGAGGATCTGCTGGATTTTCTTCTAACTTTTCTCTTAGTTTTCGAATGTGAACTGTTACGGTTGAAATATCTCCTGAAGAATCAAATCCCCAAATTTTTTCAAATAGATGTTCTTTACTTAATACTTGATTTGGATGAGAAACGATAAACTTCAGCAAATCGAATTCCTTCGCTGTAAAAAACACTTCTTTGTCATTCACAAATACTCTTCTAGCGAGCGTGTCAATCGCTAAGCCATGAATGCGAATCATACGCTTTTCCTGCTTATCAGAGAGTCTTTCATATCTCGCTAAATGCGCTTTGACTCTTGCGACCAGCTCCCCAGGGCTGAATGGCTTGGTAATATAGTCATCTGCACCTAGCCCGAGCCCTCTAATTTTATCAATTTCTTCTTTTTTAGCTGAAACTAAAATGATTGGAATATCTTTTGCAGCTCGAATTTGCTTGCACACTTCAAATCCGTTCACTTTAGGGAGCATAATATCCAAAATAACCAGATCAAAATGTTCATTTAACGCTTTTTCTAATCCCTTATCCCCGCTATATTGAACGTCTATTTCAAAATCGTTAATTTCTAAATAATCTCTTTGCAATTCAGCAATACTTACTTCATCTTCAATTAATAATATCTTCTTCATGTGTATCACCATTTTCATTCATTTTTTGCAAAGAAAAGAAAATACTTGTTCCTTCGCCAAGCTTACTTAGTGCCCAGATGTCTCCCCCGTGGCGTTCAACAATTTGTTTTGCAATGGCTAGTCCAAGTCCACTTCCTCCAGTATTGCTGTTGCGGGACTGTTCTGCTCGATAAAACCGGTCAAAAATATGCGCTAATGCTTCAGGTGAAATTCCAGAGCCGTTGTCTTTTACTTCAATAATGAGTTCACTTTCGGTAGCAGAAAGAACGATATCGATTCTTCTTTTTTCTTTATCCATAAATTTAATGCTGTTGGTTGTTAAATTTATTAAAACTCTCCGTAGCTGCTCAGCATCTGCCTTTGCATACAGTGTCGTTAGAGAATCATTAGAAAATAAAACATCAATATCATGTTCACTCATTTCAAACTGAAGCTCTTGCACATAACTTTCCATAAATGCTGAAATATTAAGTTTTTTAAACACAAATGGAATTTCGTGCAAATCCAATTTAGAAAATAAAAACAGCTCATCGATTAACGCATTCATGTCTTTTGCTTTTGTTGAAATCGTTAACAAATATTTAGAAAGCTTATCTGGCGTATTAGCTACTCCATCTTGAATTCCTTCTACATATCCTACAATGGAAGTAATAGGAGTTCGTAAATCGTGTGAAATACTTGAAAGCAGCTGCTTTCGATTATCTTCATATTGAATTTGCAGTTCAACAGAAGATTTTAGTTTTTGCCTCATTTCTTCAAAAGCTTGCGTTAATTCGCCTATTTCATCCTTTGAATTAGCAGAGATCTCAAAGTGAAGATCACCTTGTTTTATTTTTTCAGCCGCTTCTTTTAATTCACGAATGGGTTTAATAATGCTTCTTGAAACAAGATAGTTTAAAAATCCAATAATCACAATGACTAAAATTAATAGTAGAAAGATTAAAAAAGGGAAAATTCGATTAATAATGCCTACATAAGGGCTGATTTTTCGCAAAACGTAAATGCTTCCTTTTTCTTGATTCGAGAAATGAAAATCAAGGTTGATATATGTAAAGTACTGCTTGCCTATGCGCAGCATGTCCTGCTGATACGAATGATTTCCTTTACTTTTTTGATGGTTTGGCAAGTATTTACGAAGGTTTTCTCCTTTAATGGATTCTGAAGCATATACAACCTCTTTGTTTTTTTGAATCACAATATCAATATTTTCAAATTCATATTTTTTAACCGTCTCCGGCCGCAGCAGCTGCTCCGGTTTTTCTTCACTCAATAACTTTAAATCCAAGAATGCATTTTCTTCTTCTGGCGTTAACAATTTGTACTCATAGGAGTGACTGTACAGTTTTCTTACAAAATCGGCGTCTCCAGTAATGGAGAAGAAAATGAGAAAGCCCGATAAAAAAAGCAAAATAATAAAGACAAACACAATACTGATATACGTTAAAATAAAACGCAGCTGAATTGACATTACTTACCCTATGCCCCTTTGGCTTTAACAAAACTATTTGATAGACTAGTAAAGGTGAATAACAAATAGATCGTTAGACATTATACATATAGCAAAAATTAAAACAACAAAACAAATGTATATTCTCACTTTACCGTGATAGAGTGAGAATGAACACCACCTTTTTTACCATTTTATGAATTACTGGAAAATTATGATCTATTTTTCATAATATTCTTAGGCTTAAAGTTATAATATATGCCTTAATATTTAAAAAAAGGAGACTTTTTAATGAAAATTATTAAAGCTACTTCCTCTAACATCCCTTCTGTTGCCCGTCTATACGTAGACAGCTGGCGCATTACATACAAAGGGTTAGTACCTGATGCTTATTTAAAAAGCTTGTCTTATGAACAAAGTACAGAAAAATGGTCCCTTTTTCTTACCGAGCCTTCTCATTTTATTTTGCTCGCTATCGATGAACAAGGAAAGATTGTCGGCTTTTCAGCAGGTAAGCCTCATTTGTCCCGTGCTGAAATATACGCGCTATACGTTTGCAAGGAAGTGCAAAACCAAGGAATTGGTCATCTTCTATTTTCTCATTCAGTAAAAGAATTTGCTGATCAGCAATATACGTCTATGATTATTTGGGCTATGAAGAAAAATAAGAAAGCAGTTCAGTTTTATAAAAAATTAGGCGGCAAAAAAATCTTGAATCGCACAAGTCAGTTTGGAGAAACTAAAGTTGAAGACGAAGCATACGGTTGGGAACGTCTTCCTTCTAATAAATAAACGAGCACACTAGTGTGCTCGTTTATTTATTAGAAGATAATATTATTGAGCCGTCGTCTTTTTGTCCGTTGAATGAACTTTATTACAAAGCTCATTCCAGTGCCAAAAACAATTCCCTTGACTCACTATAAAACAATCCAGCCATTTCTGAAAATTCATATGTAATACATGTGCATCTTGAACCGATGCGTTCCGCTTTTTTACTATTATATATGCAGAGTGCGCTGATTTTTTGGAGTCAATGATAATCTCTTCTTCTCCAACAGACCCAATTGTCATATAGAGACTCTGACTTTTATAAGCTGTTTCTCTTACATCTTCTAAGCTATAAAGATTCCCTGCTATTTTTTTGTCAGCATCAATGAACAAATTACACCCATTTGTTAGCTGCAAAAACTGCTTGTAGTCTTCAGGAAGTGATACATGCATTTCTTCTTCAAAAACATTCAGTTGATTCTTGCTTACTCCATCAAAAAAAGTACACGTGGTTCTGTATACTTCTCCTTCATTTTTACACACTTCTATAACATTATTGTTTTCCCACAGCCGCTTTCGAAGTGAATTTATTATTTTTTCAATCATACTCTTCCTCCAAGCGTTGGATTTAAAACGGTTACATTACATTAATTAAACAATAATGTGCTAATTCCTTCTTTCCTACTAAATTATACGACAAACTTTAGAATTTCATGTTCAAATAACATAGAAAAAAGCAGCGAATATCGCTGCTTTACAGGTTATACAGGTGCTTTTTCTTCCTGTTCAGGATGGTGATCGTAATCAATAAGCGCTTTTGGAAGGCCCGTATATTTAGCCCAATAATAAATCCCAAGAGATACGACCGCTATGATAATTAAGTCTACAGGCGTATCGATCAAACCCTTTCCTCCGCCGAACGAACCAATATAAGAAATAAAGAGCATGATGATATAATAAGCAACTAACCACCAAGTTGATTTAATCTGCTGACGAAGACTTACTTCGTTTTTAGGCACATATTTAGTAAAAATCAAATATATAACAAACATAACCAATTGAGAAGTTAACAACCATGAAATAGTCTTCCATCCTGACCAGTAGACAATAAAGGAAGCAAAAATAAAGGATAATGGACCAATTATACTCATTCCTCTTAATTTAAAAGGCTTTTCCAAATCTTTTGCGTTCACCATAAAGGCCGCTGATGAAATTGGTGCAATCGCGTAAGAAAGAATAAGCGCAACAGAGCATACGTTTACGAGTGCATTCCATGAAGGAAATGGCAGTGTCCAAAAAATCGAAAGTCCTAATGAAAGCCATAGAGATGATCGAGGAATCCCTGTTTTTTTATCCACATGAGCAAACGTTTTAAATAGCGTACCGTTACGAGACCAAGCATAGATAAGTCTAGATGTTGTATTCATAAAAATATTACCGTTACCACCCGGTGATAAAATAGCGTCTAAAATAACAAGTGTTGCTAGCCAGCCAAGGCCAAGAACAACAGCGATGTCTTTAAATGGCAGTGAGAATTTATCTTGAATGCCGGACCAACCGCCTTTAATCATGTCAGATGGAATAGCTCCGATAAATAATACTTGTAGGGCAGTATAAATGAGAGCTGCTAGAATGATACAAATCACAAGAGCAATTGGAATATTACGCTGAGGATTTTTCACCTCTCCAGCTACAGATACAATTGGATGAAGGCCTAAGTAGGCAAACATAACCCCGCCTGTGGCAATGGCGGCCTGGATACCATCAAACCCCCCGGGAGCAAACTCTCCCATCGTAAAGTTTCCTGACTTAAAATAAAATGCCAGCGTTACGATTACTGTAAGCGGTACAAAATATTTAAAAATAGAAATGATAATATTCGATTTTGCAAATGCTTTTACACTCCAGTAATTGAGTAAAAAGAATAAGCAAAGCAACACAAATTGTAGAATCCATCCAGATATCGTCGGTGAATCAGATCCAGATTTTGTTAAACCCGGAAACCAGTAGGCCACATACTGTCTCACAGCTGTTACTTCGATAGCGATTAAGCTAGTGTACGCTACAATAGTAATAAATGAAATCATATAGCCTACAAGATGACCGTGTGAATAAACAGGATATCGAATAATTCCTCCTGTACGAGGCAAGGCAGCCCCTAGCTCAGCGTATACAAGGCCTATTAATAAAATAATAACTCCACCAATAACCCAAGAAAAACTTCCTGCAGGACCGGCTTGCGTAGCGACATTACTAACGGCAAACAGCCAAGCGGAGCCAAAAATAGCCCCTAATCCAATCAATGTTAAATCTAACAGGGATATCGTCTTTTTAAACGGACCTTTATTCTCCATAAGCTTCCTCCTTTGGATGAATCATCACTTTTGTTGTTTTTTTTGACAACATTCATATATATTCGATAATATACGTCAAAATTTTTATTACTATACCCATTCAAAATTACTTTGAATCCCTTTTCTTGATTTCTAGAGATTAATTAACAGAAAATTCTTAAAAATAACTCTTATATTCAAGACACACTAAAACTTTTTCTTCTCTTCTTTAATAGGTAAAATACTCAAGAGATGAAAGGAGTTAGACAAATGACTTTACCGGAAAATTTGCCTGTTGATTTTACAGCTTACAGCCACTTAACATTCCTTCCGCTCGGACGCAAAAATAAATCGATTCGGTCCGTAGGAAGTAAACATACTAAAGGGCTACTTGGACGTTTAAATGACTACTTTGAGCGAGCAATGAATGAGTTATCTCAAGAAGATATAGTCCTTTTTCAAACGTTCTTATTTGGAAGTCATAGGGGCGGTTTTCCTGTGGCAATTGATAAAAATGAAGACGTTTATCCTCACTTTTGGAAACCAGCTTCATTTCTATGGAAAGAATATAATAAGAATCGCTGCCTTCCTATCCATCATGATGAGTTTTATTCTCAAGATTTTACGGTTTTAACTAAAAATGAGTTGGAAAACTACCTCGGAAGTATTATGAAAGATTACATGTTTTGCGCTAGGATACATGATTCTTTCAAAGAAGAATGGATTCAACATATTAATAAGTGTTTCTTCAAACATCCGCTCATTTCCCTTTATCATCGAAATGCAGATGTGATTGAAGCAATTGAACAATCAAAAAAATCACCTTTGCTTTTTATTATGAAAAACCCTGAGCAAATTGCTTTTTGGCGCAATCGGATTGAAATCATTATGAGACCTTTTCGATCTCTTTCTCACGCCGCCTTTGAGAGAGGATTTTCAGATACGGAAGATACGGTATTAACTGTTCACGGAGAAAATGAGATCATTCGCTTAACTTCAGAAAACAGAGGTCTCGCCGTAACATATGATGTCACAAATGATGCCATTTCACTCGATGATGAGTATAATGTAGTGCTAGCAGCGAAACGCTTAGCTACAACTCAGCGCCAGTTCGAAGAGATTATAGATGAAAATGAAGAAGTGATTCAAAAACTACTGGTCTTTTTTAAATGGAAAAGTCTTTTAAAGCATCATGAAGTGCACATCAAAGAAATCCAAGACAAATTGTGCAGCCTAACCACTTATCAACTTAATCAAAGACAAGTTTTACAGGAAAACGATCCCTTTCTTTCCTTCATTCAAAAGGTATTACAAGTAAAAACACCGAATGCAAATCTCGAAGTTGGTTCCATTCAATGGTTTTCGCAATGGGATTTTCCAGATGTCACCCTGCTGCAGGAAACAAACAAATTTACATGTTGTATGGCTCCAAACGAAATAGAAAAGAAAATGACAGAAATAAGCGCTAAGATAGAAAATGAACTTCATAAGCAACGTCAGGATCTGCTTTCGACTCCGCTAAAAATCGGTCAAATAACTTTTGATTCAAACCAAATGCTACGGTTACTAACACTTATAGATACCTTAAAGAACACGGAAACTCAGCAGAGTTACGTACAAATTTTAGAAGGTGTTTCTACTAACAGTATTCGTCAAAAAGAGCTCGATAAAATACCCGCATTTGGATTATTAAATTCCGTGAAGCGCAAGTGTATCGTTACGTATTTACAAGAATTACAAAACTATCAGCTGCTTAAAAAAGAGAAAAAAGGATTCAGCCTCACTCCAAAAGGCGAAGCCATCCGACGTCTATTTGAAGAAGAATCACGGAGAATATGAGATTATATCTCGCGTGATTCTTTTTTTTGATTTTGAAGACTACTTTCTCTATTAAATGCTTATCATAATTAGAAATCTCCATTCATATAATCATTACTAGATTAGCAAAGTCCTTCATACCTATTAGCCTGATGCTGACATAGAGAGGAGATTTCGCCATTGAAATCTAGTAATCGCGCCAATTTTGTAGTGTTAACATATAAGATGGTTCTTGTTATTTTATCCATTGTTTTAATGACATCATCTATCATTGTTCTAGTGAGTTACTCAGCATTTAAAGAACAGTTCAATTCTTCTATTGTCTATCAAACGTTATCGAAGCATAAAGCGGAGAGCCTTTATTATTTGATGAGCCAAGAAAACCACCACTTTTCAACGGCTTTCGATAAAAACTACTCGCCTCCAGGTCTTTCTTCTACACTGCTAGAGTTATCAACAAGTATTCGAGCAGAAGACGCGAGAAGCTTGTTTGGTTCAGAACTTCCTGGATTCAGTATTTACGACTCCAATATTATCATCGCCGGTGAAGGCACAAATTTCACAAACTTCCCTAGAGAATCTGCACCGCCGTTAGATGAAACACTAAAAGAAAGAAATTCTACTACAAAAGTTCAGCAACCTAAAGAAAACAATGGTACGAATGCTCCAAATAATAATACAACTGGCGGAAAAAAGGTATTTTATATTTATCATACGCACAGCTGGGAATCTTACTTGCCTCTATTAGGACTTGAAGGTGATCCAGATGCTAATAAAGCTGTAGATAGTAAAACCAATATTAATATAGTCGCAAATATGCTAGGAAAAGATTTAGAGGCTCAGGGAATTGGGGCAGAAGTAGATCAAACCAATATTGGACAGAAATTAAAAGAAAAAGGCTGGAACACCAACCAATCGTACGCCATGTCTCGCACAGTAATTGAAACGGCGATGACTGAGAATAGAGATTTAACTTACTTTATCGATTTGCACCGAGATTCGCTTCGAAAAGATAATACAACCATTAAGATTAACAATAAATCGTATGCAAAAGTTGTGTTTGTTTTAGGGAAAGCGAATCAAAACTTTGAACAAAACTTAAAAATGGCAAAAGCGCTTCATGAAGGTCTTGAAAAGAAATATCCTGGGTTAAGCCGTGGAGTTATTGGCAAAAACAAATCCAGCGGTAACGGTGTATATAACCAAGATGTTTCTAAAAATGCGATTTTAATTGAAGTGGGCGGAGTTGATAATAACTTTGATGAACTAACCAATACAACAAAAGCACTGTCTGATGTCATTAGCCAATTTTACTGGCAAGCTGAAAAAGTAGATGCCCCTGCTCAATAAAAAAAGCCCTCTTCACTGAGGGCTTTTTAAAATTCAATTCCTTTTACAGCAGGAATTCCTTCATCATAATAATGTTTATGAGGCTTCATTTCCGTCACAAGATCTGCTGCATCCATCACTTCTTTTTTGGCAGAACGCCCGGTAATGACCAAATGCATATGCTCAGGGCGCTTTTGAATAAGGTCAATTACTTCGTGTAGCGGTAGCACATCATCAATAGGAAATTTCTCGATAGCCAGTGCATTATTTAACTCGTCTAAAATAACTACATCATATTCGTTCGAGAAGACTTTTTCCTTCGTTAGCGCCCAAGCTTTTTGCAAAGCTTCACGATGTTCAGGCGGTGTTTTTGTCCACGTGAAGCCGACTCCTGTTTGAATCATTTCAATTCCTATTCTGTCAAACATCAGCTTTTCGCCATATGTACGCTGAGGAGATTTAATAAATTGAATCATTAATACTTTTTGTCCGCGTCCCGTAGCGCGCAACGCAAGACCTAAAGCAGCGGTTGTTTTTCCTTTACCGTCTCCGGTATAAATTAACGTAAGACCCCGTTTGTCTTTCAATCTAAAAACCTCTTTTTCTTCGAATTTCAGTTTACAGCCATGTTGTTTTTTCTGTAAACGGTGTTCTAGCAGGCTCTTTCATTTTTATAAGAGACTCTTCATTTGGATAGCCTAGAAATACGTTTCCTACTACGACTTTACCTGAAGGCTTGCCGATAAACTCATACAGCCTCTCGTCTCGAACAAGACCAACGCCTCTTGTTCTCCAAACGAATCCAAGACCTAGTTCTTTAGCTGCTAGCCACATGGAATGAATCGCGCATGAAACCGCATATTTGTTGTCTTCAGTGGCTTCGTCGTCTCCTTCAACTGTGTCAGCATTACGACGATATGGACAGGCGTATTTTTTACTGCTTTTAACGAACTTTCTACTAAATGGGGCTTTGTAGGAAAGCGCTCCTTTAAATAAGCTTCAGCCAGTTCTTCATACTTCTTTTTTGCTTCTCCTTGAATCACATAAAAGCTCCAAGGCTCTCTCATTCGGTCATTTGGAGCCCATGTCGCTGCTTCAAGCAGCTGTTCGATTTTCTCTTGCTCTACTTCACGTGCTTCATGATCTCGTACCGCTCTTCGTTCTTTTAGCTGTGAGATAATCGTCATATTGTCTCCTCCTTTTAACATTAAAGCAGAATATTTTCCGCTCTTTCTTCGAACCATTTTATTTTTTCTCTAATTGTCACTACCTCACCTACAAGCACGATAGCAGGATGAGCAATTTCTGCTTTTTTTGCTATTTCTTCGATTGTGGCAAGCGTTCCTGTTACGGTGCGCTGATACTTCGTTGTGCCCCATTGAACAAGCGCTACTGGCGTATGTTTATCTCGTCCATGGTCCATCAATTGCTTGCATATATGAGATAAATTTCCAACGCCCATGTAAAACGCAATTGTATCTATTCCTTGAGCAAGCGCTGACCAATTTAAATAATCTTTTCCTTTTTCTTCTCTTCCATGACCCGTTACAATCGCAAAAGAAGTGGCATGATCTCTATGGGTAACAGGAATTCCTGCATAAGCTGGAGCTGCAATTCCTGACGTGATACCAGGCACTACTTCGTAAGGAATTCCTTGAGTAGCAAGCACTTCCGCTTCCTCTGCTCCGCGGCCAAACACAAAAGGATCGCCTCCTTTTAAGCGCGTCACTACTTTTCCTTGAAGCGCTTTTTCAACAAGCAGTTCGTGAATACGATCTTGGATGACTCCGTGCTTGCCCGGTAATTTCCCGCAAAAAATAAGCTCCGCGTCTTTTTTAGCATAGTTTAACAACTGTTCGTTGGCTAAGCGGTCATATAAAATAACATCCGCTTCTTGAATACACTCCATTCCATATACGGTTATTAGCTTCGGATCTCCTGGTCCAGCTCCTACTAAATATACTTTTCCAACTGTCACACGGCATCTCTTCTTTCTTTTTTTACCGCTTTACACTGTTCCACCCAGTTTTCTACCATCTTCGTAGAAGAGCCAAAATGAAAGTGCGTATAGCCGGCAATTAAATTATTGTTCATATAGCCTTCTTCTTTCATTCCTCGCATCCCTTTTGTATCATAGGCAGGCGAAAACTCTTTCTCTGAATGAAAGGTTGAATAATGAAATTCATGGCCTTTAGCTTGTATATCGCCTTTAAATAAAAAATTCCCCTGCTTTCCCGTCACTTCTCGGTACCCTAAAGCAGCTAATTTTGTCTGCATTCTTACTTGTCCGGGAATAAGCCCCACCATTTCATGGCATGTATCATCTGTTGTGACAATACCATCTGTTAAAAACATAAAGCCTCCGCACTCAGCAAGCGTAGGAATCCCTTTTTGAATAGCTGCTCGAACAGAATTTTTAACGTCGATTTGCTGAGCCAGCGTTTCAGCAAATTCTTCTGGAAATCCGCCTCCGATATAAAGACCGTCAGCATCTTGTGGAACCACTTCTCCTTTTAAAGGCGAAAATTCTACAAGCTCTGCTCCGTAAGCTTTTAACAATTCGAAATTTTCTTCATAATAAAAGTTAAAAGCCGCATCTCTCGCTACAGCAATTTTCACTTGAGGTACGGACGGCTTTGTAAAGATAGGCTCATTAATTTCTATTTTAGGAGCTAAAGCCAGTTCATATACTTTTTCGATATCAATTGTATCATGAACAAGCTTTCCTAACTGTTCAAAAAACGGTGTTAACTCTCCTCGTTCAATCGACGGAATGAGCCCGAGGTGACGTTCAGGAATCGTAAGATCATCGTTTCTTTTCAAGTAGCCTACTACAGGGATATGACATTCCTGCTCAATCGCTGCCTTAACAAGTTTATAATGCCCTTCACTTCCAACACGGTTAGCAATCACACCGACGATGTTAGCTTCGGGTAAAAATTGCTGAAAACCTTTTACAATCGCCGCTGCACTTCTAGCCATACTAGCACAATTGACAACTAAAAGGACAGGGCTATTGGTGATTAAGCTGATTTCTGCTGTTGTTCCTTCGTTCGTTAACGGGTTTTTCCCATCGAAAAATCCCATAACTCCTTCCATGATGGAAATATCAGCATCTTCACTAGCACGAGCGACAATTTCTCTAACCATATCGTGTTCAAGCATCCAGCTGTCTATATTTCGAGATGTTCGTTCTGTAACAGTCGTATGATACGTTGGATCAATATAATCGGGTCCGCATTTAAACCCTTGAACTCTGTAACCAGCTTGTCTTAATGCTGCCATCAGCCCGATTGTAAGTGTTGTTTTCCCTACGCCACTTCCAGTACCGGCAATGACGAGTCTTCTGTTTGACATGTTGTTCTCTCCTTTAGTCATAGGGAATAAGCGCCACTGAAATGGTTACATTCCCTGACTTTTTCTTCACAAGTTCAAGCTTATCAGCACCGCTGTATAACATAGCAGCAGGTTCACTGACGCCATATGCACCTGTATATTTAAAGACAGTATCTGAAGGCTGTTGGATACTTATGCTGTTTAGCTCTTGGGGCGAATAATAGACAAACTCCCATCCGTACTTAGACGCCACTTCTAACAGCCCTTCTTCATCTTTCTTTAACTCTATTGTACATAATGCTTTTACACTTTTCATTGAAAACTGAAGTTCAGCAAGCGTTTTTTCAATAACGGTTTCAATTTCAGCTGTACTTGTCCCTCGATTGCATCCCATCCCAATCGCTAATACTTTTGGCCGGTAAAGAACACCGTTTTCTAAGATTGCTTCTTCCTCTTTTTTTAAATTGCGATGCGTTACGATCAAAGCTGCATGTGGCGATGCTTCAAGAGCTGTCTGAATCGATGAATATGTTTTAATGTTAGCTGGAACAGGGTGCTCATAATGCCACCAGTTCTTTTCACCTGATTCTTGAACCACTGCTATTTCTTCTTCATTCACCACAGAAGCGCTGACAGGCGTTAGTTTTTCTGCTGACTCCCACACCCATCCAAAGCGCTTACCAAATAAATCAACTGGAATTGTTTTTTGCACATCGGATGCTGTTGTAATAACAGGATGAGCTTCAAGAACTGCCGCAACTTCACGCGTAAGCTCATTTGCTCCTCCGATATGACCCGAAAGCACGCTGATGACATTTTCGCCTTTATCATCAATGACAACAACCGCAGGATCCGTTTTTTTATCTTTTAAAATAGGAGCAATCATACGTACAACTGCTCCGAGTGAGATAATAATAATAAGCCCTTTATACGATTCAAAAAGAGAAGGCAAAAGCATCCGAACGCTTCCTGAAAACAGCTGAATGTTCTGCTCTTGTTCGTCTCCTTTTTCAAACTTGCTCATGTAATACACATCAGACTGCTGAAAAGTGCGGCCTAGATTTCTTGCAATTTCCACGCCGTGTTTTGTGATAGCTACAACGGCATAATCTCCGCGCTGTGTAATGAGGGCTTTTTTTCCTTCTTGGAGTTGAATCATTCCGACTTCACTCCTCTTCGAAAGCCATGGGTAAATGTTTTGTCATAAAGTTTTGAACGATAATCTTTGTCATGAATGTGTGGATCAAGTGCCCAGCCTGCCAAAATCATCGCCTGCTTGCGAATGCCGTTTGTTCGCATAGCATCATCGAGGTCTTTTACCGTTGTGCGAACAATTTTTTCATCTGGCCACGTTGCTTTATAGACTACTACAATCGGCGTGTCTTCACTCCAACCCGCGCTTATAAATTCTTTCATTACTTTTTTTGTGAGCGTCGCGCTTAAAAATAACGCAATGGTACATTTATGTTTTGCTAAATCAGTTAATTTTTCAAACTCAGGTACAGGCGTTCTTCCTTCAGCACGAGTTAAAATAACCGTTTGAGTCAAATCTGGAATGGTTAATTCTGCTTCAGCCGCTGCAGCAGCAGCGAATACGGAGCTGACGCCCGGAACGATTTCAATATCAACGCCTTCTCTTTTTAAAAGCACCATTTGTTCCATAATGGCTCCGTACATAGCAGGATCTCCGGTATGTACTCTTACAACCATTTTTCCTTCACGCATGCGTTCAAGCATCGTACCGACCATTTCTTCTAAATGCATACCCGCTGTTTTTAACACTTCAGCTCCTGGTTTAGACTTAGCAACTAGCTCTTGACTTACCAGTGAGTCAGCGTACAAGACAACATCTGCTTGCTGAAGTAATTTTAAGCCTTTTACGGTAATTAAATCTGGATCTCCGGGTCCAGCTCCGATTATGTATAACTTCATTTTCGCACCACCATTAGCGTTAAGTATTGTAAATCAGCTCCTTCTAGTTCTGAAGCTTTCCAGATAATTTCTTCATCTGACGTTACTTTTGTCACCACTGACGCTTTTTCAAGCAGATCAAGCTCTTTTAAAAGACCAACCATAAAATCGATGACTTTGGCCACTTTAATAAAAATGACGCAGTCGTTTTCCATTAATACTTTTTTCATTGTTTCATAATCTTCACGAGCAGGAACAATCGCTACATGTTCATCACCGTCTGCTAAAGGAATACCTAAGCGAGATGCCACTCCATTAATAGATGAAATGCCAGGAATTACTTGAATCGGAGCTTCAGGGTGACACTCTTGCATTAAACGCATCATGTGAATAAACGTGCTGTAAAGCATAGGGTCGCCCTCTGTCACAAATGCTACATCTTTTCCTTCTTCAAGCTTTTCCCATACTCGCTCCACCGTTTCGGTCCATTTTTTCTCTAAGATAGCAGGATCTTTTGTCATGGGAAACACAAGGCCGAGCATGTCTTTTTCATTTGCACTGAAATAGACATCAATAATTTTTTGGGCATAGCTTTTGCTTCCTTTTTGCTTTTTCGGATACGCAATAACGGGTGATTCTTTTAATTTACGAAATGCTTTTACCGTGATTAGTTCTGGATCTCCTGGTCCAACTCCAAGTCCGTACAATGTTCCAATCATGTTCATTCTCCTTTTTGAGCTGTAATAATATAAATAGGGTTTAAAGCATCAAAGCGTGTTAAATGTAAAATTGGCTTGCTCCTTGAAATTTGTGCAAGGGTAACAGCAGTCTCAAATCCTCGCTCTTTAAAAGCTTTCATCGCTTCTGCTAAATTTTCAATTGTCACGGCGTTTAATACGATACGTCCTTCTGAATTTAAGCGGCTGCAGCACACGTCCAAAATGGTTTCCATGCCTCCTGCTGTCCCTCCAATAAACACTGCATCAGGATCAGCAAACTCATTTAGTCCTTCTGGTGCTTTTCCGTGCACAGTGTGGGCATCAACCCGAAATTTCGCTAGATTTTCCCTGCAATTTTCTAAGTCTGCTTCATTTTTTTCCACAGCAAAAATTTGTCCTTCACGCGCAATTTTAGCCGCTTCAATTGCCACTGAACCTGTACATGTTCCGATATCCCACACGACGCTGTCTTTCTTTAGCTGCAGGGCGCTAATACTAAGTGTACGAACTTCTTTTTTAGTGATAAGTCCTTTATCCGGCTTGCGTTGAATAAATTCATCATCTTCTATTCCAAGAGGCCAAACTGGGCTTTTTTCTATCTGTTTTAATATCACGACATTAAGCGGAGAAAAGAGTTGATTCGCCGCTTCTTCCAGCGAAAGCAGCTGACAGCGCTCCGTTTTCCCACCTAAATTCTCTGCTACAAACATCTTGTATTCTGTCATGCCAAATGACAATAAGTAGTTTGCCAGAGCACTAGGAGAATTTTGCTCATCGGTTAGAATCGCCACTGTTCTATAGCCGTCAATGCGCTGAGCCAGCCCTTTTATGCTCCTGCCGTGCACGCTTGTAAAATAAGCGTCTTGCCATCGCTCCTTTAGGCGTGAGAATGCAAGCTGAATAGAACTTAAATAAGGGTATATTTCAACGTCTAGCTTCGTAGAAAGATAGCTTCCTATTCCGTAAAATAACGGATCACCTGAGGCTAACACAACCGCATTTCCTTCTTCGTTTTTTAAACGTTCAACAAGAGAAGAAAGCCCTCCTTCAATCGCCACTTTTTCTCCTTTGAAATCTTGAAAAAAATCAAGGTGACGCTTACCTCCAACTAGCACATCGCTTTCATAAATCCACTTTTCATACATAGGAAGCAAACTTAACTTTCCGTCGTCACCAATTCCAATAATTTTAATTGCCATGTTGCACCGCCTGTCCTAAAAAATCTCCTTTTAATGTGTAAAGAGACGTATCGACATCGATTCCGTCCCCTACTTCCTTTAACGCTGATAAACAGCAGTACTCGCACAGTTTTTCAAAAAACTGATGATGACCGCTTTGTGTCATTAAATCTCCCACTTGAGAAGCTGTGTTTGCACCTTTTATTTCCTCTACCAGTTCAGCAGAAGCGCCTGACTCAGAAGCTGCTTTTGCTAAAAAATTAAAATCAATGGGTGCACTTTTTGAATGAACCATCATAACGCCTTGCGCGACTTTTGAAAACTTTCCCATCATGCCTACGAGCGATACTTTTTTCATTCCTTGCTTTTTACATTGTTTTAACGTAAATCCAACAAAATCTCCCATTTCGATAAATGCTTCTTCCGGAAGATCTGGGAACTGTTTCATTCCATACTTTTCGCTTCGGCCCCCTGTCGTAATGACGACGTGCTCACAATTACTTGCTTTAGCAACGCTGATTGCCTGCACGATGCTTGCTTTATAAGCAGCTGTTGAGAACGGAACGACAATCCCCCGCGTCCCCAGTATCGAAATGCCTCCTAAAATACCTAGACGCGCATTTAATGTCTTTTTCGCCATTTCTTCTCCCTGAGGAACCGAGATGACAATCTTAACGCCTTTTTGTATATTGTATTGGGCTAAAAGCTGTTCAGCCGTTTCTTTCAGCATCTTTCTTGGAACAGGGTTAATGGCTGCTTCACCGACAGGAACCGGGAGGCCGGGCTTTGTCACACGCCCTACTCCCACTCCTCCATCAATGATAATGCCTGCACCATTACACCACGAAACTTCAGAAATAATCAGCGCTCCGTGCGTGGCATCGGGATCATCTCCAGCATCTTTAATGATGCTAGCTACAGCGCTGCTTGTACGATACTCGCATTCTTCAAGATGAAACGTAGCAAAGCGGCCGACAGGTAGGTAAATCGTTGACTCATCTTGCACTTCTCCTGAAATTAGCGTAAGCAGAGCTGCTCTCGTAGCTGCCGTTGCACAAGCGCCCGTCGTATAGCCTTCTCTGAGTTTCTTAGGTTCTTTTGGTACTTCCTTCATGCGTTACACCTGATCTGCAAGAATTGAAATTGCATTTAATGCAGCAACCGTTACCGTACTGCCGCCTTTTCGCCCGATGTTTGTAATAAACGGCACGTCAAGTTTTGCAAGTTCTTCTTTAGATTCAGCTGCTGAAACAAATCCTACCGGCAGACCAATAACAAGCCCAGGCTTCGCTTCTCCTTCTTTAATCAAACGAATTAATTCAAGTAAAGCTGTGGGTGCGTTCCCAATTGCAAAAATTCCACCGTCTGCTTCTTTGATGGCTTTTCGCATAGAAATAATTGCACGCGTTGTATTTAAGCGCTTTGCTTCTTCCATTACGTCCGGATCTGAAATATAAACTTTGATTTCACCGCCGTGTTTTTCAATTCGCTGCTTGTTTGTTCCTACTTGCACCATTTGTACATCTGCAACCACTTGCTTGCCGCTGCGAATAGCTTTAATTCCTGCTTGAATCGCATCCGGATGAAACAGCATGCTGCGTCCAAGCTCAAAGTCTGCAGACGCATGAATTACGCGCTGAACAATTGGGTACTGTTCGTCTGTAAACGGATGAGACCCAAGCTCTTCTGTAATCATCTCAAAACTTTTTCCTTCTATTTGCTGAGGCTGAACAGTTAACGGTTTAAATTCTGTACGAAAATCCATCTCAATCAACTCCTAGTTTGGTTTACTAAAGCATGAACCACTTCTTCAAAAGTGGAATACACGGTCCCATACTCAATTTTCGGTCGCCCAATCATAATAATATCTAAGCCTAACTCTTTGGCTGCTTCCACTTTTTCATCCACAGATCCAACTTTTCCGCTTTCTTTTGTGACCATGACCGTCACTCCGTATTGCTTATACAGTGCTCGATCAAACTCTTTTGTAAAAGGCCCTTGAATAGCAATAATATTTTTTTGCGGAAATCCTAATTGCTGGCACTTTTCCATATTATCCAGCCTTGGAAGCATACGAGCAACAAGCCGTACATCTGAAAGAGGAAGCAGCTTTTCTGTAAAAACCTGCAGCGTTTTGCTGCCTGTTGTCAGCATAATAACTCCTTTTTTCTCAGCTGCTACTTCTGCTGCTTCTTCATACGTAGAAACCATCGTCATATTATCATAGGCAAAAGCCTGCGAAGCCCGCTCATAGCGTATGTAAGGAATCGCTGTTTCAGCAGCCGCGCCGATAGCATTTTTAGATGCTTCTTCTGCAAAAGGATGACTTGCATCCACAATAGCTTTTACACGATGTTCGTTTACAAAATCCATCATATCTTCTTTTTTGAGACGTCCAATTTTCACTTTCACTTCTGCACGCTGTAATTCGATAGCTGCGTTTTCGGTTACAACCGTTGCCGTAACCTCATGACCTGCTTTTTTCACTTGCACGGCTAATGCACGTGCATCGCTAGTTCCGGCTAACAATAAAATCATTTTAGCTCGCCGACCTTATCTTCATGGTGGTCGTGGTCATGATGGTGATCGTGGTGATGGTGTCCGTGATCATGGTCATGATCGTGATGATGGTGGTGATCAATATGCTCCATAATGCCGAGGCGATATTGACACGTATCGCAGTTCATTTTCACTTCACCTTCTAATCCTTCTTCAGCACGTTCTTTTAAAATTGTCTGCAGTTTTGGATGAAAACCGAAATAGCCAGCTAGCTTAAATTCGATGTTTTCATGCTGCATTTTATACTGCTTCACCATTTCTTCTAATCGCTTAATTAGTACTCCTGTAAATAAGAAATACGGGAGAATAACCACTTTTTTAGCGCCCAGTTTTAAACATCGCTCTACCCCTTCATCAATCAGTGGAGCAGTCACGCCCATAAAAGAAGTTTCAACGATTTTATAGTTTGTTTTTTCCCAAAGAAGGCGCGTAATTTTATATAGATCACTGTTTGCATCAGGATCACTTCCTCCTCGCCCTAAGACAATAACAGCCGTGTCTTCAGCTGGAGTTTCTAAATTCTCTCCTGATTCTTGTAATCTCGTTTTTAAAATTTCCAGGGCTTCTTCATGAACGCCAATGGGACGTCCGTATACGAAGTTTACGTGTGGATATTTTCCCTTAGCTTCATCTATAGCCGCCGGAATATGTATTTTAGAGTGGCCGGCAGGCAAGAGCATAATTGGAATTACAACTACATCTTTTGCTCCTTTTGCCACACATGTATCAATGCCTTGACTTACATTTGGGCGTTCAAATTCTAGAAAACACGTTTCTACTAAAATAGATGCGTCCCAATCATGCTTCATAGTCGAAATAAATTCGCGAATTTGATCGTTCCCTTCAGGATCTCTGCTTCCATGACCGACAAATAAAACTGATTTCATATAATGCCCTCCTATTTTTTAATCTCCACACGGAGCTGGTTCTACTTTTATTTTTGGTGTTATATCTTGATAGTCGAATCCATAAACGTTCTTCACACGCTTAAAGAATTTATGAAATCGCTCATTAGGATGACCTTTTTCTTTATATTCATGGACAATGTTCTCGACTATTTCAATAATGTCATCAGGTGCTATGCCTTCCGCCACAATTTGACCTGAATGCGCATTGCGTCCAACCGTTTTAGCTCCTAAAAATAAATCAAACGCACCTTTTCTATAGACAATGCCGATATCTTCTTGAACTGCGCCATAGCAGGCCATGCCGCATCCATTAATACCAAGCTTCAGCTCTTTTGGCATGTCCATTCCCCCGAGGCGCTTTTGTAATTCTTCCGTATGTGGAATAGCATCGCTTTTTTCTCCGTCACAAAAATCACACGCTTTGATTGTGAACACATCTCCGACCGGAGATAGTAAAAAGGAAGCTGCTTGGAGCTTTTTAATAATCACATCTGGTTGAGTCGTTGGGATTTGCAGTTTGATTTGATGGTCAGGTGTATACTCCATCGTACCTTTTTCACCAACAACTTCTGCTAGTGTTGTCATTTGAACAGGCGTGAATTTCTTATTTGCAAGTCCTGGACTAACCGCCACTTCGAAAATGGACTGTATTGGCTGATGTACGACCGCAGAAGTAGGTTCACCTAAAATTGCTTGAAGCGCTTCTTCTGCAAGAACTCGTGAAGTTGCTGTTTCTTCTGGTGTGGTCTGAACTGCTTCAATAGCTGAAGCTGTTTGCTTTACAGTCTCTTCTTGATCGAGAGCCCACGGTTCCGCTTCTTTTCGAAGTCGCTGATGCGGTCTTAGCGGCTGCTCCGTTTGGTTAAGGGTATATTTCCGCTGATATCCGCGCGGTGTAATCATTAAATCGTCGTAAAAAAACGTAGATGAATTCCCGACAACAACGGTAGTCAGCATGCCAATTTCATGATTTAACATGTCTTTTAAGTTGGTCATTACGACTTCTTCACGGTGACGATAAGCGCTTTTCACAAGACCAACAGGCGTATCAGGAGAACGGTACTTTAATAGAATCCTCTGTGCTTCAACAATTTGTCTTGTTCGTCTTCCGCTTTTTGGATTGTAAAAAGCCACTACGAAATCTGCTTGTGCAGCTGCTTCGATTCTTTTTTCGATTAGTTCCCATGGCGTAAGGTGGTCACTTAAACTAATTGTACAAGCATCATGCATCACGGGCGCTCCAAGGAGGGATGCGCATGAATTAATAGCCGAAATGCCAGGAATTACTTCCAGCTCTACGCCCGTTTCTTTTTTCCAACCTTTTTCAATCAACACTTCATACACAAGGCCTGCCATTCCATATACTCCTGCATCTCCGCTTGAAATGACAGCCACGGTTTTTCCTGCTTCAGCTTGCTTTACAGCTTCTTGTGCACGGCTTACTTCTTCGGTCATTCCCGTACTAATAATTTGCTGATTCGTTAACAGTCCTTGAATTAATTCCACATAGGTTTTGTAACCGATGATCATATCACTTTCTTGAATGGCTTCTCTTGCTCGCTGTGTAATATGTTCAAAGCTTCCCGGCCCAAATCCGATAACTAACAGTTTACCTTTCATGCTAGCTCCTCCTTTATGCGTTACTTTTTACTTTATCAATTCCTTCTATGGAGTCACTGTTTTCCGGGGAAACGAAACCATTTTGATCATATTCATAAATAATCGATTCCTTTATACTGCAGCCTCCTGCTAAATGTTCTTCGACAATCCGGTGAGCCACGGTTTCAGTGACCTGCTTGTACCAATCTCCTGAAGGATACACAATAGCTACAGGAGCATCTTTACATCGTCCGTTACAGCGTGTACGCGTTGTATGAACCGTTTCATCCAAATCCAGTTCCGTCACTTTATTTCGAATAGCTTGGGTGGCTTCTTCTCCACCTTTTCTCATACAGCTGCTTCCATTACAAATCAATACGTGATGTTTTGTTCCGTTTAAGTTCCACGTCGTCACACTCATTCGCTCCTTTACTAAAAAAAGCGCCTCTATCAATGATAGAGGCGCAGAAAAATTCAAACTAAGTTTTTGCACTTCCACCTATATCCCGTAGGGTAAGCTTCGCATTAAAGAAAGGCTGGTTTCCTGACTTCGATTCATCACTTGACTGCGCCTTCCCGAATACAGTGGCATATGCAATCAGCTCATCTTCACAGTGGCGGGTACCGCGCTGGCTTCACACCAGACTTCCCATTTAACACAATGTAAACATTGCGCACCTTTTTTGCACGATATGTAGTTTTACGACATGAGAAAAACCCGCTTCGCTAATATGCGAGCGGGTAAAACGTCAGAATAAGAGTGTACACGAATGCCACTTTAAGCCAACGTTTCCCTTCCCGCTCCCCGAAGAAATAGAAACTTCACAATAAAGACAGGTCTCCTGACTTGTGTATCATTCTACTTGAGAACCTTCCCGTGATTTTTCCACAGTGGTTATACTCGTTCGTCCACACTTACAGTTGCGGGGGCAGTACTGGTCTTTCACCAGTTTCCCTATTAAGCCTTCTTGGCATCTTTGTTGTTGCTGTTTGATATATATGAACCTTTTAAACTATCAGAATAATAGAAGTAACTACCATATCATAGCGTACATTTTTTTTTATTTCAACTCTATTCTTTTCGAAAGATACAAGCATCTATAAAAAAAACAAGAGCATAAAGTCAGCTCTTGTTTTTTCATTATATAGCTACTAATGTTAAATGAGGATCGTTATAATACACCACTTCTGAAAGAACTTTACAGCCATTTGTTTTGGCAAAAGCTTCTCTCGCCTGCTTTTCAGTTTCAAATTCAAACATTTTCATTTCTTTTCCAGCATATACCGTCAGTACCCACATGAAAAGATTCGCCTCCGATTATTGTAGGGATCGTTATATCCACATTATGCCGAAACCATTTCCTTTTGAAAACCCATTCTACAAAACTTGTCACAAGAAACTTTTAAAAATTTAAAAACATTTTAACTTCTGTAAATGAACAAAATGTACAAAAGGTTTAAGCAATATTACACCTCTTTAAAAAGGTGCTTTTTAACCAACTGTTGCTTCACCAGTAAAAAATATATAGTATTTATTAAAAAAAAGAAGCCGGACAGCCGGCTTCTTTTTTAGGAAAGGAAAGTACAGACATCACAATCCCGTACTTCTCTTTATTTTGCATAAAAATACACTAATTAAATATTCCTTTCTTAAAACAGAACCATGTTCGACTGCACATAGTGATAAAGAAGCTTATACGTATGGTTTAATGAATCTTGATGCGTTCTCTCAAACGCATGAGAAGAATCAATTCCTGGACCAATTAAGCCGTGTACGATATCATGTCCAGCACGAATAGCAGCAGAAGCATCTGACCCGTAAAACGGATAAATATCTAATTTGTACTGAATATCATGCTGCTTAGCTAGCTCCACCAAATGCTTTCTCAAACCGTAATGATATGGGCCGCTTGAATCTTTTACACAAATAGACACGGTGTATTCATCGGTAGATTGTCCATCTCCCATAGCACCCATATCAACCGCTAAGTATTCTACTGTTTGAGGTGTAATGTTCGAATTTCCTCCGTATCCAATTTCTTCGTTATTTGAAATGAGAAAATGCGTAGTGTATGGCAGTTCGATCTGTTCTTCTTGAATTGTTTTCATGAGCTGAAGCAATAAAGCTACGCTTGCTTTATCATCGAGATGACGAGATTTAATAAAACCGCTTTTTGTTATTTCTACACGAGGATCAAACGAAACAAAGTCGCCGACTTCAATTCCAAGGCTGCGAACATCTTCTGCGCTATGTACTTTTTCATCCAATCGAATTTCTATATTTTCTTGATTTCGCTCAGCTTTCCCTGCATCTTTATACACATGAACAGATGTTTGATGCATAAGGATGGTTCCTGTAAATACTTCTCCTGATGAAGTTTCAATTTCACAATATTCTCCTTCAATAGAATTGTAACGAAACCCTCCAATCAAGTCGATTTTCAGACGTCCACTCGGTTTGATTTCTTTTACCATAGCACCTAATGTATCGACATGAGCCGTCAGCATGCGGTGGTGATCTGTATCTTTACCGGGAATAGTAGCGACTAAGCCTCCTTTTCGATTGCGATACGTTTGAATATTTAGCTCTTTTACATAGTCTTCGACAAATGAAATTATCTTTTCTGTATTTCCAGAAGGACTGGGAATCGAAACAAGCTTTTTAATTAACTGAACAGTTTCCGTCATTATGACACTTCCTTTGTCTCTCATTTCTTTTATTTTATCATATGTTTCAAAAAAGATAACAGGCAGCTCCAAACAAAACAAGCCGGGCAGCTGCCCGGCTTGTTTGTTTTAAGCTATGTTTGATTTCTTTAATTCATTTGTATAATTTAATGATTTTTGCTTATCAAATTCGCCTTCAGACTTCGACATCACAATTGCAGCTAAAGCATTTCCTACTACGTTAACTGTGGTACGCATCATATCAAGAATGCGGTCAATTCCTGCAATAAATGCCATGCCTTCAAGAGGGAAGCCCATAGATTCAAGTGTAGCAAGTACAACTACAAACGATGCCCCTGGTACACCAGCCATTCCTTTTGAAGTTAACATTAGCACAAGAAGGAGCTGAATTTGATCCATAATGGAAAGGTCGATGCCGTACATTTGAGCAATAAATAGCGATGCCAGGGCCTGATAAATGGTTGAACCATCTAAGTTAAACGTGTAGCCTGTTGGAATAACAAACGATGTAACCGATTTAGAACAACCGAAGTCTTCCATCTTTTTGATAAGAGATGGTAAAACGGCTTCTGAACTTGCCGTTGTAAAAGCAAGAAGCAGCTCGTCTTTTAACACTTTTATCAGCGTAAACATGCTTGTTCCAGCCATTTTAGCAATAATTCCAAGAACCACAAGCACAAAGAAAATCATGGTGAAGTAAACGGCGAACACTAATTTTCCTAATGGAATAAGTGATCCGACACCAAACTTTATAATATTAACACCAATAAGTGCAAATACACCTACTGGAGCAAATTTCATCACCAAATTAGTTACCCAAAACATTGCATCCAAGACGCCTTCAAAAAAGGCTAAAACAGGTTTTCCTCTCTCTCCAATCGAAGCTACGCCTACACCAAACAGTACGGAAAATAAAATGATTGGTAAAAGATCGCCTTCTGCTACGGATTGAAAGACGTTTGTCGGAACAATATGAAGAAGCTCTTGAGCAATCCCTGTACTTTCAGACGTTTTTGCCGTTGCCTCATATTGAGAAATATCGCTTTTTTCAATATGTCCCATATCAACCCCTGCACCAGGGTGGAATAAGTTCGCGGCAATAATCCCGACTACAATAGCAATGGTTGTAACAATTTCAAAATAAAGAATTGTTTTTCCGCCAAGCTTACCTAATTTTTTGATATCGCCTACTCCTGCGACCGCTACGATTAATGCTGAAATCACAATCGGTACGACAATCATCTTAATTAAATGAATAAATATGTCTCCAACCGGCTGTAAAATAGAAATGGCTGTATCGCTTCCATAAAAAATTGCACCTACAGCTACGCCTAAAATCAGTCCAATTAGAATCTGAGTTGCTAGACCTAACCTTTTCACTCTCTTGCTCCTTTCGCACAGTTGACTTTCATCCATCGAGCATATGCGGTTCCGCGAACCGTGTATAAATATACATCCTTACAGCACCTTATGTAAACAGTTCTTTACTAAAAGGGTGTAAGGCCGCACATGCGAATTTTTAAAAGCCACGGTTCTGTTTTATCATATCAAATAATTGTTGTATATTGAGATTTTTTTGCTAAGTATTTTTCTATTTTTGCTATTTCAGCGAATAAATTAAAAAAATAAAATTTTATATTGAAATATACATTTTAGGTTAGTATAATACGATACATGTTTATTTTTATTATTCGAATATAAAATTCTGAAAATTTTAATTATTCAACACGATAATAAAAAGCATTTATAATTTTGGAGGTTTTAACGTGTCAAACAAAGTTCCTTTTTCATTTATAGTGGTTATTGGCTTTATGCTTTTTGCCCTATTCTTCGGCGCAGGTAATTTAATCTTCCCTGCAATGTTAGGTCAGTCTGCTGGAAGCAATATTTGGTCAGCAAACGCTGGATTTTTAGTAACGGGTGTAGGTCTGCCTCTTCTAGGCGTTCTCGCATTTGGTTTTTCCGGAAAAGAGGATTTGCAGTCTTTAGCTAGTCGCGTACACCCAGCTTTCGGTATTATCTTTACTACGATTTTATACTTGGCAATCGGACCGCTTTTTGCGATGCCAAGAACGGGAAGCGTTTCGTTCGAAATTGGCGTTAAGCCTTTTTTATCAGAAAATCCAGGGCATCTTCCCCTTATTATTTTCACGGTAATTTTCTTTACTATTACCTGCTTTTTTTCGCTAAATCCTGCGAAAATTGTCGATTTAGTAGGAAAAGTTTTAACACCTATTAAATTAACGTTTATTGGAATATTGGTAGTTGTAGCTGTTGTGAACCCAATTGGAAAATTTGAAGCACCAAGCGAAGCTTATACAACACACTCATTTTTTAAAGGCTTCCAAGAAGGCTACTTAACAATGGATACACTAGCATCATTTGTTTTTGGAATTATTATTATTAATGCAATTAAAGAAAAAGGAGCAAAAACTAACCGACAAATCATCACAATTTGTGCAAAAGCTACGGCTATCGCTGCCGTTATTTTAGCTCTTATTTATAGTGCATTGTCCTATATGGGTGCTTCAAGCGTATCAGAGCTTGGACGTCTTGATAACGGAGGTACGGTTTTGGCTGAAGTATCAAATTACTACTTTGGCTCTTATGGAGGAATTCTTTTAGGTCTGATGATTACCGTTGCTTGTTTAACAACAAGTGTAGGCCTTGTAACATCTTGTTCATCTTTCTTCCATAAGCTGTTTCCAAGGGTTTCTTATAAGTTGATTGCTGTCATTTTATCAGCATTCAGCGCTGTTGTAGCAAACTTTGGTTTAACAGAATTAATCGCTATTTCGGTTCCGGTCTTAACAGCTATTTATCCGTTAGCTATTGTGTTAATTGCTTTAACATTCTTACATCCTTTATTTAAAGGACGTTCTGAAGTTTACCAAGTAAGCCTTCTGTTCACGTTTATCGTTAGTTTATTTGATGGCTTAAATGCTGCTGGATTCAAAATTGCGGCAGTAAACGATCTGTTTACATCGATCCTACCTATGTATGGAGTGGGTCTCGGCTGGGTAGTTCCTGCTATTGTAGGAGGATTAATCGGTCTTGGCATTACCTTCCTTCGTACAAATGATAATACGAACAGAAACACTTCAAGAAAATTGATTAAATAAAAAAGAGGATGCGAGTGCATCCTCTTTTTTATTATGGCGTCTTATGAGTAAGGAGTTTTTTTCTCCATTAACTTCACTTCTTCTTTTAACACATGTTTTTCGTATAGATATTTATCCGTTCGTTGAAAATGATATTTATCAGCTTTTTCTTTTTCAGATGTGGTCAAAAGCACTCGACGATCAGAAGCATCTGACACACCAAACGTTTCATTTTGATAAGTAGCATACGGAGCTACAAAAAACACTTCTTCAACAGCATCACGAGGAACTTCTTTTGTAAAAGTCGTGTCATTGTATGAAATGAATCCATTTGCTACATCGCCTTTATCATAGCTAATCAGCTTTACACACCCGTTTTCCGTTTCATAACATTCGTAATCCCGTTCATTATATGCTGCATACAAACCTTTTCGAATCACAAAAAACCAGTCCTTTACATTGGATTAGCAACCGCTGGCACAAATCGTTTTTCTTCTGCCATATAGGTAGCTAAAAGTACTTCTTCCCCATTTACCACTTGGTATAGTTCCGCTCCGTTTGCTGGTGGATAATAGTTATCAAATTTGAACTCTGGAACGGTTTCCCCGTTTCGAGATCCTGTAAACCCATTAAGCGTACATGGAGGTCCGTCTATTGTTTTTCCTCCGAACACAGTTCCGTAGGGAATATCAACATGGCTTACCGCTTGCGATTTGAATTTGATTACACCGTACGTCGATCCTTCTTCAGGAAACGGCCTTTTACCTGAACCATCGGTGTAATCTAAACGTAAGCTTTCAACAAAATCTTTGTACGAAGCAATATCATGAACATCTTCAGCTTTAGCTACATATCCTCCCACTGCCGTATAAGATCCATCTACATACTTTTCAATATCTTTAGCAGGGATCGTTTTTTGCAGCAGCGTATCTTTTGTAAGGGGAGAAACAGAATCACGTATAGCCTTCATTACTTCTATTTCATGAGAAGTTAATGTTTTAGCATCCTTTAATTTTAGTTCATTAAACTCCTTTTTTGTAAGATTGACGCGCTTCAGCACTTCATTAATTTTTTGATCGAAATCTTCTAAGCTTTCTAAATCTGAAGCCGTATAATGAGCATCAACTGTCCTTACATCTTTATATACTTTTTTAACTTCATTTAATTCATACTGTTCTACTTCATCAGCCGTTTTAAACGTTTCAACGCTTGAAATGGTTTTGCCATTCGTATCAGCTACAACGTAACCGTCTTCAGCTTTTATTACATATCCGACTTCTCCGTTACCTAACGCAATTAAGTCTGACTGTTGAAAAACGGCTTTCTCTTTTTCTTTTTGAAATTCCTTATCTGTCATTCCCTTAGTAACGAGAGCTTTAAGTTCTGATATGTCTTTACTGTCTTTTTGATTTGCTTCTACTTTCTCAGCTGTAACTGATGAAGTTTCTGTATTAGATGGAGAATGAGTGACCGTCCCGATGACAAAAATAAGACCAAACACAATCCCTATGCCATACAAAAATTTGCTTGTTTTATGAGCTCTAAATAAAATTCCTAACACAATGCAAACAATACCCGCAATCAAGCTATCTACTAATAATAGATGTCCCAACCAAACCCCTCCTCTTTAATTCTTATTTATGTTAAAAAAATCCACAAAAGAGGTCAATACAATTAATGTAAATAAAGTTTTAAATAGGAATATATTCATAATTATTACTAATTAATCCCTTTTAGTAGGTCTCAAAAATAAAACACACCACCTAAAAATAGATGGTGTGTGAAGTATAGTAAGTAATTAAGAAATTTGTTTAAGTTCTGATGAGAGTTTTAAAAACTCTTCTTTATTTTTCATCAATAGCGTGCGGTCGATTTCTTCTTTTAGCTGTGCTTTACGAAATTCTGCAATCGCCTTGTCTAAAATCATCTCAGCGAATAATGCATCAAGCACCTTTCCGTTGGATTTTTGCGGTGAATTAAGTAAATTCTTTTTCATAAGAAATCAACTCCTTGGCTTTTTTATAATATAACACAAATATTCTGACTTTTCAATCATTTAAACCAAGTATTTTAAATCTATTTTTTTCACATAAAAAGGCCGCCCTTTTGTTATAAAGCGCGGCCTTTTATTACGAATCTGAGGCTTTTTCTTTTACTTCCGCATAGTAATTTTCATATTCAATAAATTCAGGAGCTTGATGAGCTGCCATGATACCGTGGTAGCTGATATCTAAGCCCACTTCTTCTTCTTCTTCCGTAGATCGAAGCGGAACCACCAAGGAAATAACCTTTAACCCTATCCACGTCGTAACAAATCCCCAAGCGCATAGAGCGATTAACCCAAGAAGTTGAACTCCAAGTAACGTCCAGCCTCCTCCTGTAAACACACCGCCGTCTGTAGAAAACAAACCTACAGCCAACGTGCCCCATATTCCCGAAGCAGCGTGTACAGGAAAAGCTCCTACAGGATCGTCGATTTGACGTGCTTCGAGCCAGTTTGTAGCTGCCATCATTAATAAGCCAGATACAGCTCCAATAAAAATAGCAGATGGTGTGTTAACAAAAGCGCACCCGGCCGTAATGCCAACCAGTCCAGCAAGCGATCCATTTATTACAGAAGGTGCATCTGAACGGTTGTAGCGAAATAAAGTATAAAATAAAGTAGCTGCTCCGCCTGCTGCTGCTGATAACATTGTGACAATAGCAATGTGACCAATTCTAACGTCAGTGGCACTTAGCGTACTTCCTGCGTTAAACCCGAACCATCCAAACCATAATAAAAAAGCACCCACTGATGCAAGCGGCAAATTGCTGGGAAGAGAAACAGAACTAATTCCATTTTTCGTGAACTTCCCTTTTCTCGGTCCAATCATTATTGCAGCTGCTAAAGCTGAAAAACCACCAAGAGCATGGATAACCGCCGAACCGGCAAAATCAAGCATCCCTAACTTACTAATCCATCCGCCTCCCCAGATCCAGTGGCCGGCTATAGGATAGATAAATGTAGTCATCAAAATCGCATATAAAAGGTATGCACGGAAATTAATTCGTTCTGCCACTGCTCCAGAAACGATAGAAATGACCGCAATAACAAATGCACATTGAAACAACCAAAACGTTTCAAGCCCAATTGGAATGTCAAGGTGCGATAAATTACCTGATAGCGCAAAACCGCTTTTACCGACAACTCCGCCTAAATCATCTCCGTACATTAATCCAAAACCAATTAAATAGAAACAAAGCGTTCCTATTGTAATATCAGCGAATACTTTCATAATAATATTCACACTATTTTTGTAGCGGACAAAACCTGCCTCTAGCAAGGCAAAGCCGCCTTCCATTAACAAAATCATCGCCGCTGTTAACACGACCCACGTTGTATTTATCCCTAAACTTAGTTCATTAACACTCATATCCCAACGCCTCCACTGCTTTTTAATCGTTTTATTTCTTGTACAATAGCAGGCGAAAGTGTAATTTCACTTGTTTCTTCATTTTCCGCTTTTATTAATTCAAGAACTTCATGAAGTTCTCGCATTTGTGCTTTAAGGTGATCAATTTTTTTAAAGCGTTCCTTTACGTATACCATATACTCGACCGCTTGATGCTGACTTAAAGGACGCCCGGTAAAAAATTTACGAAACGGCGATAGTGATTGATACCAAGCTTCTTCAGCACGTTTCTTCTCTTCGTATTTACTAATTTTCGTTTTTATATCTTCTATTTCTTGTGCTTTAGCTTCTTTTAACTTCATTATAAATTCAATTAATTTTAATTGAGGCAATGTAATGACCACATTATGATAAAGTTCATCCACTATAACCATGTTATATCTCCTTACATAAGATGTTATATTCTGATTATATGTAGAACACTATAGTAAGTCAATGTAATTTTTTGAAAACTCTTTAAATAGTAAATGCGCCCTATCTTTTTAATACTTATAGAATATTAAGTCCGTATGTGTTGAAATATGACGTTATTTGTTTTATCGTAGGAAGAGGAATCATGTTAGTTCCCTATTTTAATTTTATTTACCTAGGCAATTATTCACTTTATTTCTTATAAACTTTTATTAAACATAGGGTTACGAGGTTCTTCACTTATTTTTTCAACGAAATGAGTTGATTTTATCTCGTATTAAAATTAAAATAGAATTATGTGCAAGATTTCACAACTTCACAATGTAGTTTGAAAGTCTAGCAGATAACTAGGAACTACATATGCAACAGTATCCAGCAAAGGAGGACTTTTCATGTCTCAATCAACTATTCAAAAATCAGCTGCAGAGGAAAATGCTGCTGTACAAACAGAAGCGGCAGTTAACAAAGGTCAAGCGGATGTGTTAGATCAATTGTTAAAGCCTGAAGTACAAGAAGCTCTTACTGTTCTTGTAGATAATTTACCAAAATTATCTGAAATGGTAACGGTGCTTACAAAAACTTACGACGTTGCGCAATCATTATTAACTGACGACGTATTAAAAGAAGATCTACTTGGTGGAGTAAAAGAATTTATCGAGCCGGTAGAAGGAACAGTAAAAGGTCTTGCAGCTACTGCAATCGAAGCAAACGATCGTGCAGAAGCAAATGCTTCTAATTCAATCGGTTTATTCGGTTTATTACGCATGCTTAAAGATCCACAAGCTCAAAAACTATTCCGCTTTGCACAAGCGTATTTAGACATTACAAACGAAAAACAAAAATAATTTTCATTAAAAAGTGTGGACGGAGGATCGACTATGTCAAAACATATTTTAATTTTAGGCGGCGGTTACGGTGGTTTATTAACTGCAATGACAGCTCGCCAACACCTAAGTGCGGATGAAGCAAAAATTACAGTAGTGAACCGTTTTGCTACTCACCAAATCATTACAGAATTACACCGTCTAGCTGTAGGCGGCGTTTCTGAACAAGCGGTAGCTTTACCACTTGATAAATTACTTAAAAACTACAACGTTGATTTAAAAATTGCAACGGTAAAAGAAATCTCACCAGATCAACGTGAAGTATCTCTTGAAGATGGTACAAAATTAAGCTACGACTACCTTGTTACAGCTTTAGGTAGTGAAACTGCTTACTTCGGTATCCCTGGTTTAGAAGAGCACAGCTTCGTTCTTAAATCAGTAAATGATGCAAACCGTTTACGTGCACACGTAGAAGCTTGTATCGCTGAATACAGCAAAACAAAAAATAAAGCTGACGGTACAATCGTAGTTGGCGGCGGCGGATTAACAGGTATCGAACTTGTTGGTGAATACGCTGACTTAATGCCAAGCCTATGTCTAAAACACGGTGTTGATCCAAAAGAAATTTCTCTATACTGTGTAGAAGCAGCTCCTACAGTTCTTCCAGGCTTCCCTGCTGAATTAGTAGAGCGCGCTCAATCAAGCTTAACAAAACGTGGCGTTACATTTGTTACTGGTACACCTGTAACAAAAATGGATGCTACAACTGTTGAACTTAAAGACGGCAGCAAAATTGAAACAAAAACAATGGTATGGACTGGCGGAGTTCAAGGTAATTCTGTAGTTGCTAACTCAGGTATCGAAGTAAACCGCGGTCGTGCACTTGTAAATGAATTCTTACAATCTACATCTCATAAAGATGTATTCCTTGCTGGTGACTCAGCGGTTGTAATGGGTCCAGAAGGTCGCCCTTACCCACCTACTGCTCAATTAGCTTGGCAAATGGGTGAAGTTGTAGGCGTGAACTTAGCAGTAGCTATTCGCGGCGGAGCAATGGAATCATTCGTTCCTGTCTTCTCTGGTACACTAGGAAGTCTTGGACGAAAAGATGCAATTGGTACAATCGGCGGAAACAAAACGCAATTAAAAGGTTTACCAGCATCACTTATGAAAGAAGCAAGTAACGTTCGTTACTTATCTCATATCAAAGGATTATTTGCATTAGCTTATTAATCCGTCTTAAAACGAAAGAGGAATTCTCCTCTTTCGTTTTTTTATTTACATAAGCCAAGAAATAAGAAGCGGCAGCGTAATCAACGATAAAATAGCACTAATGACAAAAGCAGATGCGGTTTCGTTTTCCAAGCTTTCAAACCGCAAAGCAATCATCGCAGCTACAGCAGACCCAGGAAAAGCTACCAGCAAAATAGCTTTTGTCACTTCATCTGAAGATAATCCTATCCATACTGCAATTCCGAGCATAACGATGGGTTGAACCGCTACTTTTAAGACGGCGATCCCAAGCGCACCTTTACTGAAGTTAATTTTTCCAATTCCAATCGTTACTCCTACCGCAAACAAAGCTGCTCCCGATGTGATACTTCCGATTTGATCAAGCATATCCTGTAAAAGTTTAGGTGACTGAAAGCCGCAAAGCGTTAAAATCACTCCAATTAACGGTACACATGCCAAAGGCTCAGATAAACCATGCAAAATGGAATGAACCGTTACTTTGAATAAACTTGTTTTCTCTTCCCCCTCTTTTCGCCCCCGTTGTCCAACGGTTCCTAAAATCGTTGCCAGCGGGTCTAAAATCGCGTTTACTACGATTCCTGTTATGGCAATTGGAATCGCTACGGCGCCTGCACCGAACAATCCTCCGAGTACTGGAATGCCCATAAAAGCAAACGTTGGCTGAGCTGAGTTTAGGGCAAACATAGAAGAAGAAGTTAACGTATGCTTCCCTGCATACTTCACGACGAGCAATATAATGATGTAAAACCCGACGATTCCTAAAATCAGCGCTACTAAAAACGGCCATTCGTCTATGAGTGTTTTTCTTGGAGTTGTCGTTACACCTACAAATAAGTGTGCAGGAAGCGCAAACTTCGTTACTAATGTGTTGAGCCCCTTAGACGTTTGCTTATTAAATTTTTTAAAGTGCCCTGCTAAATAACCAAGCAAAATGACAAAAAAGATAGGCGCGAGAATGAGAAAAATTTGACCTATGCTCATTTATCATTCACCTCATTCATTTCTTGCCTTAACCGGTTTATAAACAGGCTGCCATGCCGCTGCTTCTACAAGTTCAGTTACATTTTGCTTGGTAACAGTTGCTACGTTATCTTTTACAGCAGCATCAGCAACTGCTACAGCAACCGCCTTTGATACTTTTTGAAGATCTTTAATGTTGGGAAGAAGCGTATCTCCTTTTGTGTCTGTTTCTGCTATACGCGCTACTGCATTGGCTGCTTCTGCAAACATAGATTCAGTAAACTTTTGAGCGCGAACCACAATTGCACCTAAACCAAGACCCGGAAACACAAAAGCATTATTAGCCTGTCCGATTTCATAAGTGTGCCCGTTATATTCAACGGGTTCAAATGGACTTCCCGTTGCAATAAGGGCTTTTCCTTCCGTCCATTTTATAATATTTTCTGGAATAGCTTCAGCAAGTTTAGTTGGGTTTGAAAGCGGCATAATCACCGGACGCTCTACATGCTTTGCCATTTCTTTAATAATTTCTTCGGTAAAAGCATCCGTGACGCCTGATGTTCCAATTAAAATAGTCGGCTTCACTTGCTTGACAAGCTCCAACAGTGAAATTTTATTTTCATCGTCTTTTTCCCATTCTTTAATCTCTTCATTTTGGCGAACATACGGCTGTTGAAAAGGAGCTAAATCTTCCATATCTTCGGTTAACAGACCTCTGTAATCATATGCCCAAAAACGATCATACGCTTCTTCTTCAGATAGCCCTTCAAGCATCATCGCACTATGAATACGATCAGCATTCCCGATTCCGGCAGATCCCGGTCCAAATACAACAACCCTCTGATCTTTTAGGGGCGTTCCTGTAATACGCACCGCTGTTAAAACGGCTGCAAGAGTAATCACTCCCGTTCCTTGAATATCATCATTAAACGTTAAAATTTTATCGCCGTATTCTTTCATAATGTGACGCGCGTTAATATTCCCAAGATCCTCCCAATGAAGAAGCGCTTTAGGAAACTTGGTCGTTATTTCTTTTACAAATTGAGCAATAAAGCGATTATAGTCTTCTCCTTTTACTCGCTCATGACGATTTCCTAAGTACAAAGGATCTTCAAGAAGCTTTTTGTTATTGGTCCCCATGTCAAGAACAACAGGCAGTACGCGGCTTGGATCAATTCCCGCTGCCGCTGTGTAGACCGCTAACTTTCCAACGGCAATATTTATCCCTCCCACACCCCAGTCCCCAATGCCGAGAATACTTTCTGAATCCGTTACAACGAGCAAATCAATATCTTCGCCGTCGAGTCCTAAGTTTTCAATCGCCTCACTTAACCGATCCGCTTCATTTACGGATAAATATAGTCCGTCAGGTCGATGGTATTCATGGCTGTATTCTTGAATGGATTGACCTACAGTAGGCGTATAAATAATGGGAAGCATTTCACTTAAATGATCGCTTAATAAACGATAAAATAAGACAACGTTCCGATTATGCAGATCATTTAACGAATTATTTTTTTGAAGATCATTTGGCGCTTTTTTGAACTGCTCATATGCTCTTTTTGCCTGTTCTTCTAACGTTAAAACCGTTGGAGGAAGAAGTCCCTGCAGATGAAGCTCTTCTCTCTCTTCTTCAGTAAAAGCAGAACCTTTATTTAAATAAGAAGTGGATAAAACTGATTTTCCTTTTAGTGAAGTTGAAATTGACCCACCTTTTTCTATTTTATATGCTCTCATGTTTTTTTACCTCTTTTCCTAAACAATTAGATAGGGTTAGGGTCAGCAAAGAGATATATTTTTAACCATTTATTTTTAATGAAAACAAAAAAGAGATTGAGCCATAACTACATCAATCCAATCTAAAAACGACAAACGGGATAAATGAGACCTAACAACGTTCAACCTAACAATAAAAAATCCGAACGATTCATCGTTCAGATCTTCCTTACACGAAAATACGTTTTTTCCGCCTCGTTTTTTATACCACGCTATAGTTTTCCTGCTCACTTTCTGAGTAATTAGGTGGCTGTATATGTGAAGGCACAAGACATTCATAGCTTTCCCCTTCTAGTCTATCCTCCAGCTCTTGTTTGGCTTGACTAATCAGCTCTTGATTTTCTATCATTTCAATCGCCGTAGCCGCGATGGCTTTTCCAGCCAATAACATCGCATCGTGGGCATACTCCGTTTTCCCTTGAGCAACAGCTTGCCATGTATGAAACGGCGTAGCATAAGCCCACGTTGCAGTCACGCACTGTGCAGTGGGAACATTCCAGCTAACGTCTGCGACATCAGTTGATCCTGTCATGAAGGAAACATTTTTAGACATAGGAGCAATTTGGTTGAAAACCGGATGATCCGCTAAAGCTCTGTCTAGCAGTGAACCCACTTGTTTTTTTGCTGCTTCTTTATCTTCGGCGGATGTAGACTCGTAAATAGCTTTGGCAAAAGCTATTTCTTCATGTTTCACTTCAGCCAAATTTATTTGCATCATTTGCTTATGCATCAGCTGCTCCATTGTTTGATTTGGAATTAGATTAGCGCAGGCTCCTTGAATTTCCTGTTCCATTTGTGTTTCAGTCATTAAAGCCGCTCCCTTTGCAATTTTCACAACCCGTTCATAAAGTTCTTTTACTTGAGATGGTTTCGGAGCACGAATTAAGTACATCACTTCCGCTTCTGCTTGAACAACATTAGGAGAGATGCCTCCGCTATTTGTAATCGCATAGTGTACGCGCGCTTCATCTATCATATGTTCACGCATATAAATGCTGAAAAAACAAACGTTAGTCGATTTATTTTACAAGCGAACACATGAATTATTTAGTGAATACTTATCGTGTTATGACACCACTTTGCTGTATCAAAAAGCAGCTGAGCTAAACATTGATACAAAAAAGCATATTCTGATCGCTCTCATTACCATTCGTTCACAAGCGGACCTGCAGCTCTTAAACTTACACCTTCATCGCCTTGTATCTGACATCAAATCGGTTTTCAGCTCAAAAGCACCGGTCGTATACGGATTCGATACCAAAGTAACCATTGTATTTACGCTTGACCCTTATGAAAAACATCATGCTATTATCAAACAATTAGAAGATTTACTCTCAAAATGGCGTTACTACAATGAATGTCATGTAAAAACAGGGATTGGAAGTCGGTATTCTCATTTTACTCAAATAGGAAAAAGTTATAGTGAAGCTGAAAAAGCTGTCTCTTACCTGCTGTCTCAGCAGCAAGATGGATGCATGTTGTATGAGGAAATAGGAATTAACCGACTATTTATTAATCAATCAAAAGAAGAGGTCAAAACCTTTATTGATGAGGTATTTCTCCCTCTTAAGAACAATCATTCAAACGATGAACCTTTAGAGCAAACGCTAGAAGCGTATTTCGATAATAACCGCTCTGCTTCACTTACAGCTAAGCAGCTTCATATTCATGTTAATACACTCTATCAGCGGTTGAAAAAAATTGAAGGAAAAATGAACATATCATTTACAAACAGTGAACACCTATTAAAAGTTCAGCTAGCATGCTATTTAAAAAAATTTCATTACAGCTAAAAAACCGATTCTTATTTTTAAGAATCGGTTTTTTCAGTAGAAAGAACAGCCTCAATTGATTGCTTCCAGCGGCTCAGTACCTCTTTGGAATCATGAAGCTGAAATTGAATTCCTGATGTTAAAACTGCATATTTTGCGTAATCTTCTTTAACAGCGGCTACTTCTCCCGTAAATAGCTCATAGCCTGATAACACAGGAGCTTCTTTTTTTAGCCAAAATTTAATGTAATAAGCTTTTCCTTCAACAACTAATGTAACGGTTGCCCTATGATTCTGTATCATGTTTGTTGAAGAGGTTGTATCTTTCCATACTAACAGCTTGACGCGTGAAGAGCTAATAGCTACCAGCTCTCCTGCGCTAATCATGGCTACATGAGGAAAACCCTCGGATGTCACTGTAGATAGCAGCATTGCATCATGCTGTTTCCTTTCTAAGTCTTTTCCATTTAAAAATACGCGCACGGCTTTTGGCAGCTCTGCTTTATTCATTTTACTTACCACCTTTGCTTATTAAGATCGAGGTGGCACAGGAGGCACGTGCGTTGCCAGCGGTACGTCTTTTGGATTGACTTTAAATGGTCGAGGGTATTTTTCAGGATTGGTGATGGTCTCAGGTTCAGAAGAACGCCAGGTAAACAAACACACGTTGCATAAGTAAATCTCCCAGGCTCCTTCAACTGGTGATTTAGATACTAAGTTCGCTTGTTTGGCTTCACATCTTGGACAAGTATGCATGTCGATTCCTCCTTGTTTATTTTTGCATCATATTCGTTAAGATTTTTTCCCATTTTTCAGTTTCAAGTGGTGTATCTAAAGGCTGAGAATAGTGGCCTCTTGTTTCCGGTGCAACTGGTGTTGTAGCATCCAAAATCATTTTATCTGTAATACCAGCCGGCTCAGATCCTGGATCAAGTGGCAGAACTGAAAGATTAGGCACTGTTATAACATCGTGTTTTGGGTGCATTTTTGTTGATAGCGCCCACATGACTTGCGGTAAATTAAACGGATCCACATCTTCGTCTACTAAAATAACTAGCTTGCAATATCCTAATCCATGCGGCGTAGTCAATGCCCTCATACCAACCGCCTTAGCAAATCCTCCGTATCGGCTTTTCGTTGAAATGATAGCAACGAGACCATGAGTATACATCGCATTCACAGCTTCAATCTCTTCAGGATATGCTTCTTTTAGCTGCTGATATAAAGGAACGCTTGTATTAATTCCAATTAAATAATCTGTTTCTGTCCAAGGCATACCGATATATAAACTTTCAAAAATAGGATCTTTGCGATGGTATACATGATTGATTTTGATAACAGGCATGCTTCTGCCGCCTGAGTAATGACCTGTAAATTCGCCAAAAGGACCTTCATATTCACGTTCACCAGCTAAAATTTCTCCCTCTAAAATCACTTCTGCTCCCCAAGGTACATCTAAATCAGAAAGCTGAGACTTCACAATTCTGTACGGCTCACCTTGAATAGCTCCTGCCATTTCATACTCAGATTGATCGTAATGAAGCGGCGTAGCGGCTGCTGTAACAATCGCAGGTTCACATCCTAAAGCAATTGATACAGGGAGGTTTTCACCTTTTTCTTCGGCTTGTTTTAAATGAATGGCAATATCATGCTGTGGCACGGGCTGAATGCCTAGACGATCTTTCCCTTTGACCTGCATACGGTATATCCCTACATTTTGTTTACCGAAGTTCTCCTTATCATGCTGATCACGAGAAATAACACACGCTTTATCTAGATAATAGCCTCCGTCTCCTTGATTTAAGCGAAACAACGGCAAAAGATCGAATAAGTTAATATCGTCTGTTATTTCACACTCATGAAACGGCGCTGTCTCTTCTCTTTTCACTTTGACAGGAAATTTTTCATATCTCCGAGCAAACTCAAAGAACTGTTCTTTTACAGGAGTCGATTTAGGCAGCCCCATCATTAACGCGTGATTTGACCAGGAACCCATTACGTTTAGAGCTACCTTTGCATTGTGATATCCATAAATATTAGTAAACAATAATCCCGGCGTTTGATCTCCTAAATTACTGATGGCTTGACCTGCTGAACCCAAATCAGGATCAGGCTGCACTTCATCAGTAATCGTCAGCAGCTGCCCTTCTTTATGTAGCGTATCAAGGAAATCTCTAAAGTCTTTATAAGCCATTTTTATTTTCCTCCTTGTGATAAATGTTTAATTCCTTGCCATCTTTTTGCTTCAGGAAGCTCAATTCCCAACTGATCTAACGTTCGAACAGCAATATGTGTGACAATATCGTCGATCGTCTTAGGTTTGTTATAAAAAGCCGGCATAGGCGGCACCAGGATAGCTCCCATTTTTGAAAGATCCAGCATGTTTTCTAAATGAATCGTATTTAAAGGCGTTTCGCGAGGAAGTAGCACAAGTGGCTTTCTCTCTTTTAACATCACATCTGCCGTTCTCGCTATTAAGTTATCTGCTAGTCCCATTCGAATAGATGCTAATGTTTTCATACTGCAAGGACTAACAATCATTCCATCTATACGAAAAGAGCCGCTCGAAATTTTTGCTGCTTGGTCTTGATATGAATAACAATAATCTGCTAGCGCTTCTACTTGCTGAACGCTATAGGATGTTTCCAGCTTAATTGTGGCATGAGCCCAAGGCGACATGACTAAATGCGTTTCAACAGAAGCCTTCTTTAACAGCTCTAAAATTCGAATACCTAAAATAGCTCCCGTGGCTCCCGTTATTCCTACAGCTATTTTCATTTCCCTTCCTCCTCTCTGTTCTGGTTACACATTTAACTTTACACTTATTTTCCATACAATTAAAATATTGATAAAGTATATAATAATACCTTTAAAGTATGGAGTTGAATACAGTGGAATTAAGACAGTTGCATTATTTTATTGTCATAGCTGAAGAATTAAATGTGACCAAAGCGGCGAAGCGTCTGCACATGGCTCAGCCTCCTCTAAGCAGACAGCTAAAGCAGCTCGAAAATGAGCTAGGCCTTTTGCTTTTTGAACGAAACAATAACAAGCGCTTATTGTTAACGGTAGAAGGAGAGCTTTTTTTAAAACGAGCGAAAGACATTGTGCAAAGGGTCGAAAAATCAGTATTGGAAGTACAGGAATGCAAAAACGTAACAAATGAAAAGCTTGAAGTAGGATGTACAATCTACTGTGCATCAACCGTTCTCGATAAGCTAACTCTTATTCAAAAACAGTATCCAAACAGTACATTTAATATCTATGAAAACGAACCTGCTCATTTAAACGAATTATTGACGGAAGGAAAAATTGATGTAGCGGTCACTACTACAGACTTACCTTATCAACATGTCAAAACAAAAACACTTGCACCAGATATCTTTGTTGTAGCGGTGCCGAAAGAAAGCGGTTATGCAGAAGAAAAGATTTCAGTAGCCGAAATTGCTTCTCTCCCTCTTATTCTTCTTCGTTCAAATCGAGAAATAAGCATATACAATCGCATTATAAAAGAATTTGAAAAGATGGATATAGCACCTAATATTTTATGCGAATGCCATGACTCAGCTATGCTTCTTAATTTAGTATGTCGTGGCCTTGGTGCTGCTATTGTTCCTTATTCGATGCTATCTTCTTTTTCGCTAGAACATATTAAAATTTTAAACATAGAAGACAATCCATTTGTAATTGAGCCTTTAGTTACGTGGCGTACCGATAGTTATCTTCCCAAAATCGCTCAAGAATTTTTAAAGCTTTTTTAAGTATAGATACACAAAAAAAGGCTTTGCTAAAATAGCAAAGCCTTTTTTATTTTATATTGATATATGTGACTACATTAACCAAGAAATTAATAGCGGTAATGTAACAAGTGACATAATGGCACTAAGTACGAATGCTGAAGCTGTTTCACCAGCTAGGCTGTCAAAGCGCACTGAAATCATTGCTGCTACAGCTGAACCTGGGAACGCTACTAATAAAACTAATTTTACGATGTCAGCTGATGATAGACCCATTGCTGTTGCAATTCCTAACATTACAAGCGGCTGAATAGCCACTTTTAAAATCGCAATACCAAATGCTGCTGGGCTAAATTGAATTTTACGGATACCAATTGTTACCCCAACTGCGAATAGCGCCGCACCAGATGTAATTGAACCGATTTGGTCTAAGCTGCTTGATAGTAAATCTGGAGATTGGAACCCACATAATACTAATACTACTGCGATTAACGGAACACAAGCTAATGGTTCAGAAAGACCATGTAAGATTGATTTAATCGTTACTTTAAATAAGCTTTCTTCAGAATCTCCTTCACTTCTTTCGCGTTGTCCAACCGTACCAATAATAGTTGCTAAAGGATCAAGCATCGCATTTACTACGATACCCGTAATAGCGATTGGAATTGCTACTACATCCGCGCCAAACAAGCTACCTAATACGGGAATACCCATAAATGCAAACGTTGGCTGCGTAGAGTTTAAAGAGAACATAGACGCGCCTGTTAGTGAGTATTTGAATACATATTTTGCAACAAGTAAGAAAAGAACATAAAATCCAATAATACCAAGAACTAATGCTAATAAAAACGGCCATTTTTCAATAAGCGTTTGTTTTGATGTTGTTGTAATACCAACGAATAGATGTGCAGGTAACGCAAATTTTGTTACAAGCGTATTTAACCCTTTAGATGTTGTTGCATCAAACTTTTTAAAATACCCTGCTAAATAACCTAGCAAAATAACAAAAAAGATTGGGGTTAAAATAATAAAGATTTGACTAATTTCCATTTTTGAACACTCCATTGTTTAGATTAGAATCAATCATATAAATTTGCTTTCTTAGAAAGATAATTATTTTCTAAGGCTTGTCTATGGATATTGTTTACGTCAGGCCATTCATCTCCCCTTTTGCTAAACATCTCTACAAATATGAAGTAACGTATAATGGTTCATGAAAACGCATGGACTTTGTTTTTCTGCAATCATTTATTTACTTCGAAACTGTTCATTTAATCAACATCAAATCACATAAAACTTGTCATACAATACAGTAACTCTACAACCTTAGTAAAAACTTGTCATACAATCATGTTGTTGGCTTACTCAGGCTGAAAAAAAACACCTTCAAATGAAAGATGCTTAATCTTGTGACGAAAGAAAGCGACTTCTGATTGATGAGGAAGAATCTCTAAGAGTTTGAAACTCTCAGTTAAAAAGTTCCATAATTTCACAAAGTTTTTACAAACTATCTTACTTATTTGTATATTGCTTTCTGTGACGAATTTATGAACATGTTTTAACTTAACATTTGTAGGACAATTATTCAATTACATTGATTAAAATTTTAATGAAAAAAATATTTTAATCCTGCTTTTTTTACATAAAACGGATTAAAATAGTCACAAAGACCTATGTATTATCGGTTAAAAAGAAGATGATTCATCTATCACCTTCTTTTGCTCACTTTATTTAATAATGACATTTCGATCATAACGTTACTTTATTTTAGCATCAATAATGGAAAAATTGTGTTCTTCTGAAAACCACGTTTTAATTTTTTCTTTTGCTTTCAGTTTAACACCTTCATCAATGTACATGGCAACTTGAATCAATGCAAGCCCTAGAGCTCCTAAATCATCTGTAAATCCCACTCCTGCTGCAAAGTCTGGAATTAAATCTAAAGGAAGAATAAAATAACCTAACGCTCCTATAATGACTGCTTTTGCTTTTGGGGGAATATCAGGTTTTTGCAGCGTGTAGTATAAAAGCAGTACGGCATAAACAACGTTTGCTCCCGCTTTTTTACCAAACTTTTTAAGCTTGTCCCAAAATTTTTCTTCCGAATAATATTTGGCTGTTTCCTCTGTACGAACGGGTACAATTTCTTGTTTCTCTTCCATATCGATCACCCTTTCATTACCATATGTACTTATTATAAACGATTATCTTTACCCAATTCCATTGATAGATGAAACTCCATAAACCTGCACAAAGCAGGTTTATGAATTTTTTAACGAATAGTGCTTCATGACGATGGTAACTAGGTCATTCAGCGCTGTTTCACTTTTAGAATGATTTTCAAACTGCTGAATGAGATCCATATGTTCAAGCAGCACTTCGTAATTACCCGTCATCTTTCTGAGAACTTGATATGCGGAACTATTCAAATCCACTTGTATTTTCAAATCATCCAGCTGTGCTAAATACTCGTTCCAGCGCTGGTCTTGTTCTAGCAGCAGCCATACAATTTCCTTTATCGCCTTCCGCACATTGGACTCCATCTTTTCATCTCCTTTGATACACAGATATAACAAAGTCTATGAAAAAAACAAGCTTTCTCATTCCCGTATTAAACAAAAAGAGTTTCTTTTATTTTATAACAAGCCCGCTGAAGAGCTCTTCCCATACTTTATCATCGCGCAGCACGTCCATTGAAAAAATAGGTGCATATAAGACACACGTGTAAGGCAAGTCCCAGTTAGCTTCGGACAAAAGTTCTTTTTCACTGTTTGTCAGCAGCAGTATATAGAAATCGTTTTTGACCATTCGCTTTAAAATATGCTCTAATTCTTTCGCTTCTTCATACGTTCCACCCATACGAATAAACAATATACAAGAACTGGTCTCCATCGACGTTAAAAACCGCTCCGTTCTCCGCTCATACTTTTCTTTGACTTCACTGTACGAAAGCCAGTTATCTTCTGTATTGATAGACGACGGAAAATCATGAGCAGAATCAATTTGATACACCTTATCACGCAGTCTAAGGGTGGAACCGTCTCCGAAAGAACTAACATAGGTTAAATGTTCATATAAAAATAAGTCTTTACAGCGGTTTTTCAACAGCTGATTGACATGAGAAAGAGAAATGCTAATACACCAATCAATCACGCCGGCTTGTTTTCGCAAAGCATATTTTTTCATGTATATCCCTGGAAAACAGTTATAGCCTAAACTGTATATCATATCGTACTGCTTGCTTTTTAGTTCATTTAAAGTAACCATATTCATCCTCCCTTCTACTATAAAATATGACAGCTTTTTATAGAAAGAGGCGGCTTCTGCCTTATACCGTACAAGCTTTTTGTTTCTCAAAAGCTTGTGTAAATAAAGAACAATAACATAAAGGAAAATAATCGAAGCAAAATATTTTGGAACTCGAAAGATTATTGTTAAAATACTTGTATTCCATTGAAATAACAAGGCCTATGAAGTCTTTAAAGAAAGAAGATGAAATTGATGAGTAAAGCATTAAAAGATATTCCGATTTCCGTACTGGATCTTTCTCCTGTAGTTGAAGGAGGAACTGTATCTGACTCACTTAGAAATACATTAGATTTAGCTCAGCACGCTGAAAAATGGGGGTATAACCGCTACTGGCTAGCTGAACATCATAATATGACAGGTATCGCAAGCTCCGCTACATCTGTTGTAATTGGTCATGTAGCTGCAGGCACGTCACGCATTCGCGTAGGCTCTGGAGGTATTATGCTTCCTAACCATTCTCCGCTTGTTATTGCTGAGCATTTTGGCACGCTTGAATCACTATTTCCAGGACGTATTGATTTAGGCTTAGGAAGAGCGCCAGGGACGGATCAGCTGACAGCACAGGCGCTGCGACGCGACCGCAGAAGCGACGGCAGTGACTTCCCAGAACAGCTAACTGAACTGCAAGAATACTTTAAACCGGCTTCAGAAAGTCAGATGCGCGTTAAAGCTGTTCCCGGTCAAGGTTTAAATATTCCGATTTGGCTGCTTGGCTCAAGCGGTTTTAGCGCACAGCTTTCTGCACAGCTAGGTTTGCCATTTTCATTTGCAAGTCACTTTTCACCTAATAATACAATGACAGCTCTGAACATGTATCGCCGTTATTTTAAGCCGTCCGACGTGTTAGACAAACCATATGCAATGTTAGGTGTAAACGTAATCGCTGCTGATACAGATAGAGAAGCTGAACGTTTGGCTACTTCTATGCAGCAGCAGTTTCTAAATTTAATTCGAAACACACCGGGTAAACTAAAAGCTCCTGTGGATAATATGGATGAACTATGGACTGACTTTGAAAAAGCTTCTCTCCAACAGCAGCTGGGCTCTTCTATTGTCGGAAGTCCTGAGACGATTAAAGTCAAGCTTGAACAGTTTATTGAAGAAACAGAAGCAGATGAACTGATGATTAACGCTCAAATTTACGATCACAAAGCTCGCCTTCGTTCGTACGAAATTGTTTCTCAGCTGTTCAAATAATAAAAAGGCCGGACACGTCCGGCCTTTTTATTTGCTTTCTACTGCTTCAAGAAGTAAATCTGCAAGATGAACGGCCCTTACACTTTCTTCTACTCCTTCTCTAACTACCCCTAGCTTCATTTGAATGAGACAGCCCGGGTTTGCTGTTACAATCGTATGTGCATGGGCTTCTTTCACTTTTTCCATTTTATAATCTAAAATTTGCATAGACATCTCTTGTTCCGTTAAGTTATAAATACCAGCTGAGCCACAGCAATGATCCGCATTTTCCATTTCATTAAACACCGTTCCGTTAATCGCTTGGATCAGTTTTCTCGGTGCGCTGGACGTTTTCATCACGTTTCTTAAATGACACGAGTCTTGATACGTAATAATTTGACTTGGAAGCGATAACTTTTGTTTTTCCACAAACTGCTGCTGCAATAAAATCTCTGAAAAATCTTTGACTTTGGCAGAAAAAGCAGCTGCTCTTTCTTTCCATTCGGGTTCCTCTTTTAATAAATGATCGTATTCTACCAACAGCGCACCGCAGCCTCCTGCATTAAGAACAATATCATCCGCTTGAATGGATTCAAACGCCATAATATTTTGCTTCGCTAACTTCTTTGCCTGATCTTTTTCTCCTCCATGCGCATGCAGTGCGCCACAGCACGTCTGCACTTCTGGTATAACGACCTTACACCCCGCTTTTTGTAAAAGTGCAATCGTCGCGTTGTTTGTTTCCATAAACATCGTATCCATTAAACACCCTGTAAAAAAAGCAACCGTACGCTCTCTTGTTCCTTCTGCTTCAAATAAAAAAGGACGTTTCTTCATTTCTTTTTTTGTTAGCACAGGCGGAAGCGTTTTTTCCATTTGTGCTAAATTACCGGGCAGGACATTTAGTATATTTGTTTTTTGAACAGCTTTTTGCAAGCCGCTTCTTTGGTAGAAAGCAAGCAGAGAATGTACATTTTTTAATCGTTCTTTATGCGGGAAAAGCTGTTCAAACACCATATGCCTGAGCGCTTTTACTGGCCATTTATGCCTTTTTTTCTGCTGAATAATATCACGCGCTTCTTCTAATAAGTGTCCGTACTTCACACCCGAAGGACAAACAGGCTCACACGCTCGGCAGCCAAGACAAAGATTCAATTGCTTTTCAACAGCTTCATCAGGTTCAATAAGTCCGTCTACAACTCCTTTCATCAAAGCAATTCTTCCGCGCGGTGACGCTGCTTCATATTGATTCGTTTGTCCATACGTCGGACAGCTTGGCAAACAAAAACCGCATCTCATACAATTCATTAACTCGTCATAATCTAACCGTTCTTTGAACGCTTGCTGAATGTCTTTTGTTGCCGTCATGAACGAACCACCACTCTTTTTCTCGTGTCTTTAGCAAAAATTTTCCCTGGATTCATAATTCCTTGCGGGTCCAAAGCATACTTAATTGCTTTCATCGCAGCTACTCCTTCTCCTCCCATCTTCAGCGCTAAATACGGTGCTTTCATTTCTCCAACTCCGTGTTCACCTGTAATCGTTCCTCCAAGCTCAATGGCTTTATGAAAAATCGCTTCAAAAGCTTGTTCGACGCGGTGAAGCTCTTCTTCGTCACGCGCATCTGTTAAACAAGTCGGATGCAGATTTCCGTCTCCCGCATGACCAAACGTACAGATCTTAACGTTATATTTTACAGCAATTTCATTAATCGCTTTGACCATTTCACTAATTTTAGACCGCGGGACGGTTGCGTCTTCTAAAATGGTCGTTGGCTTCATTCGCGCTAAAGCAGAAAGAGCTGATCTTCTTGCTGTACTTAACGCTTCTGCTTCTGCTTGTGAAGCTGCTACTTTTACAGATACAGCATTTCCTTCGCTGCAGATACGGGAAATCATTTCAATATCGCGAGTCACTACTTCCGGCGGACCGTCTTGTTCAATCAATAAGACAGCGTTTACATCTGTTGGTAGCCCAACTTGCGCAAAATCTTCTACTACTTCACACGTCGGCTGATCTAAAAATTCAAGCGTAGCTGGAATAATCTTATTGGCGATAATAGCTGAAACCGTCTTAGCGGCTGCGTCCATGTCTTCAAACAGCGCGAGCAGAGTTTGTTTTGTTTCAGGTATTGGAATGAGCTTTAAAATCGCTTCTGTCACGACGCCAAGCGTTCCCTCAGACCCAACAAACAAGTTCGTTAAATCGTAGCCAGCTACATCTTTAGCCAGCTTGCCTCCCGTCTTAATACAGTCACCGTTTGCGAGAACTACTTCAAGACCAAGAACGTAATCTTTTGTTACGCCGTATTTTAAGCCTCGTAACCCTCCTGAACATTCATTGATGTTCCCTCCGATGGTTGATATTTTCATAGAGCTTGGATCAGGAGGGTAAAATAAACCTTTTGCTTCTACGGCGTTAACTAAGTCTAACGTGATAACACCTGGCTGCACGGTAGCGGTTAAATTTTCTTCATCAATTTCCAAAATTTTATTCATTCGGTTAAATGTAAGAACAATTCCGCCTTGCGTTGGACACGTTCCTGCGCTTAAATTTGTACCTGAACCTCTTGGCACAATAGGAACATGATCTTCGTTGCATATCGTTAAAATTCTTTTCACTTGATCTTTGTTTTCAGGCATAATAACCGCATCAGGAAGCGACTGAAAGTTAGGTGTTGCGTCATAAGAGTACACGAGTCTTGCTTCACTGCTATCTTGAAAGTTGGCTGATCCTACAACTTCAATGAGCTTTGCTTTTGTTCGTTCATTAAGCATAACGTTCCTCCTTATATATCTCTTAATCTTATTATAGTTGCAGAAGCCACGAGGGACTATGGATAAAAAACTAAAAAAAAGCGCTTTAAAAACTCATTTTTTGTATGTTTATCTAACGAAGGGCGCACTTACTCTAATAGAGACAGCGCAAGGTAAAAAAGCGTGATACCCTTTACGCTTTTTGGATCAATGTCTGTTAGTTCTTTCATTTGCTTCAAGCGGTAATGAAGCGTATTAATATGAATATGTAAATCAAACGCCGTTTTTTTCAACGATTGATCGTTGGCTAAATAGCATTTCAGCGTTTCGAGAAGCTCTTTTTCTTTTTGAATGGAAGAAAGCACTCGACTCAAGAATTCCTTTTTTACAGGTTCAGAAACGTCTTCTAAAATCATGTCCATCAGCAGCTCCTCATAAAAAACAACGGTTTGACGTTTTGAAGCCACTTTAAGCGCTTTTTTCGCTTCTTCATATGAAGCATGCAAATTAAATTGCTCCGCTGGCTTTCCTACACCAATAGTGATCATAACTTGGTTGTTTGCTTGAATATACTGCTGACATTTTATTAATTCTTCTTTAAATCCTCGCCTTGCCTTTTCACCTACAGCCTCTTTAAGTAAAAGCAAGCGATCGTATCCCCAATTTGCAATATAATCTCCTTCAGCTTTATGACTTTCAAACCAGTAGCGAATCATTTCTTGTACGTGCTGCTGCTTCTTTTTCGAAAGAGATGAATCAATTTGAAACAGCGTGCAGCAATAAGAGCTGTCTACTTGTACTCCTAAAATATGGCCTCGTTCAATAAATTCTGCATCTACTTGCTGGCTATAAATCCATTCACGAAAAAAAGCTTCTACTCCTTTATTTTCCCATTCCTTTGTTTCTATGTAGTATGCCTCGCGAATAATTAGCTCTGTTAATCTTCGAATAATGTCTGCAAAAGGCTCAACAGCTTCTGGCATACCTGTAATACCAATAACGCCAATAATGTCTCCTTGATAACTGATAGGCAAATTAATTCCTGGCTTAACTCCTTTTAAATCTGCTGCTTCTTTTTTGGAGATATATAGTTTTTCCTTTTTTTGCATCACGTTCCACGCGCCTTCATGAAAAAAACCAACCCGCTTTTCTTCTGTAGACGCAATAATAATTCCGCGTATATCCGTTACAATTACATGTTCTTTCATCACAAGCTGTACTTCTTTTATAATTTTCTTCGACAGTTCAGACACTAGCTGCACGTTGTTTACACCTCACCTATCATCAATTAAAAGAGCTGAAAGAATGGTTTTCTCTCAGCCCTCTTTTTTTATTATGCGTTCACTTTTTCAGCTTTTTTTAGCACGTTAAAAAACTCTTTCATAAATTTAGGTAAATCCGGCCAAGCTTGCCCGGTTACTAGGTTTCTGTCTATATGAAGCGTCTGTTCTACAAATACAGCACCCGCCGCTTCTACTTCCGGTCGGCAAGCAGGATACGCTGTCACTTCTCTGTCCTGCAGATACTCTCTAACCGTCGTTAACACGAGCTGACCATGACAAATAACGCCTAAAGGTTTATTTTCTTTTAAAAAATGCGCAGCAATTTCCTGAACTTTTGTGTTCATTCGAATGTATTCAGGCGCCCGTCCTCCAGGAATAATAAGTCCATCATAATCGGCGGGATCCACTTCATCGACAGAAGCGTGAGAATCAATTTTATATCCCATTTTCTCTGTGAATGTTTCCATCTCTGGAAGGAAATCATGAACAACCGTTTGAAGCTTCTTTTTCACGGGAGAAGCAATGGTACACTGAATACCTTCTTCTAAACAGCGATAATACGGATAAAAAACTTCTAAAGCTTCCACGGCATCTCCTGTTAAAATTAAGACACGTTTACTCATCTTTTATCACCTTTTCCTTCTTAATGTCATCACTTACTTCTTCTCGCAAGCTGCTTTCCATTCCTGCTTTTCCCCTATGAATAATAAAAAAAGCAGGGCCTTCATTCCTTATCAGGAATGTCAGCCTTGCTTTTTATCTTGTGATTTTTTTAATTCAGCTGTTAATTCACTAAACCAAGCCTTGTCTTTCGTTAACAGCGCAAGATCAATCAATGAAAGAATCTGCTCTTCGTGCGCCGTTTTTTGAAGGGGCAGCTTCTCTATTTTTTCATCCATCATGCCAATGGTTGTGCCGACCATTTTTTCATCATCACTTTTTACAACGTTGATTAGTGCTGCTTTTTTAGATGGATCAATCATTTTAATATATCCGTATATAAGTTCACCGTTGCGAGACTTTCCTTTGACCCAGTCGCCTACTTTTAAATTTCCTTCAAATAGCTTCACAGTCATTCTCCTTTCTTCATAAACATGCTAAGAATTAATGTAACTGCAGAAAGTAGTGTAATCATAATACTTACAGTTTAGAAAGTCAAAGAATCTGTTTTAAAGCAAAAAGCTTGATATACAGCTAAATCACTGCAACCTATAGACGAACAAAGGAGATAAAGATTCCTTGTGAAACCGCTGCTGATTTCCGTGCAAGGCTCCGCTCCAATCAACCGCTAATACACCTATATACATGAAATCTATGTTCACCACAACCATAAAAAAATCCGAACGATTCATCGTTCGGATTTTTCTTCAATTAAATTCAGCCTCTTTATTTGTTATACGAGTCCAGTTAAGCTGTAGATTCCAATGATTAAGAAACATGCAAGCGTTTTTATAACAGTGATGGCAAAAATATCTCGGTAAGACTGCTTGTGGGTTAACCCGGTAATAGCAAGCAGAGTAATAACAGCTCCGTTATGAGGAAGCGTATCCATACCGCCTGATGCCATCGCTACAACTCTGTGCATAACTTCAGGAGGAATGTTGTACTGATTAATAGCTTCTACATACTTATCTCCCATCGCACTAAGCGCAATTCCCATACCTCCAGAAGCAGAGCCTGTAATACCGGCTAAAATGTTTGTCGTAACGGCTCCATTGACAAGCGGATTTGTAAAGGTATGTGAAATACCATCACGAACGGCTGCAAAGCCAGGAAGAGATGAAATGACGCCTCCAAAGCCATACTCAGCTCCCGTGTTCATCGCAGCGAGAAGCGCTCCGCCAATACTTGCGTTAAGACCAGCTTGGAAACCGGTGGTCACTCTCTTCCAGTCATACGCAATCGTTGTGATAATTCCAATAACAAGTGCCAACTCCACTGACCAAATACCAACAACTGCGGTTAAATCTACTTTCCCGAACGCTTCAAGGCCAATTTTGGCAAAATCAAAACCGTCTGGGTACCATTTTGGAATAGAAACAGTAAAAAATTTGTTTGCCACCCCTACAAGCACAAGCGGAACAAATGCAAGAATCTGTCTTGCTACGCTAGGTTCATATTTAGGTTCTGTAGAAGGTACAGACTCTTTTTCTAGCTCTGCAGCAGCCGCTAGTTCATTATTAAACCCGTAGTAGCCTTCTCCAGCTTTTCTTGCTTTTTTGCTTCGGCTTTCTAAATACCAAAGACCTAAGCTAAAGACAATAACCGATCCGATAATCCCCAGTGTCGGAGCAGCATAGATGTCTGTTTTAAAAAAAGTCGTTGGGATAACGTTTTGAATTTGCGGTGTACCCGGAAGTGCATCCATGGTAAACGAAATAGCTCCTAATGCAATCGTTCCCGGTACTAATCGTTTTGGAATATTCGCTTCGCGGAATAAGTTAGCCGCAAACGGATAAACTGCAAACGCAACAACGAATAAACTTACGCCGCTGTAGGTTAAGATTGCTCCCATTAAAACAATAGCCAAGATGGCGCGTTTAGCTCCTACTACTTTAACAATTGTTTTCGCAATCGATTCAGCGACTCCAGACATTTCTACCATCTTCCCGAAGACTGCTCCTAATAGAAAGACAGGGAAGTAGTTTTTAATAAACCCAACCATTTTCTCCATAAAAACGTTTGAGAAAAACGGGAGTGCATAGCTTGGTTCCGTTAAAATAACGGCTAGCAGCGCACAAAGTGGAGCAAACAAAATAACTGAAAATCCGCGGTAAGCAACCAGCATTAAAAGCCCCAGAGATAGCAAAATAATCAGCAAATCCATAACGTTTCCCCTTTCATCCCTCATTCAATTTGTTTTGAATTTATCTTATTTTTTATAAAGTGCAGACTTAAACTCATATTCATAGCACGTGTAATACAGCTGGATAATTTCTTCTGCCGTCGGTACAACAGGATGGTTAGCAGGACTTCCGCTTTGAATCGCATCCGCTGCCATTTTCTCAACCGCCGCGTAAAACAGCTGGCGATCAATGCCCCACGATTGAAGATTAGGAATCTCTAAGTCGATACAAAGCTGCTTGATGGCTTCAATTAACACATCTGCTCCCTCTTTTTTTGTATATGATACGTTCGGAAAAAGAGCTTGTCCTATTTCACCTAAACGATCGATTGAAGCCTCTTTTGTATAGTCCAAAACCGCAGGCAGGAGCATCGCATTAGAAATACCGTGCGGCACATGGAATAACGCGCCAATAGGTCTTGACATACCGTGCACTAGCGCAACAGATGAATTTGAAAACGCCATTCCTGCCAGCATAGATGCATAGGCCATTTCGTTTCTTGCTTGAACATTTTCTCCATTTCTATACACAAGACGGATATTTTTCATGATTAACTCAATTGCTTGAAGCGCAAGTGAATCTGTAAAAGGATGTGCTTTTTTAGACAAATACGCTTCCACTGCATGACTGAGTGCATCAATTCCTGTAGCTGCCGTTACATGTTTCGGACATGATAGAGTTAATAACGGATCAACAATGGCTGTATCAGGCAATAATTGAGGTCTTGCGAGCATCATTTTCACATCGTACGCCGTGTCTGTAATAACCGTCGCTTTCGTCACTTCTGAGCCTGTTCCAGCAGTTGTAGGCACGGCAACCAAAGGAAGCGGACTATCTTGAAAATCTTGTTGATTTTGAAAATACGTTCGTAGATGCCCTTCATTTGTCATCATAATGGCAACCGCTTTTCCAGTATCGATACAGCTGCCTCCCCCTAAGGCAATAACCACATCGCACTGCTCCGTTTTACATATAACAAGCGCTTCATCTAGATGAATATCTGTCGGCTCTGAATTTACGCCTGTATACACAGCACAGTCCATGCCAGTCTCTGCTAAGTAACGACGGCAAGTTTCTACATTGCCTGCTTTCACCATAACGTCATCACTTATAAGCAATGCCTTTGTCCCAAGCAGTGCAGCCTGTTCTCCAATTTTAGAAAATGATCCTTCTCCATATAAAACCGTGCGTGGTACAAGTAGTTCATAAATTCCCACTGTTTTTCCCCCTTTGTTATCTCGCTGACAATCTCTCCTTCCGTATTTTCATGCTGACTTATGTAAGCGATTTCATTTGTTTGCGCAAAAAACCAACATGAACTTCGTTTTTCTCCCCTATTTATTCTCTTTTTGTATACCCCTTTCCTCTTTCATTCTAAAATTTCATCTTATATTTTTCAATCTTTTTTTGTAACTTTTTAAAAATTACAAAAAAAGCCAGAGGTATTCTCTGACTTTACCATTTAAATAAACTTTTGAACAGTATTATTTCGATTTAATTTATAAATAGACAGCAGGAAAAAAACAAGCGCAAAAGCTAGTAAAATGCTAATATTTAACCATAGGCTGCTTAAATCAGCTCCTTGTTGAACACTTTTTAACGTACTTAATACCCACGTTTGAGGAAGAAAGTCGGCTATTTTCTGCATCACATCCGGCATAAATTCAGGCGGGAAAAAGCAGCCGGACAGTAAACAAGTTGGCGTGATGATAAGCGTCTGAAGACCATTCGCTGCTTTTGAACTTTCTGTAAAAGCGATAATTACAAGAGACAAGCCGATGGCTACTAGACCAAACAAAACTAAAATGAAAAACAGCTGCCATACGGGAATGTTCATATCTACGTGAAAAAGAGTCGTAATACAAACAAGTGTAATCATTACTTGCAGAGTTAATAAAATCATATTTGTAATAACATTGGATATCACGTATTGCCTTGCGCTAACTGGCGAAGCTAACAGTCTAAAATACGTTCGCTGCTCTTTTTCTTTTGTGATAAGAGCCGATAAATTCACCGCAGAAAAAAGCATAAACATGATTAAATATCCAATTGTCTGCTTGACAATGTTTTGATCGGTTCCTTTGTCTTCAAGGGCATGCGTTGAGACGTGGAATGGCGCTTTTTGATAATTCTCATACATTTGTTTAAAAGCCGCATCGTCGCCTTCAGCAGCTTGATTCAGCGAAGAAATATTGTCAATATATTGATACAAATAAGACTTAATAAAGCTCGTTACTTCTGCTCCTTTTATTGAAGTGATTGTAATATGATCTGGTTTGTTCGCTTTGACGCTGTCAGAAAACCCTTTTTCAAAGGTAATAACCGCATCAACTTTCTTTGACGTAATCTCATGATCCACTTCTTTGTCAGTGAGCATTTTAACATTTGTTTTATGCAGTCCTTTTAAAAACTGAACGGTATCTTTTGTAATATCCGTTGAGTCGTGATTGACAACTCCGATATTCACCGAAGTCCCTCCTGCATTTCCATAAATAAGAACGGACATTAAAACCCCTGCAATAGGCAAACCAATAACAAGCACAAGCGTCCTTTTGTTTCTAAGCAGCATATTTCTTAGCATATTTGTGACAAGCCACATGATATTTTTCATGTTATAACCCCTCTCTTTTTCTCAAAAGCACAATTGCTATGCCCAGGAATAAAATAGAGAAGCCTACGTTCAACCCGATAACTGAAAGAGAAGCGCCCATATCATTTGTATAAATCAATTTAATAAGTCCATTATTCATCCAGGTTAAAGGTGATACATTGACGAATCCCTCTCCAGATCCATTTTGAAAATAGGTTCCTCCCACAATACACGACACTTGAATAACAACCATAATAATTGCTCTTGACGCCGCTTCCGTCTTCGTAAGGTAGCTAACTCCTAATCCAAAGCTAATGGCAAAAAGAATCTGAGATACTAACATTACGAGTACTAAGAGTAAATGATCTCCCCAGTTGGCATCAAAAAAATATTTAGTCGACATAATGACGACTAACACACAAATGGAGTGAACCAAAACAGTGCCTAAAATTTTTCCGACAAAAATTTCAGCGGTTTTAACCGGCGCGGCTACTAATCGACTAGCTGTATTTCGCATACGCTCTCCTCTAATTAAATAACTCGCTGAGATAGATCCGTACAAAACAATCATAGTTGTCATTGAAATGGCGTAGTAGTCTATTGAATTTGGCTGTTTTTGAGAATGAAGAGATGTTTCTTGAATATAGTCATGCTTAGACGCACGGAGCAGATTATCCACTTGCTGAGGGTTTACTTTGGCCACTTCCATAGCCACATTGTACTTATCCACAAAAGTGCTTAACATACCTTGGACCATGTTGAATTCAATGCTGTTTTCTTCATTTCCGTAGAGATGAATGTCTCCGTCTTTCACTTCTACATAAGCTGTATAGCGCTGTTCTTTTACTTCTTTTTTTCCATCCTGATTTTTTTTCAGCGCTTTAAAGTGAATGCCCGATTTTTCTGCATGGGCAGCAAACTGCTTAAAAGCAGCAGATTCTTCATTACTTGTGTTGATTTTATAGAGAACATAACTGTCGTCTATCTTCATATCGTTATTAAAGGCTTGAGACAAAGCTGTTCCTAAAATAAGGACGAGAGCCAGCGGAAAGAGAATCATAAAGATAAATGCACGCTTATCTCGCAGATCACTTTTCATTTCTTTCAAAGCAATTGCAATAATATTCATTCGTTATTCCTCCTTTCCTTTATATATCTCTTAAACTGCGCCCTGTCAGCGTAAGAAAGACCGTCTCTAAATTAGGGGCTTGTTCTTTAACTGCTTTAATTTCGATATGATGCGTCATTAAATAATGAATGACTTTGTTCAAGTTATTCACTTCGGCGCTTGAATTAATTTTAATGATTCCATCTTCATACGTAACGGCTGTTACGCCTGGAATTTCTTTTAGACCGCTGCAATCTATATCGTCCGCTTCTTTTACTTCAATCCAAATATCTTTTGTATCAGTGATAATAGCTTTCAGCTGCTCTTTTGTTCCTTCAGCAATAATTTTGCCGTGATCAATAATCGCAATCTTTGTACATACCTCTTCTACTTCTTCCATATAGTGACTCGTATAAATGATTGTGCTTCCCATTTCATTTAGCTTTTTTACAGATGTTAAAATATAATTCCGGGACTGAGGATCAATGCCAACCGTCGGTTCATCCATAATGATAAGCTTGGGGCGATGAGCAATTGCACATGCGATATTTAACCTTCTTTTCATTCCTCCTGAAAAGCTTTTCGGATACGCCTTTTGTTTATCTAAAAGCCCTACAAACGCTAAAGCTTCTTCGACTCGTTCGTTAAGAAGTGACCCTCTTAATCCGTAGAGACCTGCAAAAAACTTCACATTTTCATAGGCTGTCAAATCTTCATAAATCGCTAAGTCCTGCGGAACAATTCCAATGTTCATCTTTGCGAAATTTCGGTGTTTCTTTATATTTTTCCCAAGTACTTCAATATCGCCGCTGTTGCTTTGAAGCAGACTAGCTACCATATGAATCGTTGTGCTTTTTCCTGCTCCGTTTGTTCCTAAAAAGCCGAATATATCTCCTTCCTCTACTTGTAAAGACAAATTATCTACCGCAATAAAATCTCCAAATTTCTTTGTTAACTTTTGAATTGATAATACGTTCATCATTTCACCTCTAGTGTGTTGGTATATCCTTATTTTATGAAAAAAAGGCAAACTTACGTCAGTGCATAAGTTCACCTTTTCTCCATGAGAAATCTCATTATTTATGTATGAAGTTTCTCACCTATCGGCAGCAGTGTGGTAACAGAAAACCCGTTTGCCCCGTCAACGATCACCGTTCCGTTAATGGAAGCCGCTCGCTCTTCCATTCCTGCTATGCCAAGGCCTTTTTGAAACAAGTGAGCCCCTTTTCCATTGTCTTTGACTTCTACTTTAACCATTTTATTTAGTACATGAAGCTCAATGGCAATCATCGTTGCTTCTGCATATTTTAATGCATTCGTAATAGCTTCCGTTATATTTTCATGGATAATTTTCCACTGAAGAGGGGTGATAAGATCCAAATTCCCTTTGTATACAAGAGGCATTGCAATACTATGTTTAGCCTCAAATTCACCAATAAATAATTTAAGCCTGCTGATTCCTATTTGCTCAGCGGGAGGCTTTATACTTTTTAACGTTAACCTGATTTCTTCAATGCCTTCTTTCGAAATTGTAATTGCATTTTGAAGAAGAGACAGCGCTTTTTCTTCATCTTGCTTCATTACATGCTTTGCTGCCTCCATTTGAATAAGCGCTCCTGTCATTGAATGACCAATCTTATCATGAATTTCCTGCGATAATCGATTTCGCTCTTCTAATTTTGAAGCATATTGAGACTGTCTCACATACTCTTTATTTTCATTCACGTGCTTTTGCAGCTTTTGCATACTTACTCTCATTTCATCGAGCTTTTGTTCATAATTGATTGTCCGCTTTTGATAGAGAGCTGCTCCTGTATAAATAAAGAAAGTAAACGCAGCGACTAACACATACAGTGCGCTAATGTCAGAGGGAACAAGCAGCATTGGAAGCAAAACAACCAGCAGCACCATCCATTTTTTCACGACTGATTCTCCAATAAGCTCACAAAGGTTTAGCGGCAAAAGAAGAAAAAACAAAGGATGAAGTTTATACGCACAATATAGAATAAGGACAATTGAACTAACAATAAACATACGCTTGAACGCGCTCTTTTTCACAATGGACGCTGCAATATTAACACAGCTGTAAAGAAGCAGTGCTAACACAATAGCTGAAATCGAGTGGACATAATTAGACTGAATATACGTAATAGCCAAAAACAGTATAAGGATGAGCTTAGTCATCATTAATCCGACTTCCATAGCCCTACTTCCCTTTACCGGTTAAATAGTAAATAGCAATTTGAGTGCGATGCTCAAGTCCCGTTTTACTTAAAATCGAACTAATATAGTTTGCTACGGTACCTTCTGAAATAAAAAGTGTTTTAGAAATTTCTTTATTTGAAAGCCCCTTGGCAATCAGCGTCATAATGCTCGTTTCGCGCTCTGTAAACTGTGTCATATCCGCTTTTGACTCGCGCTTAGTTGCAGCGTTTAAACTTGATTTAATCTTATCTAGCACAACATCTTGAAGAACCGTATGTCCGTTGAACACGCTTTTGATTGCGTCTCGAATGCGCTCTGGTTCTGTATTTTTTAACAAGTAGCCTTTAGCTCCGTTTTTTACGGCATCAATTATATATTCATCGTCATCAAACGTAGTTAAAATAAGCGGCTTTGCTTTCGTTGACTCTGAAATAAGCTTTGTAGCCTCTACACCGTCCATAACAGGCATTCTTACATCTAACAATGCAATATCGACAGAATGATTCTTGCAATATTGAACGGCTTCCTGACCATCTTTTAAAGTAGCGACAACGTTGAATTCCTCGTATGTATTTAGTATAATTTTCATTCCTTCTCGAATAAACGAATTATCATCTGCAATAATAATAGTAATTTTCATTTCTGTAAGTGAGAACATCTCACTTTTTTTCACATCCTTTTTTCACATCCATCCGCATGCTTCTCATTTATTGTATCCATAATAAACCAAAAGTTCAATGCGATAGTTCGCAGTCTTTCTAAGCACTAAAAAAGAGCAAACCTCCGCAGGTTTACTCTTTTATCTCATTACTTCTGAGCTAACTTGATCACTGTTTCTAAAAGTACATTTACACCTTTTTCACATTCTTCCCAAGGAGTGAACTCTTCTTCACAATGACTTTTTCCGTTTACGCTCGGAATAAAAATCATAGCGGTCGGAATATAGCTAGCTAAAAACTGGGCATCATGTCCAGCTCCGCTTACCATTCGCTTGTAGGAATACCCAAGCGAACGAACCGACTCTTCCACTTCATCGCAAACCGTTTTATCAAACCACACGGTATCGCGACCCCAAAGCTTGGTCACCCGCACTTCGCAGCCTTCTAACAACTCCGCTTGATCAGGCAGTAATTGAATAATTTTTTCCACAGATGCAATGACATCTTCATCCGTATGTCTCGCTTCAAGCGAAAAAATAACTTTATTTGGAATAACGGTATGAATATTAGGCAGTACATTCATACGGCCCATTGTATAGACTAAATTTGAATCTAATCTGCCGAGCTCATGACGAGCTTCAGCAATCAGGTTATTAGTTGCAAAAAGCGCGTCTTTCCGCATGTCCATCGGCGTCGTCCCGGCGTGATCTGACTCCCCCGTAACTTCAATTTCATAGCATACCATTCCGAGCACGCACTCGACTACACCGATCGATTTGGCTTCTCTTTCTAAAATAGGACCTTGCTCAATATGTAATTCCACAAATGCCGATGCTTCAGTAAGACGGTTACTCGTATCGCCTTCATATCCGCATGATTGAAGGGCTTGCTCAAACGTCACGCCGTCAACATCCATCTTCTTCATCATAACGTCTTTTTGAAATTTGCCCGATAAAATACCTGAAGCCATCATGGAAGGCTCAAAACGCGCTCCTTCTTCATTCGTAAAGTTAACAATGGTAATCGGCACCTTCGGCTTAATATTATGTTCCACCAGCGTTCTTACTAACTCTAATCCTGCAACTACACCGAGGATTCCATCAAACCTTCCGCCTTTTTTTACGCTGTCCATGTGTGAGCCAATCACAACAGGCGGCTTATCTTCTACTCCTTCAAGCGTGGCGTAAATACATCCAAGATCGTCGATTTTAATATCCATTCCAAGATCACGGCAGCATGAACAAAAATAGTCTCGTGCTAAGCGGTCTTCTTCTGACAGCGCTAAGCGGGTTACACCATTATTAGGTGTTCGTCCATACTCGGCAAATCGTTCAAGCGTATTTTTTAACCTTTCTCCATTCACTGCTACTTTTTGTCGTTGCAACTCAACCACTCTCCTCATTATTTGGTTATAAAGTGTGTCTAAGATGCTGTGTTAATGAATATCATTCATTATGACATAAAATAGGCGATATCACTTGAAGCCCGTTAGAACTCCTTCCATTATTTTTATAATGAAAGTGCGCAGTTTGCCTTATGTATCTATTAGCTTCAAAACGTAAATTTCCTGCTTTTTTCTATGAATAATGCACGTGTTATTTATGCATTTTTATTATAAAAATAACGATAGGTTTTTTTCAAAAAAAAGAGAATTAGTTATTATACTAACTCTCCTCTACACACTTACTTTTTATTTGCTTTCTTCGCAATCGCAATCATTGTAGCCAAAACACCGACTGTAATAATCACAATAGCAATTACAGCAGTGGTAATAATAATTCCTGATGTTACTTCTGAAACACCCATTAGTCTACGTTCTCCTTTTGTGCCTGACCTATTTACCTACATCAGCATACTGGTCGGTTTATTCCTATTATATACGAACTTGTAAAGCGACGAAATATGTGACACATAATTGACATACTGTTTATATGTTTTCTTTTAATTCTACGTTTTATTTAAGAAAATACGGGAATAATTCAAACATATATAAGAAATACTCTTTATTTCTTTAAAGAAGTATTGTAATATAAATGTAACAATTGTAATATTAACAGCATGAATGTTACATATATTCAATGAATGAGTAGGAGGGAAATGGAAATGAAAAAATTTGGAATAATCTTAGCATCACTTGCTCTTTTCTTTTCACTAAGCACAGGAGTTACAGCTCAAGCAGCATCACAAAATCTATCAACGACTAATGCGGTAAAAATTGCAGCAAACGCAAGCAACCATTTCTGGAATGCACTTCATGGATCTAAAGGTAATTTATGTACTCAAAAAACATTTAATTATAAAGGCACTCAGTACTCATATCTTTGTCAAGATTTTAATACAAAAAGCAAACTAGTAAGCTACTTATCTGAAACTTTTACAAACAGTGCTATTCAAAAAGGATTAACAAATTATCGCTACATCACATATAACGGAAAGCTTGCTCGTCCTGTCGGTGACGGATTCAGCATGCTAGAGTGGAACAAAGCAAAAGCAAAACTAACTTATCAACGTGCCGATGTTCGCTCTTATCAATTTACGGTTCCAACAGTTGACGGAGGAAGTGTAAAACGCACCGTTACATTTTATAAATCTGGTTCACAGTGGAAAGTAAATAAGTTTGATGCTGTACTATAAGCAATATAAAAAACAAGGTCTTCTAAGGCCTTGTTTTTTTATGCTCTCTCCTCCTCTCTTTATTAAAGAAGTTTCACTTTATTTTCACCAACTCCCCTTATAGTATGGAGACACACTACTACTTATTCGATACATTGTCATCGGAGGATTTTATATGAACATACTACAAAAAAGAACGGCTTTTATCGTAATGGCTGCTTTTCTTTTAGCATTTGTTTTCAGTATCGTTTCACTATCACACTATAAAGGAGAAGAACATTTATTTTCGATTCAAGAAAGTCATCAGTTAAAAAAGATTACTAGTGGTATATCTGCTCCTGATAATCATTCTAGGGATCATCGTCTTCCTTCAGTAAACGGTCCTACTTCACCCAGCAATTCCGGAGAACACGTAACGCCTTTTCATAATTTATCTATGGATAACGGTGCCGGAAGTCAAGGAGCTAATAAAGACTATGAAACGCCGCTAGCTCTTTATACGGTGGGCTTTTTTATAGCAGCAGCTTTCGTTTACGGATTAGTAAAGAAAAAGAAATGGCATCATTCGATAGGGCATTCTCGCGTTATTTTATGGTCATTACTTGGCACTGGACTATTTATCCGGATTGCGCTGATTCCGTGGGTAGGCTCTCATATGGATGCATCTCTTTTCAAAAACTGGGCATCGGTTGCGGCTAATCATTTTTCAAATTTCTATGCTAAAAGCGGAAGCGATTATCCGCCGTTTTATATTTATATCTTGCTTATCGTTGGGAAAGTTGGCAGTTTACCGGATTTTCAGCAGTATTTTTCGCTGTTGATTAAAATCCCGCCTATTTTAGCGGATGTTGTCACATCTTATTTACTCTATCGTTTAGCTCGTAAATACTTGGCACCTTCTTTTGCATATCTGTTAGCAATGGGGTATTTATTTAACCCGGCCATTTTAGTTAATTCAACGTTTTGGGGACAAGTCGATTCATTTTTCACTTTGCTTATTGTCCTAGCAATTGTAATGATTACGGAAAAAAGAATTTATGCGTCGGCCGTTATTTTTACAGCAGCGGTCTTAATGAAGCCGCAGGCGATTATTATCCTGCCTATTTTGTTGTTCGAGCTCATTCGCCTGAAGCAACTGAAGCATTTCTTCGGGATTGCTTTCACTGCTGCTTTCACTGCTGGAGTGATTTTATTGCCTTTTTCAGCAGGAAAAAGTCCAACGTGGATTATTGATTTATTTTCATCCACCATTGGAGAGTACCCGTATGCTTCTGTTAACGCCTATAACTTTTTTAGTTTAATAGGCGCAAACTATAAAGACAGCTCTGCAACGCTGCTGTTTTTCAGCTATCATACGTGGGGACTTATTTTTATCGTCGCAACAACTGTTTTTTCATGGCTTATTTATATAAAAGGGCGCAGCTTTAAATACGCCGCTCTTGCAGCGCTGATTCAAATTTCCGGAGTATTTACGTTTTCTTCAAGCATGCATGAACGCTACTTATTTCCAGCAGCAGCTCTTGCTTTGCTCGCTTATATTTATTTGAAAGACAAAAACTTGCTTTACTTATCCCTTGGATTTAGCATCAGTATTTTTATGAACACTTTTTTTGTTTTATACGGTGACAGCAATATGCAAAACAGTACGTCCTATCCGTTTTCTATGTTTGCTACGTCTATGCTAAACGTTTTGCTTGTTGTTTATTTAGTAAAAGTTGCTTGGAATTTAGTCCAAAAAAGTACGGTTTTAAAAACTGCATAATACAAAAAGCTCAGTGAGTATGATTGATCACTGAGCTTTTTTACATAACAAGCGACATGCCTGGCGCGTCTTCTTCTCTTTCTTGAAACCCTAATTTTTTATAAAAATGATGCTTTCCTTTTGCAGCAAACAGCTGAATCGATTCAATTCCGCTTTCTTGGCATTTCGTCAACAGCTCTTGAATAATTTGCTTTCCAAGCCCTTTGTTTTGGTATGCGGGATCCACCATCACGTCGCAAATAAGCGCTTGGTAAATTCCGTCTGAAATCATACGGCCAAATGCAATTAATTGTTCATTGTCGTAAATACCGACTCTAAACCAGCTGTTGGCTGCGGCTTCAAACAGCTGTTCTTTTGTATAATTTCCTTTTTTACTTTTATGTAACCCGCTCGCTTCATGCAGAGCAGCAAACTGCTCAAATGGCGGAACCTCTTTTTTTATTACGTAGGACACGTTCATTCTCCTCTCAATACCGTTGCTTTCTATATTATATTTATACATCAAAAAGAATAATAATTCAATATTTTTATCTAGTTATCTTGTTACCCTTTCTCCAAATAAAAAAACTGCCAAACGGCAGTTTTTTAGGCTTGTACTGATTTTTTTCGTTTTTTAAGGTTAATTTCTGCAATGATAAGTAAAATGACTCCAAGAACAATCATGATTTTACTCACTGTTTCTAGCCACTCCGGTGCGCTTCCAGCAAGTAAAATGGCAAATCCAATGATATAAATCAGAAACCCCGCGAGAGCCCTAGGGGATTTCACCTTCTTTTTCTTCATATGTAGGGTCTCCTCCTTCTTTACAGATTCTATGTAGACTGTATATGATGAGTTTATCAGAAAAAATTGGAAACAACAAAGGAGACAAATGCATGTATACGTTGCCTCAAACGTTTTGTGATACGATTACTCACCTTCACTCTCATAAAGGCCAAAAATGGTTAACTGACTTTCCTCAGCTTATTCGCTACTGTGAAGAGCGCTGGCGTATCAACATTCACAGTCACTTGCCTCTTTCTTACCACTTTGTTGCCCCTGCGCGCAAAGCAGATGGTAGCGAACTAGTTGTCAAACTCTTTGTAGAGCCTTCAGAGCTGCTTCATGAGCAAGAAGCACTGACAGCACTAGCTGGTAAGAACACGTTAAAAATAGTGGACAGCGATGCTGAAAAAGGCATTTTAATGCTTGAAAAGCTGTCTCCCGGATGCCCGCTTTCCTCTTTATCAACTAAAGAAGAAGCTGCGTTAATCGCTGCTAGGCTTATGAAATCTCTATGGCGCGTGCCTCACTCGGACTCCACTATCGAAACAGCCGTTAAAAGAGAGAAACAGCTTCGAGAGTATACACAAATGTATCCAAGCGGTATTGATTTTCTTTCTTCTGAAACGCTTCAACACGCACTAGCCGTTTTCTCTGAATTAAACCGCACTTCTCAGCAGCTTTTTTTGCTTCACGGCGACTTGCATCATGATAACATCTTACAGTCTGGTGAGGCGTGGAAAATAATTGATCCAAAAGGGTTAATTGGAGAAAAAGAGTACGAAATCATCCCTTTTCTTTTAAATCATCTGCCTAAGATAAATGTGGCAGAGACAATTGACCATCGAATCAATATATTTGTAAAAGAACTGAACGTAAGTAAAAAACGCATTTTACTGTGGGGATACGCTCATTCTGTGCTAGCCACGTGCTGGTTAATAGAGGACCGCCAAGACGCCGCTTCTTTTTCACGTGCTATAGAAGCATTTCAGCACTTATTTGAGTACTATTACGGGCATAAAAAATAAGAGCCGACATTTGGCTCTTATTTTTTGCATTTCTCTGCGACAAGCTCATATGATTTTAATCGGTCAGCCGGATCGTGTGTAATAGTGATAAGCATGAGTTCATCCGCTCCGTAGCGTGCTTGAACTTCTTGAAGACGGACGTGTACTTCTTCTGGGTTTCCGATAATCATGGCTTCTTTCATCTTCTTCATTTTTTTCTCTTCTTCTTCTGTCAGCGGATAGCTGGCCGCTTCTTTAATAGAAGGCACACCTTTTGCTTCCATTTTATCCTGCTGAATTTTCCATACGAGTGAGCTTGTTGCGATGCGATGGGCTTGCTCCGTTGTTTCAGCGCAAATGACCGATACAGTGACAATCGCATAGGGCTGATCACCAGTCCGTCTTGGCTGAAATGCCTGTTTGTACTGATCAATAATAGCTGAACCGTCTTGTTCACTCATAAACTGTCCAAACGTATAGGCTATTCCGTTTCTAGCGGCGAGCTCGGCACTTTTTTTACTTGTGCCAAGCAGCCAAGGTTCCGGAGAGACAGGCGGCAGCGGCGAAGCTGAAAGCTTTGCGTATTCATGTTCAGCCGGAAATTTATCGTCTAAAAACTGAAGAAGCTCTTTAACAAGTTCAGGCATTTTAAATACTTGCTGTAAAAAATTATCCGACAGCGCATTTGTTGCTTCAGCCGATCCACCCGGCGCGCGCCCAATCCCTAAATCAACACGCCCTGGAAACAGCGTTGCGAGCATGTTATACGTTTCAGCTACTTTATACGGCTTGTAGTGAGGCAGCAGCACCGCTCCCGATCCAATTCGAATTCTATTAGTCTGTGCGCCGATATAGCCAAGCATCACTTCAGGAGCCGAGCAGGCAAGTCCAGACAAATCATGATGCTCTGCAATCCAGTAGCGCTCATAGCCAAGCTTGTCACCCGCTTTGGCCAGCTGCATCGATGCTTCTAACGCTTCCGCCGGGGTCTGATGGGATGAAACGGGCGATTGGTCGAGTATACTTACTTTCATCACGCATCTGCTCCTTATTCGTTCACTTCAATTAAACTTAATGAAAAATCCCCTACCTGGCCTTTTTCATATAAATTTGTAAAAGACGTAGAGTATTGATGAATCGTTCCTTGAAAATCGAGATCTTCTTCCGGGACATTTACATGAAAAGTACCTTTATATAAAAGTGTAGTAATATCATGATATTCCTCACTTGTTACTTTAAAATCAACTGAAACTTTTATTTTGCCTTTTACAATTTCTTGTTCATAGCTGTAAATTTGAATAGGCGTATCATTTAATACAATTTCTTGTACCACGTTAAATCGTCTCCTTTTTTAGTGCGTATGAAAAATAATAGCACTTGAAGAAGTCATGAGCAAATAAAAGAGCTTCTTTTTGCTCATGCAAAAAAAAGCATGGCTTTTTGCCATGCTTTTAGTTCAAAAACAATCTTATACGCGTTTTGTACGCGTGCGTTTGAATACGAAATAAAGAACAATAATAACAAATGCCGCAACCACAAACGGAAGCGTATATTTGCTTGCTACGTCTTCAATGTTCGCCCAGTTCTCGCCTAGCTTTCCGCCTAAGTAAATAAATAAAATCGACCAAGGAATCATCGCTAACACGGTTAAAGACGTAAACTTCCAAAACGGCATTTTAGCAATACCTGCAGGAATCGAAATTGCATGTCGAACAACCGGGACAAAACGAGCGGAGAAAACAACACCCGCGCCGTATTTATTAAACCAGTTTTCCGCAAGATCAATATGCTTATCATGAATGAATAAGTACTTGCCGTATTTTTGAAGAAACGGACGTCCTCCGTAGGCTCCAATCCAATATAAAAACCACTGTGCAATCGTTCCGCCAATAATTCCGGCAATGACTGCTCCAGGAAAACTAATCATGCCTTGAGAAATCATATACCCTCCGTAAGCTAGTACAATTTCACTTGGAATGATTTCAATCATTAAGCCGAGCGCAATACCTAAATAGCCAAGGCTCGTTAAAAAATCCAAAATACTCGCAACAAATGAACTCACCTTTAATCACCTTACTCATTCTTTAATAATTTTACACTACTACTATATTCCAACCATCAGTATAAAAGAAAACTATGAACTCACTATGAACAGCTTACTTCCCTGTTGACTGCCGGTACCTTTTCCGCAGCTCATGCGTATGCAGATCCGCTAGGCGGACCGGAATTGGAAGCTTACTTTCTTTTGAAATAAAATGCATCATAAGCTGATATGACATGTCCAAATCAATATAGTTTCCGCACGACAGAAAAATAGGCTTTACCCCTTTGGCTGTCCTTACTACTCTACCATAAACTTCGCCATCAATCACAATATCTTCATAAGCGCCCTCTGTATCTTCAGGCATAACGTAATCATGTCCCTTGATCTTTAAATAGCTTTTCCCAATTCCAACGGTAGGTTTATTGAGAAAAAACGAAGCATGTGTGGCTACTCCCATGTGCTCGCAGTGCAAATATCCATTGCCATCAAATAAAAACACGTCGGGCTCTATTTGAAGTTTTTTAGCTGCTTCAAGAATTAAAGGAAGCTCTCGAAAAGCTAGGAATCCAGGAAGATAAGGAACGGTTACTTCTCCTACACTGTGCACTTTTTCTACAACGTTTTTCGTCTGATAATCAACTACTACAATGCTGCAAGCTCCGTAAGATATGCCGTTTTCTTCCCAATATGCAACATCAACACCAGCACAGTTATGTATATGCGTCATTTTGACCCGTGATGTTAAATCAATTTGTGCTTTTAGCTTTTGCTGAAGCGTCCGGCACTCCTCTTTCGTTTGCATCGTAAACGTATGTATGTACTGAATATCCATGTTCCATTCCTTTCATTGACTGACTCACCTATTATACAACTATTTTCTAAGAAATTCCTATTCTTTTTTTCACACCTTTTATTATAGCGCTGTTTCCTTAACGTTTGATTAAAATCTCTATTCATTTACGCATTTTTTGTAAACATCACCATGAAAAAATCCCTATTTTTCTTTACGAAATGTCAACGCTTTCTACACACTTTCTCTATATCAGCATCACATTTTTTCGTTACGCTATTTCTATACCAACGCATAGGAGAGAAACGTGATGAAAAAATATTTAGCTGGTCTAAGCGCAGTAGCCTTGTTATGCTGTTCGATTGCCTCTTCTGCTTTTGCACGCACGGAAGAAAAACTTACGAACATTGCCCACCGAGGAGCCTCTGCTTACGCACCTGAAAATACAATGGCTGCTTTTCATCAAGCACTAGAAATGAATGCAGATTACATTGAACTTGACGTGCAACAAAGCAAAGACGGTGTACTCGTTATTATGCACGACCGTACCGTAGACCGAACGACAAACGGAAGCGGACGCGTTCGAGAGTTAACGTACGCTGAGCTTCAGCGCTTGGATGCAGGAAGCTGGAAAGAGGATTCTTTTGCGAATGAAAAAATTCCAACTCTTTCACAAGTGTTAGATGAATTTCAAGGGAAAATCGGTATATTAATAGAGTTAAAAGCCCCGGAACTTTATCCTGGAATTGAAAAAAAAGTAGCTATTGAAATCAACAAGCGAAAGCTCGATCACGTTATCATTCAGTCTTTTAACGTTTCATCCATGAAAAAAATGCATGAGCTTCTCCCAAACGTTCCTATAGGCATATTAACTTCTTCACAGCGAGATACAAACCCAAACTCAATCCAGCAATTCGCCGCTTTTGCCACTTACTTTAACCCGTCCTATGACATCCTAACGCCTGCTCTCATCCACCAAGTCCATTCTGCCGGAATGAAAATATCGCCGTGGTCTGGAACCAAGCGGCTTCCCGCTTCATTTTTGTGGAAAACAAAAAGTGACGGAGTGATTACGAATTATCCCGATGAAGTGAATTGGGTGCAAACATCAACAAAAATAGGGAAAACCATTCACGCAAGCTCCGCGAGCCACACTGCTCGCTTAATTGGTGTAAAAAAGTAATAGCAGCTTTCTTTAATAAAGAGCTCTTATAACCCTTCTCTCCTGTATAAATTTGACTTTCGATTATTCAAATAGTTTAAGATTTCCTTTGAATTTGCCGAAGACGATAGGTCTATGTCAACAATCGCAAGGTCCTCATTATTAAGAGATTTAAACACACAGTGCCCATTAGGATTAATAACTTCACTTTCACCAAAATAGACATAGTCGTCTTCTAATCCAACTTTATTAGCAGCTGCAATAAAAATATGATTTTCTAAAGCTCTTGACCTCAAATAAACGTGCTGATGATGCTCGTAAGGAATCATGTTCGCACAAAGAACAAAGACGACTTCGGCTCCTTTTAATGCTAGAATTCGCGCCACTTCAGGAAATTCCATATCATATGTAATCATTACTCCAAACTTTCCTTGAGGTGTATCAAAGACTGGTATACTATCTCCAGAAGTAAAATATAAATTTTCATGATCAAAAAGGTGAATTTTACGATAAGTTCCTACTATCTCACCTTTCTTATTAATAAATACAGCGGAATTATATATTTTAAAGTGGTGTCTTTCCGGAAAACCAAGAATAACTCCTATTTGTAATTCTTTAGCATATTTTTTAACTTTCGTGATTAATTCTCCTTCTACTGATTCAGCTAATTCCTCCACCTGTTCATTTAACAAAAAACCAGTCAAAAATAATTCAGGGAATAACACAAAATCCGCACCTTGATCTTTAGCCGCTTCCATCGTTCCAAAAACTCTCTTTAAATTTTTATCTTTATCATGCAAATTGCTTCTAAGCTGGGCTAATGCAATTTTTAATTGACGCATCCCTTCACCTCTTTAAAAACCTTCTTTTTTGTACACTTTTAATTTTTTTGAAATAGTAGACTGATCAACCTGCAATACTTCTGCTACTTTGTAAGTACTGTTGTATTCACCGTAAGCTTTTAAAATTAATTCTTTTTCTACTTGTCTTTTAGCTTCTTTCAAAGACATTGGTGCTTTAGGAGAAAATGACCAACCTTTTTCACGTATATTTTTTTCTTCTAGAACTTCTTTTTCAGTCATATTTGTGACGACAATTCTTTCTATCGTGTTTTCCAATTCCCTTATGTTCCCAGGCCATTTATATTGGATAAGCTCTTGTTTTACTTCATCATTAATTTCTTTTCGAAGATGATATTTTGTATTATATTTAAAAAGAAAATGATCAATTAAGATATGTATGTCCTTTTCTCGCTCTCTAAGAGGTGGAATCGTGAGCGGTACGACATTAAGCCTATAGAACAAATCTTCACGAAATAATTTTTCCTCAACAAGCTCCTGTAGATTTTTATTTGTTGCAGCAATTACTCGCACATCTACTTTCTTTTCCTCTGTACTTCCTACTTTTCGCACCGCGTTTTCTTGCAAAACACCTAGCAGTTTTGCTTGTAGGTTTAAAGGAAATTCCGCAATTTCATCTAGAAAAATTGTTCCTTTATGAGCAGCCTCAAATAAGCCGACCTTTCCTCCTTTTTTTCCGCCTGTAAAAGTTCCTTCTTCATACCCAAATAGCTCTGATTCGATTAAACTCTCTGGAATAGCACCACAATTAACAGAAATAAAAGGCTGCGTTGAACGTGTACTAGTACTATGAATAAATTTAGCAATTTGACTTTTGCCTACTCCCGATTCACCTAGTAGAAGAACAGTGGAGCCTACATGAGCAATTGTTTTTATAATTTTACTAATTCGTTTCATAGCAGATGATTCCATAATCAACTCATCGGTTTTATGCTGATCTTCATTCGAATAAGGATTAAACATGCTTTGAGATATATTCGTTAATGTCACGATTTGATTTATGTAAGAGTTCGCTTGGACAAGGTGAAGAGTAAACAGAAAGGTTCTTCCCTCATAGGTACTTAATAACTGAGTAGAGTCACTTGGAGCAGCAGTAAAGACCTTTTTCCACTGAACTTCTTCAAATAACATATTTTCTTGAAACAGCGATAAGTGACTGGTTTGTTTATTATTGATAGATACGGTACCAATGCGTCCTTCATGATTTATGATGACTACTATTGATTCGCAGGTACCTATTGAAGAATTCCTCATTATCCATTTCCTCCTTTCGATTGTTTCTAATGAAAAATCGCATCATTGATGATAAAAATCATCATCTTAACTTTCCAAATAACTATATAAGCAGAATATGACTTATTTTCTTTTTATCCCTATTAGTATAATGAAAAAATTCATCTTTTTAAAGATTAAAAATCAGAATTGACTGAAAAAACACGTTGGCACACTTCTTGCTTGTATTTATAGTGAAAACGATTATGAGGAGGTATTTTACAGTGAATATTACAATTGCTCAGTTTTGTCCTGTACTAGGCAATAAAAAAGAAAACATTCGAAAAATAAATGACTGTATCAAGCAAGCTGCAAGCGAACAGGCTGACCTTGTTGTCTTTCCGGAACTTTGTTTGACAGGTTATTTTATTTGGGATGATATTAAGGAGCTAGCTGAATCCGTCAGTGGTGAAAGCTTACAGCTTTTCCAACAAAGCTGCAGGGATCACAGCATCCACGCCGTTATATCTTTTCCTGAAGTAACAATTAACGGGCATTATTATATTACATCAGCTCTTATAGATGATACCGGAACTGTAATTGGTACGTATCAAAAAACACATCTTTTTGACAGGGAAGCTGAAATCTTCCGCCCAGGCAACACTTTACCTGTTTTCAAAACCAAATTCGGAAACATTGGATTAATGATCTGCTATGACCTTGAATTCCCTGAAGTGGCCCGAACTTTAAAAATAAAAGGAGCGGATTTACTCATCATCCCTCTTGCTAACATGAGCCCTTACGAAGATTATCAAATAACGTATTTAAAAAGCCGTGCTATGGAAAATGAACTTCCAATTGCCCTATGCAACCGAATAGGCTCTGAAGAAGATACATTCTTTTTTGGACATAGCGCAGTCGTCAACAGTAAAGGAAAAGTTCTTCTAAAAATGGGTAGCAAGGAACAAATATCGACAGTAGCTATTTCTTTAGAGGAATCAAAAGATCAGAAGCTTAATTACCTTATGCACAGAAGAGCGGATTTGTACAAATAGATATAGGAAGATTAAAAACAATTTTTAAGGGAGGCGCAAAGATGGAAACAAAAAGAAACCAAGCAGTTCCAACTTTGAAGTTGTCACATATTGTTTTGTTTGGACTTGCTTATATGACACCAATGATTGTATTTGGTATTTACGGCTTGTTGGCTGAAACCACCCATGGACTAGTTTCCACTGCTTATATAGTGGCTTTAGCTGCTATGCTATTTACCGCTTATAGCTACGGTAAAATGACTAAAGCTTTTCCTATTGCAGGGTCTGCTTATACGTATACAAGAAAATCCATAAATCCATATGTCGGATTTATGATTGGATGGGCTGTTTTACTAGACTACCTGTTTCTTCCTATGGTTATTTGGCTTATCGGAGCTGTTTATTTACATACAGCTTTCCCTAACATTCCTCTTTGGACATTTGTACTAGCCTTTATTTTTATTACAACTGTTATCAATATAATTGGCTTAAAAGCAGCGGCGAGCGTCAATACATTAATGATGATTTTTCAATTGCTCGTAGTCGGTATTTTTATTTCACTAAGCATTATATATCTTATAAAAGGCTCATCACCTTTTGCACTCTTTAGCTTTAACCCATTCTTGAACGAGCATCTTACATTTTCGTTTGTAGCCGCTGGCGCTTCCATTGCTTGTTATTCTTTTTTAGGATTTGATGCTGTTACAACTCTATCTGAAGAAACCATTAATCCTGAAAAAACAATGCCAAAAGCTATCTTTCTTATTACACTAATTGGAGGCATCATTTTTATTGGAGCTTCTTATTTTCTACAGCTTGTTCATCCTGACTATACATCTTTTAAAAATATTGATTCAGCAGCATTTGAAATTGCCGTACAGATCGGCGGCAATTTATTTAGCTCTATTTTTCTAGCTGGATTAATTATTGCTCAATTCGCATCTGGCTTATCTGCTCAAACAAGCGGAGCCCGTTTATTATTTGCAATGGGAAGAGACGGCGTACTTCCCGCTAAGATATTTGGGTATCTTCATCGAAAATCAAAAACACCCCTAATGAATATTTTATTCATAGGAGGCATTTCATTGCTGGCTGTTAAGCTTGATGTAAGTACATCTACTTCATTTATTAACTTTGGAGCATTTTTAACGTTTATTTTTGTAAATCTATCGGTCATTTTTCACTATTACTTCACGTTAAAAAATGAAAGAAAGAATCGTTTTCTTCTGTACTTTCTTATACCGGCTATCGGAGCAGCCCTTGATTTCTATCTCTTTATTAATCTTGATAAACACGCCTTAGTGCTAGGAAGCGTCTGGACTGCCATAGGACTTGTGTACTTAACTTTTCTTACAAAAGGATTTAAGCTTTCTCCTCCAGAAATGGATTTCGATGAAGAGGAAATAACGAAACCTTCCTCTCTTGTACATCAAAAAGCTGCTGAAAAGACATTGTAACTTTTTAAAAAAAGGGATGCTATTTATAGCATCTCTTTCTCATGTCGGTCTTGAATACTCGAACTGAACTATCCAACGCTTCTTTCCTTCCTCACAGCTCAAATAAACTTTCTCCGTCCTTATTTATCCAATACTTTTCTGTTTCTGGAATCAAAGCTGTAAAGTCTTCATACGTTCCTTTCCAATCACTTGGAACATATTCTTCAAATGAAGCCGGCTCAGGAAACAGTGAATAGAACACCTTTTGATCACAGTCCACCAAAAACGAAGGGATAAAGTCTAATACGTCTTCTTCCTCTCCGCTTTCTATTTTATCTTCAAACAGCTTTAAAAGAGTAGCTGCATCTGCTTTATATGACTGTATACGCTTTAAAAAAAGCTCAGCATTTTCACCGCTGAGAATCTCCATTCCTTTTCGTTCAGGTTCAATGTATTCGTCAACCGCTAAATCACCTTCATTTTCAAAAGCTTGCGCAAACTTCACATAATCTAAATACCATAGCTCTCGGTCAGTCACATACCATTGAAACTGCTTTTTATGTATCACTCCGACAATTACGTTTTCAGCATATATAGGTTCTAGCATGAGATGGACCTCCTTGCTTTTATTAGCTTTGTGACCTGTTATATACGATTTAATTAATCTTTAAGCACTCTCTTTTGTACTTTTTCATTCAGCTTTTGCTTTAAGTATTTAGCAATTTCTATTTGTCCAAATTCCTTAGCATATCGGTACGCATCCATTTTCTTAATATTCTCACTGGTATATTGAATGGAAATATCTATACCTTGATTAACTAGATATCCAACTACTTTTTTATGACCACCGTAAATTGCTGCAAATAAAGGATTTCTTTTTGCCAAGCTTACATCTAGTTCTGCTCCAGATTGGATTAAGTACTGTACTATTTCTACATGCCCCTCACCTGCTGCGACTCGTAAGGGAGAAGCATCAAATATATCACCTTTTGTATTTACATCGATTCCTTTATGCACTAGATACTCTACTATTTCCATCTGTCCTTTTTTTGCTGCTATATGCAACCAGCTACCAAATGGAGTCATGGTGTGTAGAATTTCTGCATTACTACCTATTAATTCTTTGACTGAGTTAATGTCACCACGTTTAATTGCATTTCTTATTGCTTTATTGACGCTGTTTTTCTCCAAATCATATCCCCCTTAATGTAGTTGCCCATTATTGCCGTGTTTTAATATAGACATCTCCCTCAATAATTTAGCTGTTTCTACCGTTTTTATTTTTAAATAGTTGTGGTCAATTAAAATTACTGTCGTATTTGTAGTTCTCTTAACACTTTTGTTCGCAAATCATTCACTGTTTTTCTATTCGTATCATCATTTAATAAAGAAGTTAATCTTTCTATGTAACTACCTGCATTCTCTATACATCTTTCAAAACCATTTATAAAATGCTCTACTAATGTATCATCAACTAAAGCAATGGGTTCGGGGTAATATTCGACGCCTTCTCTTTCAAATGCTTTTCTACTAGTAAAGGCAACTGCATCAATAATACAGTCCCAGGCTATAACATCTGTTTTATTATCTGACGTCTCTTGAATTATTGTGATACCATTTTCCTCGTGATCTAATAATTCATAAAGAGTATCTCCACTATTTTCTTTGTCTTTTAACCATTCCCAGCATTTACATATAACTTCCTGAGCTAAAATTTGATCTTCCGTACGAGAAAGTACAGGCACAACTTTTTCTGAAAGCCCCAGAAAAAATATGACTTTATCATGCTCTGTTAAACTATTGAAATTAGCATTAGTCATTCTTAAACTCCGTTTCCATTTCCCTCAATATGATGAGCTTAACGCCTCCGTCCATATATCTTTTGCCCTTCTATGATTAGGAAAGAAATTTTTTTATGATCTTTTTATCATATTCATCTTCTGAAATAATCCCTAAGTACTTATACTCCCAAATCACCTGTTGTTCATACGGGTCAACAGTAAGAATATCTTCATACCCGTAGTCTATCTCAAATTTCCCATCATGACCTAAATGCAAATTTAAACTTGTCCATATCTCCTGCTTGTTTTCTATAAATACATCTAACAACTCACGAAAGCACTCTAACTGTTTATCTAATAACACTAAGTAGCTCTGTTCTGACACCTCAAATAGTTCAGGTATATCATGACTATATATAGGTTCATCGCTTCCTTTTGGATAATAAAAGAAATACGTTGTTTGAGAACCTTCTCCTACTTCTGCATACAAATAGATGTCTCGCCAGTCTTCTTGTATCATTTCCTTTAAATTATCGGCCACCTTTTGATAAATATTATTAAGCTTTAATTCCATTTACTGTCCACCTTCTGCTTTAAATATTCAGCAATTTCTATTTGTCCTCGTTCAATCGCAAATTCATAGGCATCCATATTTTTCATCGTATCCCCTGTATACGTTACAGTAATATCAATACCACTCTGAACAAGGTATTTTACAATATCAAGATGACCGCCATAAATCGCTGAAAATAAAGGATTTCTACTCGAATCGCTTACATCTAATACTGCACCTCTATCGTATAAGTACTGAACTATGCTAAATTCACCTACACTCGCTGCATGTGCAATTGGCGCTGACTTTGGTACACCTTCATTTGTGTTAATATCCATCCCGTATTCAACTAAGAACTTTATCATATCAAGGCTACCAGCTCTAGCAGCCACGTGTAGCCACGTTCCAAAAGGAGTTATAAACTCAAGCAGCCTTTTATCTGTAATCAGAATCTCTTTTGCTTGTTCTGTATCACCGTTCTTAATTAAATCATAAGTTTTAACTGCTCTTTCCTTATTATCCATAGAAACCTCCTAAGATATTTTTGTTCATACGGATTCTTCACCAGTTTATAGTATCAGAGAGATCCCTTTAGTCTTCTGAAACCTCTTCCAGAATTCATCTAATGATTTAAATAGGATTATTTGGATACTCTTTTAAATAGTGCTCTATTAAACTCTTACTCTATTTCAGCATATTGGTTCACAGCCCTCTTCCTATGCATTAAAATCAAAAATCCTCAATAGCCTGCTCTACTGAGGGTTTTACTCTTCACTTAAACTGTATTTTTCTCTATTTAAATTAACTCTATAATAAGTTTAAAGTATTTATCATCTTCCTGAAAAAAGATTTTATAATCTTCAATTTGATAAGCCTTGTACAAATACGCTTTTGCTTTTTCAAACTCTCCAAGCTCACAAAAACTTTCCCCTAACCGCAACAACAGAAAAGGATTTTCATTTCCGGCCGGACACTTCAAGGCATATTCCAAGCTGCGTATAGCATCTTCGTAGTTTTTTATTAAAAAGTATGTATCACCTAAAGTTCCGTAAATCCACGTAGCCGCTGACCATTTTTCCTTTGGCTCTGGAACTAATTCAAGTGCTCGTTGATAAGAAGCAATCGCTTCACTCATTTGTTTCAGTTCAGCAAATCGATCACCTTCTTCACATAACTTGACAATTCGCTGGTGAAGTTGATCGTTCATTTCCATTACAGCATCTCCCTACTGAAATAATAAGGTTTCATCTTCATGATCCTTTTAGCAGCTTTATATATTTGACATCTTGCCCTTCGAACGATCTTCCTTCTGACTTTTTATTGGCAATATCAAAAAATTCTTTTGCAACATTTAATTCGCCCAACTCATAATAAATAGTTCCTGATAAAAATTCACGCTCTCCGTCATCTATTCTTTCAAAATCCGATGTATATAAATGATTTAACCATTGCTTAGCGCTTTTGTAATTCTTTATCACTGTAAATGTATCAATAATATCCCGTACAATATTGTAAGTGTCAGGATATAAACCTTTAGGCTGTGGAATTTCACCCCAAGCTTGTACCAATAAATCTATAGATGTTTCGTAATCATTATTTCCAAAGCATTCATCGCTTTTGGTCTTATATTTCTCCATTCTCACTTGCTTTTCAGGGTCAATTTGTATCATTTCTTCCTCCACTCAAAATATCTTCATCTCTTTCATTTAATACTGCCTTCACTTGATCTCTTTCAAAAATCACCATATATTCATATGGTAACGCTAAAACTTGAATAAGGGATGGACGAATCTTTAATAATTGATAAACATAAAAAGCCTCAAGCTCTTCTGTATCATCTTCTTCATGTACCGGCCCTATGTACCAGCCAGAATCTCCTCGTTCAGCTCCGCCGCTTCTTTGTAAGTAAATGCTATCTACTTCTAGTATATTTTTAGCTACCACGACTTTATCTCTAAAGCTGACACCTTCACCATTTTTCATGTTTAACTTGCGCAAAAAGTGAACTTGTTCCAACTGCGCCCATAGAGAAAGCGTTAAATCTTCTGTATAATCCTCAAAGGGATTCCCTGAATAGTCCGGTGAAAGAATGTAATACTCTTCATTCTTTACAGAAACAATAAAGTTCGACCACCCTATTTGTATCGAAAACCCGTCAGTCCATTTTTCTCTTTCTATCGTTTCAAAGATACGAAATAGACTCTCAACCTGCATTTTTAATTCATGTTCTGCTTGAACTACGACTACTTTATCCCCTATATTTCTAATGAATTTTTTCAATTATTCTTCCCTTTCTTTTTCCACTAATTTTGTTACCAAATGGATTGCGTTTGGACAGTACGTATGGTTTCTTTCTATAGCTTATACCCATAAAAATACTTTTGTCCTTTTTCCCAGCTTTTAATGGAAAGATTGTAAATATACTCCATCATTTTTTTATAATAGCTTGCATTCATAATTGTGCGGTAATCTCCAGGCACTTTTTCCCCAGTTAAAATGGATAATAAAGATGGAATCAACTCCATTTTTAATGGTTCTTCGTTATGTGCTGCACTCATCGCTCTTTGGACTAATTTTTTTGTTAAGTCTCCGGGAAAAGCTACATTTTGTTGAAAGTAATAACTTTCTGGATCATTCTCATTGCAATACTCAACATAATAGTCTCCTATTTCCTCGGCAGTCGCCTCTTCTCCGATTTTCGCTTCATAGTCAAGGAAAAAATCAAGCGAATCCTTTATGATAATAGCCGTATCGTCAATTTCATTCCAGTCTTCAAGTAAAGCCAATAAATACGGAACTACTTCAAGAGAAAGTGATGTTGTCGCTGCGGATGCAAACGTATCAACCGTTTCTTCGGTACTTTTACTCAAAAATCGCAGATTATTTGAATCTCTTAAGTCGTCATGTGTTGCGATAGCGAAAAAGACCCTTATACACAAATTCAAAACCGCTTCATCTTGAGTCCCGTTCATCAATTGAATTAATAGCGGCTTTTGAGTAAAATCCCCTATTTTATATAACTCGATTAAATTAAATAAAATGTCCCTTTCTGTATGGCTTTTCAATAGATGTTCTTTTATTTCAGCTTGAGATAAAGTGGTCTTTTCACCAAACCATATACTATTCATAAGGTTTCTTGAGCCTACCATCATTACACCTGCTTTCGCTAAGTAAATTATCTATTTCAACTTTCTCTTTAAATATTCAGCAATTTCTATTTGTCCTCGTTCAATCGCAAATGCATAAGCATCCATCTCTTTCATATTTTCACCAGAGTATGTAATCGATATATTAATATGATTCTCAACTAACAGTTTAACCATCTCAAAATGACCGTTATATATAGCAGCAAACAGCGGATTTTTATCTGGTTCACTGATATCAATTTTAATATTATGGTTAATAAGATACTTAGCAATATCTATATGTCCTTTTGCAGCCGCTCTTTCTAAGGCATTGGTAGAAAAAGTTCCTCCTTGTGCATTAACATCTATTCCAGCACGAATAAGGTATTGTACAATTTCTAAATGACCATGAGCTGTCGCTACATGTAGCCATGTGCCAAAAGGTGTAACCCATGTTAACATTTCTGGCTCTTTCTCAAGTAAGTCTCTCACCTTATTTAAGTGACCACCTTTTATAGCACCTCTAATAGCTTTTGTCATTTGAGTTATTTCCATTTTTCGTTTTCCCTCTACTTTCTACTTTGTAGAATTCTCTCCAAAATATATCGTCTCTCTGCTTGGTGTAATGCGCTGTAGTGTGGGGAGCTTATTGTCTATAGCAAGACTCGATTCGTTGCTTCTTCATATACTCCTACTAGTCTTCATTACTATGATTTTGTTTGATTTTATGTAAAAGAGCCATCACTTTTTCTTTATCATGGGCATGATCTTCCATATATACGTGGCAAATTTTGTGCAAGTAAGTTAAAAACGTTTCATAATCGACAATAACACTTTTGTCAGTGTCACCCGTACCGTCTAGAAATTCAATGCCGTTTTCCACATAGCCCTCTTCCCACGGCTCTAAGTCTCCTGAAAATGTACAAGTGTAGTACTCATTTCCATAACCAGTTTCCTCTGAAAAATAGTGTAAGACTTTTAAAAATTTTTGATCTGATAAAGCGCTATAAAAACTTATCATGGGAGACAACGTACAATCTATATCATGAAATAATTCTACGATTTTCTGCATTCGTATCACCCTTTTATAATTAATTGAATCAACATTTACTATTTGACCGTGACCACTACGCAAACGCTAGGGTTATCTCTTGAACCTCTATAATCTAAACACACAAAATCTCCTGCAAATAAAATAAAGATTGGTAATAAATATTTATTTCTACACTTATAAAAAGTCCTCTTGATGTAATTTTTCCAGGGTTAATTTAGTACCTTCATGATGTGGGAATTTAACCACAAATACTGGATTTATGCTAAATTGGATTATTGGGATACTCATTTAAATACTTATTGATTAAAGTCTTACTTTCGCTATCATCTGGTTCTGTTCCTAAATATTTATATTCCCAAATCACTAGCTGGTCATCAAAGCTGTAATCCGTGTCAAACCAATTTGTATAATCATAATGCACCTTCAATTTGCCATCGCTATTAACAGATAGTGTAAAAGAGTACCAAAGTTCTTGCTGATTATCTTTAAAAACGTTTCTTAATCTATTACTTAACTCAAATAAAGCTCGATCCTTCATTTTATAAAATTCTTTATCAATATCGTATTCATAAGGAATTTCTAAACTATATTTATAGTTCTTTTCATTCTCAAGGGTATTATAAAAAAAGCAAGTTCCTCCTCCCGTTTCGGATATTTGAGCGTAAAAATAAATCTTTGTCCATTGTGTAGGAATCATTTCATTCACTGTTTCAGAAATTTCTCTATAAAATTGATTTATTTCTGTTTCCATACTCAATATGTTCGACCACCTAACTGTTTTTCCGTTTTATAAAGTGTTCTCTGTACCACACAGTAATGTTTCTCTATAACTATTATAAACCACTACAATAAACTCCTCATTACTCTTAATATAAGACACTAAAGTACTAAATGCGTTCTCTCCACTTCCTACATTGCGTTTTTTACACTTCAAATACTAACTTTTTACTCCAACATAAAAAAGAATTCGACTGTTTTCGAATTCTTTTCCTAATTTAACAACTTCTCTCCTCATTTTTTTGCTCTTAAGCAATTTGTACCACCTGCATGAGAGACAATCTAAACCCAATCAATTTCCAGTCATCCTTTGCTTTAAATATTCAGCAATCTCAGTCTGCCCAAACTCCTTTGCATATTCATAGGCATTCATATTTTTGATGTTTTCTCCCGTGTATCTAATGGACACATCTATTCCTTTTTGTACTAAATATTTAACTACTTCTTGATGCCCCCCATAAATTGCTCCAAACAGCGGATTTCTCTTCGCTAAGCTCACATCTAGTTCTGCTCCAGATTCTATTAAATACTTTACTCTCTCTAAATTGCCAGATCCAGCTGCTAGATTTAACGCAGAAGCATCAAATGTCCCGCCTTTCGCATTAACATCAATTCCTTTTTCAACTAAATACCGGACGATTTGAAGGTTCTCCTTTTTAACCGCTACATGTAACCACGTACCAAATACAGTCACGGTATTCAAAGTCTCTATATCATCACCTATTAGTTTTTTCACTGCATTGATATCGCCAGTTTTAATGGCATTTCTTATCGCTTTCTTACTATGGTTTCGGTCCACTATGCAAACTCCTTCATTTGAATCTTCATTGTCAGTTAACCTCTCACCAATTTGCGCAATAATAACTTCAACATCGTACCAACCATTTATATGATCCGATTCGTTATCTTCAAGAACACATAAAAACCGTTCAATAATACAATCACTCTCGTCATGGCTAAATTCATTTGAAATTGGAACAACCCCATTATTTTTTTATAAATTCATGATATGATTTTGGAAATGAAATTCTTAAGCTTTTTTCAACGGTATTTAATAGTTCATCATTTGGTAAAGGTAAAACAATGCTATTACTATCTACTTTCCTATTTTTTCACTACTTGTTACTTTCTTTCTCTACGCTTATATACTTATTCAAATCCTATAACCATCCATTCATCTACTACATCCCAAAAGTTTAGATTATACTCTGGCTCTTCTTTTGAAGACCACAAAGTGGCGTTGTCACCCAAACTGTTTTTATAATCCACTACTACATAAGTTCCCATTCCATTACTGAAAAATCCATATGAAGATGCGAAGTCAATTTTTAAATTACGTTCTCCAATTTCTTCAATAATGTCCCATTCATAATCGTCTAAATATGTGATATCTTCTAGGGACTCTAACCCCATTGACTTACTTGGATAGTAGTAAAACCCACTATGAACATTTTCATAAAAGCTTCTAATTTTATCTGGAATTTTACTCCAATCTTCTTCAAGCTGTTCGTTATTAAAGTACTCTTTAGGATTTCGGCCTTCATAATATAAAATTTTCCCTCTGGCATTTTTCACCGAATATAATATCGAATACCGATCACCAATAGCCATTAATTCAACATCTATCAAAAATCCCTTTAAAAAAGATATGGTGTTGCTCATTTCATTACTTACATATCTTTTCCATATATTTAATACCCTACTTATCTTACTAGATTTATTTTTCTCTTTTAAAATTTCTCTCCATTCATCAGGAATTAAATCCTTTTGGATATAATCAATGTCATTAGACTCTATTAAGCTTACAGATAGTTCTTCACTTAATGTATATTTATTTAAGAAATTCAACTTATCTTGAAGCATCATTTCTACCCACTCCCTATTCTTCTAAAATCTAGCTATTAAGCCCTGTATTTTCACTTTGTGTTTACTGCTTCCTTCATTTGTATAGCCTTAATAATTATTTAAATAGGATTCTTTGGATATTCTTTTAAATATTGATCTATTAAACTTTTAGTTTTTTCATCCGCTGGTGCTTCATCTAAATATTTATACTTTCAAATCTTTTTCTGTGCTACAAATCCGTAATCTGTATTCAACCAATCTGTATAATCAAATGATACAGAGAACTTCCCTGTTTGATCTAACATTAGCGTAAAAGAATACCATAGCTCCTGGCTATTTTCTTTAAAGATTTCTCTAAGCTGTTCACTAAGATCAAAAAACTTATCTTCTTTATTATTAAATTCTAGTTCCGATGGATTAAATTGTTTCGGTATATCTAGACTATACGTGTAGCTATTATCTCTAATTGATTTATAAAAAATGTAAACTCGCCCCCCCGGATTCATCAATCTGTGCATAAAAATAAAATCTTTCCCATTCTTCTGGAATCATATTATTAACCGTTTCTGCTATTTCTTGATACAATTCCTGTAACTGAATTTCCATTTGCATAAAATTTATCCTCCCGCCTGATTTTTAATTGTTACTCTCTCTAATTCTTCACCTTCAATTTGATACTATATTCTAAATTTAATAGGGCGTATTGAATGCCATTTTTAACAGAAAAATATTTTTACCGATACTTTTTTAGAAAAGCTTCCTTCAAAGCATTTGCCCAACCTTTATCTTTCTCCATAATAAACCAAATTCTATTAGAACGATTGTTATCTATTTTACCTGCACTAATGTTGTTCCTCAACATGTCGCGTCTGGTTATGTATTCTGTCAAGCCATTTATGGTAACAATATCGTAGAGGCCTTTTTCGTTTTGCTCCAGGACTTTGAAGGATTTGGCGGATTTGTAGGCGTCTAAGGAGTGATCCGCTGCGCTTAGGCCTTTAGCTATTTAATTGAAACAAATAAAAATGAAGACTCTTTGAAATTATATATCCTCAGATAAAAGAAAGTACTTGCTGGCTGTTATAGACCATCAAGTGCTTTATAGTTAGCTATATAGAATAAGTTGTAAGTTTCTTGTGTGCTCCATGTAACGAATAATTTCGAAATTTAAAATTCCATCCGGCCTAGTAAGTGTATCTGTTTTTCCCACAAAATATTGTTACACAATTCCACAGCCATACAACCTCCATGAGCTAAGTGTTTACTCTTAACCCTTAGTCATGTAACTTATCAAGAAATTCAGTAAATGTTGTTGCAACATAAAATACATTCTCTCTTGCACGCTCTTCCGCCTGCTCTTCCGTTAAACCCTCTTTCTCGATTAACATTTCTTTCTCCCAAGCATTTTCATGTTCCCAAAAAACCACAATCGGATTATCTTCATGATCTTTATAATCAAAGCATATTAAGTTTCCAGACGGATCGAAAGCAAAAGGGATTAACTTTTTCGGAAGTGTATCCTGATAATCATTAAAGACTTCTAGAATATGCTCATCATCTTCAACGTCATATGTTAATAATGTTCCAAATACCTTTTCTTTTCCTTCAACTTGAAATAATTCAGGACTAACATGGGCACCATTATAATCCATAGCAACCTCTATATAATCTAAGGGAAATTTCACTCCTAATTTTTCTCCAACATTCTCCACTTCATTCTTAGTGACTGGTTCGTCCCATGATCTCCAATTTATATTACTCATCTGATACCATCTCTCCATAATTTATTTCCACCTAAATGATTTACTTTGTGCGTTTTAGATACCACAAGTTGCATCTTACCAGGTACCTGATGATGGTGCCATGTTAATCCTTTGATTCTAGCTTCACCATTTTCAATATCTCGAAGTTGTTTTAATGTAAATATGTCTCTAGATATTTCCTCGTGTCCAATCGCTTCTTTTAACAGCTCTGTACATTCTTTAAATTGTCTATCATCAGTTACTTTGAACAGACTCTCTTTTATAGCTATATACATAAAATGTCATCCGGCCCATTTCCCTTTCTTTTCTCATTATTCGCATATTAAAATAAGACTCCATGATGGCATATATCACCTTCGTGAAGTCTCTATTCTCAAACGTATTCTTGTTCTGTTTGTCCAACTCAAATATTTTAATTACCTTTTTATTCAATTGCTTTATCCGCTTATAAATAAAACTTCTCGTATAACACTTATGCACTGGAGAACGCTTTAAATACGTTACCTTTCCTCTTTGCACAAATGAATGTACTGGCCAAATTCAGGAAATGCATCCCAATTTCCTTCAAGGGTATCGTTAGTCTCGCGCTCCTCGACTGAGCCGTTCTTTAAATCCCGCTTTTCCATTGCTATATAGCCATCTTCTCTGAAACCCAAAATCAAGCTACTTACTTCTGTATCAGTTTCATCATCGTACTCCCAATATATGGCTGTTCTTAAAAAAATCTTACCCTCACTCATAACTTCAAAATCATAATTTAAATATTTACGAATTAGGTCATCATAAAACCCTACCGAAACCCATTCATTTGTAACATTTATAGTATACTTAGGTTTCTCATCTTCCATTAATACTGCCGTATATGGTTCATGTTTTTGATGATTCGTGTATGCAGTACGATCATCAAGAATATTCCAAGGCTTCTTTTTGATGTCGGACCATTCGTCACAATAATAAATTTCCATAGTCAATTATACACCTTCCCTTTAATATCCCTAATCACAATCCGGTTTTTTGTTGCTTCGTCAAGAATTGTTTGCGGAATTGTTTTATTTTGAACTGGTACTTCTAATATTAATTCACCTTTAAGCCGCCCTCCTTTGAGAGCATTAGGATTAAAAGTACTATTTGATATTTTGGATCCTGAAGAATATTTTTTGGTAATTTCATTTAAGTAGCTCTTAGCTGTCTTTTCTTGCACTTCGCTAAGTTGAGTAAATTTTCTCGATACTATTTCCTTGTTAGGTGCGTATGAGTCAACTACGTACTTTTTGCCTCCTACTTCTTTTGCCTCCAACTCTACTTCATTATAAGGGTAACGAGGACGATTTTCCTTATTAAAATTATTACCTGCTTGCCAACGATCTTTCAGCCAATCTGGTAGAGATTTCTTTTTGGGTGTAACTTCACTAGTAACCTTAGAAACAGCCGAAACTTTCTCAGCTTTCTGCATAACATAATTTTTTGAGTTCTGCAACGTCTCTCGAACCGTTCTTTGGCCCAAGTCTGGGCCTAGAGGCGCTAATTCTGGCATGAGTCTCGGCATATTTGAATCTAGAATATTGTTATACGTTTTCTTTAAGGATTGAGTCCACGATGGAGAGCTTTTTTGAACGCTTTGGTACGCACTGCGGGCTCTGTTCGTAATAACTTCAGTACGAAGTGAATTACGCATATCACTAAGCTTCTTCGCTCCGTTTGCCACGGCATTAGCGCCTGCTTTCGCTGTTTTCCCCGCTACCTTCGTAGAAAGCGCCCCAGCTCCAGCAATTCCTAATGCTTGCAGAAGACTTGCTTTACGCTGCTCTTCACTGATTTTATTCCCGAACATGTCGCGTCCGGTCATATATTCTCCTAGCCCGTTTGCAGCCACAAGACCGTAGAGGCCTTTTTCGGTTTGCTCCAGGACTTTGAAGGATTTGGCGGATTTATAGGCGTCTAAGGCGTGATCCGCTGCGCTTAGGCCTTTAGCCGTTTTGTAGATGGCTTTTCCGCCTTTTGCGGCTCTTCCTACCCAGCCGACAACCGGAATGAAGCCGGCTGCTGCCATGGCTCCTGCTGCGACGCGCTGTGAGGTGGAAAGTTTTTCACCCGTAACAGGGTCCACGCCTTCTGCTGCTCGTTTATAATCATAATATCCGCTGACCTCTCCTGTAAAGGTAGAAACCGCGTCCCACGTTTTTTCATACCACGGCTTGTTTGCTTCTTCTTCTTGCTTTTTTTCCAGCTCGTATACTTCTTCTTGCTGCTTGTTGTAGTCAACATATGAAGTTGCATAGTCGTTTAGCTTTGTTTGAACTTTATACAGCTCGCTGTCGTGATAGGCTTTTTCGTCAAAGGCAAGCTGATAGACACTTCCTCCTTGACTCGTAGCAAGCTCTAAGCCGCTTACTAGCATATCCACTACCGCATAGAAGTCGTCCATTTCGCTGTATTCTTTTGACCATTCAGCGTCTAGCTGGTTCATTGCTTCAATTGTATCGGTGCGTTTTTTCTCTGCTTCTTCTATTTTATCGTTAAACTCACTCGTTGAAAACGCTGAAATAGAGACGATATCGTCAATGCCGTTTAAAATACTCTGCAGATCGTCGTGCTGCTGCGCAACCATTTCTTTAGCATTGCTGTTGGCGTTTTTTAGCTCTGTTTCTAAAAATGATTCATCTACAATCGTGCTTCCTGATAGCTTTGCTTTTTCAGCTTTAACGTGAAGCGTTGAAAAATAGCTTTGCTGCATTTTAATTAAGTTTTCCCACTGTCCGGCCGTATCGGCGTGCTGCTTATAAAAAGATTTTATATTGTCAGCGCCTTTTCCTTCTAAGCTGCCTTCTAAGTCCGCTACGCCCTGCAGCGCTTTTTTCAGTTCACCCAGCTGGCTGAGTAACTCATCGTAGGCTTTTTCCCTGTCTTTTGCTACATCAAACAGCGCTTTTGCATCGTATACCTTTCCCACAGTCATCCCCCTTTGCTGCTACGAATGGATAATAGATTCGTCTTGTTCTTTTAGTAAGTCTACATTAGATTTTGTATCTTTTACGTTTTTGTTTAGTGCTTTTATATAAGTAGAAATAAGCGTTTGAATTTCTTCTTCGCGCGCTTCCCATTTCTCTGTAGTATCAAGGCTGTTTTTTCCAAGGTCAGGCATTTTGCTAATGGATAAATTTCCAATCGCTGTGCTGACTGCTTCAAGCTTTTTGATAACGTCAGCGTGATCAAGCTTAATTGTCATGAAAACAGCCCCCTTCTAATTTCACTAATCTTGTTTTCTACTGCGTCGTAAGCTTCTTCACCTTTAGCTAATAAAGAATCCGCTTCTCCAATAGCGGCGTTCAAGCCGCTCAAAGCTCCTTTTTCAGCTTCTAGCGCCCATATCTTTGTTTCAATTTCACGAATGTATCCATCGTAATCACCGTCTAAAATGCCTTTTATGTTGTCGTAGGCTGCCGTACGTTTTTCGTCAAAATCATCCGATAACGTACCCGTCCATTTGTCTCCCAGCTCAGGCTTTTTGATGTGTTCAATTTCTTTTAATGAAACAGCTTGTTCATGCTCAATTTTACTTTTAGCTGTTCTTAGCTTAGAGATCTTTCCTTCTACATCTGAGACTCTTCCAGATACTTCTCCCAGCAGTCCGTCTAATACGCTTCCTAACCCCATATCGTTCCTCCTGTTCCGCACATTTCGAGTTTAATCCAATAATTATAAGTATAAAATTTGTCTCATTATAGCTAAATAGGAAAAAACTCTCTTTTTTATGCTTCTAGTTTCATGAATTGAGATAAAAATGAAAAATAAGAGAAAAAAGACTCATGTCTAAATACGTTATCCAACCATATACTGTTATCTAAAACAAAGAATAAGTAGAATAAAACCATTCCTTTGTACCCATACCCGTTTTTTTCCACAAATTAAAGCTTTTTGCGTAAAAAGACCAACTTCACTTCGTTTTTTTACACAGCAAAAAACCTCTGCACATTCTGCAGAGGTTTTGTTTTATACTTGAACCGGCGTTGGTTCTTCAGCTGTTTGTTCGTGCTGCACAAGTCCGTAGTTTTCCCATGCCCGGCTTTTCCAGCGGAAAAACATAATAACTGCGCGCGTCCATTCATCGGCTGCGATGGCAAGCCAAATGCCAGCGAGCCCCATGTCTAAATGGAAAACGAAGAAATAACCAAGCGGCAAGCTCATCATGACCATCGACATCGCACCAATTAACACCGGATATTTGGCATCTCCCGCTGCCCGCAGCGAGTTAATCAGCACAATGTTCATCGTTCTTCCCGTTTCAAGCACAATGCTCAGAAGCAGCACCGTCGCCCCAAGCTCAATGATATGCGGATTGTCTGTAAACACGCTGATCAGCTGTGTTCTGAATGTCATCACAAGAACAACCATCATCATCGTTACGGCACTGGCCCATTTGACGCTTTTCCATACGCGATGGTACGCCTCATCTTTTTCGTTTCCGCCTACTAAACGGCCGACAATAATCGCTGTACCCATTCCAATTGCAATGGCAAATAAGTAAATGAACATTGAAATATTCATCGCGTACTGTCTCGCAGCAAGTGATTCTGCTCCTAGGTAGGTTGCATAGTATAAAAAGACAATTTGACAGCCTTGATACATAACCTGTTCAAAAGCCGACGGAATACCGATTTTTAAAATTTTGCCGATATATTCTTTTGAAAGCGTAATGTAGTACTGAAATTTCACTCTATATTCCATCACTTGATACAGCAGCCAAAAGAACACAATCAGCGCAACAAATCGGCTGAAGGCGGATGAAATCGCTGCTCCTTGCACGCCCATTTCCGGAAAGCCGAACTTCCCAAAGATTAAAGCATAGTTTCCTGCAATATGAAAAATGTTCATTCCAAGTGAAACAAACATCGCCTGCTTCGTAAAGCCGTGTACGCGAATAATCGCTGCAAGAGAGTTAATAATCGCTTGAAGAAAAATAGCTCCTCCGACGATGGATAAATAGCTTTGTGCATACATCAGCACGTCACCTTGTAAGTTCATCGCTTCCATCATATGCCTTGAAAACAAAAGAAAACCCGCGCTAATAACTAGCCCGACTCCTAAATTTAACGTAACGGCCAAAGCAGAAATCTTTGACGCTTCCATATACCGTTTTGATCCTAAATACTGAGAGACAACAATTGCCGCTCCGTTACCAATGACCTCTAACACCAAAATCGCAATGTGAAGGTATTGATTGGCTGCTCCGACTCCTGATACGGCATCATCCGACAGCGCACTTAGCATAAAGGTATCAGCAATCCCCATTAACATAAAAAGAAACACTTCTAAAAAGATCGGCCACGTTAAGAAAAACAAATTCAGCTTTTCTTTTGGCCCTTTTTTTGTTTCGACCGCGGTCATCCCATCACCTTCTTTACCGATATCCAATTTCAAACAAGAAGTATCTTACCACACATTTCCTTTGTATACATCCCCTTTTTAGCACATTTTTTATTTTATTTGTTTAGGCATAAAAAAAGCCGCTTCCCTGAAGGAAGCAGCTTTTTTCCGTTATTAAATTGAAATTTTCACTTCCGCGTTCATACCTGGAAGAACTTTATCTGATGCATCATCAATTGAAATTTTCACCGGTACTTTTTGCGTTACTTTTGTGTAGTTTCCTGTATTTTGAGCCGGAAGCATAGAAGACACTGAGTTGGTTGCGCGGCCGATTGCTTCAACATGGCCTTTAAAGACTTTACCTGAATCTCCGTCCACTGTAATGTCAACGCTGTCTCCTTCTTCAATATCACCTAGGTCTGTTTCTTTAATGTTTGCCGTAATATAGATTTTAGATAAATCAGCTGTTTGTGCTAATACATCGCCAGCTTTTACTAATTGATTTTGAGATGCGTTGTTTTTAATAATTGTTCCGTCAATCATAGAAGTTACGTCTGTTGATTTGTCGCCTTCTTTTAAGCTTCCAACAGAATCACCTTGAAAAACACTGTCTCCTTCTTTTACATTCCATTCGCTTAACTGACCGTTAGCTGAAGCAATGACTTGCGAAAGCGGTGCTTCTACCTGCGCTTCATCTGTTTTAACGTAATTTGCTTTTTCGTAGAAATAATATCCACCAAAGCCTACTAGTAATAAAATCACAATGATTCCAACAATGTTAGTAACCAATAAACGACTTTTACTCATCGGAATTCCTTCTTTCTATAGTTAGTATATTATATAGATGTTTCTTCTGTTTGAGGTGCCGGCAGCATTTTTCTTTCTTCTTGCGGCTCAGCTTCTTCTTGAACCTCTTCTTTTTGAACAAGAATTCTATTTTTACCGCTCCACGCTTTACTTAGTGAAGCAATGAGCATGATTACGCCTAAAATACCAAGCAAGAAAAATAAGTTGTGATACGCATGTAAAATCGATGCTTTTTTAGCGCCTGCTACAACAGCCGTCACAGCCGATGTTTTTGCGTCTGCTTGACTCATTCCCATACCCATATAGCGTTTAATCATTTCAGACAGCTGCAGCTTCACCTGAGGATCTACTGAGCTAATTTGTCCTCGGAAATCTTCATAATAAATCGCGTTTTGTCGAACAACAAACCATCCTATTACAGGTGCTATAATGGCTCCTAGTAAATTTCGAATGGAGTGCAGTGAAATCGAACGCATCGAAGCTTGATGTAAATCTCCGGCTAGTGCCGCTCCTAGTGCACCGGATACCAGTGCCATACTAACACCCATACCAAAGAGCATAATGTGAACATACAAGCTCACTAGTGATGTATCGGCTGATACGTTTACCCAGCTAAATCCTACAATGACAATGAGAAGTGATCCAATCGCTCCAAGGTAGCCTGGACCAAATTTATCATACAAAAATGTCGTCGCAAATGCTGAAATCAGTACCCCAACAAAAAAGTATAAATAAAAATAAGAAAGCGTGGTGTACGATGCATTTTGCACATTTTGCATGACGCCATTAATACCTGCGATTGCTAAGATGTATGCCATATGACCGCCAATTGCCATAATTGTACCTGCAACTGGTTTTACGGCTAGAAGCGATTTTAATGGTACTAACGGATTTTCAGCCGCTAAATCAACTAAAACAAAAATGACAACTAACCCTGCTGTAGCTAGTAAGAATGGCCACACTTGAATAGAAGCGAATCCTTCATATCTTAGTTCATACAGTGGATATACTAGTAAAATCATAATAAGACTAAGGATAAAGATACTTTTCTTATCTACTGGACGCTCTTCTTGCTGACTTGGATCGTGAGCAGGCAATACCTTATATCCGATAAACAGACAGACAAGAGAAGCAAGTATTCCTAGAACAAACACCCAGCGCCAATTGTCCATGCTAAGAGATACAGCGCCTAAAAAGGCTCCAATTGCTGTTGAACCGAAGAGTCCGCCGATCGCTAACACTAAAAAGAAGTTTCGGATTTTATTCGGAAACGAAATCAGCGCAGCTGGAATAATGGTTAAAAACAACATTCCTGAGCTTAAGCCTTGAATCAGACGACCAAGGGATAAAAATGCCACATTTTCAGAAAAAACGTTGATAATCGAACCTGCTAAAAAGACTAAAACGAACGTTAAGTATGCTTTACGCACGCCATATTTTTTCGTCAGCATCGGACCAATTGGTACCCCAAGTCCAAATGCCAAATTAGAAATAATAGATGGCAATAGTAAGCTTTGTGTACTCGCATCAAATCGATTTTGAATCAATACTTGATTGACCGTGTAAGATAAATTCAAAAAATACTGAGGGCCAATCGAAAATAGCGTTAAAATCGCCATAATTAAGTATTTAGGTACGCTTAAACCTTGTTTGTCGGAGGCTACTGCTGGATTATTCTGACTCATATTTATTCCTCCTTTTATTAAATTCTTTTCATATGACTAACAATTCTTTACATATTTTATCGTACAAGTTGTATCATGCAAGTTATAGCAGCACTACATATTATACATCTTTTAATGAAGAAATCAACTTCTTTGTTCCAACTTAAAAAGACTATTTTTCAATAGCCTTTTTGTTTACCTATATGTATTCGCTTTAACATCCATTGCTGCGCCATTTTTTAAAATTATGATTCAAGCGGGATAAGCTTTTTTCCAGTACTAAAATCTCTTCTTCCGACCAATCTTCTAACACTTCAGCATAGGCCTGTTTACGCTTGCTTTGTACATGCTGCAAAATATCTTTTCCTGAATCCGTCATTTCAATTAAACTAATTCGCCCGTTTTCTGGACTTGGAAAGCGGCGAACAAACTGTTTGGTTTCAAGCGCAGATACTTGCCGGCTAGCTGTAGATAAGCTCAGCTTTAAATTTTCAGCTAATGCATTAATCCCGAGCGGACTGCGCTGATCTAGCTCGCTTAACAGTAAATATTCAGAACGGTCCAAGCTTCCAAGCTTGGGACTGTGCGTCGTTGTTAGACGAACAAGCAGCGCAATTTCGTGCTCAATGGTTTGCAGCGAGTCTCGCTTCACCTCTGTCTCCCCCTTTATCTCCTAGAACATTCTGTACTTTTCGATATGTTTACTATACCGCAACCGTTCGCGTGAACCAACCTTTTTTCCGTTTTTCTTCTATTATATAGAAAGAAATCATAGGTGGGGTACATTTAATTCTAACATCACGGGACAGTGGTCGCTTCCCATTACATGCGGATGAATAGCAGCTTCTTGAATCACGTCTTTGACTCTCTCTGATACGATAAAATAATCAATGCGCCATCCGATATTTCGTTCTCGCACTTTGTTCATATACGACCACCAGGTATAGGCTCCTTCTTCATTTGGATATAGATAGCGGAATGTATCAAGAAATCCGCTAGCAAGAAGCGTCGTCATTTTCGCTCTCTCTTCTATGGTAAAACCAGAATTTCCTCGGTTTGACTTTGGATTGCGCAAGTCAATTTCTGCGTGGGCTACATTTAGGTCTCCGCATAAAATCACTGCTTTACGGCTATTTAATTTGTTTAAGTACACGAGCAGAGCATCTTCCCATTGAAGCCTTTCTTCAAGCCTTGCTAAGTCTCTTTTAGAATTTGGCGTATACACATTTACTACATAGCATTGTTCAAACTCGAGCGTAATAATACGTCCTTCGTCTTCTGATTCTTTATCCACACCGTATGAAACGGATAAAGGCTTTTGCTTTGTAAAAACTGCCGTTCCGGAATAGCCTTTTTTCACGGCATAATTCCAGTACTGATAATATCCTTCTAGCTGCAAATCAATTTGACCTTCCTGCAGCTTCGTCTCTTGAATACAAAATACATCCGCATTCACTTCTTGAAAATAATCTAAAAATCCTTTTCGCACACACGCGCGAATGCCATTTACGTTCCACGAAATCAACTTCATAAACTGTCCACGTTCTCCTCACTCGATTTATGTATCAGTGTTTAGTGTAGACAATTTCTTGCATGAGTTCAAATAATTTAAAGCGTATACTTTTCTTTTCAAGGTATTCCTGATATTTCTTCTTATTTTATTTTCTGTACCTCAAACACTAGATACAAGAGGTGAAACATAATGTCAACAAACAACACGTATGAAAATAACGAAGAAGTTTCTGTTGTTTCTAAAAAAGAAGAGCACCCTACTAAAGAATGCGAAACACAGAATCAAACGGCGCTTACTAAAGAAGATTTTTCTTTAAATGATTCTGCCATTAAGCACTTTAGCAGGTAATTCATAAAAATAAAAACCCGTTAACTGGTAGCAAGACTTGTTGTACAAAGCTCTTGCTATCCATTTCTTAAAAACAAGGTGATCATATGCTAAAAACCATTCAAATGATAGAAGCCATAAAAAAACATTCTATGCCTTTTGCTGATGTCGATGACTTACTGCCGCTCATTAACACAGCAAGCCGCGCTCAATACGTACTTCTCGGAGAAGCATCTCACGGCACATCTGAATTTTACGAAATTCGAGCAGCTATTACGAAAGAATTAATTCATCATCATGATTTCTCCTTTATAGCCGTGGAAGGAGACTGGCCTTCGTGTTTTGAAGTTAATCGCTATATTAAAGGATATACAACTCAGTACGCGAATGCCGAAGATGTCTTAAAATCTTTTAACCGCTGGCCCTCATGGATGTGGGCTAATCAAGAAATAAAAGAATTGATTGAATGGCTTCGTGATTATAACAACAACTTGCCAGCACATCAGCCGAAAGTAGGTTTTTACGGCTTAGATGTATATAGCCTGTGGGAATCGATGGAAGCTATTATTGAGTACTTAGAAAACAACCACGCTTCTGATGCAAAGAAAGCGAAAAAAGCCTTTGAATGCTTTGAACCTTTTCATCGCGAAGCACAGATGTACGGAATCTCTTCTGCTCTTTACGGAAAAAACTGCATGGTAGAAATCTTAGAGCTTTTACAAACCATTCAGCAAAAAAAAGATACCTATACTCATGAGCCTGAGGCTGCGCTTAGTATGCAGGTAAATGCGCTGGTAGCAAGCAATGCTGAAGCTTATTATCATACGATGATTACCAACGACAATGAATCGTGGAATATTCGCGATCGTCATATGGTAGAAGCTTTAAAATATATTCAAGCTTACTACAAAGAAAGCGCTAAAGGCATTGTATGGGAGCATAACACTCACATCGGAGATGCAAGAGCAACGGACATGAAAAGCAGCGGCATGGTGAATGTAGGTCAGCTTACCCGTGAAGAATACGGACCGAAGCATGTTTACGCCGTCGGATTCGGAACTCATCACGGCACGGTCATTGCTTCTGATAGCTGGGGTAATCCTCAGCAGGAGTTAACCGTTCCTCCAGCTATAGAAGGAAGCTGGGAAGATACCATTCACCGAGCAGGTGCTTTTGATCAATATCTCATGTTTACAGAGGAAAACCGAAATTTTTTTCATTCAACGATAGGCCACCGCGCCATTGGTGTTGTATATGACCCAGAGATTGAACAATACGGAAATTATGTTCCTTCTCGCTTGTCAAAACGATATGATGCTTTTATTTATGTAGAAGAAACACATGCTTTATCGCCACTCATCTTTTAATTAAATAAGCGGACTTCCAACGAAGTCCGCTTGTTTTTTATTGTAAAAAGCTACGAATCGTATCGGTCACCAGTGCATGATCTTCTTCTTGTGACATTCCTGATACGGTGATGCTTCCAATTACGCCGACGTTTTTAACCGAAATCGGAAATGAACCACCTACCGCTTCGAATTCGTGAGGGTTCGCTGCATAAAACTGCGCGTAAGAACGATCTTTTAACTCGCAGTACAGCTTCATATAATATGAGCTGTGATGGTGGCGAAAAACGGTATTTGATTTTCGTTTAATCCATTCTTCATGATCCGGAATCGCCCCTTCCATCGCATGATGAAAAAGTGTTTGACCATTTCGTTTAATATTTACTGTAACGGATTTTCTCTTACTTTTTGCTTCATTAATAATTGCTGTTCCTATCTGTAACGCCTGGTCATTTGTAAATTGATGAAAGATTAGTTCTTTTTCCTGTTGAACTACTTTTTCAAGCAGCGTCTCTACCGAATGATTACTCACTGTTTCTCGCTCCTTAGTTAAAATAAACCGCTCGTTTTTCTTTGCTGCTTTCAAAGGCCGCTTCAATGACTTTAACCACGTCACGAGCTTCTTCTGCTGAAACCGGGAGCTCTTCTCCTCGAAGCAGGCTGTCGGCAATTTTTTGATAATACGTCACATAAGAACCGTGCAGCGTTTGAATTTCTTTCGTTTCGCCTTCGCCAGTTGTCAGCTTTCCGTAGTGCTCAGGGCTGTCGGCTCCCCACGTATCATCCACAGGCTTCTTGCCGGCTCTTAGCATATCTTCTTGACCGTCAATGCCGTATTTAATATAGCTTGCTTTTGTTCCGTGAACTTGAAAGCGCGGCCCGTTGCTTGGCACAATGGCACTTGAATGTAAAATAACGCGAAGAGAACCGTACCCAAGCACTATGTGGAAGTAATCATCCGTACGTGCATGATCTCGCTGACCAAATACATCAGCTTGAACAAATTCAGGCATTCCAAAAAGATGTAAGGCTTGGTCAATTAAATGAGATCCCAAATCGTAAAGCGCTCCTGATCCAGATCCTTCATTTTCTCTCCAGCGGTCTCGAACAGCTGGACGATAGCGATCAAAATGAGCTTCATACATTTTAACGTCGCCTAATTTCCCTTCTTCAATCAGCTGCTTTACCGTCAAATAATCATTATCCCATCTGCGGTTATGATAGACGCTTAGTTGAACATCCTGTTCTTTTGCTAATTGAATTAATTCATTTGCTTCTTTTTCCGATACGACCATCGGCTTTTCAACAATTACATGCTTGCCTGCGCGTAGTGCGTCTTTCACCATTTCATAGTGCATGCCGCTAGGCGTTGTAATAATAACTAAATCAATGCTGTCATCTTCTAGAAGTTCAGATAGAGTGCCCACTACTTCAACATCCTCTAAGTCACTCTTTACTTTTTCAGGATTTGAACTCATTACCTTTGAAATATGAAATTCGTCTAACACGCTTAAAAGCGGCGTGTGAAACACTGTTGCTGAAAATCCGTATCCTACTAATCCTACTTTTATTTTTTTCATTGTGTTTCCTCTCCTTTATCAACATCTGTTACGATAAGCCGCACTTGATTTTGTTCTATTTTTTCTTTTACATCCGCTTCTGGTGCTTTATTTGTAATTAGGATATCAATATCGCTCATATCACATACTCGATGTAAAAATTCACGTTCAAACTTCGTATGATCCGCAAGCATAATAACTTGTCTTGCACATTGAATCATCTGTCTTTTTAAAAACGCTTCTTCTTCACTTGGAGATGTAATACCATCTGCACCAACGCCGCACGTACCTAAAAACAGCTGATCTACTTTGTATTCCTGCAACGTAGAAATCGTCCTTGGCCCGGTGACGTTACGGTTTTTCCCGTTAAACTTGCCCGGCAGCAAAAACGTATCACACGTCGTATATTGATCGAGCAAATCCACATTATCAATGGAATTCGTAATAACAGTTGCATGCTTTACATCCATATACTTCGCCATCAGTGCGATGGTAGAAGACGTATCTAAAAGTACATCATAGCCCGCCGAAATTAACGAAGCTGCTTCTTTAGCGATTTGTTCTTTCGCTTTGGTAGGCGTTCGTTCACTATAATCAACGATGTGACTTGACGATAGCGTCGCCCCGCCTTTGACTCTCATAACCTCACCATGTTCTTCAAGTTTGACTAAATCACGCCTCGCCGTATCTTTTGAAACGGTAAACATATCGCAAATTTCGTCTAACGTAATCGTACGGTGTGTATGAAGGTATTCAACAATCGCACTCATGCGCTGCTCTTGATACATCCGAATACCCTCCTTTTTTACTTTGATATGAGCTAATTGTAGCGCAAATAAAAAATAAAATCCATAAAAAAACTTAAAAACATTAAGTTTTTTACGTTTTTAAATTAAATTATAAAAGTAAACAAACGCCTTCTGGAAATAACTATCTTATTTTGGATAATACTTCTTTTATATCTGATACCCTTTCATGCTTTTGACTAATCTCTTCTAAACAATTCAGACTTCTAGCAAATGTATATGAAAAAAAAGCGAGAATCGTAAAGATTCCCGCTTTTTCGTTACATTTTATGCTCAAGCGCTTTGAAGTTTTCTTGAAATTGCTCCAAGCGAACAAGTCCTTCTTCACGCAGACGTTTGTTTTCTTCTTCGATCGCTTTTGTTTCCTGCATTCCTTTCATAATAATATTCCACGTTTGCTCCATCGTTTCTACTTTTACGCTAGGAGCACCGGACATTTTGGCAATTTTAACGCTTTGCTGTGAAATATTTTCTGCATTTCGAATGAGCAGTTCATTTGTACGTTTGTCTAATTCGTTCATCGACTCGGCTACTAAATTTTGACGCTTTGCTGCGATTGCGTTAATAAGTCCATTTTTAAAAATAGGAATCGTTGTAATAAACGCAGAATTGATTTTGCCGATCAGCTTTGTATTTCCTCGCTGCAGCATGCGAATTTGAGGAGCAGATTGATAAGATACTTGTTTTGCCATTTCTAAATCATATAATCGCTGCTCCATCAGCTCAACCGCATTTTTTAAGGTTTGAAGCTCCATTGCCGCCAGCTGATTTCCACTCGACGCTCTTTCTTCAAGCACCTTTAGCTCTTGTTTTAACTCTTCTACTTTCACTTCCCCCGCTACAATGTATTTTTCAAGCTCCATATAATACTGATAGTTTTGCTCGTAAAGCTGTTCAAGTGTTGTGGTTGAGTGCTTCATTTCGGTTTCATATTTTGTAATTTCAACATATACTTTATCAATTTCAGAGCCCATCGTCTCATATTTTTGAAACAGCTTGTCTACTATTTTTTGACCGCGTTTAAAAAGCTTAGAGAAAAACCCTTTATCTTCAACAAAATCCTTTGCATCAAATTTATCCATAATCTTTCCAAGCTGCTTTAATAATTGACTTGATTCTTCCATGCTAGACGATTTAATTGTACTAAGCACTTTTCCGGAAAAAGAGGAAATTTCATTAGCTGTTTCTTTCCCATACTCAAGTAAAGCCAGCTGATTTTTATAATCAATTTGTTCTGCCAAGCGACGTACTTCTGGCTCTTCTCGCAGTTTTGCTTTTACTTCGTTAGGCTTTGTTTCTAAAACTTCTTCAGCTTCATTTACATCTAAAGGCTGTAATTCGTTTGGTGCCATTTAAAAACCCTTCTTTCTTTAAAAGATTCGTTTTAACCATTTTTGAATGAGCGACGGCTCTTTGAATTCTTCATTAAAGCTAATATCTTCTAGCCAGTGCATATCGAAATATTTTTCTTCGACAAACGCTTCTATATCTATTTGACCGGTCGGATTAAAAAGAACAATATCAACGCCAAATTCATTTAACAGAAGCAGTAAAGCTGCATCTTCACGCGTAAACGTTTCATGTTCATTTCCGTGATAAATAATGAGCCGAGGGACGTGCTGCGTATAATCAAATTTTTGAAGCATGCGAAGCACGTTGTTTGGAAGCTTCAAAGACTGATTAAACAAGTACATTTGACGCTGATACGCATCTTCATGATCTAACCGAAGAAGCTTTGAATGTGCACAGTATCTGGAAATGGCTGCAGCTAGCCCTTGCTGAAGCCCGATAGGCAGTTCTTTATAGCGCCACCAGTTGCTTTCAATCATTTTATCTGGACTGAGCGTCCCATCACTTCCGAGAGCTCCTTGATAATGAAAGTGATTATTTCCTTCTATTTTTTTGACAAAAGGAACAGAATCAATCGTCAGAGCTAACTCATTTTCTGTTTGCATGAGCTCATGCACTTTGCTCCAGTACTCTTTTCGGTTTTTAGAAATACCAAGTACTTTTGAGAATAGGACCGGCACGTGTACATATGGCTTGGACACTTCAAAGTTAGGACGAATAAACGCCCGTTCTCTCATTAATAAAAAGATCTCATCATACGTCGTTTTGAGAGTAACTGAAGTTGGAAAATACGAACGAAATTGCCAAGGTTTATACAGCAGGGACTCCTCTGAATGAAGCACTTGCTCAATTTCTTGAGAAGCTCGAAATGCTACCGTACCTTTTCGAACCGGTTTATCCGTTGGAAAAGGAAAAAGCGAGCTAGTAGAAGGAAACGTATAAACCGTTGTTAAATGTTGATTCTCATCTACTTCTTTTAAATTATCCTTTCCCTCCGGATGAAAGGTAAGGACGTCAAAACCTAGTAAAATTAAATAATAGAGAAAATACTGCTCGCTTTTATTCGCATCTCCATACCACATGATGCGAGGCGCGTGCTCAGGAAATGCTTTATCGACCATCCAAGGTTTTACATGATTCCACTGCCACTTTATTAAATCGATTAATACGCGTTGAAAATGCCCGTCCATAAAGCCCTCTGCGTGTTGTTCTTTAAAACACGTTAAGGTTTTAATAAATTTTTCGCGTACTCTTCTATGTATAGCGGGATTTTCTGACTTCACGATCAGCTTTTTTCCTTCTAAAAAAGCAAACAGCCGATTGACAGAAAGGCCGCGCTCTTCTTGGTTAATTTTAAGAATTGTTTGCACTTCTTTTAATCTATCATTTGAAATGGACTTATCAAGCTTATCGTGCAGGACAAGGATCGATGATGATGAATGTGCAAGTTCATAAAGAAAGGCTGCGTACTCGTCCGCATCAAGATGGGTGCCTACATATCTTCCCGCCACTTGTTTATAGGAAGTTTGCTGCTCATTTTGTATAAAGTCACCTCGCAGAGAAACATCTTGAGAAAAAAGAGAAGTTCCATCCTGCTCGTTAAGATTAATGATATGAGGATCAATTAGTTTACTCACGCCTTACAGCTCCTTTCTTTTCAGACATATACATGCTAAAAAGAAAGGGTACTCGTTAAAGCACCCTTTCTTTTTCATTTATCCCATGCCTTTTTTATACGGATAATCCGTAGTTGCGGCAAAGATCGGCCAAGCCACCGGAAAATCCGCTGCCAATGGCATTAAACTTCCAGTCGTTTCCGTGCTTGTATAGCTCACACACCACAACAGCTGTTTCGATTGAAAAATCTTCGCCTAAGTCGTAACGAAGCACTTCTTCGTTTGTTTCAGCGTCTATCAGACGAACAAACGCGTTGGATACTTGTCCAAAGTTTTGTCCGCGAGCATCTGCGTCGTGAATCGTGACGCTGATTCCGATTTTTTCAACGTGGTCAGGAAGAAGGGAAAAATCAACGGCTATTTGCTCATCGTCTCCATCTCCTACACCCGTACGGTTGTCACCGGTATGCTCCACAGCACCATTGGGACTTTTTAAATTGTTGTAAAAAACAAACTCCTCGTCATTTACAACCTGACTTGATTTATTGGCTAAAAATGCACATGCATCTAAATCGAAATCCTGAGATCCAGCATATTTGTTTGTATCCCATCCAAGGCCTACTATTACTTTTGTTAATCCTGGGTTGGTTTTCGTTAGGTCAATACGCTGACCTTTTGATAAAGAAATTGACATAAAAACATCCTCCGTACGTTTTCTTGCTTTAATGATTAGGCGTTTAAACCAAAGTCGTTGACAAGTGCCGCTAAGCCGCCTTGATAGCCGCTGCCAATAGCATTAAACTTCCATTCTCCGCCGTGTCGGTACAGCTCTCCTACTACAACGGCTGTTTCGATCGAGAAGTCTTCACCTAAATCATAACGAATTAACTCTTCGTCATTTGTTGCATTTAAAATACGAACGTAGGCATTGCTTACTTGGCCAAAGTTTTGACCGCGCGCTTCCGCTTCATGAATCGTAATGGTAAACGCGATACGTTCAATAGATTGAGGCACATTTTTCAAGTCTACTTGAACCTGCTCATCGTCTCCTTCACCTACGCCTGTACGGTTATCTCCGGTATGCTCAACTGCTCCGTTTGCACCCGTCGTATTATTGTAAAAAATAAAATCAGATTCTGAAGCGCATTTTCCCTCTTGGTTTAATAAAAAGACAGATGAATCTAAATCAAAATCGTTTCCACCGTCATACTTATTTACATCCCATCCAAGACCTACTACTACGTTTGTTAATCCTGGATTCGTTTTTGTTAAATCTACTTTTTGTCCTTTTGAAAGATTAATAGCCATTTCGTTTCCCTCTTTTCAAGCTGTTTATTTTGTATATTTATTTGCAATTTCTCCTAATCCAGTATCTCTCGTTGCATCTCCAGTTGCTGAAAACTTCCATTCGTTCCCGTCTCGGTAAATTTCACCTGCAAATAGAGCGGTTGCTCCTGAATGGTCTTCAGATAGATTAAAGTAGACAAGCTCTTCGTTTTTAGCGCTGTCTACAACGCGAATAAACGCATTTTTAATCATACCGAAATCTTGGTTTCGCTCAACACACTGATAGATGTTGACCACAAACACAAGTTTATGTACGTTTCCAGGAACCTTTTTTAAATCAACAAAAATTTGTTCATCGTCTCCTTCACCTGCTCCGGTAAGGTTATCGCCTGAATGCTTAACGCTCCCGCAGTTACTGTGACGATTTCCAAAATACACAACGGCTGAGTTACTTACAAGCTTATCGTTTGAATTTAGCATAAGAACAGATGCATCACAGTCGATACTTGGTCCGTTTCCTCCGAAACCAAAAAAGCTGCGTTTTTTTACAGGATCCCATCCTAATCCAACTGTAATAGAAGATAGGCCTTCTCTTCCTTTTGTTAAATCAATTTTTTGACCTTTTTGTAGATTAATAGCCACTTTTATTTACTCCTTTACTGTAACGAACATATTCTATTTCAGGTTCTATATAGCTCTATATCATAGCGCAGATAAATGAAAAAATAGTGAAATTTTTATACCACTTTTAACGTTTACGTAAATCTTCTTTCCATGGAAAGAATACCACAATCTGGTGATTGTTTCAAAAATTAAGCGGTTTGTTAGGGGGGTAAATTAATTGATTTAAAGTTTGAAAGTGAAGATAATCTACTAAAAAAGACTGTCTCTAAACCGGAAATCCGAGTTATGAGACAGTCTTTTTTGGCTTATTGAGCTATTTTCAAAGTAGGTTCTTGCTGTTCAGCTGTTTTAGCAGCTGCCACGTTTTGAATACGGCCTTCAGCTTTGTATTCAAACGGGCTGTTGAGTGTTTTAATATAGTTTACCGTTGCTTGTAAATCTTCTGGTCCCACTTCCATATCTGAAGAAAGTGCACCAATACCGTATTTTTCATTTCCGTACATATAGTTATTCACTACTACCGTGTATTCTTTTTCTTTGTCAATTTTACTTCCATCTGGAAGCGTAATATCGACTACTTTATTCGTACTTCCATCCCACGTATAGTTAAATCCTGCAATATGAAAATCTAGTCCGGATGATGTAATTTGATTGTTTAACACCGTTTCTAAATCCGCTCCGCTTAGCTTTACTTTATTTAAGACGTTGCCAAACGGCTGAATCGCAAACAAATCACCGTATGTTATGTCACCTGCATCAAGCTGTGAACGAACGCCTCCGCCATTCATTAAAGCAAAGTCAGCGTTCATTTCTGCTTTCATGCCGTCAGCAATTAAGTTTCCAAGCGCGATATCCCCTGTTGCTCCGTTAGAAGGATAGCCTTTTGCCAAATCTGTAGATGACTTCCCAACCACTTCTGCTTTAATAGGCGCTGCTAAATCTTCGTACTTTTTCATAATGCTTGAAACTTCAGGATCTGGCGTATAGTCTTTTTGATATACGGTCACAATTTTTGCATCTTTTTTCACGATGTCACCCGTATTATCGATTTCAACGTCTACGTCAGAAAACGCTGAGCCGTATGAATAAGCTTGAACGATTAATTTGTTATCTACTACTTTGTTGTTGTATACGTGATTGTGAGCTGAAAAGATAACGTCAACTTCATCGTCAACTTTTTTAGCGATATCTGCTGCATCAAATTCAGTAGGAGTTCCGTTTTGATTAGATGGATTATGAGCAAGTACCACAATTGCTTTGATACCTTGCTTTTTCAGCTCTTCCGTATACTTATCAATCGCTGCTGCTTCGTCCGTAATTTTTAAGTTTTCATTTCCTTTACGAACAATCATGCTTGGCGTTTCTTGTGTTACAACGCCGATGAAGCCGATTTTCTTGCCGCCTACTTCTTTTATTGCATAAGGTTCTGTAATTAATTTATCAGTTGACGTATCATAAGCATTTGCCGCTACTACCGGGAAATTCATGCCGTCGTATCCTTTTGTTCCTTTTGGATGGTCTCCGCCTTCAATCATACGGTGAAGCTCAGCAATGCCTTCATCAAACTCATGATTTCCAAGCGTACCTACATCAAATCCAAGTGATTCCATCACTTCAACCGTTGGCTCGTCTTGAAACAGCGCTGAAACTAACGGGCTTCCGCCAATCATATCTCCAGCATGAACTAAAAGCGTATTCGGATTTTCAGCTTCTTGTTTACGAATAGCTGCTGCTGTATATTTCATATTTCCAGCTAAAAGCGCTTGGCCATTTGAATTGATTTTTGTATCTGTATCGAGCTGACCGTGCAGGTCGTTCATGCCTAAAAGCTGAACCTTTGTATTATCTTTTGATTCGCCGTTTAAATTAATTTTGTAAATGCCGAATCCTTTGTCATCCGTTTTATTTGTATACGTAATGTTGCTTCCTTCAGTTAAATAGCTTTCTCCGCGCGGTGAGCTTGTGAACGTCACGTTAGCCGTTCCGTTAATTGGTGCAATGGACCAGTTATCGTCAGCTGTTGGTGTAATTTCTTTTTGCTCGGTGATGTAGTCCATTAGAATTTGACGGTTTTCATCCGCTGAATCCACCACAAGCTCGCTTCCTTTTAGACCAGGGAAGTTTCCGCCTCCGCCAGCTCGGTAGTTATTTGTCACAACGATAAACTCTTGGTTCGGATCAACCGGCTTGCCGTTATACGTTAAGTTAACAACACGGCTTGAATCTCCGTGAATCACGTTTCCATTCACATCGTATTTTGCTGGTTTTGTGACGTCAATTTGGTATTGAACGCCATCGATTACGTCGAAATTATAAACAGGGAAGCTTGGGTTTAATAATTCCTGCTCTTCTGTTTTATTCGGTGTAATTTGATTAAACTTACCCGCAGACATATCAATCCAGTCTTTTACAACAGAACCTTTTACTTTAACCGCTTTTAACGTGTTGTCATATAGATACAGGTCGCCAGCGCTTCGGATCGTTAAGTCACCTTTTTTAATTTCCGTATATTCATCAACGCCGTTTCTTCCTGCTTTAAAAGGTGCTCCAACTGATAAAATTGGAAGGTCTTTGTATTCCGGCTTATTTTGAGAAACATATTTTTCTACGTAATCTTTTTGTGCGTTTGTCACAACTTGAATAGATGGATCATCTTTTACAAGAGAAAAATAGCTGTGGATATCATCGGTCGTTTTACCGATTGGTGTGTTCACGTATTTAACCGTTGCATCATGATCTTTTTGAACTGCTTTAACAACGCCTTTATCCGGTTCTACGGTACTTTGCGTAACCGTTTTCCCTGACGCGTCTTTTACGTCTTTATACGTTTCACGCGTGGACGATTGAGAGCTTACTACTTTCCATTTTCCTTTTTCTTCTTTTAACGTTAAGTCGATTAAACCAAGTGACCCTCCGCCGTAACCTGCTTGAACAGCCGGAACGCCGTTGATCGTTCCTTTTGCATTATCAACTCCAGGAAGAGGTTTTTTATCTGCTCCAAGGAACAAACCGTCTAGCGAAGCTTCTGTTTTAGCAGGGAAGACTTTATGCGTGTGTGAAAACGTAATAGCGTCAATGCCTTTTACTTCACTTAATGAATAAATGACATCTTCCGTGTTTTGCTTGTTGCTGCTAAATCCAGAGTGAGCCATTGCAACAACTACGTCTGCACCTTTTTTCTTCATTTCTGGAATATATTTGTTGGCTGTTTCCACAATGCCTTTTGTAATGACTTTTCCATCAAGGTTTGCTTTATCCCAATCGTTAATTTGAGGCGGCACAAAGCCAATGAAACCAACTTTAATGGTTCGTTTCTTTCCATTTTCATCGACGACTTTTTTATTCATAATTTTATAAGGCGTAAATTTATTTTTATCGTTTTTCGGGTTGTTGTCATGATCATCAACGTAGACATTGGCATTTATGTAAGGAAAGTTTGCGTCGTTATACGCTTCTGTTAGGAAGTCTAATCCATAGTTGAACTCATGATTTCCAAGCGTTGCAATATCATAATCCAGCTGATTCATTGCTTTAAATACAGGATGAACTTCCCCTTTTTTCAGCGGGTCAATCTTAGCTTTGTACGTGCCTAGAGGCGTTCCTTGAATGAGGTCTCCGTTATCTACTAATAAGCTGTTTTTTACTTCTTTTCGAGCGTTTTTGATTAAGGTAGCGGTTTTAGCTAAACCCACTTTCTCGTAAGAGGCATCTTTAAAATAATCATAGTTTAATAGATTCGTATGAACATCGGTTGTTTCCATCAGGCGTATGTTCACAAGCGCATCTTTTTTATTATGGCCTTGATGCTTGCTTTGCTGTGAGCTTTGTCCAGGATGACGTTCTTCCGCTCCTGCCTGTGTAGTTAAAAGAGGCATAGATAATAGAGAAAGTGCCAGTGATGTGGATAGGATTTTTTTCGTTTTACTACTTTTGTTCTTTTTCATCTACCATTCACCTTTCAAGTAAGTTATCATCGCTATAAATCTAGCAACTGTTCAAAAATAGTATAGCAGAAAAGATTTATAAAGGATGTAAATTTTTTGATTTTTTAGTAAACCATTTGTATGCGTTTTATTAACTTTTTGTAAACCGAAAAAATTTTTTTAGTTTCTCTCTTTAAAACCAAGGACTATAGTTTTTGTTAATTGGATGAATCCTCCTTTTTAAATGAGTCTTATTACCTAATGCATCAACGTTCCCACGCCCTTTTTTAATTCAAAAAAATTTCATTTCAAGGGGTGTGTATATATGTACTATACATAGGATATGAAAAGCAGACATTAAGTTTGTCACAGCTTCTAACAAAATTTCGAAGATATAAAAAAGAAAGAAAAGGTTTTTGTCTTCTAATAAATAGATATATTTATATAATTTTACATTTACAACAAGGAAACGAGGTTGAGTCATAAGACATAACTACATCAAACCTACGTTTACCTGCAAATAAAAAAATCCGAACGAAGTTGATTCTCCATCAAGAATCTTGATTCATCGTTCGGATGTTCTTTAGTTAACATAATTTTTTCTCAGCCGCGTTTTCTTACTGACCTAATTCTTTAATTTGTTTCATAATACTTGATACATCTTGAATTGATTGAAACAATTCACTGTTTTTTAGCGTTTCTGGATTGAAGCTCCCATCCTTTATATTGGCTTCATACGCTTCAATTCCACTAATGATTTTTTCGTTTTGTTGAACAAGCTGATCGTGCACATCAGAAGCGATGTCAGGAGCTTTTGTTTGATTAAATTCTTCAGCTTTCCCTTTCATTTCCTGCAGCTTTTGCTCTAGCTTCTTTATTGCCTCGTCGTCATTAACAGCTTTTTCCGCTAGAGGCGGTATTTCTTCAGCAAACTTTTGTGCTTCACTCACGTAATCTTTCGCATCATTTGCGTAGTTCAGCGTACTGCTTGTATCTTCAAGAAAAGAACAGCCGCCGACCATAAAAAGAACAGCAGTTGATATGACTAGCATCCATTTTTTCACTTAGCACTCAACCTTTCTTATTTTCTTTTCTACTATCTTCTTTTCGATTTTCGTTTCTTTAACTCTTTCATAATAATGGGTACAGCTTTTTTTATTCCTTTTTTTACAGCGGGGCTTTTTAACAGTCTCGATAGTTTTGACATTTTCAAGCTCCTCTCTCATTTTGAAATAACAAAAAACACCTTTACCACATGTGGTAAAGGTGTTTGTATCCAGACCTTTACCAATGATAACATTGGCAAAGGTCTCGCTAACAATTTGCATTGTCAATAAAGCCGGAGATAATAATCTCGAAATGACGACTTTACTGCAAGAGCTACTCCCCTTTGAGCAAAACAGCATTTTTTGTTAATACAATCATAACGCACGTTCCTGATTATCGTCAACTTATACGGAATTAGTACACGTCTTTTTTGATAAATACCAGAAACGACACGAGCAGCCCGGCAAGTCCCCAAATGGTTAAAACACCCAAGGAAAACCCTAATGTCATTCCTTCAGTCGGAGGAGCTGTGCCTTGCAGATAAGAAGTTAAATTTAAGTTAACCATAAACAAATACTTAGCTGAATGCCATGAAGAAACCATGCTGCTTAAAATTGTACCTGCAATCAAACAAGCAAGCATCACACCCATACCTGCAGCTGTACTTTTAATTAAAACAGACAGCATAAAAGCAAGCGTTCCAACAACTAGTGAGACAAACCAAGCAAGACCAAACTCCATTAAAATATATCTCCACTGCGAAATTAAATGGACGTCCGCTGTATTTAAGTCATTTCCCTGTACGCTAAACCCCGTAAGAATCGGGGCTGTCCAGCCTTTAAATCCAAATACAACACCAGAAATGAGGTACGACAAAACGCCAAACATTAAAATTAAAAACGAGACGGACATGACGAGCGTGATGTATTTACTAAGCAGGATTTTCCACCGTTTCACAGGTCTCGTCAACAATACCTTGATGGATCCCAAGCTGTACTCTGAAGACACTAAATCCGCTGCAATAATCATAATCATCAGAGGCAGCAAAAGCTGAATGGCGTTTTCAATGAACCCTCGCACAAACGTTGGCGCTCCTGGTTCTGAAGGATTGATATCGTTATCTAAGTAATACTGCTGCTGCGCCACGCGAATTTCAAGCTGCTTGCGCCAATCATCTGAAATTTGGCTTCCGCTCAGCCGGTTTTGCGTATCGATAATTTCTTGCTGCAGCGTACTGCGCCAATCGGTCGTTCCTAGCTTTTCTTGAAGGCGCTGCGTTTCGCGAAGCTGAGCATAGGTAAACATGGAAATCAAAACTCCCATGATAAGCGTAACGATTAACAGGCGCTTTTTTCGAACGAGCTTGATCATTTCATTTTGAACCAAACTAATCAATCGATTCGCCTCCTGTCATTTCGATAAATAAATCTTCAAGAGTTGGAAGCTTTCGATTCATTTCTTTTACCGTTACTCCTGCTTGAATGAGCTGTTTGTTCCACTCTCCCACTTCAGCTTCTTCATAAAACGTCGTGACATACTCCCCCTGCACTTGTACAAAGTCCGTCACTTGTTTTAAAACGTCTATTCCTGCGGGCTGCGGATCTAGCTTCCACAGTAAACGCTCTTGCTGAGTTAACAGGGTCTTCACCGATTCTGTGTGAATAACTTCTCCTTTTGCGATAATCGCTACTCGGTCACACATTAGCTGAATCTCGCTCAGTAAATGACTGGATACTAAGACGCTTAGACCTTCACTTTCAGCTAAAAAGCGAATAAATTTACGCATATCCCGAATCCCAGAAGGGTCTAGTCCGTTCGTTGGCTCGTCTAAAATAAGTACTTTTGGTTTTCCGAGAAGCGCTTGCGCAATTCCTAAACGCTGCCTCATACCTAACGAATACGTGCGAACTAAATCGTGGATACGCTCTTGCAAGCCAACTAATGCCACAACTTCATGAATGCGTTCTTCCGTCATAGAAGGAATCATGCGTGAAAAGTGCTGCAGATTTTCCCAGCCGCTTAAGTATGGATACAGCTCAGGATTTTCAACAATACAGCCGATATGCTCCATCGCTTTTGTAAACTGCTTCGATACGCTGTATCCACAAATATAAATGGAACCAGCCGTCGGGCGAATCAAGCCGACAAGCATTCGAATCGTTGTCGTTTTACCGGCTCCATTGGGTCCTAAAAAGCCGAACACTTCGCCTCTTTTTAGTTCAAAATCAATATTTTTGATAATTTCTCGTTTTCCTATTACTTTTTTCAGTCCTTTTACTGAAAGCGTTACTTCACTCATATCATTCCCTCCCTTACCACGTAATGAGCGATGCTACACGTTCTGCGATCAGCTTGTAGCCTTTTGCATTAGGATGAAACTTATCGGTATATAAGTAGTCATCTACCTTTAGCTGAAACAAATCAAAGGTCGGAACAAAAACAGTTTGCTTATAATTAGCACTTAATTCACTGCTTTTGTAATTCCATTCTCGTACAATAGCCGTTGTCGTTTTTGCATCTTGCAGGTTACTAAACGGATTGTATAAACCAATCAAAAAAATCGTCGTGTCTTTATTTGCCGACCGGATACTTTTTAAGATGCTGTCTACGTTTTTTAAATAGTCATTTTCTAGCTTTTGAATATTGTTTTTATTTAAATTTTGCAGCGTTTGTCCGCCTTGAAATAAGTCATTTCCCCCAATGGTGATCAGCACGGTATCTGCCGACTTAATCTGCCGCTGAATTTGCTGCTGCTTTACTTGACTTGCCAGCTGCGAAGACGTTTGACCTTTTATTCCAAAGTTACTTAAGAGAATTTTCTTCTTCGTTTTTTCTTCAAGATTATCTTTTAAATACCCAACGTATCCTTTTCCCACTGCGTCTCCTGTTCCTCTTGTCAGGGAATCACCTAAAGCGACAATCGTATAATTCTTGGTGCTTTTGTTACTGCTGCTTGTTTCTTGCTTTGGCTTTGGCATTTCTTTTACAGTAGCTTTTGAGGCGCTAACATAATCATAAATAGACATTCCAAGCCCCGCTGCAAACAGCAGACACGAAATAATCGAAATAAAGGATACAATCCATACCCACTTTCCTTTCGCTTTCACTGGCTGCACTCCTTTTCGTCTTTTTAGTTATCTTTTTTTAGAGCTTCAACTGTTTTTAGTAAAGCGGACCAGTCTAAATGACCCCAGCCATTTTCGATTCCTTGTTCATAATGACCTTTAACAAGCTCTCCTAACGGAAGCGGAGCGGACACTTTTTTGGCTGCATCAATAGCCAGGTTTACATCCTTTAGTCCAAGCTCCAGCTTGAATCCAGCGGGATCAAAGTCTCTTTTAGCAATTAAATTGCCGTAATTTTTATACACAGGAGATGCAAATAAGCTATTAACCACTTCAAGAAACTGCTCCGCTTGCATGCCATACTGCTCTACCATAACTACTGCTTCAGAAACAGCTTCTAACATCGATACTAATAAAAAATTATTGCCAAGCTTAGCTACATTTGATAAGTAAGGCTCGTCTCCTACAGTGAAAATAGTTTGACCAATCGCTTCAAACAGCGGCCAAACGTGCTCTCTTGCTTCTTTATTACCTGCAACTATTACTTTGAGAGCCGCAGCAGCTGCTGCGTCGGGGCGACCTAAAACAGTCGCTGCAACAAAATGCTGTCCTGATGCAGCATGTGCGCTTGTTAATTTTTCGGATAAATCTACGCTAATAGTACTCACAGAAACGTGAATACCGCCTTTTTGAAGGCCTGCAAGTATACCGTCTTGTGACATCGTTACTTCTTCTAAAGCCTCGTCATTTGAAAGAATTGTAAAGACAAGATTTGCTTCTTGTGCTGCTTGAGCAGGTGTCTCCACAATCTTTGCTCCTTTTTTCACAAGACTTTCCGCCTTCGCAGCAGTCCGGTTATAAATCACAAGTTCATGACCCGCTTTTATCATATTTTCCGCCATCGGTAATCCCATATTTCCTAAACCAATTAAACCCACTTTCATCTTTACCACTCCATTTCAGCACTCAGTATGTACATTTATACTTGTTTTCTACCTTTAGAAAAACCATATTTTCATTATTATATAACTACAGGAAAAGCGAATACAAAGAATAGCCTTTCTAAAATGTTCAAAATGTGACATTTTTTAGACGTGTCTTATGAAAAACTTGTCAAAAAAACACGGATACTTTTTAGATAAAGCGCTTGCAAGCATAGGAAATTTCTGCTAAGATATAAGAGAATTATTTTTGTTCGGTGGGGATGTATGAGTATTGTCACTTTTCGTCTTTAGATTTGAGCAAGAATAGTACCACAATGTGCGAGTCCGCACGAGGAGGCAACAATTATGGAACAAGGTAAAGTAAAATGGTTTAACGCAGAAAAAGGTTTTGGATTCATCGAGCGCGAAGGTGGAGACGATGTATTCGTACACTTCTCAGCAATCCAAAGCGAAGGCTTCAAATCTTTAGACGAAGGTCAAGCTGTAACATTTGACGTAGAACAAGGTCAACGCGGACCTCAAGCTGCTAACGTTCAAAAAGCATAAGAAACACAACATATCAGAAACAGATCCTTTAAAGGATCTGTTTTTTTGTGTACAAACATAAAAAAGCCCTGTTTTTCAACAGGGCCAGTCGGTACAAATACAGAAGTAAAGTTAATGGTACTCTTAGTATAGCACAAGATCATAACAATCTATACGAAATAATAAAATAAAACTTTCATCCGGTACGTTTACCTATGTTTATAGCTATTCCAGACTCTCTAGGGCGCTCGCAAATCGTTTGATTCCTTCTCGAATAACCTCTTCTTCCCCTCTGCCAAACGTAAAGCGAATAGCTCCGCTTTGAGAACTCAGCACGCTTCCTGGTACAAAAGCCACACCCCTTTTAAGCGATTCTTCCAGTAGACGATAGTCATCGACCGGCTGATTCACTTTGCACCATAAGTGAATTCCGCCTTGAGGTGAATCAAAAGATACTTTTGATCCGAGCAATTCGTTCAGACTCGACGACAGGGCATACTCTTGCTTTTTGAGCTCTTGTCTAAGCTTTTCAATATGCGAAGAAAACGTAGGAGAATCTAAGAATTGATAAGCAATCCACTGCGGAAAGATGCTGTGACCAAAGTCAATTTGCTGCTTAGCGTCTGCCAGGCGCTGAATCACTTGCTCTGGCCCTACTATCCAGCCAATTCGAAGACCCGATGCCACGATTTTAGAAAGCGAGCTGATATAGAGGACATTTCCGTTCTCGTCCATCGATTTCAGCGTTTGATGTACATTTCCGTCAAATGCCGTGAGTGAATAAGGATCATCTTCAATAAGCGGAATGCCGTATTCTGAAGACAGCTCTAAAAACCGCTTTCGGCGTGCTTCTGATAACACAATACCGGTCGGGTTTTGATAATACGGATTTAAAAAAACCATACGAATACGATGCTTTTTATGTAATTCTACTAAGTCCTCCGGGTTGGCTCCATTTTTATCTACAGGCAGCAAAAACGTTCGTAAACCTGCTGATTGAAAAAGCGGCAGTGAATAGCTATAGGACGGATCTTCAATCGCTACTGCATCTCCTGGTTTTAACAAACACTGAACAATCAAATGAAGTGCTTGCTGTGCACCTGATGTAATTAAAATGGAATTAGCATCGGTGGAGATTTTTCGGTACTCATGAACATGAGCAGCAATAGCGTCACGCAGACGTTCATTGCCGTGAGGATGATCATAGCCTAAATGCTCATTAAACGGCATGCCCGCTAATATTCGCTGAAAATCTTCACTTGGAAATAAGCTAGGAGCTAATTCTCCGCTGGCTAAGTTTACAAAATCTGTTCGCAAAGCTTCGCTTCTTATTCGCTGTACGAGCGGTAAATTAGGCAAAAATGAACCGTCTTCTACATATCTCCCCCAGTTTGGAATACGTTTACGGGAAATCCCCCAGATGCTCGAACTAACTCGCGTGCCGCTTCCTTTTTTACGTTCTACGATTCCAAGTGCCTGCAGTTCTTCATAAGCAGCTACTACCGTGCTTCTGTTCACGTTTAGCTCAGCAGCAAGCGTTCGTTCTGATGGCAGCATAGAATCCGGCGGAAACGCTCCCGATGAAATACAGCTTTCAATATATTCTGCAATTTGTTTATAAATCGCTTTTTTGCTAGCGCGATCTGGTCTCCAGTTCATGCGGCGTCAGTCCTTACATTTAAACTTTCTTATTAGTAGTTTATCCTTTATCTCTCTTATCTTAAAGCAGTTTTATAAAAAAAGACCATCCAATTCGGTGTTTTTTTGCTCATCCACTTTACAAAATAAATATAATATCACCTCTTTTCATTTGCCAGCATTTAAGTTTACATAATAATTTTATAGTTAATTAAAATACATTCACCATTCCAACAAAAAAAATCCAAACGAAGTTGATTCTCCATTAAGAGCTTCAATTCATCGTTCAGATCTTTAAATACTTTCGTCACAGCCTCTTTTTTATAGAGGCGGTAAATCTAGCTTGCCTTCTTGAAACAATTCTTTCACCATATGCTTGGCATAACCCGTTGCTTGTCCTAGCGTAATCTTAGCTGGCATAGGCGCTTCGTTTGCATCAACGATTACATCGATAATACACGGCTTGTTTTGCCTAACAGCACTTTCAAAAGCCGGCAGCAGCTCTTCTTCTTTTTCTACTCGGTAGCCAACACCTCCGCAAATATCTGCATACCTAGCAAAATTCGGGTTTGTTAAATCTGTCCCAAATTCAGCATTTCCCATTACTTCTTGTTCAAATTTAATCATGCCAATTTTATGATTGTTAAATAGCACTACGACTAGCGGAAGGTTGTATTTAACAGCTGTAATAAAATCTGCCATTGTCATCGCAAAGCCGCCGTCTCCACATACCGCAAACACCTGCTTCTCGGGATAAGCAATTTTTCCAGCAAGTGCGCCCGGCAGCCCGCAGCCGAGAGTCGCTAGCCAGCTTGAAATCACAAACTGCTGATTTGTCATACGAAAATGACGCGCCATCCATACTGTGACGTTTCCTACATCTACAGACAAGACCGCATTATCATCCGCTACGTGCTGAAGCGCTCGAATCACTCGCTGAGGCTTGATAGGTACACTTTCTTTGGCTTCTTGGGTATCAAGCTGATTCCACCACTTTTTCATACGTTCTTGACTTTGCTCTAAAAACTGGCGATGCTCTGAGCGGCCAACGTTTTCTAAAAACCACTGAACCGTTGCTTTCGCTTCTCCTGCAAGCCCTGCATCTACAGGGTATCTTTTGCCAATTTGTGCAGGATCAATATCAATATGAATCGTTTTCGCATGGTCTGGCAAAAAGCCTGTAAACGGATAGGACGTCCCAATCATGATGAGCGTATCCGCTTCTTGCATCGCTTCATACGCTGGCTTTGTCCCGATTAACCCAAGTCCTCCGAGACAATATGGATGTTCATCCGGTACTGCGCCTTTTCCAGGAAGCGTAAGGACAATAGGTGCCGCGATTTTTTCTGCAAATGCAAGCAGCTCTTCTCTCATTTCATGTGTGCCGCGACCAGCTAAAATAACCGGACTTTCTGCTTTACCAATCAAATCTTTTGCTTTTTCAAGGTCTTCTCTGTGAGGAAAGACGTCTTGTTTAACGATTATGCTTGATGTTTCCCGTGCTTCTGATCCGACTTCAAAACGAGGAATATCATCGGGAATGGTTAACACAGCCACACCTTTTTTAGCATAAGCTGTTCGAATCGCTTGATTGACAACAGTCGGAAGCTGCTCAGCGGACATGACTCGCTGGTTATATACAGCCACGTCATCGAACATTCGCTCTAAATTAATTTCTTGAAACGCATCGCTTCCGATGAGATCTGATTCTACTTGCCCCGTAAGTGCTAACACGGGAGCTTTGTCTAACTTTGCATCATACAAACCATTCAGTAAATGAATCGCTCCCGGTCCGGCAATAGCCGTGCATACACCGATTTTACCGGTTAGCTTTGCATATGCAGCCGCTGCGAGAGCTCCCGCTTCTTCATGCCTCACTTGAATAAATTTAATTTTATCCTGGGCTTTGCGAAGCGGTTCAATAATTGAATTAATGGAGTCTCCTGGCATGCCGTAAATATGATCAACGCCCCATTCAATTAACAGTTCAATCAGTTTTTCCCCTGCTTTCTGTTTAAACATATGACTGACCCCTTTCTTCTTATATATAGAGATAGTGTGACCTGATACGCTCTTTCTTACTTATTTTCACTCATATAATTTTCGTTTTCATTCATTAAATGAATGAACCACTTTCGTTAAATTTTCTTCATTCCTTGCAATTATCATTAACTTTTGCTATTCTATAAGAAGAATTATTTTTGTTCGGCAACAATCGATAGGTGAATACTTTCGTCTTAAAGATTTTGATCATGAGCAAGGATAGTAATACAATGTGTGCATAGCACACGAGGAGGCAACATTCATGGAAAAAGGTACAGTAAAATGGTTTAACGCAGAAAAAGGTTTCGGATTTATCGAGCGCGAAAACGGCGACGATGTATTCGTACATTTCTCAGCAATCCAAAGCGAAGGATTCAAATCTTTAGACGAAGGTCAAGCTGTAACATTCGACGTTGAAGAAGGTCAACGCGGACCTCAAGCTGCTAACGTTCAAAAAGCATAAGTAGAAAAAGACTCTGATTTCAGAGTCTTTTTTTTATGTAGAACCACGCATAAAACCTTTTTAACGTGCAGTTTGTACACGTTATTATAAATAATAAACTAAAAAAGTCTCTTCATCCCGAAGAGACTTTTTGTGGAAGAAATAGTTGAAGAAATAAAGTGTGGATGTTGCGTCGTCATCATTTTTTAATAATTAGCACCAGCCGCCGCCGAAGCAAGAAGCGCCGATGATGATTAATAAGATGAAAAGTACAATGATTAAAGCGAAACCGCCGCCGCAGCCACCGCCGCCATAACCACAACCGTATCCGTAACCTCCGTAGTATCCCATGTGTTTCACCTCCATTTGCTATACTTTAAGATATGTGGATTTAGTTAAATTGCTCCTAATAATTCCATAGAACTTTTGAAAATGTTTGTCATACACTAAAAATACTGCGTTTTTCAAACATGCCCCATAAAGAGATAAAGCATTTGATTTTATGGGCATTTACTCCTCTTTTCTTTATCTTTTAAAAATGTAATCGCTCCCTTTTTCATGAATGTACACCGTGCTGAATACCTTTAGTTATGTACACTCACACGGGAGGGATTTAATATGTTAACACTCGAAATTTCAAAGCAAATCGTTAAAAACGTCTACCCTATTGTCTTATCGAATCGGAGTAAAATCTTTCAAGAGGAAGTGAGCGTCGCCGCTTTGCAAGACTACTTTGGTCTTGATCATGCCTTTAGCGTGTATGCAGCTGCCACCATTATTTATCATCTAGAAGCCGACGGGTATGTATCCAAACCTCTGAAGCGCAATGAATACAAACGAATTTTGCTCAAATAAAAACAAGCATCCCCGCAAGGATGCTTGTCTTATTTATAGCTATACCTGTCGAATAACTGCTCGACTCTTTTATGGTAATCGGCAAGGTAGTCAGAAAGCTCAGTTTTACTCAATTTATTTGCCTGTTCCTCAAATAGTGACAGCAGCGAAATTTTAATCATTGCCATTTCCGTTTCCGAGCGATTTTCATTTCGCAAATCTTTTCTTAAATTCCACAGGCTTTGCTCCATTTCATGCTTCAATTGTTCTAGTGAGTGTGGTTTTTCAGATCCGGCACGAATATCTTTTTTAAATCCACTCATCTTATCACTCCTCGCATTTGCACCTGCTAGATAGTATCTAATGTATACTATACCATAAATAACTATACGAGGCTTAAGCATGCCTTTTAAGCAATTGGTCACAAAATAAAAAACATCTCGTTGGATGTCTTTAACGTTACCTTTTATCTTACTTCGTCTTCTTCACCTTTTACATATTTAAAAAATGAATCAATCATTTCGTTTAAAAAATCATTGCGATCTTCAAAATTCATAATTTCTAAAAATTCCACAATATCCTTATCTAAACTAATAGAAGCGGGAACATAAGCAGCCGCTTCCCTTCTTTGCGGGAATGGAATCACATTATTTCTCTTCTTCATAAAACACCGTCCTTTTTCTGTGCTTTACTAGTGTAAGCTTTCAAGGAACGATTTGCAAGTCCCTCTGATGTAAAATTTTATATAAATATTCTTCTGAAAAGACAGGGTATATCTTTAGCTGCTCAAGTAGGCCCATTTGACATTAGCTTTTTCATATTCTGGCGTCATATTAATAATTCGCTGCTGTTTTCTCTTTTCCTTTTGGCATCTTTTAGCAAATTTAAACACAAATATTTTAAAAGAGGTTTTTATTTCCTTCGTATAGGCTAAAGAAAGGAAACAACATTTTTATATGGAGGGGTTACAAATGATTGCATTAACTGGAAAAGTTGCGCTTGTGACGGGAGCGGCGTCTGGAATTGGACGCGCTTCAGCCATTACACTAGCTGAACAAGGAGCGCGCGTTGCTCTTTTAGATTTAGACGAAGAAAAATTACAAGAAGTAAAAGAGACCATCATGTCGAGCGGCGGAGAGTGTATAGCCATTAAAACAGACGTATCTGACTCTGAAAGTATAAAAGAGAGTATCGAAACGATCAGCAGCTTATGGAGTCAATTACATATTATTTCTATTAACGCAGGCATCAACGGTACGTTCTCTTCTATTGAAGAACTATCACCAGAAGATTGGACAAAAACGATTGATACAAATTTAACAAGTACTTTTTTAACTGTGAAGCATTCTATTCCTTATTTGAAAGCTCAGGGAGGAAGCATTATTATTACTAGCTCAATTAACGGCAACCGTACATTTTCAAATATCGGCATGAGCGCATACAGTTCCTCAAAGGCTGGCCAAATGGCGTTCGGCAAAATGGCAGCTCTTGAACTTTCTACATACGGAATACGGGTAAACGTCATTTGTCCAGGAGCAGTTGATACAAATATTGAAAGCAATACATTCCGTCAAGAAGACAAATTAAAAGAAGTAGCGATTCCAATTGAATATCCAAATGGCAATCAACCGCTTGCTAAACGCTCAGCTAAGCCCGAAGAAGTAGCAGATTTAATCTTCTTTTTAGCTTCTGACGCGTCCAAACATATTACCGGAAGTGAAATGTTTATTGACGGCGGAGAATCGCTGCTGTAACGTACAAGCCCCTGCATTATCTGCCAGGGGCTTGTTTTTTGCTTTTATGCACAACGTCTACTCCACCCGAAGCAGATATAATGCTGCCTGTAATCATATCTGAGTTTTCATCACAAAGAAACTCAATAATACGCGCAATGTCTTCTCCCGTACCTGATCGGCCCACAGGCGTTTCCTTGTCTTCTAGTAATCTTGCTTTTATAATATCACTTTCTTTCATGTCTCCTACAATATCTCCGGGACAGACCATATTGGCCGTAATCCCGTATTCGGCTACTTCTAGAGCAAGCGATTTGGTCAGAGAAGCTAGCCCTGACTTAGCGGCACTAAAAGCCGCGCGGTACATCCATCCAGGGGTGTGCTCTACATCTTGAAAACCGTATGTAATAACCCTTCCAAACTGCTGCTTTTTCATAATAGGAACAACCGCTTTTACAAAATGAAAAACGGAGCTTAAATTCCCTTCCAGCATTTCATACCATTCACTATCTGTGTACTCTATTAATTTTTTTCTTTCAAATACATATGGACCTGCATTATTAATTAAAACATCAATACGTCCAAATCGTTCCATGACCTGGGCAACGACATGTTCAATATCTGCTTTACTCGTTATATCTCCTTCTACAAACTGTACGTTGTCTTTATATTGATGCCATTCTTTTTGCAGTTCTCGCACTTTATTTTTATCACTTCGAAAATGGACGGTAACGGAATACTGCTTTTTTAAAAACTGTTCTGTTACCTTCTTGCCAATACCTTTATGACCCGCTGTAATCAATGCATGTTTCATCTTCCTTCACCTCTTTCACTCTACTTATCTACTATATATATTAGACAGCTCCTTAGTTTCTCCTTTACTAACAAAAAAAGCCCTTGACTAAAGGGCCTTTCTTTTACGGTCTTAACAAAATTTTCCCTATACTTTTCCGGCTTTCAAGCAGCTCATGTGCTTTTGCTCCGTCTTTTAAGTCAAACACCACGGGATCGGTTAGCACAAGCTGACGTTTACTAATCCACTCAAACAGCTGCTGTGAACGTACTTTGCGTTCTTCATGTGACACAAGCACGTTCCATAAGTCTCCGCCTGTAAGCGTTTTAGAGGTATCCATCAGCATACGCGGGTCGACCGGGGCCGGATCGCCTCCTGCCATTCCGTAAAATACCACGGTTCCGTTTGTTTTTACGGCTTCAAAGCTTTTTTCTAGCGTAACTCCTACAGATTCATAGGCAACATCTGCGCCTCGCTTCGTTACTTCTTTCACTTGTTCCACCCAGTTATCTACGTATAAAAAGACATAGTCAGCGCCTGCTTGAGCCGCTGCTTTTGCTTTTTCAGAAGATGACGTTAAGCCAATGACCTGTCCGCCTAATAGCTTAGCAATTTGAACTAAAAGCTGACCTACGCCTCCAGCAGCTGCGTGAACAAGTACATAATCGCCGGGCTGAATACTGTAGCTGTCTTGTGTTAAATAGTGCGCCGTTAACCCTTGTAAAAGCACAGAAGCAGCTGCATCAAACGAAATATCGTCAGGTACGGCAATGATTTTATCTTGTGGCACGGCAACAAGCTCTGCATTTGCAAAAGGAACGTCAGCAAACGCAATACGGTCTCCTACGTTAACGTGACTTACTTCTGCTCCTACTTCTTCTACCACACCTGCTCCTTCATATCCTAAAATATACGGAGGTGTACCCGTTAAGTGATAGTTCCCTTTTCTTCGGTACACATCCGCAAAATTAAGTCCAATTGCTTTTGTTCTTACCAATACGTCTGTTGGACCAATAGAGGGGTTCGGTATATCTTGATAGTGAAGAACGTCAGGTCCTCCAAATCTTTCAAATACTAATGCTTTCATAGATAAGTTACCTCGTTTTCTTTATGTATTCCCTTTCATCGTAATTCAACGAGATAACAAACACAAGTTTCTTACTCAGCAAAAAACGCTTTGTCTCCTCAGGAGACAAAGCGTTCTTTTACTTTGTTTGCGCTACAACTTCTCGCATCGTCCCATTTTTTTGATAAAACGTATGAAAAGAAAAGGCTTTTTCAAGAACGTGCGGTGTTTGTCCGCCTCGCGTGAGCGCTTCTTCGTAATACGCCATAAGCTGGTCGCGGTACATTGGGTGGGCACAATTTTTAATGATTCGTTTTGCTCGTTCTCTTGGAGCGAGTCCGCGCAGGTCTGCGTATCCTTGCTCTGTTACAATCACATCAACATCGTGTTCCGTATGATCAACGTGCGAAACAAACGGCACTATGCTTGAAATATCACCGTTTTTAGCAATGGATTTTGTTACAAAAATACCAAGGCGCGCATTTCGGGCAAAATCTCCTGAGCCTCCGATTCCGTTCATCATTTTTGTTCCCATCACATGCGTGGAATTGACGTTTCCGTAAATGTCTAGCTCTAGGGCAGTGTTAATAGAAATCAGTCCTAAGCGACGAATGATTTCGGGATGGTTTGAAATTTCCTGCGGGCGAAGAATGAGCTTATCTCGATAGGCTTCAAAATTAGAGAAAACTTGTTCCATTTTATCTGCTGAAAGCGTAATTGAGCAGCAGGAGGCAAACGTAACTTTTCCTGCGTCAAATAAATCAAACACAGCATCCTGCAATACTTCTGAATACACCTCTAAATCATGAAACTCTGAATCTAACAAACCGTGGAAAACGGCATTTGCCACAGATCCAATTCCAGATTGTAAAGGAGCAAGCGATTCAGTTAATCGCCCTTCTTTAATTTCTTCACGTAAAAATGAAATCAAATTTTGAGCCATTACAACCGTTTCTTCGTCAGGTGCTACAATCGTAGACGGTGAATCTAGCTGATTTGTAAATACAATACCCTTTACTTTATCTAAATCAATTGGTATGCCTAACGAACCAATACGATCATCAGATTTTTTCAAAGGAATTGCATCTCGCTGTCCTTGAACGCCCGGATCATACAGATCGTGAATACCTTCTAACAGCTCTGGCTGCGCTGTGTTAATTTCAATAATAATAGATTTTGCATGCTCGGCAAACACCATTGAATTGCCAATTGACGTTGTTGGAATCATCATTCCGTCACCTGTGATAGAAACCGCTTCCAAAATAGCGAAATCTATTGAATCTAACACGCCTGAACGTACCCATTCAGAAGTATGCGATAAATGCTGATCAATAAACTGAAATTCACCTTCATTAATTTTTTTACGCATGGTAGGGTCCGCCTGAAAGGGCAAACGTTTATTTAACATGCCTTTTTCTGCAAATAGCTTATCCACATCTGACCCAAGTGAAGCACCGGTATACACGCTTACTTTTATCGGTTCTGTTTCCGCTCGTTTCGCTAGCGCAAACGGTACAGCTTTGACATCCCCCGCGCGTGTAAAACCGCTTAGACCAAGGGTCATTCCATCTTGAATCCAAGATGCTGCTTCTTCAGCAGAGACAACGCGATTCTGTAGTGCTTCATGCTTAATTCGACTGCAAACGTTTTCCATTCTGTTCACTCCTTGTTTTTGCTCTTTTTTACCATTTTACTGTAAAGCAAGCGTCTACAAGAGTTTTTGGAATGAAATGGACAAAAATAGCGATAAAACAGCATATTTGATGATAATTAAGCAAAATGACGGTTAAAACCCAAGGAGTTTTCGAAAATAGCTGGCGTACGACTGACTGACCGGAATTTTTTCTCCGCTGCTCATTACTAGTAAAAAAGTTGAATGTGTATCAGGATAAATTTCTTGAATTTGCGTCACATTGACGATAAAGGAACGATGACAGCGCACAAACTCTTCTTTTGGAAGCACATAATCAAATTCATTTAACGTGTATTTATGCGTACCCGTATACTTCTGTGCGTACACATATGTTTTTCGGTCACGCGCTTCTACGTAGATAATTTTTGAGAAAGGAACCGGTATCCATCCCTCGTTCACCTTTAACGTCACAACTGACTTTCCGCTCGTTAACGCAGGAAAAATCGCCGTCACGCACCCTTGAACCTCTCCTTCGTCTAAGAAAGGCACGGCCATGCCGTAGTAAGGCGTGCCAAACACGTCTCGGTGAATAAATTCTGATACTTTTTGCTTTCGTTCTAATGCTTTATATGTAATCGTTCCTTTTTTAATTTGATCTCCAGGGCTGATTTTTAAATTAATTCGTTTACTTGCCCGGTAATACACGTACGTTTCTAGATCTGAAACGGCAATCGACGCTTCATCAGAGAACAATTCGCTGATAACGTCTAATAATGCTGAAGCTTTAAATGGTTTCATCTTTTCACCTTCTTTTGTCTAGTCAAACACGCTGCTTCTTTATTGTAGCGCAAAAGCAAAAGCTAGTGGGAAAGAAGCATGGAATTTATCTTTTCAACTGCATAAAATTTCTATTTTTTCACAACATAAAACAATGAAATGAAGGAAGGGTGAAATGTATGGGCTATGCTGAATCGACGTTTCGAATCGCCTGTTCATTTTTTGTGCTGCTTCTTTTAACGCGGCTCATGGGAAAAACAGAAATCAGCCAGCTAAATGTGTTTACGTTTATTACGGCGATTACGATTGGTAATATTGCTTCTTCCCTCTCCACTGATAAGCGAGTAGAGATTGATAAAGGAGTTTATTCACTGCTAGGATGGACATTTTTAACGATCGCTATGGGCTATCTTGGAATGAAATCGAAAAAAGCGCGCCATCTTATTACCGGTGAGCCTAAAATTGTGATTAAGCAAGGGAAAGTGATGGAAAAGGCATTAAAACAAGTCCGGCTAGATATTGAATCTCTTTTAGGCATGCTGAGGCAGCAAAACGTATTTTCCATAAAAGATGTAGAATACGCCATATTAGAAATCAACGGAAACCTTTCCGTTATGCAAAAACAAGATAAAAAGCCGAACTCGTGGTCAAAAACGCTTTTATTTCCCACTTCAACGGGCGTTATTTACGATGGAAAAGCGAATGAAGATGCCTTGAAGGACCTGCATGTAGATAATAATTGGCTGCATAAACAGCTAGAAAAAGCGGGAGTCAACTCAATTGATGACGTCTTTTACGCTGAGGTCCAGTCCGACGGATCGCTTTACATTGACTATAAAAAAGACAAATTTAACTCATAAAAAAAATCCGTACCAAAAGGCACGGATTTTTTATTAGCTTGCTTTTTTCACACGATTTGTAATGGTATCTTCTTTTGGTGATGTTTTACGAATAAAGAAGGCTAAAACAAACGCTATCACACTTAAAATCGTTGCAATCATAAACGCATCGTTAATACCCATTGCCGTACCTTGATTCACAGCTTCAGCCATACTGCCTTTATCTGCCGGCAAAATTTGCTGATTCGTTACGATGTTTTTCACGTGTTTTTCACCTTGATTCATCATAATAGATACAAAGAACGCCATTCCTACAGCTCCAGCAACCATTCGCAGCGTATTAACCATCGCTGTGCCGTATTTATTTAAGCTAAGCGCAAGCTCATTTAATCCTGCTGTAAATATTGGCATCATGAGCAGCGACATACCAAACATACGAACAGTATAAACAATCATTACATACATAAATGTTGTTGTTGTTTCAAGTTTTGTTAGTTCATATGTTGTCACAACGGTAATCGCTAAACCAATAACAGCAAGCCATCTTGCTCCAAACTTATCAAACAGACGTCCTGTAATCGGAGACATAATCCCCATTACAATTCCCCCTGGCAGTAACAGCAAGCCTGAAAGAAACGGTGAAAAACCGCGTACGTTTTGCATATAAATCGGCATTAAAATCATACCTGAAAACATTGCCATTGTTACAATCACGTTAATGATTGTTGTTAAAGTGAACATACGGTAACGGAAAATACGGAATTCAAGAAGCGGCTGATCGATTTTTAACTGACGGAAAATAAAGAACAGAATTGAAATACCGCCTACAATGAACATAGCTAATACTTCAGTGCTGGTCCAGCCCTTTGTACCGCCCGTAGCGAACGCATAAAGCAAGCCGCCAAATCCAACTGTTGACAAAATAACGCCAAGCACATCTAGCTTAGGTCGGCTTGTTTCCGTCACGTTTTTCACTAAAATAATAGCCGCAATTACGTTAATGAGTGCAATTGGAAACATCATAAAGAATAAAACGCGCCATGAGTAGTGCTCAACTATTAAACCAGAAAGCGTCGGCCCTACTGCCGGTGCGAAGTTCATCGCTACACCAAAAATCCCCATCGCAAAGCCGCGTCGGTCAGGCGGGAATAATGTAAAAATAACGTTGGTAATTAACGGAAATAAAATCCCTGCTCCTGCTGCTTGCACGACGCGTCCCACTAAAATAACGGAAAATGTCGGTGCAATACCGCAAAGCAGTGTTCCTACTGTAAACAGCCCCATTGCTGTAATATACAGCTGCCTTGTAGTAAATCGATTCATTAAAAATGCTGTAATTGGAATAACAATTCCGTTTACTAACATAAAGATGGTTGTTAACCAGTTACCCGTAGCCGCCGTTACATGGAAATGATCCATCATTTGCGGAAGCGCAATGTTAATCAGCGTTTGATTTAAAAAAGCGACGAGCGCTCCCATTATCATTACGCCAAAAATAGACCGAGTTCGGGCTTGATCGGACTGTTGTGTTTGTGTATTCATTTTAACAAGACCTTTCCCTTTAAAATTATCTGTATGTAAATCTTCAGATGACAACCAGGTTAAGAATATATTTTATGTGTTCATTCTATTAATTTATGTCACGAATATTTAATGAACTTAATTATATACCGGATAAATATATCTGTTTCCGAAATATTTGTCAACAAATATGATCATTTTCGTAAAACTTTTCCATCAGTATATATAAAGTAGTATACCCTTTAATGAAGAAAAAAATGAGAGCCCTTCAACGAAGGCTCTCATTTCCTTAAGAAATACTTATTTTAAGATTTGAACTTTTACTGTTTTTCTTCCCCATTTTAACGCTTCTTTTTGAGAAGGAAGAAGAACGTCAATTTTATTTCCTTTAATCGCACCGCCCGTATCAGCTGCGATTGCCGTGCCGTAACCCTCTACGTATACTTTTGAACCAAGCTTAATCACTTTTGGATCGACAGAAATCACTTTTTGATTTGGATTCTTTTTCAAGTCAATTCCAATCGCTGTTTTTCCGCTGCAGCCTTTGCAGTTCGCTGTATACGCTGTTGCTGTTACTTTAAATTCTTTCACAACGTTTGAAGACTTCGCAGGCGCTGCTTTAGCAGGCGTGCTTGATTTTGTTTGAGATACTTTTAATACTTGTTTCGGATGAATGCTGTCTGACTTTAAGTTATTCCACTGTTTCAGCTGACTAACCGATACTTTATATGTCTTTGCAATTTTGTATAGCGAATCTCCGCTTTTTACTGTATATGTATTTGTTGCAGCTGATGCACCACTTGCCACTCCGAACAGTGACATTAGAACTAAACTGAACGTAATCATTGTCTTTTTCATGTAATTGATTTCCCCTTTATCTACCAATACATAAAAAATAACACATGAATATTACAGTTATATTTCAGTAACATGTCAATAGTTTGATAGTTTAGTTACAGTAAAAATAAAGATTCTTCCTTTTAAACTAGTAAATTAATCACCTTTACTCTTCAAAAACATACATATTTAGGTATATGACGGTGCTTTTACACACATTTATAATGGATTATTTCATTTGTAACATTTCACTGGTTCTAGAGGCTTATACTTTGTTTTATATTGGTTATTTAGAACATAGTTTATTTAAAATTAATAAATGCGTTAAAGGAGCTTAATATAAATCACTTTTTACACCGTTGGTTGGAGAGCAAGACTTCGCTTTCCACTGGAGTCTTGCTCTTCAACCAACAACTAGAAACGCATACATATATGGCCGCCATAACAATAAAAAATCCGAACGAGTTGGATTCTCTATCAAGAATCTCAATTCATCGTTCGGATTTTTCTTCCACTAAAATACTTTTATCATAGCCTTTTTATTTGAAATTAAGATGCCTGCATTACTTGTTAATATGGCTGCCACTGAAGCATTTTAGCTGCCTCGAACCTTTTTTCTACATTTGGCCAGTAAACTATTTTCCACCAATTATCAACGTACGGATCACGTTCATTTTTGTACTGCAAATAATAGGCGTGTTCCCATACGTCTAATACGAGCAGCGGAATCGTATCCCACTGCGTGAGAAGCTGATGGCGCTCAGCTTGCAGAACTTCGAGCTTTCGCGAACGCGGCGACCATACTAAGATAGCCCAGCCAACACCCTCTACTTTTTTTGCAGCTTGAGAAAAGTGCATCATAAACTTCTCATAGCTGCCAAAGTCTTTTTGAAGCTGCTGCAGCAGCTGTCGTCTCGGCCTCCCTCCTCCTTCTGGACTCATAATTTCCCAAAAGATTGTATGCAAGTAATGACCGGAGCCATGAAAAGAAGCTTCCCGTTCCCAATGTTTTATGAGGTCAAAATTGTTTGTGTTACGGGCTTGCTGAAGCATGAGCTCTGCTTTATTTAATCCATCTACATAGCTTTGATGGTGCTTGCTGTGATGAAGACGCATAATTTCCCGGTTAATATACGGTTCAAGAGCTGAATAGCTATAGCCAAGCGGCGGCAGCTCGTGCTGTCCTGGCGCTATCGATTCTCGCTCCCTGCCGTCGTCTCCGAGCCGCTCTTTTAAGACTTTATCAATATGCCGCACTGCATTATTGATTTCTTCTAACGTATATTCGTTGACATCTTCTTCACTTAAATATTCAAGAACGTCTTCTTGCGTGCGCGTTATATATGACGTTATATCTACTTCTGTAATGGCTTCTTCAAATACCGGATCACATACTTGTTCAAGCCAGGTCTGAACTTCCATCAAGTATCTTTTTCTCTCATCTTGATCGGCCATACTTTCCCTCCTTACACCTCATCTTCACTATCATATTCAAAAGAAAAAGCAACATAACTTCCTACTTGTATCTATTGAGTTAGAAAATTCGACATAAAAAAGGCAAGAGTTCCTTTAAGCTTGAACTCTTGCCTTTTTTATTATATTTTCTTTGCCATATTCACATAATCAATCGTTTCTTGCTTGCTAACAGCCGCGTGCTTCAGCTTTGGATTATAATAGAGCTCGACTTTTATATTATTGATTTCACAGTCATCTGGCATATCCTGCAAATCCGTTAAAAATGGCAGCAAGTGATTGTTCATATCGTATTCAAACGCCCCGTTTTGCAAGTAATACACCTTCGGCACATAGTTAATATGGCGAAAAAACTTCACTGCGTTAATTCGCTCACCGTATAAGGCTATCACTTCATCTTCTGTCAAGTTCGGATAAGATAAATTAAACACTTGCCGAACCGGCGTTTTCAGCCACTTGGTCAAGCAAGTCTGCGGATTGTTGACAAGCGCTTTTGCTCCTTTTACGTACCCCGCTAAAAACATCGACATAAAGCCGCCGCCTGATGATCCGTAAAACAGCACATTGGACGAATTCACGTGCACTTTTTTCATGAACTTTTCAATTAAAACGGCAATGTCTTTTAAATAAAAACGGTCGCTTGTCCCTTGTCCCCACGCAAGCGAAACCTTTCCTAAGTAAAGCGTAGGATCGTTATAATAAATAATGGAATCTTGGAATTCATTCATCCACGAATGGCGCTGAAAATAAGGAGGACCTGCCGGCATTTCCTGACTTGCCCCTCCTCCTGAGCCAAACACAAGCAAATGAGAAGACTCTCTTTTCAGCCTTATTAAAAACTCAAACAGCACTCCGTTCCACTCGACCGCGACTAAAACGGGCCTATTAAACGGCAGCTGAAGTTCATCTAGCTTTTCATACGTACTAGTTATTTTTTCATATTGATCAAGCAACAGCCCTGCAACTCACTTTCCTTAAAATGATCTGTCGTATGCGTCTGACATTGATCATGGCTCTATAAAAAAAGAACCTGTTACAGTGTATGAAAATCAGTGGACAAATGATTGTACATCTCATCAAAAAGAGGCCCTTACCACATTTCCGCCTAGGCTTCTGTCACGAAATACAACGCTTCACATACGATACAGCATCATAAAAAATTCAAGGATCGGAGCTGAAGACTGTTGTCAACGTCTTATATGGATTACAATAATCCAAACGTGCAATACTTTTCTGATGTGAATAAAAACAGACTTAACACGCGAAACGATCAAAATTACATTAACCGATTAGGTCGGGATGTGCTCAACACATTAGGAAATGTGTCGTTACTCGATATTTATTTAAGCAAAAGCCGCGTGGTCGAACCGCACTATCATCAAAATGCCGCTGAGCTTGTTTACTGTATTTCAGGCTCAGCCGTCGTTTCATTAATCAATCCATTTAACAACGAAGTCACAAATATTCCGATTACTCCCGGTCAAGTAGCCAATATCCCTCAAGGCTGGTGGCACTGGGAGATTGCGTCTGAAGACAATACGCATTTACTTGCCATTTTTGACGCCCCTTACCCGGAATACATTTTTGGATCGGACATTTTAAATAAGACGCCTATTGAAGTCCTTGCTCACACGTATTGCTTAGACCCGGAGCAGCTAAAGAAAACGCTGGCTCCGTTAAAAAATCAAACCATCGTGATTGGACCAACGGACGAATGCGGAGAAAAAGAACAATATAAAAAGGAAAAACAAGCTGGCCCAGCCTACTATCACACGGCTCCTTATACGTATCCTTCGCCTCAGAATCCCTACTATCACCCTCAAAGCCCCTATCACTATCGGTACTGGTAGAAACAAAAAAACCCCGCTGCCAATGCAACGGGGTTTCTTAACGAATACATAACATTATTGTTCTTCTATATACGTGCTATGAAAGGCTGCTTCAATATATGCAACTTGGAAATGATAATGTCCAATTAAATATTTCACAATGTCCACCTGGTCGATTTTGCCGGGCTTATCGACCATCGCTTCTTTTACCATTTCTTCGAATGTACCTTGATCAAACTGTTCTTCATGGACAACAATTGTCTCAGAGTACATTTCGTCTTGTCCTTCTGAAATGCGATAGTAATACAATTTTTTCACCTCGATTTGTCTTAAGTGTATGTATACCCTTAACTACTCATTTTGAAACATTTTTTCAACGTTCTTTTTCCGCTTTACGATAGGCTGCGGCTTTTGCTTTTACAAGCAGCCTTGTAACCCAGTACGCCACTAACGTTATTCCTATATCAATAAGAAAAATATAAAACAAACTCATTCCTTTTTCTGAATCAATAAATTTAAAATGGTGTTCAAGAGGCGCCAGCCCAAATGAAAAAACAGCGCTCAGCAGAATCGTATACAGATAAAAATTCTTTTGCCGATTCGTACAATATTGATAAAGCAGCAGAAAGCCTACTGGCAAAATAGAAGCGGTAATATTCGTTGCGTTGGGAAGCAGCGGCGTTAAGAAAAACGTGTGCCTTAAATGACCGCTTCTCCCAAGTGCAATATCAATATATGCCCAGAGCATATGCACTGTGTAACCGAAGAAAAACACCTCAAAGATCCTCGTCCAATCTACGGTAAAATACAACAACACAAGAGGAAGAACGAGCGAAGCAAGTACCACCCAAAACTGCCAGTTTCCGAAATCTGAATACTGATGCCAATACGACGATAATAACTCCTGCAGCTTATCGCTTTGTTCATGTATGTTTCCCCAGTATCGTTCATAACTCACTGAAGTAACCTCCTATATAGAGTCTCTGCTTATGTATGTACGAATAAGCTCCATTTTATACAGAGAAACATGGAAAGCAGCCATTTATTGCTTGCCATCACCCAAATAGGTCACCGGGAGTTCCTGCTCAATGACTTTACTTGCTTTTCGATTAACAGCATACGCTTTTGCTGTTGGTCTTGAACTAACTGATACCGATAGCTTTTCATCTTTAAAATGCAGCGCGACTCCATCATCTACAGCATAGCCTTCTTTCATTTCTCCGCTTGCCATTAACTCATGATACGACGGTCTTCGATTGCTTTCTCCGTCGTAATGAGGACAGTTGCTGCCGGTTAAAAAACCTAAACAGTCGATTTTAGACAGGTTGTTGTTCATTGAATCAGTGACGCCTTCTTCAAACCAGCAAATCGAACCTGCGCTTATTCCTGCTAAGATTATTCCTTTTTTATAAGCTTCTTTTAGAATTGTATCAAGTCCCCACTCTTTCCATAAAGAAAGCATATTCCTTGTATTACCGCCGCCCACATACAAAATGTCGTGCTGCATCACATATGCTTCTAAATTCATAAAATTTTGAGAAAACAGCGATAAATGAGACGGTGTGCATATCAACTTCTCAAACGCTTCATAAAACCTTTTTATATAATTATCCGCATCTCCGCTTGCTGTAGGGATAAAGCAGATTTTCGGCACATCTGTATGAGCTTGTGGAAGTATGTATTGATCCAGCAGCAGATTATCCGGCTCCATCGAAAAACCTCCGCCGCCCATGGCTATAATTTGTCTCATTTCAATCATTCCTTTCAAAAAAGTGATATAGAAAATGTAAAATCATACTATTTCTCATAGATGACTTTCCGTATAATGGAAGAGTGAAAAAGGTGGTGCAAAGCTTTTGAAAATAGTACGAACACTTTTACTAATACTAGGCATTTTTATTATTTTGTTTTGTATTTTTGGCTATATCGATTATAACGGTCAAAAAATGGAACTAGGAGCCAAACAAGAAAAACACATTCCTTCCTCCATTAACACTGACGGAGGTACCATTACGCTATCTGCTGTAAGCGAAAAGTACGATAAAACGCAGTTTGGCTTTTTTGTTATCCAAAACAATTCGACGCATACCTTAACAATTCCTTATGAAAATACGGCGGATCACTTAAAAGACGGAAAGTGGTACGAAGTTGTGCTAAACGGATTAGAGTTCCCTGATAAAACCATCACGCTGAAGCCAGGGAAATCATTCAAACTAGATATCGCAACTCCTAACTACAAGATAGGAAAATACCGTTTTGTGCAGCACTTTAGAGATGAAAACGGAAAAGAGCATGTGTTAGCGGCTCCTTTTGAAATCGTTTGGCCGAGTCTTAAGAACGTTCTCGGGCAGTTTGATTAAAGGTAAAAAAGCACTTACCCGCTATGAGGTAAGTGCTTTTTATCAGCTCTGATTTAAAACGCGAAGCACAACTTGCTTTGTTCCGACTTTTACCGTCTCTCCGTTTTTAATAGTTTCTTTCACACTGAGACTGTGCAGCAAAAGATTTTCTTGAAGCAGCGTTTCAAACTTCGCCACGGCTTTCTGTACTTCTTCGTCTCCGCTAAGCTCTAAATTAATACGTGAATTCACGGGTAAATCCAGCTTTTTACGATAATCTTGAACCGCTCGAATTACTTCACGAGCGACTCCTTCCTGCACGAGTTCTTCCGTTAACGCCGTATCCAACACCGCAGTATACATGCCGTTTGATGCCACTGCAAAACCTTCTTTTGGCACTTTTTCAACAAGTACGTCTTCCGTTTCAAGCGTTAGGTTCTCTCCTGAAGCAAGCGTAACACTTAGCTTGCCTTGTTCAACAAACTCTTTCCCTTTCTCTTCTGAAAGGTTTTTCAGCGCTTGGTTGACCTCATTCACCTGTTTTCCAAACTTTGGTCCAGCCTGTTTAAAATCCAGTTTTAATACGTATGAAACCAGTTTGTCGTCGTCTTGCTCCACGTTAAAGTTCTTTACATTAAGCTCATCTTTGATGACATCACGATATGCTTTCCACTCTACATCTTCTTCCGTTACCACAAGTGAAAGACTCTGCAAAGGCTGCTTTACTTTTAACGAATGCGTATTTCGGATGCTTCGGCCTAGTTCCACTACTTGAAGCACCGCTGCCATTTCTTTTTCCAGCTTTTCGTTCACTTTCGTTTGATCACATGCAGGATAGTCTGCTAAATGAACGCTTTTCCCTGTCAGATTTTCATGAACATCATCCGCAACAAACGGGGTAAACGGTGCTAATAGTTGACTTAATGTCACTAGTACTTCATGAAGCGTATCGTAAGCTGCTGCTTTTTCGCCGTCCATTCCTTCTGACCAAAAACGATCGCGGGAACGTCGCACATACCAGTTGCTTAGCTCTTCAATGAATACAGCGATTTCACGAGCCGCGCTTGTAAATCCGTAATCTTCAAGATGTACTGTTGCGCGCTTGACCGTGCTGTGCAAACGTGAAAGAATCCATTCATCCAATTTTGTTTTTTTTAATTCATACGTTTGCTCCGGATCATAGCCGTCAAGCTTAGCGTACAGCACGTAAAAGCCGTACACGTTCACAAGTGTATCAATGACTTTTGACTTCGCTTCTTGCACGACACGCTCTGAAAATTTCTTCGGATTCCAAGGTGCACTGTCTGCTAAAAGCGCCCATCTAAGCGCATCCGCACCAAATGTATGAATAAGATCAACAGGGTCTAGCGCATTTCCTTTACTTTTAGACATCTTTTGACCGTTTTCATCTAAGACGTGGCCAAGAGACAAAACGCGCTTATACGGTGCTTTTCCTGTAAAGAGCGTTGAAACTGCCATCAAGCTGTAAAACCAGCCGCGCGTTTGATCAATTCCTTCTGCGATAACGTCTGCTGGAAACTGCTTTTGAAACAGTTCGCTGTTTTCAAACGGATAGTGATACTGTGCAAACGGCATCGACCCGCTGTCAAACCAAACGTCAATCACTTCCGGCGTCCGCTTCATTTCTCCGCTGCAGACCGGACACGTTAGCTGCACGTCATCTACATACGGCTTATGAAGTTCAATGCTGTCATCAACGTAATGAGACGCATGTTTCTGAAGCTCTTTGATGCTTTTCGGCGCTACTTGATGCTGACACCCTTCGCATTCCCATACGTTCAGCGGCGTTCCCCAGTAGCGCTTTCTGCTGATGTTCCAGTCCACCATATTTTCCAAAAATTTGCCAAAGCGACCGTGCTTGATATGATCCGGGTACCACTTCACGCTTTCATTATTTTTCAAAAATTGTTCTTTTAACGCCGTCGTTTGGATAAACCAGCTTTCATTTGCGTAATAAAGAAGCGGCGAGTCACATCTCCAGCAAAACGGATAGCTGTGCTCATGCTTTTCTTTATGATACAGCACGTCTTGATTCGCTAAATAACGTACGATATCAACGTCGCAGTCTTTCACGAAACGTCCTTGAAACGGCGGCACTTCAGATGTGTACTGGCCTTTTTCATCCACAACATTCACAAATGAAAAGCCGTTTTCTTTTACAACTCTGTAATCATCTTCCCCGTAAGCAGGTGCTAAATGAACAACGCCCGTTCCGCTTTGGTCCGTTACATAATCAGCCGTTACCACTTCATGCCCTTTTTCCACTTTCACAAAATTAAACGGCGGCTCATACGACATTCCTTTTAACTCATTTCCTTTATGATGAGATAAAACGCTATATTCTCCTTTTAACACTTTGTCTGCGAGCGCTTCTGCCACTATATACACGCTGTCGCCTTGCTCGGCGCGAACGTAGCTCATCTCTTCATGCACCGCAAGCGCCACGTTTGATGGAAGCGTCCAAGGCGTTGTCGTCCAGCCCAAAAAATACTCATTATCGCGGTTTTTCACTTTAAATTTGACCGTTACCGTTAAATCTTTTACATCTTTATACCCTTGCGCCACTTCATGCGAACTCAGCGACGTTTGACAGCTCGGGCAGTAAGGTGATACGCGGTGGCCTTTATAAAGAAGTCCTTTATCATGAATCGTGCCAAGCACGTTCCATACACTTTCAATGTATGAATTCTCCAAGGTGATGTAAGGGTCTTCCATATCAACCCAATAGCCAAGCTGCTCTGTGAACGTGCGCCACTGCTTTTCATACACAAACACACTTTCCTTACACTTGTTGATAAAAGCTTCTACCCCGTATTTTTCAATATCATGCTTTCCTGAAATTCCGAGCTGCTTTTCAACACCGAGCTCAACCGGAAGTCCGTGCGTATCCCAGCCTGCTTTTCTGATTACTTGATGCCCTGTCATCGTCTTATAACGAGCCACCACGTCTTTAATCGTCCGGCCTAGCGCGTGCCCAACGTGAGGCAAACCATTTGCTGTTGGAGGCCCTTCATAAAATACAAACGAAGGATACCCTTCTCGATTTTGAACCGACTGCTGAAACACATTTCCTTTTTGCCACTGCTGCTGGATACGCTGTTCGCGCTCTTGCGAAGACTCCCTTACATTCACTTCTTTCATGTGATACCACTCCTTTTAAAGTTAAAAGCACACAAAGAAACCCGTCCCTATGACTAGGGACGGGTTTTAACCGCGGTACCACCCTGGCTTCTATTGATCCGTTCATCAATAGCACTCAGCAACGTACAATCATACGCGTTCTTTTTAACGGTAGACTACCGTTCAAACTTACTTACAGTTCAGTTTGACTTCTCAGAGAGGATATTCCCCTGCAGCTTGAACACCGGCTTTCAGCTATCACCAGCTCTCTGTGGAACAAACTTGCAGGGTACTGATTCTCTTCAACGAATTTGTGTGCTTTTATTAGTAGCTATTGTATGCGGTTTGGAAGGGAATGTCAATGTTTATGAAATTTATATATGTTTTTTCTTATAATATAGTCCTCCAATGATAAAATAACCGCTTACTACTGTTTGCTGCCTTTTTCACGCTCTCAGGAAAAGGCAATGTACACAAAAAACCACCTCATTTAAGGTGGGTATTATTTGGCTCCCCGACTTGAAAGATGCTCTTTAAAACCAGTTAATAAAAGGCGGGATGCTCTGAGGGAAATGAAATAGATTGCACGGGTCATATGCTCGTTTCACTTCTCGAAGCTTTTTAAAATTCTCTCCATAATACGCCGTTGGCCAATCTCTGATGAACCGGTCCGGCCAGTTCACATAATCTCCAGTTGTATATCTCGATAAAGCATTTCTTAATTCTTCAATCCAGCGAATGTTTGCTCGCTCTTCTGAAGGATGGCTCCATGTAGCAAGGTACTCCTGTGCGATAATAGCATCTCTATAATAGAAGGCCGTTTCATTAGAGCCCACTTCCTCCACTGCTCCTCCAAGAGACTGGTGCCAAATACTAGATTTTTCATTCGGAGCATTTTCTAAAAAATGCTTCATTGTTAAAATGGCCTCTTTTGGAAAAGGTTTATTAAGAAAAGAACCTGACCTTTTTCGAGGGGCGGGTTGGTTTCCGCTCGGATCGTCAAAAAATTGTACAGCTTCAATATATGAAACTTCCTTTATTACTACTTTTTTAGGACACCCAACATCTATTAAAGGCTGCAGAAGTTCCTTTAACTTGAATGATGAACCAACGAATTCACCTTGAGCAATAATCTGATTCGCTTCTTTCGATTTTAACTCAATCTCCGAAGTTAAGCGCTTATCGGTATTTGTGGCCCAGTGCTGCCATGCATCAAAAGCAGCTTCGAAATCTTCCCATTCCCATGTAATTGAAAAGATTGACACCTTTGAAATAGGCTGCACCTTAAAGGTAAGAGACGTAACAATACCAAAGTTTCCACCCCCGCCTCCGCAACAAGCCCAAAAGAGATCACTGTTGTGATTTTTATTTGCCTTAATGAGTTCAACTTCTCTTTGTTCATTTACTATGGCCATTTCAACTTCAAGCAAATTATCACAGGTAAGCCCAAACAACCTTGATAACATCCCAATTCCTCCGCCAAGCACAAGGCCTACAAGACCAACACTGCTTTCCGTACCTGCAGGGATAGTCGTTCCTTTTTTCCATAATTCATTATATACTTTCCCTAGATTAGCTCCTGCTTCTATTTTCGCTGTCATGCTTTTACTGTCGATCTTGATTCCATCCATTTCACTGACATCAATCACTAATCCACCGTTTACTAGTGAAAAATTTTCATAGCTATGCCTGCCGCTTCTTATTCGAAATGGGACATGATTTTCCTTTACCCACTTCAATGCATTTACTACATCGTTTGTATTCTGACAAAATACAATTATTCTCGGAAATTTAGGCACACCTAAATTATTATTTGTTCTAGCCTGTTCATATTCCGCATCATCAGGTGTAACGATTCGTCCAGTAAGCTTTGTTTCCTCCACGATATAACCCCTTTCTTAATACAGATAAGATGCTATATCCTATGAATTTTCTTCAAAAAAGACACACAGTTTAAAGGGGAGAAATAGAGAGTAGAAAACTTACTGGAGGGGTTCTGGACAGAATACTAATTTATTTTCGATGCATCAACTCTCTTGTTGTAGATAAGTTTTCAGTTGAACAAATCTTTGCTGTCGATTAAATTTTTCCTGACGGGGTTGTAAACTATATAAATTGAAGTACTTTTATTTTCCGTTAAATTATTTAAACGCGCTACATCACGGATTTTTTTATTTGAGTATAGGACAATTTATATTCTTGAAATGAATGATTCGTCTTTCCGAAAATGAACCTTCTTAATTGTATTTGCCTAAAAAAACATTGGTTAAAGCTTAGCCAACGGTTTTGTCAGGTTCTTCATTTTATCTATTACTCAGATATCGTATCCTGCTAGATCAATATAGTAATTATCATCCTCCATCACCTTCTCTAAAAACTCTTCTAAGGAATCGGCGATCTTTATATCATCGTAATAAATCGCATTATGCTGCTCCTGACTTATTTCTATCAGCAGCAGCGCACTTTCGTTGGCTTCAAAAAATAACAATTTGCCCTCTTCCAGCTCTTCGTAAAGTTCGATATCAGGGTAAAATTCGAAATCGTTTACTTTTAATCTAGCGTCTCTGATGGAAGAAGGGCCCATAATGCGGTTTATATTATATTCAGATCCCTGGAGAAAACCATAACCCACCTCTAAAAAAAACTTCCTTAACTCAAAAGGAAGCTTTAAGCCTAACGTTCCTTCTACTCCTTCAATATCACTTTCACATACGGAATAAAATTGATTATCTTTTTGATTCGTGACAAAGTCGTATCTCATCATTTCCTCTCCTTTATAACTTACACATACGTACACTCATTACACATTGCTTAACTTAATCCTCATCAGACAAAGCAAAAGCATCACTAACATCCTCTAATTCTTCCATGATGCCATTGAAGTCACCCTCTATATGCAACAATTCCACCATCTGGATAATCCCCACACCATCCACAAGGCAAATACCCGGATCTATGTAATTTAAATATGCTTTCAAAGAAGTTATTTTTAGTACCATTAACCGCTCTACTAATTGCACAATTGTTTAAATCTGCTACGATGTCTTCAAAAAAGGCATCATAATCTTGTAGGCTCTGTCGTAAGTTTTCAGCTATAACTTCTACTATTCCTTCTAACTCACGAGGTTTTTCAGCGTCCGTTAAATCATAATATCGCTCCCATACGTCACTCATTTTTAATTCTCTAATGTCTTTCCAACTGTATTCTTCTTCACCATATACTTCTTCATATGCAAGATATTCAGCCTTACCATAATCGTATATTACTTGTATTTTATCTACATCTTCTTTTTCTAGAGAAACCTGGCCATAATTTTTTGATAGCTCAATGACCTCTTCTACTAGAGTATTAAACTTACCACCATTATTCATTACTTATGGAGCCGCCTTTCCAAATTGTGATTCTTTCTTTTTTCCGAATGAAGCCTTGTATTATAAACCCCTAATCAATCCCGAGAGATTTTCGCTAATCCTTTCAAAAGATTTTCTTTCATAATCTTCTAGCTTTACCTCTCCACTTTCATTGTCTACTACTAACAACAAACCGTTAGATTCTATTCCTATAGGAATGTTCACAAGCTGATGATGAGCTGCTTTATAAAGCTTTGTTTCTTGTTTGAAGTCTTGCAATTCTATCCCCGGTACAACAGAATTTAATACTAAGTCATATCCGTTGTAGGTTCCAGCCAGTTCTAAAAACCAGTAGGAATTAAAATAAGCCTTAATATCGGGATGCAGCTGAACGTTAAGTTCCTTTTCTACATCTTCAAAATTATTGTCCACCTCTTTTTTCAAATATTTCTAAACTATATAGCCCCCTTCATCTTTTTCACCTTCAAAAATAAACTGTTCTGTTTCTTCCGTCCACTCAGTCATAGACAAAGTACCGTTAAAAGCTTTCCATTCTTTTAGTAATTTGGTAAAGTATATTTCCATTGCTTGTTTCACATTTACTATTCCTTTCCTCATCTTCTCGATAAATTATGATTTCTTCAGCTTTATTTTTCTTATTAATTCCTCAAGTGAATGCTCCAATAATGTTAATTCGTTTGTTTCATAATCTTCTGTATAAACTTTTCCGGTCTTATTATCTATGTTAATGGCCATTTCGTCCGGAGAAATAAAACCTATCTGTATGTATCTAAATTCCTTTCCTTGACTTTCATCATAATGCGCAAGATGTTTAAAATAACTTCGTACATCTTTACCCGGTTCAACAGGCTCAAGACATATATATTTCGAATGATAAAGACCTTCTAAGCTTAAAAATAAATAACTGTTAAAATACTCTTTAATTGAATGATGCAAAGGCATTTTAATTTCAGCTTCGATCATACTAAAGTTTTCAACAGCCTTTTTTTCTACTGGTTTCCAAAAAACATACTCTTCTTCATCAGGCTCACCTACATATAGCAGTGGATGCATCTCTTCATCCCATGGTGCCTTTGGAAATGTATTATAGTTTTCATTCCAATAATCTAGCAGTCTCTCAAAATAATCCGTCATTATCCCTTTTATACTCATCCTAAGTCTCCTTTGTTTAAACTTACCGACTGAAATTTGCTCGATTTCTCCTTTTAATTTCCTCTTAAAGTTTTTCTCTTGGCATTTTCTAATAATTAATAGAATAACTTTTTGAAATGCTCATCTTGTTTATACCATAGGTTTTAAAGTTTCAGATATCCCTCTATACATTTAAATATAATAAAAAACCTTGAAAGGTATAGAGCCAATCAAGGTTAAATAACTTAACAACCATATAGATTAATTTTAAAAGTCTTCGTCCCAATTTTCTTTGGCATCAAGAAGTCTATTTGTTAAAAACTCATAAAAGTTATCTGCTCTTTTTCCACTATATCCATCAATTCTGTCCCACGACACAACTACACATTCAGCGTCAATTAGGTTTTCAGTATCTAAACAATATACAAACTCTTCACAGTTTTCAACAACTACGTATTGAGTTGGCAATCCAATGTTCCGAAATCTTTCAGTGTTTGTTACTACAGATGGAGTTGCGGATTTCCCACAGCCAAGTATATCTACTCCAAACAGTCCTCCAGAACCATAATTTTCAAGAAACCAGATATAACTATCCGGAAATTTCACTTTAAGTGCTTTTTCAACTTCTTTAATAATTTCGTCTGAGACTCCTCCAGTAAAATCATTAATCTCGGAATTGAATTGAATAAATTCACTCATTTCTTTTTGGTTCAAACTATTTCTCTCCTCATTAATATCCTCTAAAATAAGTTCGCTATAACTTACTTTTGAAATCTCTATATAGTGCAGTAGATTATCCAATAAAGTGTATTATATTCTTAAACATATTTATCAATGTATCATGAAACGCTGATCAAAATCTACACTTAACCCAACTAGTGTTTCTTACGGTAACAGCCTCAGCACTTTCGCATTTAATAATATAGTAATAAAGACTCCCTATTCTCTAAATCAACAAGGAATTACACAAAATATGTCACGAAAATGAAATTGTTACGATAATGGTATAGTCGAAATCTTCTTTGGAATTATGAAGTCTGAACCTCTTTATTTAAAGCAATTTTAAAATGTTGAACATTTTAAAAAGGAATTGAAGAAGTGTATTTACTATAAGCATAGAGGGATCAAAACAAAATTAAAAGGCATGAGTCCAGTCCAATACCGAACTCATGCCCTGCAAGTTGCCTGCCAAAATAACCTGTCTAACTTTATAGGATCACTTCAAAACTTAAGGCTCTTTTCAGATTATAGCTTACTAATATTTAATGGATAAAAATTCTTTAGGAACCACTTTTAATTATATCTATTATATTATGAATGTTTTCTTTTAATTCTTGATTCCTATTCTCTTTATACTGATGATATGCCTGAATTCCCCTATGAATAATAGCATTCATAGTAGGATGAAACGACTTATCTGTACACTCAATTAAAAAATCAAAAAACTCTGCACTAGCTGAGGGAGAATACGAAAATACTTCTATAAGTATATTTATGGTAGCTCCCTGAATCTGTACAGCATCTTTTTTCTCTTTAAGAGAATAGCCGTTTATCATACCGAAACAAAATGTCGATACAACTTGTTTTTCTTGTTCATCTAAATTTTCCGGGGTTAATTGGCATATTTCTAAAAAATGATTAACCACCTTTTTCATCTCGCTATAATATGCTAAATTACGCTCCATTTTTCCCTCCTAATATACTAATATTTTTCCATTTGGATAATCTCCGTCCCATCCACAAGGAATATGACCACTTAAATAGATGTCTAACATACTGGTGTAAAAATCTGAATTATAATATTTCTCATATGTAAGCACCATAATGATGTTGATAATATCAAATTTAACAGAATTCACTATATCACTTGATAACCCTAATATGCTTACTTGGCTTTCGATTTTATCAACAACTTTAGGCAATACCTCTGTTTTAACTTCTCTCACTAATACATTCCAATTTTTATTATACAGCTCCGGTTTATTCTTGGCTAAATAACCAGTTAAATTATTTCTCTCTTCAAGACAAATATTTTCCCATTTCACTCCTTTTACATTCTTATTAACTACTTTTTTATTTGATAAATAAGAATAATTACTTCCTTTTGGAAGATTAGTTTCAACTCCACAGTATTCTAGCCAATTATTAGATGTTATTGCTTCAACTACGGCATTATTTAGTTCCATATAGTTTTCTCCTCTATTTATTCTTCAATTTTATTTCTTCTATTAATTCTTGAAGAGAATGTGCCGCTAAATTCAATTCATTCGTCTCGTAATCCTCTATATAAACTTTTCCTGTCTCGTTATCTACGTTAATTGCCCTCTCATCTGGAGAAATAAAACCTATCTGTATATATCTGAATTCATTGCCTCGGCTTTCTTCATAGCTCTTCAAGTTTTTAAAATAAGTCAATAAATCTTTATCTGGCTCAACAGGTTCAAGGTATATATAATTTGAATGATAAAAACCCTCTAAGCTTAAAAATAAATAACTATTGAAATATTCTTTGATTGTTTCATGCAAGCGTATTTTAATTTCAGTTTCAATTGTGTCAAAGTCTTCAACATCTCTTTTTTCTATTGGCTTCCAAAAATATACTCTTCTTCGTCAGGCTCACTTAAATATAGTACCGGATTTATGCCTCCATCCCACGGCGCTTTTGGGACTCCATTATATTTGTCATTACAATAATCTAGTAATCTCTCAAAATAATTCATCATTGCACCTTTTACTTTCTTAAGTCTCCTTCATTAATCTTTCCATCACTTTAATTTCCTTTTTTCATAACCCTTTACACTACATAGATGTAACGAATCTAAAACGACTATTGCTAATTTTCAATTGTAATAACCATTTCTCTAAAACAAAAAATATCACTCGTGAAATTCAAGTGATGTTTTTGCACAAAATCCAAAAGTATTTCCTTAATTATAAAAAGTTTAAAATATAAACCTTTTAATGTATTAAATCATCCAGCTACATACTTTACCGCTTTTCTATATGAAGTTTTTTAGCATGATTTATTCATAAAAATTCTCAACTTCAATAGGCCAAAAATACCCATTTCCCATACATTTAGGGTCAATTTTATTTAATTGTTCTTTTAACCAATTAATTACGGATTCTGGTATATCGTTATCGATAAAAGCATCTTCATCATTTATTTGAATTGCCTTATCAATCATTCTTGAATATACTAATAAACATTCGGCAAATTGATTTATGGAAGAATTAATAAATACTTCTTTATAGTCATTACCATTATTAAGAAACACCACATTTTCTGTTTCTTTTATTATACATATTGGATCACCAGAACCAGTTGACCCTAAAAACCAATAGTTTTGAAACTCTTCTGGCATACTGAATATACTTGTAATAGAATTTAATGCCCCTTGTGAGGAAGTAAAATCTAGATACGGTGCGGGAGTTTCAGGTAAACCTCCTATAGATAAAAACTGTTTTACTTCATCAGAAAAACCTGTGTTTACTAAAGCATCATATTCAAATTTTATTAGGGGCCCGTCTCTTTCAACATTCCATTTCTGATTAAACTCTTGTGGTAAAATCATTTTCTCACCTTCCTGAATTATTTATAAAAGTTTCCAATCTATTTGCAATTTTATCATCTATTCCAGTAATTCCCCACTCCTTTTCAACATTATGAATACCACCATATCCTGGATGCAAGCTTTTCGGTAAAGCTGCCGCTTGGCCACCCTCTCCTATATGATGATGCCTCATAGAATCTTTTATATAATCACCGTACTGAGGAAAATATTCTATGAATTGTTTAGCAACCACAGGAACTCTCCCCCTTTTTATCATAATTAAAAACTAAATATTTAGATTTAAAAAAGCCCTTTAAAGCCTTGTTATAAAGGTATTCATGAGCATAATAGAAAGCTACGGAAAACTTTATTTTCCATGCTAGCAGGGTTATATACTGTATAATTGAAGTGTTTTTATTTCTCCTTAATTTATTTAAGTGCATTATGTTTCCAATTATTTTTAACTACATTTGAATATAATGAATTTATATTCTTGAAATGAATTGTTCGGTTTCCTAAGAGTAAATCTTCTTAACAATATCTATCTAAAAAGACCATTGGCTAATGCTTAGCCAATGGTCTTTTTGTTGGGTTCTTTATTTTATCTATTATTTAAACCGTGTATTATTCTAAATCAATATAATACTCATTATCATTAATAAATTTCTTAAAAAAATCTTCTAATGAGTCTGCTATCTGAGTGTCAAAATAAAAAACTGGATTATTGGGCAATTTTAAATCTAACGATATATATATACCCTCATTCACTTCAAAGAAAATAAGTTTATCTTCTTCATCTAGTTCTTCTAAATCTGGATCGAATTCAAAAACTCCTTCTCGTAATTTGACATTTGCTACCGTTCCTGGTCCCATAATTCTATTGATTGCATTATTACTTGGCTCTTTAATGAACCCATATCCAACTTCTAAATATAACTGTCTTAAGTCATCGGGAAAACGGATACCCATCCTGTCCTCCGCTTTTAAAATCTCCTTTTCGGATAAATTATAAATTTTATTTTCTCCATTATTAATAAACTTAAAATCCGCCATTACTATTACCTCCTAGGGAATAACATTCTTGATGGTGCTCCTTTTCCATGAATCCCCTGCTGATGTTCATCAGGGTATTTAGCAGGATGAATATTCCACCATTCATGGGGACCAGAAAAATTGTTTTCTATTAGATGATGAGCATCATATGGCTGACCAATATGTCTAGCAATTTCTCCAGTTTGATCATATACTTCCTCTGTATATCGTGGCCACTTTTGATTAGTTTTTTCTTCCCATTCTTCAATTAATTTGTTTTTTAAACTCGTAGTAAATCTACTTCTATGCTTAGCTGTTTCTTTAGGTGTTAATTTTTCAAATTTATTATTTCTTAGGGACTCTTTTAAAAATTCCACCTGTATTTTGTGAACCTTTAACCTTGTTTTGGATTCAACATCCTTCAAATATGCTTTTACTAAGTCACGATCAAACACTGACGTATCCTTCATTGAATCATTCTGTTTATTAACTATAACTGATTCTACTGCCGGTACTTCCAAAGGCTGAATGTTTCTACTTTCAGCTTCGTGAACACGATTCGGACCACGAGTAAACTGCCCTGTCTCTTTATTTCGATAACGTTTAGCGTCTTTATCATACCAAATTTCGATATCATTAATAAACTGCATCGTATTCTTCGCTGTATTTTTTAACACATCCCGCACAGTTTGCTGCGCAAAGTCTGCACTCACACCCACCGGTGCTTCCTGCGGTACGAATCTCGGTATCTTTGCATCTAATACAGCATCATACATTTTCCTAGCTTTATCAATACCCGCTGCCGGCATTTTTCGCATGGCCTGCTGGATGTCTTTTCCGTATTGAGTCACTTTACTCGTATGAACCACATTGCGCATATCATTGAACTTTTTCGTGACTGCCTGTGCACCTTTTTCGACAAGTTGAGTAGATGCTTTTGAAGCAAGCACGCCTCCTGCAGCAATGCCAAATGATTGAAACAAACTAGCCTGCTGTTGCTCTTTTGTAAGCTTATTTCCTAATACGTCTTTCCCCATTGTATACTCATACATGCCATTTGTTAAGACAAGTCCATACAATCCTTTTTCTGTTTGTTCAAGCACTTTAAACGCTTTAGGTGTTTGGTAAATAGCCATTGCATGATGCGCAGCACTCATGCCTTTTGCCGTTTTGTAGACAAAGCTTCCGCCTTTTACCGCTCGTCCCGCCCAGCCTACGAACGGGATGAACCCAGCTGCTGCCATTGCTCCAGCCGTGACTCGCTGAGTAGCGGACAGTTTCTTATGCGTAACCGGATCGACTCCGTCTGCGGCTCGTTTAAAATCATAGTATCCCGTAATTTCTCCTGCAATGTCTAATCCTTTTTCATACCATGGCTTATTGGCTTGAATTTGTCGTTGTTTTTCAGCTTCAATAGCTGCTTTTCTTTGTTTAACCTCTTGTTTTTGTTCAGCTTTTCCTTCTACATAACCTGAAGCCACTTTATCAATTTGCTGCTGTGTTTTGTATACCTGGCTATTTTTGTAAGCTTCGGCATTAAAAGTGAGCTGATAAGCACTGCCGCCTTGAGAAGTCAGCTGTTCCAAACCATTTACGCTAAATTGAACGGATTCATAGAAAGAATTTAACATTTCATATTCACTTGAAAGTTGATTATCCAGTTCTTCTACTGCGGTAATAGTTTCTGTTCTTTTTTTCTCAGCAGCGCTTAACTCATCTTCAAAGGCCTCTGTGGGAAAGGGTGTAATATGTATAATATCTTCAATATTGCTTAAAATCGCTTCAAGTTCAGTGTACTGTTGTTCGACCATTTGCTTAGAGCGATCATTAGTAACAGCCAGCTCTTGCTCTAAAAATGATACGTCTACAACCGTATCACCTTTTAATTTAGCTTGTTCCGCATAATCTGCAATACTATTAAAATAGGATTGATGTGAAGATACAAGACTTTTCCAATGCGTAACCATATCTACTTGTGATGCATAAAAGTCTTTTATACTGTCGGCACCTTTCCCTTGAAATTCATGATCGAGTGTAGCCACGGCATGAAGGGCTTTTTTTAATACATCTAGCTGTTCATCAAATGCTTTGTAAGCCTCCACTCTGTCTTTTGCATAAGCTAAAAGCGTACTGGCTTCATATACTTTTCCCATTACATACCCTCTTTTATTTTATGATTAATATATCTCTGGTTTGAGTTTTTCCTCTATTATCCATTATAAAACTGCTAATACACTATCTAAATAGGATAATAATCCCTTTTGTAAGCTAGTTGATTCATTAAAAAGGATATAACTTCAAAATAAAAGATAATAGTCATAGGTATAAATATTTACTTTCAGTTTGAATGCTAAGCAAAAATACTTTACTTAACCATTAGATCGCATTGTTTCTAATTACTTTCTTACAAATCCCTCTAATCCGAAAGCTAATTTACAGTATACCATCCTATTATTCTACAAAAAAAGCTATATTCACTCTAGAAATGCTTGTTACACTCTGACTATACACTGCAGAAAATTAACGAAAACTGTCTTCCTCGTATTTTTTTATACTTGATGAAGTTCCTTTTGGCAATTCTCACCTCTATAACCTAACTTCTACATAATTAGTAAAAGGGATACTCATACCTCTCCAACACATCAAATAAACATATACAGAATGATACCTCTATTGGGATTCGAAAGGAGAAATAACCTTTGACAAAATATAGAATTATAACCTTTGATGGAGGCGGTACTTTAGGTGCTTTAAGTTTACAACTTTTGAATAGATTGGCTTATCAAAACCCCAAGTTAATTAGTGAAACCAATGTTTTTTCAGGAAATTCGATTGGTTCATTTACTGCCCTTGCACTAGCAAGTGGAAGATCACCAGAAGAGACGTTTGATTTTTTTAAAGATCAAATCTTACCGGCATTCAGTGTTTCACGACCGGGCGGACCGGTTTTTAACCAACAAGTACCCTATTCTGGTTTGATTAAAGCCATACGAACGTTTTTCCCCCGAGACCTTCGCCTTAGAGACTTAAAGAAACGAATCGTTGTGCCTGCCTTTCATTTGTTTGCACCGGAACTGAATCGTTGGAATCCTGTGTTATTTCACAACTTTCTAGGTTCTCCTTATCTTAATGAGAAAGCTAGTGACGTAATACTTAGGAGCAGCGCTGCTCCAGCAACGCAAAGAGCTTATCAAAACTACGTGGATGGGTATACAGTAGCAACTAACACCAGTACAGCTAGTATCGCGTTTGCAGTCGGAAAAGCAAAGCAGCCGTTAGATCAAATTGCCGTATTATCCATTGGAACAGGTGAACAGCCAACTCAATTAAGAAGAGATACAAAGGGATGGGGAATGGTTAGTGCCGATAACATACGCCCTGAGGATATGGAGGACCTGCCTCCGAATTGGGGAGTGCTTTTAGACCGATCGCCTAATGAACCGTTGCTGCCGTTTCTTCAGATTATCTCCGGTGGATCGAGCTACTATGAATCAATGGTCAGCTCTGAGCTTTTAGGCGATCAGTTTTTCCGGTTGAATCCGCGAATTCCTAATTTCTCTAAAACGGACCCTTCGGTTGTTCCCGCTCTTATTTCAATTGCTAATAAAACGAATTTACGACCGGCATTTCAATTTATAGAGAGAAACTGGAATTAATATGACCGTACTTTAGATTAATTTCTTGTTTCTATTTGAAGTATTTAAAACTTTATATAACAAGATATCCACGCTGGCAGCGTAGAGGTCATCCTACGCTCAAGCAATTCAACCAAACCTCTTCTCTCTCCCAACCACAACAACCGCTAGCTTCCCAAAAGGAACTAGCGGTTATTCATAATCTCTCAGAAACCATTCACTCTTCCACCGGCTTCTGCTCATCTGTTAACGTATCAATTTTAGTAATTTGAAGTTTGTCTTTGCCAACAGCTTTAACATGATAAATTCGTTCTTTCTTAAACTGCGTGCTTGCATCATATGAGTCGGTGAACGTGTATACTTCGTTTGTATAAATGTCGTAGGTTCCGTCGTCATGTGATTCTGTCTTTTTCACTAGAAACTGATCGTTAGCAAACGATACGTTTTTTCCGGCGAGTGATGTGATATAGCTTTTTAGCTGTTTATAAACTGGCTGACCCGAGTCAATATAAGGCGCCATCCCACTAAAGTCTCCGCTGTTTAAGCTTGAAAAGTAAGCAGCTTTATAAGAAATAAAAAAGTTTTCAAGATCCGTTTTGCTTACAGTAGCTGGTTTGACCTCTTCATTTTTTAACAGTTTCGTGCTGGCCGTAGCTTTTACGTCTGAGTCTGTTTCTAACGTTTGATTGTCACGATTCATATATACAATCGTCAGCAATAAGACAAGGGCGATAGCGCCTCCTATTAAAATAGGAAAAGTGCGTCGTGATGATTGCTGCTTTTTGAGCACGGGAAAGTCTGCGTAGGATGGCAGCGTAACAGGTTCTATATCTACCTTTAACCGAGCTAGTGGCTTTAGCATCTCCGTTCTTTTTATACTGTTAAGCGGCTGAAGTGCTAAAAATTCTTCATATGTAACAATAAATTCGTTTACTGCTATTCCTTTATACATGCCGTAAATTCGATTCCACAGTTCTCGACACCGAGTATCCTTTATATCTTCACTCAGTTCGTTAAAAAATGGTCGTGATTTTTTAATAAAAGCCGCTAACCACGTTTGATGAACGTCGACTTTGTGGACTGCATGTAGGTCGTTAAGTGATTGCTTTAACTTGGCGTGTTCATGTGCATCGTTTTGGATAATGGCTTCCATGCTGCGTTGCGTTTCTCCCAGCACAGTAGAAAGACTCTTACTCATTTTTTCTTGCAGCGCATCAAACTGACTGCGAACATCAGGCCAGTGCAGTTCGAGTAACTGTTTTTGTGCAGTCGTGGCTTTTCGAATACTTTCATTTAGCTCATGCTGCTTTGTGCGAAAGGCGGTCGCTTTTTGTTTGGTCACTACTTTATTTTTGCTTAGCTGCTTCCACTCTTGCTTTAAGCTCTTGTCTTCTTCAAGTACTGCGGCTATCGCTTGTTTTACATGTTCATGCTTTTTTTGAAATTCAACAAACGCTGACAAATACGTATTCCAGTTTTCCTTCATTTCTTTTAACGATGACGTGTTAGCATGTTTTTCTGTTAGTTGAAAAAAGTCGTTTCTAAACGCTACCATATCCGCTTCGGAAGAAAGTTTTTTTCCGAAAAGCTCTGTAACACTTCTATGTATGCTTGTTAACTGTTGGAGCTGTTTCATATTGCTTTGACGCTTGTTTATGTACTCCGGATAGTCGCTTGAAAGAAACGTCACCATTGTATATTCACTGTTGTTGATGTTGTACTCTGTCCGTTCTTTTTCCAGTTCGTCATACACTTTCTGCAGCTGACGTTCTACTATGGAGAGAAATTTTTCTTTGTCCATCCCGTCTACTTCTTCTTTTAGCATGTTTAAAGATTTCGTTTCTCCAATAAGAAATTCGTTTTCTTTATATAGCTGTATCCATGCTTCTATCAGCTGCGCTGCTGATTCATTCCAGTGGCTTGTATTCATCGTTTGCTTCACCTGTTGTTTTTATTTTTATCCTTTTTTAACTATACAGGAATTTAACAGAAATTCTATTACAGTTTTATTACTCTTGAAAAATCAGGTTCAAGCTTTCTAGAGCCGCTTCTAGCGTTTGTTTGTCTCCTTGGTCGTAGCTGTGCGCCACAAGTACTACGGTTGTAAATACAGCTTTCCATTTTGCCAGTCTGTGCGTTTCTTCGTCTACTTTTCCGTATTCTTTTAAAAAACGTGCTCTTCCTTTAGGAGGTAAAAAGCTGTAGGCAATCGCTAGGTCAACTGCCGGGTGACCAATATGAACATCTCCCCAGTCAATGATGCCTGAAACCATATTGGTTTGATCAACAATCATGTTTTTAATATGAAGATCTCCGTGAACCAGTACGTTTTTTTCTTGATAGTGAATTTCTTGTATGCCATTTACATAGTCTTCGAGAATTTCTTGTTTTGAATAAAGACTACGCTCTTTCATTTGCTTGACATATTTCTCTAGCGCCGGCTTTCGTTTCATCGTATCAAGTCGATTCAACTCATCAAACGGCACGCCGAGCTCTTGGGCTTTTAAATGAGGATAGTGATGCAGCGTACGAAGAAATCTTGCTAGTACAGAAGCGGATTGTATGCGCTCTTCTTCTGTTAATCTTGCAGGCGGAGTTCCTTGCACGTAGTGATATCCCGTAAAAGGCCAAGGATAGCCTGCATTCGGCTTACCGAAAAAAATGGGCTCTGCAATCGATAGCGGCAATTGAGAAGCAAGGCTTGGTAAAAGCTGATTTTCTGTTTTTAATAGTCCTACTGCAAGTTCTCTTCTTGGAAACCGAAATACAAAGCGGTCGTTTACTTGATAGACCGTATTGTCAAAGCCGTAGCCAAGCAGTGAAATCGCAGCGGGCGCAAGTTCTGGAAACTGCGTTTCGATTAGTGTTTTGGCAAACGGTGCTGATACGATTTGTTCTGCATCCCATGCATTTGGCACTGTGATCACCTTTCTTTGATGTTGATTTTGTATGTAAAGTATACTATAAAAATGAAAAAACCTCTGACTCGTTGTCAAAGGTTTTTTCACTATACGTATTAGACATTCACCGAGTTAAAAAACTGCGGTAAATGAGATTTATGCGCGTCTAGCATTTCGTCCAAGAGCTGCTTGGCAATAGTATCAGATGGGACTAACGGATTGATTGTCATTGCAACAAGCGCGGTATTGTAATCTCCCGTAACGGCTGCTTCGGCCGCCACTCGTTCAAAAGATTTGATTTGCTGAACAAGTCCTCGAACAGCTACAGGTAAATCACCGACTGCAATTGGCTTTGGCCCTTCTTTTGTAATCACACAGCTCACTTCAACAGCAGAATCATTTGGAATACTGGCGATTGCCCCATTGTTAATGGTATTTACAGGCTGAATATCGCCTTTATCATTATAGATAGATGAAATTAAGCTGCAGGCTGCATCGCTGTAGTACGCGCCTCCTCGCTTTTGAAGCTGAGGCGGTTTAATTGCAAGATTAGGATCTTTATAGAGCTCAAATAAGTCTTTTTCTAACGCGCGCACTACTTCAGCTCGTGTACCTTCGAGCTCAGCTGCATTTTGTTCTTCTTGCAGCATCTCGTTTGTTTTATAGTAATAGCGGTGATACCCGCATGGAATAACCCCTAGGCCTTTAATAAAGTCAGGATCCCACGAAATCCCTTTGATATTTCGCATAGACATCGCATTCGTCGGGTCTGCCATAGCGTCAATCACTTGATCTTTTACGCTCACTCCGTCTAAAAAGACATCTAATCCAAAGACCATATGATTTAACCCGGCAAAGCTAACTTGTACCCGGCTTTCGTCTACTTCTAGCGCTTTAGCAATCCCCATACGAATACCGATTGGCACGTTGCATAAGCCCACTACTTTTTTATGATTGCTATAGCGTAAAATGGCTTCTGTCACCATACCAGCTGGATTGGTAAAGTTTACAAGCCACGCATTTGGACATAGTTCTTCTATATCTTTCACAATACTTAAAATCACAGGAATTGTGCGCAGCCCTTTAAATAAGCCGCCCGGTCCATTTGTTTCTTGCCCAATCACGCCGTATTTTAACGGAATTCGTTCATCTTTCATTCTGGCGTCTAACAATCCTACGCGAAATTGTGTGGTGACAAAGTCGGCATCTTTTAACGCTTTTCTTCGATCCAACGTAAGATGAATATCAATTGGGACTCCTGCTTTTTCGACCATTCGTTTTGCCAGGTTTCCAACAATCTCTAGCTTTTCTTTTCCTTCTTCTACATCTACTAGCCAAAGCTCTCGTACAGGCAGCTCGTCATAACGCTTAATAAATCCTTCGACAAGCTCCGGCGTGTAGCTTGAACCTCCGCCAATGGTTACAATTTTAATTCCTTTTGTCATTTGAATCCCTCCGCTATAATGAATGATTTAAAAAATACGTTATACAATACTTTGCTGTTCTTCTTTTACCGGTGAACGATCACGATCTATAGAAGCTCCAGTTTCTTCTATAAGCTTTTGTTTGTCCCACATTTTAAAGAATGGAAAATAGACACCAAACGATACCACCATTAGCACAAGCTGCAGAACAGCCCCTGACACACTTCCTGTAATTAAGTAGCCGCTAATCACCGGCGGCATTGTAAACGGCGTTACAATTCCTATCGGCTTTGCAACGAGGCCGATATCCATCGATACATATGTAATGATGACCGATAGAAGCGGCGCTAAAATAAACGGAATAATCATAATCGGATTTAATACGATAGGCATTCCAAAAATAACAGGTTCGTTAATATTAAAGAAGCCCGGTCCTATACTTAATCTTCCTAGTTGCTTCATTTGCTGGCTTTTCGCAAACAGCACCATGGCCAGTACAAGAGAAAGCGTAGTGCCGGATCCTCCTACAAACACAATATCGTTAAACTCATTCGTTACAATATGCTTCACTGGCTCACCAGAAGCAAGAGCGGTTGCGTTTTCCGTTGTTAGCGTAAGCCATACAGGCGTCATGACAGAACCAACAATCGTCGCACCGTGTAGCCCCGTACTCCACATAAGAGTAATTAAGATAAAAATCAGAATCGTACCGACTAAGCTTGTACCAATATGAGTTAAAGGCTGCTGCAGTAAAACCGTCACGACATTATGTAAATTCCCGAAGTCTCCGACGTTTTCTACAAGCAAACGCAGCATCCATATAACCATTACAGCGCCAAACCCTGGTATTAAAGCTGAAAATGAACGGGCGACAGCTGGCGGAACAGTTTCTGGAAGCTTAATCACAATATTTTTTTGAATAATCTTCCGGTAAACTTCTGTGGCGATAACCGCTATGACCATCCCCACAAAAAGACCTTTACTCGTGAACATCGCCGTTTGATAAGCTGTTTCGACCATAGCCGTTCCATCTGCGTTTTCTCCAATCGTATACGAAACAAAAGGTGTACCGACAAAGAAAGCAGCTAAAGACACTGCACCTGAAGCAAGTGCATCCACTTTATATGATTCTGCTAAGCGATAGGCAATCCCGAACGTAGCTACTAAAGCCATAATTTCAAACGTTCCTCTGTACGGGTATAAAATGCTTGCTTTTAGCTTAGAATGTTCTGTTAAAAAATCTGTGTAGGCTTGAAAAGGTAAATTGGCTAAAATTAAGAAAAGTGAACCGATAATAATAAGCGGCATCGTCAGGACCATACCGTCTCGTAATGCTTGAAGATGACGCTGCTGAGCAGCTTTGCCAGCAAGCGGCATAATATATGTTTCAAGTACACGATTCATTTTGCTCAATTGATTCCCTCCTATTTCGAAACTAACTGCTCAGCAGATTTTAGCACTTCTTCTCCGTTACACATTCCGTAATGAACCGGATTAATAACCTCTACTGGAATTCCTTTTTCCTCTCCTAACTTTTTCATTTGAGGAAGCAAGTAGCGCACTTGTGGACCTAAAAGTAAAATATCTGCATCATCAATATGATTTCTAACCGCGTCTCCTGGTACTGCCCAGATTTTGCACGTTGTCTCTTTTTCTTTTGCGCTTTTTTCCATTTTAGTCACTAACAAACTTGTAGACATCCCTGCTGCGCAGCATAGTAAAATATTCATTTTCAATTCCCCCTTGATCAGTAATTGATTAACATCCATAAGTAAGATAATTATCTTGCTAAGATGTTTTCTTGTTACCTTCACTATATATTGAAAACGCTTTCAATTAAACGCAATATTTTTCCGTTACCAAAGGAAAAATATTGTTAGAATATTCTTTTAATTTAAAGAAAAAGAGATTGTAAATCAAAACAGATTGTGGTAGCTTTTTAAAAAATAATAAGCAGCTCCTCCATCTAGGTAAGCTGCTTAGCGCACTTTATTATAACCCCGTAGAAATTGTCTCCTGATGTGAGATTCCTAGGTGGCGGTATGAGATGGTTACTTCCTGTATACTTATATTATCTGCAAGAGAAAGCGCATATATCTGATCACTTTCTTTTTCTTTGTTCAATCTTTCTAGCTGTTCGTCAGGGCCTGTATGCGGATGCAACTTCACACTTTGCAAGTTCTTAAACGTATAGCCTTTTGTTTCTTGGCTAGTAAAGTCTCCAAGAAGGAACCCTTTTTTATCATTGCTTACTTGTATTTTTGCATATTCGGGTGTTTTGTTTCCGTTGATACGGATTTGTTCTATTTGAATATCTCCTAGAGAGCCCTTATTACCTATAGAAATCAGCTGAACTTTTTTGTTCTTGGCAAAGCCAGCGGCTTTAGCCTCCAACGATGCACTCATTTTTACAAATGTATATACTCCAACAAATACGACAATCAAGATACTGGCTATAAGAAAAATCTTTCGCAAAAAAAACACTCCTTACCTTTCTTTTTCGTGAAATACAGCTTCCGTTCATTGTCTTTTTCATATACACGCATCTGCAAATCTCTTACAAGCTCCTATCAACTCTTCTTTTTTAGCAAGCTGACAAACCCACTCTTCAGGAAGGCCATCCAGCTGGTAATATGCTCCTGCCATAGTACCTGTAATAAAGCCTATTGTATCTGTGTCTTCTCCTAAATTCACAGCAGTAAGTACAGCTTCTTTGTAGTCATCACTTTGCAGAAAAGACCAAAGAGATGCTTCTAGCGAGCTGACGACGTATCCAGTTGACCCGATTTCATTTCTTGCTGCGTGCGGCAAGCTTAGGTTTAACACTCGTTCATACGCAGAAAACTCTGCTTCATACTCCGTACCTGTTAACTGCTTTTGACAGAGATTTACCGCGTTTTCATATGCTTTAAAAGGCTCGTTGCCGTCAAGAAGACGAATAAGCAGCTCCACGTATATAATGCAGCCAAGCGTAGAGCGCACGTGGCGGTGCGTGACGTGCGCAATTCTTTCTATTTCTTCTTTTCTTTTTGTAAAGCTAGGTTCATCACATAGTGTAAACGCAAGCGGAGCAATACGCATAAGCGCTCCGTTTCCGTTGTCGTATTCACCTTTTCCTCCCCACTCTTCTTTAGGAAGCCCGCTTTTATAGCGGCGAATCGCTTCGCTTGTGGCGATGCCAATATCAAACATTTCTCCGTACGGCGTCCAGTAGCCATTCGCCCAATAGCTCTCAAACTTTTGCATTAAATCATATTCATCTTGTTTTTCTAGTAGATTATCAATCAAGCACATCGTTAAAGACGTATCATCTGACCACGTTCCTTCAGGCTGGTTATACGTACCGTAGCCTGTCATAGCCGTAATTCGAAATGTATCGCGTTTTTTAAACTCAACTGGAACGCCTAAAGCGTCTCCGACAGCTCCTCCTAGAATCGTAGAAAGTACTTTTTTATGTAGCGTCATGTAATCAACTCCTTTCTATTATTGTAATTGTTTGATTTTGGAATTTGCAAGAGATCTCTTGCCTAGACGTTTTTTCTTCTTTTTACAAAGGAATTTACAAGCCTTAATCTAATTTAGTAAGAGGTAAAAAAAACATGTGAAGTGAGGTGTGGTAGATGATTCATTTTTTTGAATATAATTGGCAAGTGAGAGATGAATGGTTTAGCTGGTGTTATCAATTTTCTAGAGAAGAACTGTTGAAGAAGCGGACTGGAGGAACGGGCAGCATTTTACAAACTCTTTTTCATATTATTGATGTCGAATACAGCTGGATACGTGCTATCCAAGGTAAACAAGATATCCTGCTTTCTTTTGAAGAACACGATACGCTTGAAAAGCTTCAAGCGCTCTCGTCTGCACATAGACCTGACATTGCCGACTTTCTAAGCCATTTGAATTTTTCTAACAAAAGGTACGTAACTGTCCCTTGGGATTCTACTTCTTACACGGAAGCCGACATCTTGCATCACATCATCATTCATGAAATCCATCACATCGGTCAGCTTTCTATTTGGGCAAGAGAAGTGAATAAACAGCCTATTTCTTCTCACTATGTAGGAAGAAACATAAAAGACATTCCTTCATACTTCTCTAAAAACAATTGACCAATAAAAACAAACGTTCTATATTAAATATATGGAGGTGAAAACGACGAGACCTGAACTTACAAAAGACTTACCTATCAAAGACTTTACCGATTTTTACTGGCTCAAAACCGAGCTGCAGCAATTTTGCCGTGAAAACAATATGAGCCCGTCTGGATCTAAAATGGAACTTTCAAAAAGAATTGAAGTGTTTTTAACAACCGGTAACACTCAACAATCAAAATCACCTTCTAAAAGACGCTCGTCCTCTAAAACGAAAGCGCTGCTAACATTAGATACCGTCATTGGGGAAAGTCACCGCTGCAGTCAAGAAGTACGGGTTTTTTTAAAGAAGCTATTCATCCTACGTTTCATTTTTCCACTTATATTCAAAACTACTTTAAAGAAAATGTAGGGAAACCTATCGAGATGTGGTAAAAGCGTGGCATGAAGAAGAAAAACGAAGAAAGCAGCCTTCTTATCAAAAAGAAATTGCGCCTCAGTTTGAGTACAACCGCTTTATTCGCGATTTTTTTAACGATCCGAAAAACAATGGAAAAAGCCGCGATGATGCAATTGCAGCGTGGAAGCATTTAAAAGTTCAGCCTGGAAGCAATCAATACCGCTCTTAAATCAAACTCTACATAAATAAAGACCATTAAAACACCACCTCAAGAAAAGGTGGTGTTTGTGCACGCCTGTAGATTTCTTCACATACGCATGTGCTGTTTATTGCGGCGTAAAATCTTTAGCTATAAACAGACTCTTTTTTAATTAAACCAAGCGTCTGTGAAGTCGACGCATGAATTTCGTTAAAAAAGTCTGGATGATCAACTAACGACATGCCATAGGAAGGAATCATTTCTTTTATTTTTGGCTCCCACTTGTTCATGTTTTCTGGGAAGCATTTTTCCAATACTTCTAGCATAACGTGAACCGCCGTTGATGCACCAGGAGAAGCGCCAAGAAGTGCAGCAACAGAACCATCAGCGGCACTTACAACTTCTGTACCAAACTGAAGCGTTCCTTTCCCACCGGCTTCCGTGTCTTTGATTACCTGCACACGCTGGCCTGCTACAACGATATCCCAGTCTTCGCTTTTCGCGTTCGGGATAAACTCACGCAGTTCTTCTACACGTTTTTCATTTGATAACAGCACTTGCTGAATTAAATATTTTGTTAACGCCATTTCTTTGACGCCTGCTGCTAGCATGGTTAAAATATTATTCGGCTTTACAGAACTGATTAAATCCAAGTTTGAGCCTGTTTTTAAGAACTTTGGTGAAAAGCCGGCAAATGGACCAAACAACAGCGTCTTTTTATTATCAATATAGCGTGTATCAAGGTGCGGAACCGACATTGGCGGAGCTCCGACTTTGGCTTTTCCGTATACTTTCCCGTGGTGCTGCGCAATCACTTCAGGGTTATTGCATACCATAAATAATCCGCTTACTGGGAATCCTCCAATATGCTTGGATTCAGGAATACCTGTTTTTTGAAGTAAAGGCAAGCTTCCGCCTCCACCACCGATAAAGATGAACTTTGCCGTGTGGTACTCAACTTTGCCGCTGTTTACATCGGCGACTTTTACTTCCCACATACCGTCACTTTTACGTTTAATATCTTTTACACTTCGTTTGTAATGAACGTGAACCCCTTTATTCTTCAGGTGGTCAAACAACATACGTGTTAAAGCACCGAAGTTTACGTCTGTTCCTGAATCAATTTTAGTTGCGGCAATTGGTTCATTTGACGTGCGCCCCTTCATGATTAACGGAATCCATTCTTTTAGTTTGTCAGGACTGTCGGAATACTCCATTCCTTGAAACAACGGATTGTTTGACAGCGCTTCAAAACGCTTTTTCAGAAACGATACATTTTTTTCCCCTTGTACCAAACTCATATGCGGAATTGGCATGATAAAATCTTGCGGATTGCGAATCAACTTGCTGCTTACCAGATAAGACCAAAACTGTCTTGATAGCTGAAACTGCTCGTTAATTCGGATCGCTTTTGTTATATCTATAGATCCATCAGCTTTTTCTGATGTATAGTTTAGTTCGCACAGCGCAGAATGGCCCGTCCCTGCATTATTCCATTCGTTCGAGCTTTCTTCCCCTGCGTCTGCGAGTTTTTCAAATACTTTAATGTCCCATTCAGGTGCTAACTCTTTGAGTAATGATCCCAAAGTTGCGCTCATGACTCCGGCACCAATTAAGATAACGTCTGTTTTTTTCTGTACGTTGCTCATTATAACCTTCCTCATCCCCTATATTTGTAAAAAGATGTAGGCGCTCCTGCTTACGTAGTAAAAAAATTCAGGTGCGACCTAAGAACACACCTTTTTCTGTCTCACTTATAACTATATCACAGTATAATTGTCTGATGATTATAAACTATTCAAAAATGATAAAAAAGTGAGAAAATCGCCCACAAATTCCAAAAAACTTATTAAATTACGTCTGCATTTTCTTTTATTAGTAAACTTTTATACCTACTTCTAAGTGGCAAAGCATTGATTAATAAAATAACAAACTATTCCAAAAATTCAGCTTAAAAACCAAAATAACTGCCTTGAAAATTTCACCTACTATAACTATACTCATTTGAAAGAACAAACAGCACTATAATTAGAAATGCCTTCATTCTTTTTGACTAGTTATACGTAGATGTATTCATATATGTATAGAGCACCGGCTCGTCCAGGTGCATTTTTAGAAAAATAAGTATATATTGTAATGACTAATTTTCAGCTCATATTGCAAGTTACAATATCTATGTCATATAACATACCATGAAATAAGTGAATAAGTAAATGATTATTCAGAAATTTATGTTATAAAACCTAACATGTATGTTGACTTTTACATAGACTATATTTGAATATTTAAAAGAAAACCCTCCAAATTTTGACGAGTGACATATTGTTATACGCTCGAGCATTTTTTTGATGAAGCATTTCCACAAAAATACCCCTTAGAGACTTTAGCAAATCAACGTGCACTTACAAAAAGCTTTTCAATCATGTAATTTACTTAAAAAATCCGTAAACGTATCTGCGATGTAAAATACATTGCTCCTTGCACGTTCTTCCACTTGTTCTTCAGTTAAACCTTTCTCTTGCATTAACACTTCTTTTTCAGGGGCATTTTCGTGTTCCCAAAATAACACAATCGGGTTGTCTATATTATTTTTATAATCTAAACAAATTAAATTTCCAGCGGGATCATTCGCAATAGGAAAAACCTTTTTCGGAAGCATAGGTTTATATAGTTCATATTTTTTAACAATGTACTCACTGCTTTTCTTATTAAAGCTAAATAAACTACCAAAACAATGCTCTACGTTGCCTACATTAAATTCTTTTGGTAATACGCTAGCACCTCCATTTATTTTTACACAATCAATATAATCTTTAGGTAAGTGGAATCCTAATTGCCTTCCACTTTCTTCAACCTCATTTTCTGATACTTCTCAATCAGCATATTCCCACTCTAAATCTTTTCTCATCTAATTCCTCCTTATAAATACGGATTATTCCATAACTCCAATCAGAAATGGATATTTAATTCTTCACGAATCGATTTTTCTAAATATTCTTCAAAGCTTCCTGCTATAACTTTTTTTCCGCCAAAGTCAAAATCAACTATGACGATTTCTTTATTAGGGTATTGAAAGCCTACTGGATTTCCCGCACTGTCTACTCCAATCACAACAAAATGCTCGTATCCTTGAGGCAACATATTTCTGAACTGTAGAGATTTATCTACAAATGACGGTGTAGACACAAACTCTGCCTCTCTTAACCCTAAAACAACCGCTTCACCAATTGCCCCCGAACCATACCTCAAAGGAAACCTTTTAAAATCCTCTGGTAATTTCACTTTTAGCTTCGCTTCAGCTTGTGTCACTTCCTCACTAGTAACAGCACCGCCAAAAGCTTCAGGGTACCTTTCAAACTCTTGGTCTACTGCATTTAACAATTCAATCTTCATTTCATGCCTTCCCTTTCTATAGGTGGTAATTTAATTCTTTTTTGTACATACTTTTGTTATCTTTGTAAACGCAGGCTAGAAATTAAATCTTCTAAGGAGCTTGCAATTTCTTTCAAGCAACCTCGTTCAAAATCTTCTAATTCAATTTTGCCGCTGAGGTTATCAATCACAACTACCAAGCCATTGCCTTCTATACCTATAGGAACCTTATCAAGCTTATCGTATCAAGCTTATCGTGATTTATTTTATATCCCTTTAAGTTCCTTTCAAACGTATCCAATTCAATATTTGGTAATACAGCTTCTAGCGTGAGATAATAGCTATCCATAAAACCATCTAACTCCGCAAACCAGTAGGAATTAAAATAGCAGTCAATTGAAGAATGAAATGTAATATCAAACCTTTCTTCAAGTGGTGTTATATCGCTATGATTATTTTTTGGAACAGGGTTCCATAAAATTTCTTCGTCTTCATCCACTTCCCCTTGATAAATCATTGATTGAACATTTTCGTTGTAGGTTGTTTTAAATAGGAAATCCAAACCTTTTTCAAAATATTCTCTTCTTACCTTAAAATAGTTGCTCATAGCATCTTTCATTGCCAATAACCTCACCTTCACTTAAGACTTTTTCTAATCGTTCAGCATATGTTCGTTCTGTTTCTTTACGCCTTGTTATCTCGGATGAATTAATTCGTCTAAAAAATCCTTAAAACTATGGGCTACTTTATATGTATTTTCTTCTTCACAAGATTGGGGGAAAGAAAGAGAGTGGTCCCAGTAATACACACCGTGCCTTTCCGTATCAGTAATAAGTACAATAAGTCCCGAACCAGGATCATCTCCTATTACCAAACTACACGGCAGCATATCTTCTTCAAACTCTTCATAGCATTTAATTAAATCAAACGTTCTTGTTACACCTATCCCACACAAAACATCTAAAGGAATTTCTTGATTTAATTCTTCAACAAAAAATTTACTATATCTTACTTTCGAAGTTCCTCCGTTATATTCAACTAAAAATTTTTTATAATCTTCCGGAAGTAAAAACCCCAAAAGTTCTTCTAATTTGCCTATTGATTCTTCCGTTGCTTGACCAAAGGCATTTAAATTCATTTGATAACTATCTGGCAAGTTTACGTTGATCGTATCTTCTCTCTTTTTTATTTCATCAATACTGACTCCATCAGTCAAAAAGACAGAATCATTATATTCGTTTATAACCTCTATGTTTTTTCTTTTTTCATGTTACTTCTCCTTTCGTGCCACCTGTTACAACCATTCTTTTTTTATATGTAAAATGATCAGTCCTCATATAAACAATTAAGAAAATCGTTGAAGCTATTTGACAAAAAATATATATTTTCCATTTCTTCAGTTTCCTCACAATGAGCCCAATGATAGACTTGTCCGAAATACTGTTTGCTGATCCCAATACATATTTGATTCCCGCTTGGGTCATCTGCTATTGGCATAAACCCTGCTTCTACAATTTCATCGAAAAGATCAAACTTTTTCTCTAAATTGTCATACATGGTTCCAATTCCATAAAAAATGTTTACTATACTTTCACCCAGCTTTTCAGATATCTTATAAACACTTGGATTTGGATAACCACCGTTATATTCCAGTAAAAAATCTCTATACTCTCTTGGAATTGTAATAGAATGACTATGCTCAAATCGTTCTAAATCTTCAATGGATAAACTTTCATGCATTCTTTCCATTTTCACTAAAACTCACTCCTTATTGATTAGCTTCTTCACCATTTCATTGCTATTTCTACTATATAGATAGTTTAAAATAACATTTACTAATAGGTGACTGAACGTTTAAAGGACAACGTTTTTAACCTTGTCCTTTGATTACTGATTTATTTTATTAAACTAGTGATTTAGAAAAACCGGAGCCTTAGAACCAGCACTAACAGTTTTTCAACAATAGCTTGATTTGCTGAGTTTGAGTAGCATTCACCCATTGTGGTTTCAGGCTTTAGTACACTTCACACTTCTTATGACTAAGTGATGGATTCCATTTTTTCCTCAATCCAATTCATAGCTATTTCTGCATCTTCTTGAGAAATGACTCTTTTTTGGCTTTTATGCTTATATGTTTCATAAGTCCACACCAATATAATTTTAACAAACTCAACTGTTTCTAATTTACATACTGGTTCAACCTCATCTTGCTCTTTCTTCTTTTAAGAACTCTTTTAATGCCTCTTCTGACGAAGCAATATCCTGATGAAAAGTCCCAGCTAGAAATTAAAAAACAGGATCTTCTAATTTATTAGAATAACACATACGATGTATCACCTTTTACTATTAATTTACCGCCTTTTAACATTTCGAACTTGGGGTATAAATTGTACATTCAACTAAGCGCTGCAGAAAAGGCAGACTTCAGCATAGTATTAAAATCTTCAAAGGTTTCCATATGTTCACCTGAAGGTTTGTCTAATTCTACAAAACATTTTTTAGAAACATTATAACAATACCAAGCTATATCTGAATCGCCAAAGAAAATCAGCTTATCTTCATCCATAATTGACTTCCACGTTTCATTAGCATCTAAAAAACTTTCCACTTCGTTGATGGGCTTAGCTTCCAAGAAGTCTGGGTCCATTCCGTATATTATTAGTCCATTAAATTCAATTCCATTAACAGTTTTTAAAAATTCACAGTATTCCTGAGGAAGTACCTCCTCACCAAATTTCCCTTCTACATATTTACAAAAACTCGATAACTCTTTTTCACTGCTAGGTAAATTGAGTTTTTTATTCCACTTCTCTTCTAGTTGAGAAATTTGACTAACTTGATCTCTCCACACAAAATCACCTTCCCATCTATATTTAATTTATTCCTTACAAATACAGTCCTTATTGTTACTTTAGTTTTTATCACCGATTTACTGGTTTTCATAAATTTTGATTCAGATGCTGAGCTATTTTCAAATATACAATTTCTACGTTACAAAACTTGAAAAGCATTTAGCCAATCAAGGTATAAGTTTTTCATATATCTAATAAAGTATTCACACCTACATTATTTACTAATAATTCGGTTAGAGATGGTGCAATTTTCACTGCCTCCTCAATGTCAAAATCCGCGAATCTTGTATAGTATATCCCAAAACCATCTTTACCCTGTAGATAGATTAACGCACCACCTCCTTCGTCATCACCAATTGCGATTGAATTCGGGAGATATTTCTGTACTTCATAAGCTTCATTCATTTCTATGCACCCCGATGCTCCCCAAATTCGAATATACATTTGGTCGCTAACATTAATTTCAATGTCTGAAGCCAGCTGAATTATTTCTATAAATTCTGTAGGTACATCTATTGTCGAAAAGTCCTGTAGTGCTTTAATTTCTTCTTCTTTCGAAGGAGATTTTTTAGCATCAATTGTGTACATACTACTGATATTATCTAGTATATTCATTAATAATCAATCCTTTCATACTTAACACCTAGTTTATTTAGCATCTTGTATTGTTGTTCAAGAACTTGACTAGTAGTATTACGTGAAAAACCAGCTTTAGTTAAATCGTCCACCATGAATTGTAATTCTTCCTGTAATCCATGATGAGATTGTAATTTCCCACCATTTGGACCATCTCCTTTAGGTTTAGGTAAGGAATCCTTATGTGTTTTATTAAAATTAACATAATTAATTTCAGCCGTCCCCTTAGAAACAGCCGCCTTACCACCAGGCTTTTCCACCTTCTCCACAGCTTCTGACTCAACCTTGAAAACACCTTTAACCTTATGTTTGGTTACGGTCTTTTCTGCTTTGTTTACGCGTTTGTTTACGCGAAGTACGTATTCTGCTCCTTCGCTTCCGTATTTCACCGTTTTCCCTGGCACTCTCGCAAAGCTGCAATACCATTCCTGCTCCAGAAACAGAACGGTCAAAATGAGAGAGTTCATCGCCAGTAACAGGATCGTACCTACTTCCCATCCACCTTTTACATTGGAAATCAAAGGCACCATATCGAATGCAAAAGAAACAGTTCCTAGACCGTCCTTTTGTTGCTTTTGGCTTCCGCTTCATATACACTTCTTGCGATTTCAGGCTTTGTATAATTCGGATATATCTATAAGAAATACTTATTTAATTTTAATTTCACTATGTATGGAATTTAAGTAATACAGTTAATCACTATGTCAAAGAAATTAAAAAATTTATAAAAAACAAAATAAACCTTGAAAGGTAATGTAGCCCATCAAGGTATATGTTTAGAGTAACGTTTTTATTTTTTAATATTCCTTTTCCATACACTTTCTCCGTCAGTTAAAAAAACTGCACTTGGCGGATCATCATAAAGTGAAATTTCAACTAATGAACCTTTCTTTTGTATTAGCCAATTATATAAACGACTTTCCTCACTAGTAGGATGCGCTAAAATATCATTTACTTGAAATACAGCTGCATCATATTCGGTATAATTTACATCGTCGTCATCTAACCTATTATCTGTTTCAAAGACTGTATCTAGTTCACCTACAATCCTTAATCCATTTTCCCATTCTAGTATCATGTCACTATGTTCATATTTTATTAATGTTCCTATTAAAGAGTCATACCCCATATACATCCTCTTTTCTTTTGTTTTTACGGCCTTGATGGTACTATACGAGCTCCATCTTTGCCATAATGTATCAATCCATTAGTAGTCTCAAGGTATTCACCAGTATTTCGATCATAGTACTTCCCAATAGTTTTACCAAAGTCTACTCTTTCTTTTTTACCGTTTGGCAGTAGTTGACCTTTCCCTGCAAACTTATCAAGCAATTCTTGTGCTGTTTTATTATCGCCATAGAAAATACTCTTGTTTTTTCCATTTGCTATTTCTTGTTTGAAATTTGGCGTATTAGGAATATGCTTTTCTTGAGCACCTGGCTTTACTTTAACTAGGAATCGATTAACTTCTCTATAAGGTCCGATAGGTACTGAATTCTTTCCCTAAGAAGGTAAATCTTTAACCGTACCCTTGCCACAAAGCTTTTCCACTTTCTCCAACGTTTTCAACTGGCCTTTTGAAATACGTCTTCGCCACTTCTACTGTCTGAACTACTTTTTCAGCTTAATCGGTTAAATTAACATTTTAAGTCTAATATATAGTTTTATTTTACAATAAAAAGCACTTGTTGCCTTTAATCGACAATCAAGTGCTTTAAGTTCATCTGTTTTTAAGTAGCTTAAACTTGTAAGTTTTGTAGTAACAATATAACACTTTCTATGTGTCGGGATAATCACTAACTTAAAGCTTACGGGTTTGTACGAGTTCGTTAGTTTTATGTCCATTCCATGTGTCTATATTCATAACCCAGTAAAATGTCATCTCGCCTAAGCTCGTACTCCGTTTTTCTATTCTATCATTACACACAGTACTCCCTGACGGTACAACCATCATGAGTTTTTACTTTTTAACAGCCTATTTCAAATTGCAACATCCTGGTAACCTACTTCAGCTACTTTTTCATTTAATAAACGAATCCCTAGCCCATTTTCTATATCCCATGTACAATTAAATGTAAGTCCAATATCTCGACCGTCAAAAGAACCTACATAGGGAACAACTATTCCATCTAAACTTATCATCTCTGATATTTCATTAGTTGTTTCAACTAATGGATAGTTTTCATTTACTTCAATATCATAACCTAGATCCTGACGCTCTTGTTTGTAGTAGTCTAATATGGATTGCAAAAGGCTTTGTTGTAACTGTTCCCAATTTTGCATAAGTGAAGTATATGCTGCATATTGTTCCTTATCAAACTTACCATCCTCAGCACCTTTTACCATTAGCGCTATCTCAACTTCATGGCCTAAAAAGACAATGCTAGTATCCTTAGACCAAAGCAAATCATATTCAAGCTCACCAAAAACCGCATCATTTATTTTCATCTTATTTCTCCTTTTTATTTATTAGCAAATCCTCCCGGCTTAAACGCTCCTGCATTTATCTCTCCTACTCCACCAAGATGACCAAATCTTTTATTTATCTCTGTCGGTACAAGTTGCATTATTTTCCCATCATTTAATTCATGCCATGTTAATTTATTTATCTTCCGATAGTTTTCTACTTCTTTGATAGTAACCCTACCTGGTTCCATTCCAAATTGGCGTGTTAATTCATCTGACTTATTTAACTTATTTGCCAACTGCTGATCTGCTTGAGAAAAATTGTAAGTCCTAGCTTTCCCACCATAATTCCCACTTCCTCCAAGCATATAGTCAATTTCAATTTGAGCCTTTGATACTGGCGAAAAATCAGGAACTCCATTTTTATATTGGATACCTTCAATACCCGCCTCATCGAATATACGTTTCAATTTTGGATCTGGTGGTGGTTTAAGTGTACATAAAGATTCTCCTCTGATTCTTTCAAATTCAACCCTTGGATTAACCTGTGCAGGCGTCTGATTAACCCTTGATTCATAGGAACTAGCAAATTTCTCTTGCTTGAAGGCTGGCGGAATGTCGGCACTACTATTACCCGTACCCTTAGAAACAGCTTCCTGATCATGACCCCCTTCAACATTCTCTTTACTATCAGGCTCTTTCACTTTCTCCAATGCTTTGGACTGACCTTTCGAAACATTCCCCATCTTATACGTCGTTAATCCATTTAACGCTTCACCAAAGGTCTTTCCAGGCAAAGCCTCTCCTATCCCTACCAGTTGAGGTTGAGGACGTAAAGTCGGTATCTCAGCATCTAATAAAGGTTGAAGCTTCTTCTGAACAGGTTCATATACCTTCTTCGACCAATTGCTTGCTGCTTTTGAGCTGACGACATTTCGCATATCGCTTAGTGTTTTGGTCGCTTTATGGGCAGGTACACGCGGAACGTTTGTTACTTTTGGAACGGATTTTACGGCTCTTGCGGGTTTCGCTCCTCCAATTACGCTCGCAAACAGAAACATGCTGTTTTCCCAGTGCTCTTTTGAAAGAGGTTTGTCCGGATTAAGTGCCTGCTGCCCTACATCTAAGAGTCCCATCGTTGCGTGATTGACAAAGTCATACGGTGAATCAAACGATTTTCCCCCTCGTTCATTCAACACCTCTTTGAAGGAAACAGCGCCATCAAATCCACCCATCGTTACAAAGTTTCCAAAATCATATAAGGAGTTGAACTGTTTATCTCCTCTCTCCCCCATACCGGCCCAAACGTCTTGTGCTACTCCTTTAGTACCCGTAACTGTGCCTTTTGCTAAAGTTATAGCACCTTCTCCTACGTCCTTGACTACAGCTTTTATACCGGTTTCTTCTTTTTTAGCTTTAGGATTTTCACAGATTTCTGTAAAGTCAAAGGATTCAGCTGTTTTTTTAGTCCCAACACTCCTAACCTGACCCTGACGCATCACTGACTGCATAAGCATTCCCTCAACGCCCGTAGCGTTTTGAAGAACCTGTTGAGACGCTAGCATGCCTACAGTTGAAGAATCGTTGAGCGCCTGCAGGTATGGACTTTTTTCCAGTTCCGCTAGTTTTTTCATGTTAGCAGGTGCTGTATCCTGCTGAATTTGCGTTAGCACTTCTCTTATGTAAGGCGAGTTTTTTTCAAGCTTGTGAATTTCTTTTAACTGTTCAGCAGGCGTCATTGCTTGAAGCTGAATCAGTTTTTCAAGGCCTACTTCCTTTATCACTTTCTCTTGTTTTTCTTTTCTTGTCAAGGTTGTTGGAATGCCTTTTTCAAAAACCGAGACGCCTCCTGAATCGGTCATCGCTTTTTTCGCCAACGCGCTCAGCTCACTTACATTGCCCGGCTGAATGGAACCATTTTGAAACCCAGCTTTCACTTTAGAAAGCATCGAGTTTAAAGATGTCAGCTGATCTTGAATGACTGAAAGGCTTTGCGTTTGCTGTTCGTCAAAACGGACTAAATCGTTCATCGTTTTGTCCGCTTTGTTTTTTGCTTGTTCTACTTCTGTTAAAAAACCTTGGTCGTTAAGCGCTGAAACAGAAGCAAGGTGACTGACTTTTTGAATCGCTGCATTCGCTTGATCGACAAGCGAAACGGTTGTATTTCTTGTTTGATTTAAATGCGCAGGAATAGTGTCTTGCAGAAACGGCTGCGTAATGTAGCCGTCTTCGCTCGGTTCGAATGAGCGCAGCGCATGTGTGATTTGAGTTAATCGAGCTTCATAGGAAGTGAGTAATGAATGATACAGCGTTAAAAAAGAAGCATGTCCCGTTTCGTAAAAAGAACGAATCGCTTCTCCTCCTTTTCCTGTAAACGCATCATCTAAGCTTGAAAATGCCTGAACCTGTGAAATCAGGTTCTGAATTTGCTCTTTTTGACTTTTAATAGAGTCTAAGATAGCTTGAATATTTTCGTGAAAAGCATCGACATCAAGTGTTTTCAATAACCTGTAACCTCCTAGCTGTATCGATGTAGAAAAACAACAAACGATTAACGAACAATCGCACGTCATTTTTCTAAACCTAAGCGGACGCTCTTTTTTACAAGGCTTGCATCATCCGCTAAATAAAACCTTTTTATTTGAATGCCAAATCTATGCTGGTTGAAAGGTTGTTTTTGATAGCTTTATATAAAATATGAACATTATTTAGCAGCGTTTGCAGCTTTTTCATCTGCTTCTTTTATGGACTGCACGGATTTTTTGGTGGCGTTCAAATCATCGAGGAGCGTTTGCTTGTAGTCCACAATTAACGTTTGCAGCTGCTGGTTCAGCTGGTTTAATTCATCGAGCACCTCTAGTTCTTGTCCGCTTCCTACGTGAAATGGAAAAAGCGGCTGAAACTGCTGCGCAGCAGCGCTTAGGTCACTAAGCGTTCTATTAATTTCACCATCTATTACTTTAATTTCGTCTGCCATATTGCATCACACCTTATCTTTTGCTTCGTCTTCTTGCATTTTAATGGCCCGTTCCATCCCTTGTATATCTGATTGAAGCGCCGTAATTTTTGCATCAATTGTCGTAAGGGCATCCGTCAGCTGACGGGTCAGCAAATCATCGTATTCGTCTAACATAGCGGTGCGGATGTCTTCAAACCCAACAGCAAGGCTGCCTGACCAAGTGGCGGAAGTAAGCTCTGATTCTTTTACCTTTTCCTTTGCACGTTCAAGCTCTCCTTTGACTTCCGTTAACGTGTTTTTACTAGTCGTAAGCTGCTGGATATCTTCATGTGCCTGCTTCACTTGGGTATACAGATGAGCAACAAACATCTCATTCATATGATGACACTTCCTTTATATCTATCTCTTGGATCTTCTAACAGTAATTCCCTTTTATAGCTTATCAAATAAATAAAGAAAGAGAGCACATCGGCACGTTTTCTTATATTTTTTGGGAATAATGCAGGTTTTTAGTTCACTACCTACTCTTCAGGATAAAATAACCAAAACTATCTTACCATTGACAATTTATCAAGATTTTTGGACTACTTCGCTTGTTATTTCCGCGCCACTAAAAGGCCTTTTTACACAATTTTTTTGTTAAAACGCATTCATTCTTTCTATTTCCAAATATTTAAACATGCGCTAGTATATACATAATATAAAGAGGAGGTTGAGTATGAGAGAAAAGCTCGTAAGACTCGGTTATTTACTGGGGTTGGCTCTTGTTTTGTCCGGCATTTTATATTTCTTTGCATCGAACTGGCAAGGCTTTGACCGCTACACTAAAATTGCGCTGAGCGTGGGGCTGATGCTGCTGTTTTACGGAAGTGCATTTGCAGTGCGAAAGCTTCTTCCTCAGCAGGCGTTTTTAAGTCACTGGACGCTTTTGGCCGGCGCTCTTTCATTTGGATTAAGCATCGCGCTTCTTTCTCAAATTTACAACACGCACGCTGAATCGTACTGGCTGTTTTTAATTTGGCTTGTGCCGGTTACTTTGTTTAGCCTTTTTACAAAGTATCAGCCGTTTTACGTGTTATCGTTTGTTTTATTTCAATTCACCATGGCTTTTTTCATTTCACCAACTGGCGCAGTTTCAAAGCGAGGCGAACAGGAGACGCTTTTACTTTACGCAGGAATGGCGTTTGTGAACTTACTCATCTTTTGGATCATAAAAAAGAAACAGCGCTCGTCTCCTGTGATCATGTATGCGGCGTTTTGTTTGTTTCACTACATTTTTTTAACTGTTTCCCTGCCGGATTTTACAGGGAGCTCTAGCTTACGGATTGGTCTTATTATTTTTTATTTGCTGTTTTTACTAAGCTCCTTTTTTTATTTTTCAAAAGTGAAGCCGCAAAGGTCGTTTTTAGGGATTTCCATTGTGGCATTTGCTTTATTTGTTATTGAACAGTTTTTCTCTTTTATTTTTAAACACTACGCTGAATGGTCACTGTTCTTAGCTTTAGGATTCGTGATTTTGTTTATTGGTGCAAGCGTGTGGTTTGTCAAATGGCTCACTGCTAACACGTCAGCACAAAAAACCTCGCTCCGCGTAATCAAACGAATAGCAGTGATTGGGATTACGGCCATTGCATCGGTGATCGGCAGCAGCTCTTTAGGAGGACTTGTCACACTTATTACAGGAACGTATCCAACAAACGGAATGCTTGTGATTGGCGTTTTGCTGATTGTGGCATGTTATTTAATTAAAGCAGATATTCCAACGGTAAAATATACGCTTTTAATGATGGGCGTATTAATTAGCGGCGGCGCTTCTTTTTTTGTGAACGACATTCTGTTTTTTATCTACGTCATCGCACTTATAGCGCTTTTAGTATTCACGAAGCATACGCCCGTTCGCATGCTGCTTTTTGTGCTAGTGCAAGGGCTTCTGTTAATAAAGGTTCCCACTGCTTACTATGACACTATCAAAATAGATTATGTGCTGCTCGCTTTGTTTCTATTAAATGCCGCTGTGTACGCGATAAACGTACACCACGCGTTTAAAAAAGCAGCGCTGCTTCTTGCTTTTATCTTTTTACTGTCGCTGACTGAATTAAGCGAACCGTCTTTTTTAAATATTATTTACTGTACGGTGTTTTTTGTAGTTTCGACTGTCTTTTTATTTGTGACGGTACGAAAAGAGCCAAAATATGATTTTATTGTCGGCATGATTTTCTGGTTTGTTTTTTTAGCGATGAAATATTACGACTTTGTGTGGGATTTATTTAATAAATCACTTGTGCTCGTTATTTTAGGTCTGATCTTTCTTTTCCTAAGCAGAAAATGGGACCTGTCAACGCCTGATCAGCCACAGCCGTCGTTTCTTGACCGCAGCCGAACCGCTGTATGGATCATCATTCTTGTTCAGCTTATTACGCTGGGCGGCATTTTCACTAAAAACGAAGTGCTTCTTCAAAACGGAAAAGAAATTAAGCTCGCTTTACAGCCGATCGATCCGCGCTCGCTGCTGCAAGGCGATTTCGTTGAGCTGAATTACGACATTGCGCACGTTACCTTACCTCATGTGAAAGACGGAGAAAAAGTGAAGCTCGTTCTTCGCCCTAACAAACAAGGTGTGTATGAATACGCAAAAATCTACCAAGAGGATGATGACTGGAATAAGCCGTATGTTTCTAAAAAGAAAGACGTTGTGATTACGGGCAGCTATCACGACTGGGGAATTCAGTACGGAATTGAGCATTACTTTATTCCAGAAGGAACCGGCAGCAAAGTGGAAAGCGAAGCTCGTTTTGCTACTGTACGCGTTGGAAAAAATGGAGATACGATCGTTACCAAAGTAGGCAAATAAAAAAAACAGCCGCTTCAACATTGAAGCGGCTGTTTTTTGTTTTAATTGATAAATACGCCGATGGTCATCGTTAAAATAAGAATCACAAAGAAAATAATGATTCCATAGCCAATCCATTTTATTCTTTTGGGCGCTCCGTTTACATTCATATCCGTTATTTTTCCTTCAATACGCTTTTGATGTTCAGTAACATCATTTATTCATTGTTAGGCGAAGTGATATTATCCTTCCTTTCCATTTAATCGTTTTCTTTCTTTTAACAGCTCTTCATATCTTTTTTCAAGCTGCTGCTTTTCTTTTCCTTCTGGCGTGATAGAAAGCTCGCTAATCACTTTTGTTAATTCTAATTGAAGCGCAAGTTTCTCCGCTTCACTTTGCTGCTGTGACGCTTTTTTGCTTTTACCCGTGTCTTCAATCGCCGCGAGCTCCGCTTTGGACTGTTTTAACGTACAAACATGCGTCGCAAGCTTTTTAACAAAATAGCGGTCGTGCGTCACAAATAAAATCGTCCCTGGATAAGCTTTTAACACTTCTTGAAGCGCTTCTTTTGTATGAAGATCAAGATAGTTGGTCGGCTCATCTAAAAGAAGAACGTTATAATTTCCTAAAAAGACTTTTGCTAATGCCGTTTTCACTCGTTCTCCTCCGCTTAGCATCTCTACTTTTTTATACACGTCTTCACGTTTGAAAAGCAAACGTGATAGTACCGTACGAATAAATTGTTCGGTGTACGGACTGTCTTCTTTAATGTTTTCTAAAATGCTTTTAGCTACATCTAGATTTTCAAGGCGCTGATGGAAAAAGCCGAGTTTTACAGGCTTCGCAACCGTGATACCTTCTGTTCGCTGCTTAATCATATTCAGCAGCGTAGATTTTCCAGCGCCGTTTTTGCCGACAATCGCTACTTTCGCCCCTGGCTTCACACCGCCTTTTAGATTTCGAAACAAGATATGATTACCAGCTGATGCCGAGACTTTGTCAAAGCTCAGTACCTGCTTGCTGTGTACTTGGTGAAACTGCGACAGGTCAAAATGGATCTCTTCCATTTCTTTTGGCTTTTCTTTTTTCTCCAGCTTTTCAATTCTTGTTTCAATCGCTTTGGCGCTTCTATCTAGCTTCGCTTTTTGTTTTCCTACCGCTCGCTTATGAAGTCTCGCTTCAGAGTTGCCCATGCGGCTCGGCGCTTTTTTAAGCGCCTTTGATTTTTGGCTTTTTTCTTCAGAGGCCAGTTCAAGCCGCTGCTTTTCTTTTACATACTGTTCATATTCAAACTGCTGTCTTTCCACTGCGTGTTTTTTTTGCGTCACATATTCTTGATAATTGCCTTCATAGCAGTGAATTTTGCCGTCTTCTACTTCCCAAATAGACGTACAAAGGCGGTTTAATAATTCTCGGTCATGTGAAATCAGCAGGAGACTGCCTGTAAAAGATTTCATTTCTTCTTCAAATTTCTCTACGCCTTTTACATCTAAGTGGCTCGTTGGCTCATCGGCTGCAAGCAGTTCCGCGCCGGATGAAAGAGCAGCAGCAATTTTCTTTCTTGTTTCTTCTCCTCCGCTAAGAAAGTCGGCTTCAGTTGGCACGTTCCACTGGCTTTTCATCTCAGGAGAAACGTCTCCTGTAGCTTGAACATCAAGCTGAGGAATCAGTGAGGAACGGCCATATGTTTGCACAATTCCTTGATCTGGACTCATTTTTTTCATTAAAATATGAAGCAACGTCGATTTGCCTTCTCCGTTTTTCCCCACAATTCCAATTCGCTCTCCGCGATGTACTTGAAGTTTCTCTGCTTGAAAAAGCAGGCGATCTCCATAGCTTTTTTCAATATTTATAGCTTCTAACAATAACATAAAAAAACCTCCCTAGGATTTCTAGAGAGGATTAGAGGTCATAATTAGGCATACGCAAATATGCACCCTTTTTATAGAGTAAAAAAAGGGAGAAATCACTTCATATAAGACATATAGAAATGGCACCTAAAAATGTACAGACTAATCCTATCTAGACAAATGTTCATTTAAAATAAAGTTTTAAAAGAATGTCTAAAAAAATAGGATTACTTATCCATTGTCTACGGTACCTTTCCTTTCTTAGTATAAAATGACTTGCTTCTTACAGTGTATGATGAAGTTTTTTAATTGTCAATATCGATTTGGATGATATTCCCTACTTTTCCTAAGCACAAAAGATCCTCAGCTGATCTCAGCTGAGGATTCTTTTATTACACGTATTGGTTCACTTTCCCTGTAAAATCAGGCAGCCACTCGCCGTGCGCTTCAATTAAATCATCGCACATACGAATGATGTCATCCATAGATAATTCCGCATTTGTATGAGGATCTAGCATCGCTGCTTGATAGATGTGCTCTCTTTTCCTAGTGACTGCTGCTTCAATTGTTAGTAATTGCGTATTAATATTCGTACGATTTAACGCCGCAAGCTGCTCAGGTAAGTCTCCTACATAAGTCGGCATAATGCCGCTTCGGTCTACAACACATGGAACTTCTACGCACGCTTTTGTCGGCAGGTTACTAATCAAGCCCCCGGTATTTAATACGTTACCGGCAAATTTAAACGGCACGTTTGTCTCCATTGCTTCAATGATTCTAGAGCCGTACTCATGTGAACGTGTATGAGTTAACTGACTGTTGTTAACCATTTCTTCTCTCATTGATTCCCAATTGCTAATTTGCTCTTCGCATCGGCGCGGGTATTCATCAAGAGGGATGTTAAACTGATCAACAAGATTTGGATATTTATGTTTAATAAAGTATGGATGATATTCTGCGTTATGCTCAGACGATTCGGTAATATAATAACCGAACTTATCCATTAGCTCAAAACGCACCATATCGTGATGCTTTGTTCTTTGTTTTTCTTTTGCCAGACGTTTGATTTCTGGGTATAAGTCTTGTCCATCTCTTTTTACTTCTAGCAGCCATGCCATATGGTTAATGCCTGCGATTTTCTCTTGTATTCCTTCATGATCCATTCCGAGAGAATCAAATAAATCTTTTGTACATACTTGGACACTGTGACAAAGGCCTACCGTCTTTACATTGGTATAGCGCAGCATTGCACCCGTTAGTGTTGCCATTGGATTGGTGTAATTTAAAAACAGCGCATCTGGACATACTTCTTCAATATCTTTTGCAAAATCAAACAGGACCGGAATCGTGCGCAGTGATCTGAAGATTCCTCCAATCCCTACTGTATCTCCAATCGTCTGACGCAAGCCGTATTTTTTAGGAATTTCAAAATCAATGACGGTGCTCGGTTTGTAACCGCCTACTTGAATGGCGTTAATCACATACTTGGCTCCTGTTAAAGCTTCTCTGCGGTTCAAATAGGCTTTAACCGTAATATTCACACTATAGTTTTCTTTTAGATTGTTTAGCATATTTTCCGAATCTCTTAAACGCTCAGCATCTATATCGTATAGCGCAAATTCAAAGCCAGCTAAAGCAGGCACAAACATGCAGTCTCCTAAAATATTTTTTGCAAAAACTGTACTTCCCGCTCCGATAAATGTGATTTTAGACATTGTCATCTTCCTTCCTCGTATTGTTTTTATCCTTTTACAGATCCTGATGAAAGCCCTGCAATAAAGTATTTTTGTAGCACTAAAAATAAAATGGTCATTGGAAGCATCGCAATAATCGCAGCTGCTCCTACTAAGCTAAGATTATTTTGATTTTCGGCAAAAAAGCTTGCTAACGTAACGGTTAATGTATGCATTTCCTTATCTTGAAGGAAGAAAATTGCAAACTGATAGTCGTTCCAAATGTAGACGCTGGCAATAATTAAAATGGACGCAGTAACAGGCTTTAGCAGCGGAAATACGATTTTAAAGAAAATCGTTAACGTGCCGGCACCGTCAATTCTTGCTGCTTCCTCGAGCTCTTTAGAAATAGTGGAGCGAATGAAACCCGCATACAAAAAGATTGTTAGCGGCAAAAATGCTGCGACATTATTTAAAATAGCAATTTGGTATGTGTTCATCATCCCCATATTTACAACCATTTTGTACAGGGGAACTAACGCTGTTAAAGGCGGTATTACCATCACGGCGATAAAGATAAAATAGACGTACTTATTTAGTTTCGTTTGGCGGCGCGCTAGAGGATACGCAGCCATTGATCCTAAAAAAATAAGCAGAACCGCCGAAACGAACGTAATGATAAACGTATTCATAAAAGAACTGCCTAAATTCGCTTGCTCCCAAGCCGCTGTGAAATTTTCAAGGTGTATGCTTTTTGGAAATACCCATTTGGAACTAAAATCCCCGGTTGCTTTTAAAGAAGTCGTAACTAGAATATAAAAAGGGACAATATGAACGAGCGTTATACAAAGCGCTAGAAAGGTAAAAAATCGTTTTTTCCGTTTATTTGTATAGTCCATCACGCTTCTGTCTCCTTTCGTTTAAAGTACACAAGTGCTGATAAGCTAATGACTAAGATAATAAGCGCCATGCACACACCTTGAGTTGCTGCATAGCCGGCGTCCTGTCTTCTAAAATATAAGTCATACATAAAAGTAGACATCGACTGCGATGCATCTCCAGGTCCTCCTCCTGTCAGCGCAACAATGACGTCAAACAGTTTTAAACCCCCGATAATATTTAAAACGACGTTAATTGTAATAGAAGGCATGAGCAATGGAAGCGTGATGTTTTTAAACTGCTGAAGAGCAGATGCTCCGTCAAGCTGCGCTGCCTCGTAGTAATCTTTTGAAATACTTTGCAGCCCCGCTAAATAAATAATCATCGCAATTCCAACGAATTGATACGTATTGACGAACACGATAATCCAAGAGTTAAGCTCTGGAGTTCCCAAAGCATTAATCTTCTCAAAGCCTAAAAACACAAGAAGGTCATTTAAAGCGCCTCCTTGGTAGGCAAAAAAGAAGTACCAGATATACCCCATAATAATTGGGCTGATAATAACTGGAAGATAGACAATTGTTCTTGTTACAGCTTTCATTTTAATGCTTTGATTGAGAAGCAAAGCGTATAACAAGCCTATAATATTTTGAAAAATAGTACTGCCTATTCCGTAGAGCAGCGTATTTTTTATCACAAGCCAAGTCGTTGGATCTGCAAGCAAACGTTTATACTGCTGGACCCCAATCCAATCATATGTTTGTGAAAATCCATTCCAATTAGTAAAGGAAAGTCTAATTCCGTTAATAAAGGGATAGATAATAAAAACGGTGATAATTACTAAGCCGGGAAGGTACATCCACCATAAAGAGGACTCTGTTTTTAATTTTTTCTTTCGTTTTTTCGTATCTCTTACTACAGAAACCGGCCCTTTCCTGACTAATTCATTCATCGTGTTCACTCCTATTTCAGCTTGTGTTGAAAAGATGCAGAAGTCTATCTCCCTGCTTCTCGGCGAACAAGGAACTTTTGCACACTATTTTATTGTTTACTGAGACGCTTGTACTCTTTTTCCATCTCTTTTGATAATTGCTTTGGCGTTAAACTTCCCGCTAGCAATTCTTGACCTGTAGAAGACATCACTGCCCACATGCCGCTCGGTAAATACTTCCGGTCGAAGTATGGCTCAACTTTAATATCGCTATACTTATCGTAGTATTTAGAGTAGTAGTTTTGTGTTTTATTGTTTGTCAGAGCCGATGCTGAAGACGTTCCTTCGGCAATCTTTTTGGCAACTTCCGGCTGTGACACAAATTCAATAAATTTCTTGGCTTCTTTAAGGTGCTTAGAATCTTTCCACGCAGCAAGGGTAAAGCGCTCTCCGCCGATCCAGCTTTGCGTACCGCCTTTATGAATAGCAGGCACCGGTACCGTTCCTACTTTTACTTCAGGATTTAATTCTGTTGCATCCGGTCCAAGAGATCCGCCCACAAATGTGAAAGCAATTTTATTTTGAGCCATTAATTCCGTTGCTTGAGATACTTTTGCGGTTAATACATCTTCATTCAGCAGCCCTTTCTTCTTCATTTCTGCCATTGTTTCCGCTAGCGGCGTGTAGTTTGACCAATTAAATGTTCCTTTTTCCAACTGCTTAGCGTAGTTCTTATTTTTTGCTGTAATAAGCTGAGGTGTAGCCAGCTGATCAAACACTTGAGCAATATTGCCGTTTTCCCCTCCTGGAATCCATAGAGGCGCTACTTCTCCTTTGCTCTTCTTTTTTACTGTTTCTAACGCTGTTATAAATTCATCCATTGTGTTAGGAGGCTTTATTCCGTATTTTTCTAACAGCGTCGCATTATAGCTAATTCCGTCTTTTGCTTGATTTAAAGGATACGCATACACTTTGCCGCTTTTATCTTTTAAAATTTGATTTAGCGCCGGATCCAAATGCTGAACCCAATCCATATCTTTTAAATCTGCTACATACTCACTGTAGCGAAGCTGAGACCAGCCGTGCGTATCAAATAAATCAGGCATATCATTTGCACCCATTTTCACACGAAGCATATCTTCATAGCCGTTACCCGGAAAATTTGCATCAATTTTAATATCTGGATTTTGTTTTTCAAATTCTGCAATCGCGTTTTGAAGCGCTTTTCTCTCGCCTTTATTACTCATCGTAGAAAAAAGCGTTAACGTTGTTTTCCCATTTCCGCCTGTTGCCGCTTCTTTATTTCCGCAGCCCGCTGCCACAACAGAAAAGACTAGTAATAGAACGAAAAGATACGTAAGCTTTTTCATTTATCTTTTTTCCTCCTTATACTCTATCAAGACACAAATAACTGAATATTCAGTTATTTATACGTAGACAAATTCATTGCACAACGAAATAAAGTCACTTATAATTTAATCCTATACTTTTACAAAGGTTCAAAGAGTCCTAGAGATGAAAAAGCTTTTTCATTTACATACTTATCTGCCAATAAGTATGTAGTTTCTAGGGCTTTTTAACCTGCTTTTTCTATGGTTTTTTCTATTTTTCTTCCCCCTTATCACTCTTTATGTATGAATTCTTCTTTTCTATCACCCCCTTTCAAGTTATAACTTTTAGGCTACTGTTTTTTGAGTAAGGCTCCGCAGCTTTCACGATAAATTAATTTAGTCGGCACCATGACTTTTAAAGGAACGGACCTGCCGCTTAACCGATCTACTAGCATTTTAACAGCCTGCCTTCCCATTTCTTCCGTATATACTTTAACCGTTGTGAGCGGCGTGCTCGCAAATGCTGCGATATCCACGTCATCAAAGCTTACAATCGCTACGTCTTCAGGAATCTTTATATTTGATTGCTGCAGGGCACGCATTGCTCCTATTGCCATTGCATCACTTGCGATAAAAAATGCCTCAGGAAGATTTCCTTGCTTAATCGCTTGTCCCATCAGCTCATATCCTTCATTCATTGAATATTCACCGACATAAACTTTCTCAGAATCGAACAGGCCTTTTTCATGCATAACGCGTTCAAAAACCGTTTGACGCTGATCTTCAATAATAGAACTTCCGTTGATATAATGTTCTCTTTCTGTCCCTCCGATATAGCCAATTCTTTTATAACCGAGGTCAAATAAATGATTTAATGCATGTTTAGTAGCTTTCTCAAAATCAATCATGACCGAATCGTACAAATCCTCATCCGCTTTGTGATTGATAAAAACAATAGTATCTAAATGATTGCTCACTTCTTGAACCGTTTCTGGACTAACTCTTCCCACTACAATTACTCCATCAAGATCCTGCAGCAGCTCTTCTTGCTTCATGCCTTTTAGTCTAAATGACTTTACTGTAAAAATTTCTTTTTCTGCGCATTGACTTTCTATTCCATGGCGAATAGAAGAAAAAAAAGGGTCTACTAACTCTTCTTCAAGGGATTGAGCAAAAATAATACCTATCTTTGGAGCTTCTATGTCTTTTCCGTTTGCCGTTCCTTTTCGTATCTTCACGGGCGTATATTGCAGTTCCTTGGCTGCATGAAGAATGCGCTCACGAGTAACCTCAGATACAGAAAGCGTATGATCATTATTTAGTACTCTGGATACGGTTGAACTGGAAACATTAGCGTACGCCGCTATATCTTTTAAAGTTGCCATCTTTTTACCTCTCTATTATAATCTTCTATTTTTACTAAATATTTATCTCTTATATTGGAAGAATAGCACATTAATAAAACGCTTTCAATAAATAATTTTAAAATTTCAGTAAATTTATTAAAATATTCCCCAAAATTCTTCATTTCTTTTGTTAGTTCCGCCGTTAAAATGACAAAAATCCGCTATTACTACTTTGTTTTTATCACACCGCACTAAAACTTAAGTAAACTTTTAGTAAATATTAATTTTCATAAGAATTTGTTCATATTTGATATAAAACGGTTTGTTGGGGAAAATAAAAGGAGAAATACTGATAAGGAAAGAGAGAGCATATGATTAGCCAACATTCTTATTTTCAACAATGTCTGCCTGCCCTTCAACAATTACATAATATGAATTTCACGAAAGAACAGCTGTTGCAAAAAGACTTTTTAATCGGTCAAGAAAAGGAACTAAGCATGTACTACTCGCCTCATAACGATTACATAAATCCGGACGCTCATATTATTATTGCGGGCATCACACCAGGGTGGTTTCAAATGAAAACTGCTTTTAAACAATGCGTTTCCAGCCAGTCTCATCATCATCCGCTTGAACAAGTCCTGTACGAAACCAAAAAAGCCGCTAGCTTTAGCGGAACAATGAGAGTAAATTTGATAGACATGTTAGATCAATGCGGAATTGCAAAAGCCATGGGCATTAACGGTGCCGCTGAGTTATTTGCTTCACAGCGAGATATGCTGCATACAACGTCCGTATTAAAGTATCCTGTGTTTTACAAAGGAAAAAACTATACGGGTCATCAGCCGCCAATTGAACGATCAGCACTTCTTTCACACTATGCTTTTGAAGTGTTTCCACAGGAATTGAACGAAATAAAGAATCCGTGCTTAATCGTTCCGCTAGGAAAAGCAGTTGAAAATGTTTTAAGAAAACTTTCAAGTGAATCTTCGCTTTCTCAGCATACGTATTTATTTGGCTTTCCACATCCATCAGGAGCAAACGGACATCGAAAACGAATATTTGAAGAACACCTAAGGGAATTTACGGAAATTGTGGAGGAGTGGGCTGTAAACAGAAGGAGTTGAAAACGACCTTTAGCTCTTTCTGTTTGCAACATCTCCTTCTTTTTCTTCTAGTTCTCGTTCATTTTGCTCTTCATGAAACTCTTCTTCTGTTTGTGCAGCAAGATAGTCAAACGGCGTATAGTAATTACGAGGAAGCTTTCGGTGCCAAACTGTTTTAATAATAATAATCATCAGCGGAATACTCACCGTTAAAATAGCGACTAAAACTAGTAGCGAAAAAATCATAAATTATTTCCTCCTGCTTTATGAACCGTGCCTCCTGAAATAACAAAGCGGATCCCCTACACCCATCCACTTATATTTCATCTACATTCACTGTCATCAGTATACGGGATTCATGAGTAACAAAACCGTTCTTTTCAAAAAAACGTTCTGGTTTGCCTTGGCCTCTTTCAGTAGACACGTAGACTTCTTTCACTTCTTTTTGTATAAGTAACTCGTTAAGGAAAGATAAAAGACTCGTTCCTATGCCAGTTTGCTGAGTGTTGCTTAACACACAAATTTCATTTACATAAAACGTCTTATAGTTCGCCCACTGTTCTTCATTTCCTACTATAAATCCTATGAGTTTATTATTTTTACTGTGGAAGTAACCTATCCCTATGTAACCTGGAGTTTTACTGATATCGTATAAACGAGCATAAGCAGTGTTTATACTCCAAGGCTCATTCCACGGTGACCCACTAAAAACACTTGTATAGATGATTGCTGCTTCTTCTAATTCTTTATCCCTTAGTAAACGAACTTGACTTTTCATCATATTACTCCTTTTCCTATCAACTCTCTTGAAATTCATTTATATATAAAACATTCCAGTTATTGGTTAATTATAACATTTATAGACATAGAACGAATAAATTAGTTATCGTTCTTCACTCTACTAAAAAAAGGAGATCCAATGTTAGGACTCCTTTTCTTAAATCAACTTTATTTCTTTTTACTTGAATTAATAGATGTATCTATAAAATCATTCACATATTCGCTCATTTCTCTGTACTTCGTCCAATGTAAATAGTGATGTCCTTGTAAAACAACTAGCTTTTGCGACGATACGTGACTTAATTGATTTTGGTAAAACGTAATATTTGATTTTCCCTCTTTTGGTTCTTTGTCTACTTTTCTAGTAAAAATCATTACGGGCATCTTTGAAGGAAATGACATATCGACGGTTTTATTTATATTGTTGTTCAGTTCTTTTGCTTCATCGATGACGTTTTTGTTGTAGCCTTTCCAGCTGGAGATTGCTTTTGTCATTTTTAAATTTTTTGTTGTATACGTTCCTTCTTCGGCTAGCGGTAGATACTGATTAGGACTAGTAAGCAGGGCTAAGCGAGCAAGTCCACTTGGCGCTAAAACACTCATCAAACTTGGTATATTCGGCGCTTCTTCTTTAAAATAATCCAGCGCTTTTGGCAGCGTAGGGTCTATTCCAATAATTGCTTTTACTTCATCTGGATATTTATTAGCGTAATACATGCTGTAAACACCAGAAACTGAGTGCGGCATTAATATATACGGGCCTTTTATATCCGATTTTTGCAAAGCTTCTCTCATTTCACTTACACTATTTTCTACCGTTCGTTTTTTATTCGTAATGTCACTCCATCCGTATCCAAATGGTTCTACCACCACGACTTTATTATCCTTTGACAGTTCATTTACTAACGGTTCAAAATCCAGTGCAGGCGCAGTCGTTCCCAAGCCGCTTAGTAGTACAATCGTATTTTCCCCTTTACCTTTTGTATATACATGAATATCTCTGCCATTAACCCCTACTAATTGACCAATAGGCGGATACTTTTTCTTTTCCACTGCCGTCATTACTTGATTCGTTACAACCCAAATGATGCATATCCCCAATATAGCTACTATCACATTTTGTAGAATTCTCAAGAACCTAAACTTTTTTTGCACGTTTACCTCTCCTTTCCGTAAGTAGCAGTTAGTAAGCCAACGAGAATGCTAACGAATCTTTGTAACTGCTTACTTACTATGACGCTTCAGAAAACGTTTAGTTCTATTTCCTATATAAAATTTAAAAGAATGATAGCAGCTTACTTCAGCACTAAACGAAAAAAAGGCCTCTTCTTATGGAAGAGACCTTTTACTATTTATTAAAAAGGGAACAATAAAAACTGTAACTCCTTCACTTGATTCCTAAGCGTATAACTGACGCTACGTTTTTAGCCGTTCTTTCAATATTTTCACCAGCTTTTTCTAGCGCTTCCGGAAGAGTCACTGCCCCAGGCACGACGCTGAATAAAGCAGAAATACCGTGTTCATACACAGCTTCGCTTCCCGCTCCAATGCTTCCTGCTATTGCGATCACGGGAACGCTATGCTTTTTTGCTGTTTTGGCTACGCCGATGGGTGTTTTTCCGTAAATGGTTTGACCATCTATTCTTCCTTCACCAGTAATGACAAGATCGGCATTTTTAATATAGCTTTCTAACTGAGTTGCTTCAATGACAATGTCTACACCTGGCTTTAACTCCGCAGATAAAAATGCCAGCAGGCCGCCGCCAAGCCCTCCTGCCGCTCCCGCACCAGGAACGTTCTGAATATGAATATCCATTTCTTTTTCAATAACCGCTGCGTAATGAGCTAGATTACGGTCAAGCTGTTTAACCATATCAGGAGTTGCACCTTTTTGAGGGCCAAATACCGCAGATGCTCCGGTTGCACCCGTTAACGGATTGTCTACGTCGCACGCAACTTCTACTTTGACTTCAGCAAGCCGAGAATCGAAGTTTGTAAGATCAATAGCAGCTAACTGGTTTAAACTGCCGCCTCCTTCTTTTATTTCTGCTCCGTTAGTATTAAGAAGCTTTGCCCCTAAAGCTTTTACCATACCGGCTCCTCCATCATTTGTAGCACTTCCTCCGATGCCAATAATGATATGCTTTACTTTTTGATCTAATGCTTTAAGAATGAGCTCCCCGGTTCCTCGCGTTGTAGTTATAAGCGGATTGCGTTCATCCATAGGAACTTGATGAAGACCTGAAGCGGCTGCCATTTCAATAACAGCCGTTTTGCCGTCTCCAAGAATTCCGTAAAAAGCTTCCACCTCTTTACCTAAAGGTCCGGTTACCTTAGCTTGTATAATTTGTCCGCCCGTCGCGTCCACAAGCGACTGAACGGTCCCTTCTCCACCGTCTGCCATAGGTACTTTGCTAATCTCCGCGTTGGGAAAATGAGTTTTTATTCCTTTTTCCAGGGCTTCACAGACGTGCAGAGCCGTTAAGCTTTCTTTAAATGAATCTGGCGCAATTACAATTTTCATCCGCAAACACTCCTTTTATTTTTAGCCGTATAGCTTTAATACACCAAATATAAGCGTGGATACAATTGCCATGATGAGTCCAATAAGCGATTCGTACGGTATTAATTTTAAGCGTTCTTTTATTTTCATATTTACACTTCCACCCGTTGCGTGAAAAAAGCTTCCGTGCGGAAGGTGATCAAGTACGGTCGCTCCGGCATGAACCATAGCAGCTCCGGCCAAAGCAGAAACGCCTAGCTCTAAAATTGTCGATCCAAAAACTTGGCTTGCGACTGCGGTTCCTGCAGTTGTCGAAGCGGTTGCCGCTGACATAAAAATACCTGAAACCGGAGCTAAAACATAAGCTGGCAATCCAATGGCAGACAAGCCTTGAATAATAACGTCTTTTAGCTGGGAGTTAGCAATAATTCCTGCTAGTGTCCCCGTTCCAAGCAGCATAATGGCTACACCTGACATTTTCCCTAATCCAGAAATAGCATATGTATTAAGCTGTTTTCCTTTTTTCATCACAATGGCACCAACAATTCCTCCTGCGGGAAGCGCAACCATTGGATCAATATTAAGGCCAAAAAGCGGTCGCAGTGCCAGCAGCACGATGGTAACAATTGGTGCTATGATAGCCGTTAAAAACAGCGGCAAGCTGCTTGCATCCACTGTATCTATTTCTTCAGCTTCAACCATTGTTCCTTTTTTCACCAATCGTTTGGCTATTAGATAAGTGACCGCTACGCCAAATACAGCGGGAATAATTCCTGCAGCCATCACGGATGTAAGTGGAATATTGAATGCGTCCGAAGCAGCAATAGCGTTAGGATTAGGAGACATTAAATTTCCTGCCTTTCCTCCTCCAATCATTGCTAGTAAAATAGCAGGCTTTGACATACCCGTACGTTTAGCAATGGCTAAAGCAATAGGCGCCACTGTGATCACAGCCACATCAACAAACACACCTACTGTCGTAAGAATGAGTGTGGCTAGCGCTAGAGCTAAAAGCGCTTTTGTTTCCCCTAGTTTTTTTACAATGGTTTCTGCTATAACCGCTGCTGCACCTGATTCTATTAATACCCCGGCCAATATACCAGCTGCAAGAATTCGCAGCACTGCGGGAATGATGCCTTGTGCCCCTTCAATCATTAAAGTAACGGTATCAGCAATATTAACTCCGCCAATCAGTCCTCCAATTAAAGCTCCGGCTATCATTCCGTATGCAGGAGCCACTTTCTTTAAGATTAATATAATGGCAATTACTAATGCACAAATCGCGCCTAATGCGCTTACTTGAACGTCCATAAAGCATCCCCTTTCTTGTTTCTTCTATCCCCAACGCTAATTGTAAGCGCTACCTTCAATTCTTTCATTAGTCACTTCAACAAAAAAAGACCTTGCTATCGCAAGATCTTTTATGCACGTGCACAATTATGAAATTTTAGATAACAGTAGCGCTACATACAGTTCGAGGAGGTCTTTTACTTTCCTTGGATCTTTTCCCGTGATGCTTTGGATTTTATCTAGACGGTAGCTTAGCGTATTTCGATGTATAAAAAGCTTTTTAGCTGCCGTGCTTCCTTCGCCATTTTCTTCTATGTAGACCGTTAACGTTTCGATAAGTTCTTTTTTCTTATCATATTCCTTTAGCTTTTTATAGTGATCCAACAGATCATGATTTTCTTGAAAACCGACGCGTTGACGTAACAGTACGGGAATTTGATAATCCGCATAGCAGTAGAAATCAGCTTCTGGATGAAGCTTTGAACCGACCGCAAGCGTATCTTTTGCCTGCTGATAAGATACATGAAGGCCTTTAAAATCAGCTTGAAAAGATCCTGCCGCTAACTTACACACCATCCCAGACGCCCGAAGCTGTTTTTCCAGCTGTTCCGCATAGCTGCTAGCGCTGCCTGTTTCTGTAGATTTTAATATGACCACTCCGTCTGGAAGCATAGCGTATAAGTCATTATTAGCTATGTATTTCTTTACAAGCTTCATAACTTCATGGCGATTGTCAGCTGTAACAATCACTGCCACTCGTGGAAGGTATAAATTAATATCAAAGCGATTCGCCCGGTCAAAAAATAAAGAGTCAAACGGATCTTCTTGTTGAAGAAGCTGATGAACCAGCTCTTCTTTTAATCGTTCATCCCATTGAATTTCCTCTATTAAAATCATTTCTTGAAAAATCATTTCAGCCGCCATGCGCACAAGCTCTCCGTAATTACGAATTTGTTCTGGCAGTCCTGTTAACCCCACGACTCCAACAATTTCTCCGTTAAAGAAAATAGGCAAATTCACGCCCGGTTTGGCCCCTCGCAGCGAGTCAGCCTGCTGCTGAGTGATTTCGTAGGAACTGCCGCTTTTTAATACCATTAGCGCTCCTTCGTGGATTTGATTCATTCGATTTTTGTCACCCGAACCAATAATGACTCCTTTTTCGTTCATTACGTTAATGTTGCAATCAATAATCTCCATCGTTCTACACACAATTTTCTGAGCTAATTCTTTTGTTACGTATCTCAAGCCTGCTCCTCTCTTTCTTTACATTCCCATCTTTTTAGTTTCTTTATCAAAGTAGAATGATCGATACCTAATTCTTTCGCTGCTTGCCGGAGTGATGAACAATGTTGGATAGTTTCTTTAACGAGCCGCTGTTCAAACTGCTCCACTTTCTTTTTTAGAGGTAAATAATCACATTTTTCATCTTCATTATAAGTATGAAAAGGTAAATGATGGGCTTCAATTATTTCACCAGGAATAGACACAATCATATTCTCAACCATATTTCGAAGCTCTCTTACATTTCCCGGCCATTGGTACGCTTCTAGCATTTGCTTCGCTTTATTTGATATGCGCTTTTGGACGTAATACAAGCTGCAAAAGTAGGAAACGTAATGATCAACGAGTAAACTAATATCCTCTTTACGTTGAGATAAATGCGGAAGGGTGATTTCAACTACCTTTAAACGATAGTATAAATCTTCACGGAACCTCCCCTTTTTAATAAGCTCTCCTAGATGTTGATTTGTTGCCGAAATGATTCGTATATCGATACTTTTTGTTTTAGTTCCTCCAATTTTCTGTACCTGCTTTTCCTGTAACACTCGAAGCAGTTTTACTTGCAAAGAAATTGGCATTTCACCAATTTCATCAAGCATCAAGGTTCCGCCATCAGCGAGTTCTAACAGTCCTATTTTCCCTTCTGTTCTAGCGCCAGTAAAAGCTCCCTTTTCATAGCCGAATAACTCTGATTCTAGCAACGGTTCAGGAATGGCTCCGCAGTTCACTTTAATGAAGGGCTGATTGTTTCTATCGCTTGAATCATGAATAAGATTAGCGACTACTTCTTTTCCCGATCCTGAGGGACCTGATAGAAGAATACTTGTAGGAAACGGAGCTACTCGTTTGGCTTGCTGATAAACCAAGTTCATCCTATTGCTTTGAAACACTAGGGGCTGTTCCGACCCATTCACTTTTACAGCGTATTTATTTGCATTCATATGTGAAAACTCTTTTACCTTTAACAGCTCTTTTTTAACTGCGTTTAACTGTGTAATATCCTGTACAGTGGTAACAACGAGCTCTATTTCACCTGGTTTGTTAAACACTGGATTTCCTGTTACCATAACGTCTCTTCCGCTTGAAATCGTTTGCATAATAGAGCGCCGTTTTTTTCTTCTAACACAAGTAGGGAAACAGATTGATCAATATATCCTTCATCTATAACGGTTTGCATATGCTTTCCTAATACGTTTTGTTTATTGGTTCCTGTGATTTTTTCATAACCTTCATTTACATATATCGTTATTCCCTTTTTATTTACTACATATATTCCGTCCGTAGAGAATTCAATAATGGCCTGTAACGTTTCGTTCGTCAAATCTTTTTTTTCTTTAAAAGAAGTCATTATTTCATATTCCTTTCTTATGGTGAATTTCCGCCAATATACGGTGAAACTTTTCACCACTATCCATTCAATGTACAATAGGATTTTTCCTTCTAAAAGCGGTGAATACTTTCAGCACATGGTTATAAAACTCCAAGGAAAACTGGCGTAATATTTACTTTCTGAATAATGGCATAGAAATTGCAGTTTAGTATGTTGAAAGAACAGGAGAGAGTCTCTCCCCCTTCTAAAAAGGATTATTCTCTCCAGAATATAGGGTAAATGCAGTACAGAGTCATTTTAAAAGTACAAATAAAAATCCCGCTACATTTAGGAGGCTATTGTATGTGTAATATTATTAAACCTAACTCAAAGCTTTATGTAATGGATAACGGCTCGATGCAAATGGATAAAAACTGGATGCTTGCAATGCATAACCCAGCAACTGTTAAGAACCCTCATACACCTACGGAATTTGTAGAGTTTCCAATTTATACTGTATTAATCGATCATCCGGAAGGGAAAATTCTGTTTGATACAGCCTGCAATCCTGAATCAATGGGACCACAAGGGCGCTGGACTGAAGCAACTCAACAAATGTTTCCTTACTCAGCTACAGAAGAATGTTATTTACCGAATCGATTAGAACAATTAGGGGTGGATCCTAAAGAAATTAAATTTGTTGTTGCTTCCCACCTTCATCTTGATCATGCTGGCTGCTTAGAATTGTTCACTAACGCTACTGTTATTGTTCATGAAGATGAGTTAAACGGCACCCTTCAGTCTTATGCACGCAATCAAAAAGAAGGTGCTTATATTTGGGCTGACATTGACGCGTGGATAAAAAATGACCTTCATTGGAAAACGATTAAACGAAACGAAGATACCATTAAACTGGCAGAAGGAATTAATGTCTTGAACTTTGGAAGCGGACATGCTTGGGGTATGCTTGGCCTTCATGTTCATTTGCCTGAAACAGGTGGCATTATCTTAGCATCTGATGCAATCTATACAGCTGAGAGCTATGGTCCTCCTGTGAAACCACCCGGTATTATCTACGACTCTCTCGGGTATGCAAACACGGTTGAACGTATACGCCGTCTAGCCTACGAAACTAATTCGCAAGTTTGGTTTGGTCACGATGCAAATCAATTTCAGCAGTTCCGCAAATCTACTGAAGGTTATTACGAGTGAAATCAAGCAACTGCTTAAGATAAAAAATTTTTCTATAAATTGGAGGGCAAACAAATGACCATCTCAAAACTAGTTTTCACCCCTCTCAGCTATACAGGATGGGGATCGCTTCAACAACTGCTTCCGGAAGTGAAAAAATATCATCCTGCTCATATTTTAATCGTCACAGATCCCGTGTTAAAAGACATTGGACTTGTAGATAAAGTGAGTGCTCCTCTTATCCAAAATGGGTATGAAGTAGATGTATACGCAGATACGGCACCAGAGCCGCCTTTAGCGCTTGGTGAAAAACTCGTATCTTACGCAAAAAGCCAAAAATTTGATTTAGTCATTGGAGTTGGTGGGGGCAGCGCATTAGATTTAGCAAAACTTACGGCCGTTTTAGCCGCTCACGACGGCGCTGTAGAAGAATACTTGAACTTAACTGGTACAAAACAAATTTCAAAAAAAGGTCTTCCTAAAATTTTAATTCCTACAACTTCCGGCACGGGTTCAGAAGTAACGAATATTTCTGTATTATCTCTTGAAAGCACAAAAGACGTTGTGACCCACGACTATTTGCTTGCAGACGCTGCCATTGTAGATCCTGAGCTTACGCTAAGCGTGCCTTCTAAAGTAACGGCGGCTACAGGGGTTGATGCATTAACTCATGCCGTTGAAGCTTATGTATCAGTAAATGCAAATCCAGCAACCGATGCCTTAGCACTAAAGGCTATACGCATGATTAGCTCTTCTTTAAGAACAGCTGTAGAAAACGGCAAAGATAAAGAAGCGCGAACTCAGATGAGCTACGGAAGCTATTTAGCGGGACTTGCTTTTTTTAACGCAGGCGTAGCCGGTGTTCATGCACTTGCCTATCCGTTAGGTGGACAGTTTCATATTTCACACGGTGAATCAAACGCCGTATTGCTTCCATATGTGATGGGTTACATACGCAGCAGCTGCGTGGAAAAGATGCGGGATATTTTTGAAGCACTAGGCGGAAACGCTACCTCTTTATCAGAAGAAGAAGCTTCTTATCAGTGTGTGAAACAGCTGCAGTCACTTGTCAAAGACGTGGGCATTCCTCAAACTCTTCGCGGATTTGATATTCCAGAAAGTGCCCTTCAAAAGCTGACAGGAGATGGCGTCCAGCAAAAACGAATTCTCGCTCGCAGTCCTTTGCCTCTTCATGAGAAAGACATACGAGCTATTTACCAATCGGCTTATGATGGCGCTATAGTAGAACCTCTACACTAAAGAACTCCCCCTTACCTAAGGGGGAGTTCTATTTATGCTGCTTTAGCCGTTGTACCAAAACGATTCTCTTTAGGGTCACTAGGCTGACAGAATAAGACAATTAGCCAAATACCGCCAATAAGCGGAACTAATGTAATGAGCTGCCACCATCCGCTTTTTCCCGTATCATGGAGCCTTCTTGCTCCTACCGCTAACGAAGGGACTGCAATCAATAGCGAGTAGATTACCGGCAGAAAAAGAGGCTTATCAATAACGAACTGAATGAAAGAAAGAATAAATGAAATAACAAAGTTGACCAATACAAACATCCAGTATTCAGTTCGGCTTGCTCTGCCAGAAAACGTCCCGTAATTTTTCAACACTTTTATGTACCACTTCATATGCAACACCCTCCTTTTTTAGTATAAAATTGTAAATTTATAGTTTATATATCCTTTTTATTCAAAAAACAAACCGTTAAACGAACAAATAACGACATTTTTTATACAAAAGAAAAAACTTCTTTCAAAAAAAGAAGTTTTCGTAATGTATTATGCTTTTCTATTTAATCAAATCATTTCGGTCTTCCATACTTGGCGGTTCCTCAAGCCACCCGTTTTTGGCCATGATTTTTCCCCCGTCTTGCCCGTATGTTAAAATGTCTTTGGCCGTACTGACAAGAGTAAGAGGAAGATCTCCACGTAAACTAAATGCAGTGCCTAGAGCGTTGCTTCCCAGCCCAAAACTGCAGAACAAACTCACGCAGTACATCATTAGTTTATCTGAAAAAGGTGCTACTTTTGACTCGGTCGCTTTCGCTCCCCACGTTGCAGGCGTCTGAATATCGCTCTCTAAAAGAATTTTGCTATAATCACTTACAATTTTCTTAGCCAGCTCTTTTCCTTTTACAAAATACTTCTTTACTTCAGGCTCACTTGCTACTTGAGCAAACCCTGTGATCATTTGCATGCCAAGAATGTTGCTTTCAATAGCATAATAAATATGCGCTACCTCTACAGTATTTAATGCACGTTTACTGGAAAATAAATGGAGGCCATTCATATAATCTGTACCTTCAGCAAACTTCACTGTTTTAGGTACTGAAACAGCTGGAGGCCTTGGAAGCACGTTTTTTCCCTGAAGATAATCTACACATTTGTCATAGCCACTTTGCGTGAAAGCGGTAAGCTCTTTATATAGAGAGATCATGTCTTTTCTGTAGGACATGGTTAAATGAAGCGTATGTAGCCCCATGCTAATTTCTTTTAAAAGGCGAAGAAACATAATATCAAACACTTTATCATAAAGCTTAGGAACACCGACATTTACGTCTTTTTCTGTGTATCCTACCGGTATGGCTGCCCCTTCATTTTTTAGAATCGTTTTGATATCTTCAATATAGTTCACAACTTGCATATGCGTATCTTGCATAATTTCTTTTGCCCCGTCATCTTCTGCGTGCGCAATAAAATATTCTAAAATTCTTTGGGTCATTGTCTTTTGCTGATAGGTCATCCAAAGAGTAGCAATTTCACTTGAACTTAACGGTATTTCTTGACTCATGCACTCAACCTCCTGCTAGGGATACATACGTAAATCTTCATTTATTCAAGAGTGGGTATCTGTAATGAAGACTTTATTCTAGACCTTAACATTCGTCCCCGCAGTCAGATACACAACTCTGTCTCTTCCTCAATTAATTCTGCTTCATTTACTATGCACAAATTGGAAGAATTCTATGTATTTACCCTCGCTTTTAAATGGAGGAAACAAAAAAAAGCTCCCTCTCATTAAAGGCGCTTTTTCAAAGAAAACGTTTTTATTCCATCGTATCAGAAATTCTTTTGTAGCTTCCGCATTTTTTTAGATATTGAATAATATCTTGATCTTTTACACGTTGAATAGCTGATCCGAACAGTTCTGCTGCTACCTGCATACGTTCATGTTTATGTTCAATGGTCATAATATATCGAAGCGCATCCACAACCGGTGCATTGTGACGTGTACGACGAGTTATGTACTCGTGAATGGCTTCATTTAACCCTTCCGATTCCGCTTGTTGAAACTCAGGTTTTCTTACTGCTTGACTATATACCACTTTTTTCCACTCCTTCTCCTCATTTTTAATCATTTTTATCTTTCTTTTATTTCCATTTCCCTAACAAAAGGGAAACAAAACATGCAATGTTAACTTTTTTAGAGTTTTCTAGCAAATGCATGACGCATTTAAAAGAACATAGGTTTGACCCTTTATAAGGAAACTATGATATATTTTTTGTCTACACAGACTATACACAGTAAGGAGTGAGGTATTTAGATATGAATAAAGCTGAATTTATTGATGCTGTTGCTTCAAAATCAGAATTAACAAAACAAGACGCAAAAAAAGCGATTAAGCTTATAGCTTCAATAAAATCATAGTTTTTTTAAAATACGTTGATTAAAAAAACACCCTGAGAGGATGTTTAATAGTTAGCTTGTAAAGCTTCACTCTTTTTCTTTAGTTTTTGACTTTCTTCTTCTAACTCAATAATTTTATTTTGGAGCTCTGTATTATCAAAGTCTTGCTCTAACTCTTCAGATAACTTTATTCGCTGTTTATGAATTTCAATTCGTTGTTTAGCAATCGCTTCTACTTCTTTGTTTAATTGTAATTGTTCATATGGATTCATATAAATTCCTCCCTTACTTTCACTTTCAACACAAGAAGACAGATTCCTTTAAAATAAAGTCCAGTGAGTGTTCCCTATAAACATGCTAATGGCCCCAAACGCACTAGCAATAAAACTAAAATTCCATACAGTGCGCATCCAAACTGCTAAAGAATCATATGTCTTTTTAAAGGCTACTTCACGCATAAAGATGAGATAAAGAACTGTAAACCCATATACACCAAATGCTACCCATTGAAAAGTTTCTTGAATTTGTGGAACTATTAGAACAACTGCTACTAACGCTACGGTGAAAATGAGGTTCACAATCATAAAGAAGCTGACGAAACGCATCCACTTAAATCCCTTTTCGTCTAGTTCCGCAGCACCTTGGTTTTTTCGCTTTAATTCCTCCATTGTTCATTACCCCTAGTATTCAGTTTTATCCATTATAGCACGTTATCCTAGTGTTATTCTTAAAGTACTAGTATCGTTATGTTCAAATTTCAGAGATTAGACTCAAAGATTTTGAAGTTTTCACATTAGAATTTTATACAGGCTCAATCAAAATCTGTAGTTATCTAACATAAATAAAAGAGCAGTTTGCAAATGCAAACTGCTCTTTCGATGACCCGTACGGGATTCGAACCCGTGTTACCGCCGTGAAAGGGCGGTGTCTTAACCACTTGACCAACGGGCCAAGATTGTTTTTTAAGTTTAACTTAACGGTTTGTTATACTGGTGGGCCTAAGTGGACTCGAACCACCGACCTCACGCTTATCAGGCGTGCGCTCTAACCAGCTGAGCTATAGGCCCTTAATCCTCATATGTATCTAAAATGGCAGGGGCAGTAGGAATTGAACCCACACTGACGGTTTTGGAGACCGTAGTTCTACCTTTAAACTATGCCCCTATAAAAAGTAGCAGTCATGACGGGATCGAACCGCCGACCCCCCCTGCTTGTAAGGCAGGTGCTCTCTCAGCTGAGCTAATCCTCCAAAAAAATCTATATAAGCGCTATAAACAGCGTTGTTTTCATTACTTATAATAGAATGTTCCAAATAAAAAACCCCTATGCTCTTTTACAAGAGGTTAATAAGGGTCCTTATCATTGAATTGCCTGGCAACGTCCTACTCTCACAGGGACAAAGTCCCAACTACCATTGGCGCTAAAGAGCTTAACTTCCGTGTTCGGTATGGGAACGGGTGTGACCTCTTCGCTATCGCCACCAGACCTGTATCTCAATAATTAGTTGGTTGCGGGGACAGGATTTGAACCTGCGACCTTCGGGTTATGAGCCCGACGAGCTACCGAACTGCTCCACCCCGCGATGATAAAAAAGCAAAATAAAAATGCCTAGCGATGTCCTACTCTCACAGGGACAAAGTCCCAACTACCATCGGCGCTAAAGAGCTTAACTTCCGTGTTCGGTATGGGAACGGGTGTGACCTCTTCGCCATTATCACTAGACATTTTATATGAGATTGTTCTCTCAAAACTAGATAACAGTTTGCTAAGTAAAGCTTACGCTTTTAAAATTTGGTTAAGTCCTCGATCGATTAGTATCAGTCAGCTACACATGTCGCCACGCTTCCACCTCTGACCTATCAACCTGATCATCTTTCAGGGATCTTACTAGCTTGCGCTATGGGAAATCTCATCTTGAGGGGGGCTTCATGCTTAGATGCTTTCAGCACTTATCCCGTCCACACATAGCTACCCAGCGATGCCTTTGGCAAGACAACTGGTACACCAGCGGTGTGTCCATCCCGGTCCTCTCGTACTAAGGACAGCTCCTCTCAAATTTCCTACGCCCACGACGGATAGGGACCGAACTGTCTCACGACGTTCTGAACCCAGCTCGCGTACCGCTTTAATGGGCGAACAGCCCAACCCTTGGGACCGACTACAGCCCCAGGATGCGATGAGCCGACATCGAGGTGCCAAACCTCCCCGTCGATGTGGACTCTTGGGGGAGATAAGCCTGTTATCCCCGGGGTAGCTTTTATCCGTTGAGCGATGGCCCTTCCATGCGGAACCACCGGATCACTAAGCCCGACTTTCGTCCCTGCTCGACTTGTAGGTCTCGCAGTCAAGCTCCCTTGTGCCTTTACACTCTACGAATGATTTCCAACCATTCTGAGGGAACCTTTGGGCGCCTCCGTTACATTTTAGGAGGCGACCGCCCCAGTCAAACTGCCCACCTGACACTGTCTCCCGGCCCGATCAGGGCCGCGGGTTAGAATTTCAATACAGCCAGGGTAGTATCCCACCGACGCCTCCACCGAAGCTAGCGCTCCGGCTTCTCAGGCTCCTACCTATCCTGTACAAGCTGTACCAAAATTCAATATCAGGCTACAGTAAAGCTCCACGGGGTCTTTCCGTCCTGTCGCGGGTAACCTGCATCTTCACAGGTACTATAATTTCACCGAGTCTCTCGTTGAGACAGTGCCCAGATCGTTACGCCTTTCGTGCGGGTCGGAACTTACCCGACAAGGAATTTCGCTACCTTAGGACCGTTATAGTTACGGCCGCCGTTTACTGGGGCTTCGATTCAGAGCTTCTCCCAAAGGATAACCCCTCCTCTTAACCTTCCAGCACCGGGCAGGCGTCAGCCCCTATACTTCGCCTTGCGGCTTCGCAGAGACCTGTGTTTTTGCTAAACAGTCGCCTGGGCCTATTCACTGCGGCTCTCTCGGGCTATACACCCTACCAGAGCACCCCTTCTCCCGAAGTTACGGGGTCATTTTGCCGAGTTCCTTAACGAGAGTTCTCTCGATCACCTTAGGATTCTCTCCTCGCCTACCTGTGTCGGTTTGCGGTACGGGCACCTCCCGCCTCGCTAGAGGCTTTTCTTGGCAGTGTGGAATCAGGAACTTCGGTACTATAATTCCCTCGTCATCACAGCTCAGCCTTTATGATGAGCGGATTTGCCTACTCATCAGCCTAACTGCTTGAACGCGCATATCCAGCAGCGCGCTTACCCTATCCTACTGCGTCCCCCCATTACTCAAACGGCGGGGAGGTGGTACAGGAATATCAACCTGTTGGCCATCGCCTACGCTTTTCAGCCTCGGCTTAGGTCCCGACTAACCCTGAGCGGACGAGCCTTCCTCAGGAAACCTTAGGCATTCGGTGGACAAGATTCTCACTTGTCTTTCGCTACTCATACCGGCATTCTCACTTCTAAGCGCTCCACCAGTCCTTACGGTCTGACTTCACAGCACTTAGAACGCTCTCCTACCACTGACATCAAAGATGTCAATCCACAGCTTCGGTGATACGTTTAGCCCCGGTACATTTTCGGCGCAGAGTCACTCGACCAGTGAGCTATTACGCACTCTTTAAATGGTGGCTGCTTCTAAGCCAACATCCTGGTTGTCTAAGCAACTCCACATCCTTTTCCACTTAACGTATACTTGGGGACCTTAGCTGGTGGTCTGGGCTGTTTCCCTTTTGACTACGGATCTTATCACTCGCAGTCTGACTCCCATGGATAAGTCTTTGGCATTCGGAGTTTGACTGAATTCGGTAACCCGTTGGGGGCCCCTAGTCCAATCAGTGCTCTACCTCCAAGACTCTCACAACATGAGGCTAGCCCTAAAGCTATTTCGGAGAGAACCAGCTATCTCCAGGTTCGATTGGAATTTCTCCGCTACCCACACCTCATCCCCGCACTTTTCAACGTGCGTGGGTTCGGGCCTCCATTCAGTGTTACCTGAACTTCACCCTGGACATGGGTAGATCACCTGGTTTCGGGTCTACAACCACATACTAAACGCCCTATTCAGACTCGCTTTCGCTACGGCTCCACCTTATCAGCTTAACCTTGCATGGGATCGTAACTCGCCGGTTCATTCTACAAAAGGCACGCCATCACCCGTTAACGGGCTCTGACTACTTGTAGGCACACGGTTTCAGGATCTCTTTCACTCCCCTTCCGGGGTGCTTTTCACCTTTCCCTCACGGTACTGGTTCACTATCGGTCACTAGGTAGTATTTAGCCTTGGGAGATGGTCCTCCCAGCTTCCGACGGAATTTCACGTGTTCCGCCGTACTCAGGATCCACTCAAGAGGGAACGAAGTTTCAACTACAGGGTTGTTACCTTCTTCGACGGACCTTTCCAGGTCGCTTCATTTACTTCGTTCCTTTGTAACTCCGTATAGAGTGTCCTACAACCCCAAGAGGCAAGCCTCTTGGTTTGGGCTAATTCCGTTTCGCTCGCCGCTACTCAGGAAATCGCATTTGCTTTCTCTTCCTCCGGTTACTTAGATGTTTCAGTTCCCCGGGTCTGCCTTCAATATCCTATGTATTCAGATAAAGATACTGTTCCATTACGAACAGTGGGTTTCCCCATTCGGAAATCTCCGGATCAAAGCTCACTTACAGCTCCCCGAAGCATATCGGTGTTAGTCCCGTCCTTCATCGGCTCCTAGTGCCAAGGCATTCACCGTGCGCCCTTTCTAACTTAACCATTAGCGAATAAATGGTACAACATACTGTTGTGTTATTTATTGGTTTGATTAAAGAAAAGTTTCACTTTTCCTCAGCAATTACTGTTATCTAGTTTTCAAAGAACAAAACAACTGACTTCAATCACATCATGATAAACATCACTGTGATATCTACGTGCAGTTTTGCGCCGAGTAATCGCAGGCGCAATTATTAATGAGAGATTGAACTCTCAAAACTGAACAAAGTATCAAAACGTACGTCATATAAAAATCCTTAGAAAGGAGGTGATCCAGCCGCACCTTCCGATACGGCTACCTTGTTACGACTTCACCCCAATCATCTGTCCCACCTTAGGCGGCTAGCTCCTTACGGTTACTCCACCGACTTCGGGTGTTACAAACTCTCGTGGTGTGACGGGCGGTGTGTACAAGGCCCGGGAACGTATTCACCGCGGCATGCTGATCCGCGATTACTAGCGATTCCAGCTTCATGTAGGCGAGTTGCAGCCTACAATCCGAACTGAGAATGGTTTTATGGGATTGGCTTGACCTCGCGGTCTTGCAGCCCTTTGTACCATCCATTGTAGCACGTGTGTAGCCCAGGTCATAAGGGGCATGATGATTTGACGTCATCCCCACCTTCCTCCGGTTTGTCACCGGCAGTCACCTTAGAGTGCCCAACTAAATGCTGGCAACTAAGATCAAGGGTTGCGCTCGTTGCGGGACTTAACCCAACATCTCACGACACGAGCTGACGACAACCATGCACCACCTGTCACTCTGTCCCCCGAAGGGGAACGCTCTATCTCTAGAGTTGTCAGAGGATGTCAAGACCTGGTAAGGTTCTTCGCGTTGCTTCGAATTAAACCACATGCTCCACCGCTTGTGCGGGCCCCCGTCAATTCCTTTGAGTTTCAGTCTTGCGACCGTACTCCCCAGGCGGAGTGCTTAATGCGTTAGCTGCAGCACTAAAGGGCGGAAACCCTCTAACACTTAGCACTCATCGTTTACGGCGTGGACTACCAGGGTATCTAATCCTGTTTGCTCCCCACGCTTTCGCGCCTCAGCGTCAGTTACAGACCAAAAAGCCGCCTTCGCCACTGGTGTTCCTCCACATCTCTACGCATTTCACCGCTACACGTGGAATTCCGCTTTTCTCTTCTGCACTCAAGTTCCCCAGTTTCCAATGACCCTCCACGGTTGAGCCGTGGGCTTTCACATCAGACTTAAGAAACCGCCTGCGCGCGCTTTACGCCCAATAATTCCGGATAACGCTTGCCACCTACGTATTACCGCGGCTGCTGGCACGTAGTTAGCCGTGGCTTTCTGGTTAGGTACCGTCAAGGTACGAGCAGTTACTCTCGTACTTGTTCTTCCCTAACAACAGAGTTTTACGACCCGAAAGCCTTCATCACTCACGCGGCGTTGCTCCGTCAGACTTTCGTCCATTGCGGAAGATTCCCTACTGCTGCCTCCCGTAGGAGTCTGGGCCGTGTCTCAGTCCCAGTGTGGCCGATCACCCTCTCAGGTCGGCTATGCATCGTTGCCTTGGTGAGCCGTTACCTCACCAACTAGCTAATGCACCGCGGGCCCATCTGTAAGTGATAGCCGAAACCATCTTTCAATCATCTCCCATGAAGGAGAAGATCCTATCCGGTATTAGCTTCGGTTTCCCGAAGTTATCCCAGTCTTACAGGCAGGTTGCCCACGTGTTACTCACCCGTCCGCCGCTAACGTCATAGAAGCAAGCTTCTAATCAGTTCGCTCGACTTGCATGTATTAGGCACGCCGCCAGCGTTCATCCTGAGCCAGGATCAAACTCTCCGAAGAAATGTTTGACTTGCTCAATTAAAAAATAAAATTTAACGTTGACGTTTGTCGCTTTGTTCAGTTTTCAAAGTTCAATGTTCAAATCATAAGTTGTCGTTTCAACGACGCTTAATAATAATAAAACATATCAAATGAAACGTCAATAGTTTTTCTAAAAAAACATTCTTTTTTATTTCCATTGTATTTTACACATCACGGTAACAACTATTCATTAAACATTAATTATTATATTTTAATATCCCCACTCCACTTTTTTCAAATGTGAAATTGATGCTAATAAAATATGAATGAAAGAAAAGATATAAAGTATCTATGCTCTCTTTATAAGGCATACTTATAAAGAGAGGAGTAGTGATTAGTATGTATTATAGTAAAAGAAATCAAGAACCTCCGGTTCAAGAAGAAACAGAAATTTGGGAATGTACAGTAGAAGAGTGTAAAGGCTGGATGAGAAAAGACTTCTCTTACGATAGTCATCAGAAATGTCCTTTGTGTAAAAGTCAGATGGAAGCTAAAAAACGCCTTATTGATAAAATCCCCCGTAATCCTCATAGAAGATAATGTACACCTATGCTTTTTAAAAGATTAAACACTACCTATACATAAAAAAGTCTTTGTTCATATTTGCTTTCTATTTCTATTGTATGTTATAACTAATTAACCTTGTATCGATCGTCTTGTCTAAAACCCAGGCTTTTTTTAAGCCTGGGTTTTCTATTGAACTAATAGTAGATAAATCATGGTTTTCTAATTATAAGACCATAAAAAAAAGACTCCTTTATAAGGAGTCTTTTTCGTTATCACTTTTAATTATGCTTTATGAACGTTAGCAGCTTGTGCTCCACGTTGACCTTCTTCGATATCAAAAGTAACTTTTTGACCTTCTTCTAATGATTTGAAACCTTCACCTTGAATAGCACTGAAATGAACGAATACATCGTCTCCGCCTTCGATTTCAATGAAACCGAAACCTTTGTCTGCGTTAAACCATTTTACTGTACCTTGTGTCATAATGTTGCCTCCTGCTGTGGAATACTCCACAAATGTATTACCAATCTTGCCCAAACATACTATTTCAAGATAAAAACTTCTAATTAGGTTTTTTCTTTTCTCAATATACCGAACAAAAATAAGTTATCTGTAGTGTAACATATAGTAGGCTTTATAGCAAATAAGGAAAATATCCCCTTCAACAAGTTCTAACTATTCATCTTTCCCCTACCAAGACTTATGATAGGCATATGTAGCATAACTTATGAATGCTCGAGCACTTTGAACAAAATGAATATGTGTATATCTCCATTTATTATAGCTATTCATAATAATTCATTATTTAATCTTTGTTATAAATAAAGGGTGCATATAATCCAAAAAACCCCTGTTAGCTTTACTGAATTATAAATAGGCTATTGGGATATTCTATTTAAGGAAGAAGGAAAACAAGTTATTGATTACAACTAATCATTACAAAGCTTCTTACATTTGGGATGAGGTGTCTATAGCAGGCATATTTCAGAAAACCTTATTGTAAATCGATGTATGTTTGATTCATAAGGGGATGGTAGTCATGAGCGTAGTAAGAATATATATAATGGGTAGACAATAACGTTCATTTATAACTATACAAATGAGGTGTTTGTCCCAGACCAAGAACGATTTCGTTCACATTGTATATTTTTTAGTTCAATGCTTAAATGAGGTGTTCCTTAAAGATCATATGCTGCATTAAAAGCTATTTTTTCCTTCTTCACATGACGGGATGCATAATCGTTTGCATCTCGTTTTTGTTACATAAAAAAAAGAATGTTTATTCTCTTTTCATGGGGTAAAGAAAGGCCTGTATCTGTTTAGATACAGGCCTTTCTTTCGAGTTCAGTTACCACAAACTTCTTTATTTAATTTTTGTTTCATCAGAAAATAATATAAGATCGCAGGAACTATTATTCCAATCAGCCAGGCAATATCTGCGCCACCAAATGCCTTTGCTATAGGACCAATGTAGAATGATGTGTTAACAAAAGGAATCTCTGCAACAATTGATACAGCAAATGCCATGCAAGTGATTCCATTTATTTTTCCGTATTGACCATTTACATCAAAGATATCTTTCACATTATATTGACCACGGGGCAATAAGTAGTAGTCCACAAGATTGAGAGACGTCCAAGGAATCAAGAAATAGCTAATGAAAAAGATAAAATTTAAGAAAAATGATAGAAAATTACTTTGGCCTAATAAACATAGGATAGTACCTGCCAAAGTAACACAAAACATCATCCTTACTCTAACTTTTTGTGTTACTTTGAGCTTCCAAAAGGGCTCTATAGTTGTAATCGTTGACATAAAAGCACCATATAAATTAAAAACATTAATAGCTAGTTGACCAAAAATAATGATCAAATACATAAAGATAGCAAAACTTCCGAATAAGTGAGCTAAATTCCCACCAGAATTATCAAGGAAATTAGGAATAGCAATTGTTAGAGTTGCTTCTAAAATCATTCATCTATACAGTCCCTACAAATGTACCCAGGTAACTATACCAAAAGGTTTGTGCAGTTGATGTATTAGCAGGCAGATAGCGTGAATAGTCTGCTACGTATGGTGCATATGCTAATTGCCATGTTGCTACAATGCTGATAGCGAGTAAAAATACAGGTAAATATAAGCCATTTAATGAAAAACTTCCTGTCGGAAGTGGTAACCTGAAATATAATAATTGCTGCTAGATATACCACCTTGTAAGATATTTGTTGCTTGCACTCTAAGTCAAACTATATAATTCAACGTTTTTATACTTACTTATAGTAGGTGATGAATCATTCTTATAATTAACATGTGTTCCCTTGAATCATTTGATATAACAGCTATATAAGACTTCGCTACGTTTAATTAAGTAACAAATTTATTGTGCTCCTTTTATAAATTGCTGTTCATAAAAAAGGTGTTGCAATGGAGGGATAAACTTTTTTAATAAGAGGAACTGCAAGATTTTAGCGCCTAACTGCTTAGGTACCTTCTTATTTAATTTGATAATTTTTTTATACGGTCTCTTAGAGCATTAGTATATAATAACATAGATGCATCTTCTCTCAACAATTTCTTTAGGCCCGTCCAATACTACTTGAGGCATTGAAGTCGCTTTTCCTTCCCCGGCCTCCCAATCTAACTTATTTATTCTCATATCAAACTTCCTTTTATTTAATCAAAAACGTTCATAAAAGTGTGTCAACTTACGAAGACGTTCGTAAGTTGTTTTCAAACTAAAACGAACGATAAACATGATAGATTACTTATATAAAAGAAAAGTCCGTAAAGGTATATTTTTACGGACGGTGTATTTGATTTTGTTTCAAAATGTCCAAATTTGTGAAAACTAGTAATTCAAACCTTGATATTACTGTAATTTCAAACCTTTCAATATATAATTAAGTAACAAGGAGGTTTGGAATATGAAATCAATTCAAGTCACACAGTTTGGTGGACCTGAGAAATTAGTATTTAAGGACGTTAAGGATGTAGTAGCAGAAAAGGGAGAAGTATGTGTTCGTTTGTATGCAGCAGGTGTCAATCCGAGTGATACTTACACATTAGCAGGTACATATGCGTTTAGTATACCTCAGTTGCCTTATACTCCAGGATTAGACGGTGCAGGAGTTGTGGAGTCGATTGGAGAAGAAGTTACAAATGTTCATGTCGGTGATCGTGTATTTATTGCGTCTTTAATGGGAAGTAAAAATACAGGAACCTTTGCCCAAAAAGTAGTATGTGATGCAACGTTGGTTCATCCATTACCATCCCATGTATCTTTTGAACAAGGTGCAGCATTAGGGGTACCCGCACTAACGGCCTATCGTGCGCTATTTCAACGTGCCTGCCTGAAGCCCGGTCAAACCGTGCTTATTCATGGAGCCAGTGGTGGAGTCGGATTACAGGTTGTACAAATGGCGAAATCTCACGGTGCAAAAGTGATTGGAACAGCAAGCAAGCCAGAGGGTAAAAAAATGGTTCAGCAAGCTGGTGCAGATTTTGTCACTGATCATGTGACAGAAGCAACGATTGAAGATGTGTTAGCCTTAATGGATGGCAATGGGCCTGATGTAATTATTGAGTTTTTAGCAAATAAGAATTTAGAAACAGATTTAAAGCTGATTGCACCATTCGGTAAGATTATAATTGTTGGAAACCGTGGTTCAATAGACATAAACCCACGCCTTGCCATGCAAAAAGAATGTGATATTTTAGCAACAGCTCTTTGGAATGCACCAAAGGATGAATATGAACAAAGTATTCATGGGGTAATTGGCATGCTAACAAGTGGTGCACTTCGTCCCATTATTGGTACAACTTTGCCACTCCAGCAAGTATCGCAGGGCTTTAAACAACTAGAAAAAGGTATAGGAAATGGTAAACTTGTTTTGATAATTGACTAATTAATCTACATAATTAAGGTATTCACTTAAATTAAATACTGCATTAGTCAACTAAGCAAATACTAGAAGGACCTTACAGGGTCCTTTTTTCTATTAAAAAGTGAAAATATAGAGGGATAGGTTAACGAAGTAAGCTAAATGGGTATGTACTATTAAGATGAAAGGAGTTTTTACAGTGTTAGCTTTAATTCTTAAACTTACTATCTCATTTTTTGCTGTTATGAATCCACTCGGAAACATACCTATTTTCATTACTCTTACGAATGATTATTCTATTCAAGAAAGACGTCATAGTGCAAGGAAGGCTGTCATTATCTCTTTTATTATTCTTACCCTATTTTTACTTTTAGGGAGTTTTATCTTTTCCGCCTTTGGGATCACCATACATGCTTTTCGTGTAGCAGGAGGAATCTTAATCTTTGGAATTGCCTATAGCTTGCTTCATGCTAAACCTTCTAATGCACAAAGTCCTCATTCGCATGAACAAAAAGCTGCAGCTTCCCAAAATGATATTTCCATTACCCCCCTTGCTCTGCCGATTATGGCTGGACCCGGAACAATTGCGACAGTCATGTCTCACAGTTCTTATTCGATAGCAAATCTAGGGAGTGTACTCATTAGTTACACCCTTATATTAGGAGTTACTTTTATCCTTTTCTATTATTCTACAGCTATTATCAAAAAGCTCGGACAGAATGGTTTAAATGTTATCTCAAGGTTAATGGGATTAATACTAGCAGTGATGGCTATACAAATGATTGCAGAAGGTGTTCACGGGTTATTTCCTCATCTGTAATCATTCAAAAAGACTATTCCTATAGGAACGAGCATATGTATAAAAAGTACGCTTTTTATACATTCTCGTTTCTTTCAACTCTCCACAGAACGTAGTCATATCAAGGATGTATAAAAAGCTGTATACTCTGTAAAAAGTGGCTGTTTTGAAACCCTTGTCTCCCAAGGGTTCTTTTTGGTGGTGTGTTCCGGAAGAGTGATTATGTTAACTAAGGTTGTATATGATATACAGCTTAAAAACAGAAAAAACCTATCTCTTCCCAATCCGAAGAGGTAGGTTTTTTCTGTTACGTAATTGGGTTTCATGAGTGATGCCTCATTGCATCTTGAGTAGTTTGCTGAATATATTCGTTTGTATTCATTTTTTATTATTTTTCTCTTGCAATTTCTTTTCTATTAGGAGCAAGTGGTGGTTGTTCTAACCATTTATTTTTTACCATAATGTTAAACCATTTTTTTGTTACCATTAGATTTTTGAGAATGGTGCCTTCATAAGCTGTTACAAGATCTGTTCGCATGGCTGATGCTAAACCTGCTCCGTGATAATTTTGTGCAGCTTGGAACAAGAAACCAATATGATACATCATTAATTTATCAGAAAAAGGGGCGTCTGTTGAATTTGTTACTTCTGTCTCCCACGATTTGGGAACTGGTAAATTATCTGCGTGCATTATTTTTGACAAGGATTGTATTTGATTATCAGCTGTTTTCTCCGAATCCTCTAAAAATTTTCTTACTTCTTTTGATTGAGAGACCTGACTAAATCCAATAGAAAGAGTTTTAGCCATAATGCTTTTTTTAAGGTTGAAAGAAATACTTATGATTTCTGTTGCCGTCAAGCGTCTGCCTTTTCCAAAAAATCCATCTGAAAAATCCTGACTAGAAATATATTCAGGGTTCTTAGCAGGATAAAAATAAGGATCCCTCTGAAACTCCCCTTTTTCAAGTAATAATTCGATTGTTTGATGATACATCCTTTTTGCATCATTATCACATGAATCGTAGAAGTAGCGTAAGTCTTCTCTGACAGAAACACCTAATGAGGTTGTATGTCCTAGCAAACCGTGTAACGTCATGATATGTAAATAATTCAAGCAAAATGTATCAGTGAATAATTTTTGGGTACCTTTATTGAGGTCAGACTCAGTAAATCCAATTGGAACTGGAAACCCCTCGTTTTCTATAAAAGTTACGATTTGTTTCTTTTGTTTTGCGAAGGTCTTGATTGCATCTTCAAAAACGGCCTTTACCGACTCATCCTCAATAATAGAGAGCATATACCGATTTACTACATCTGTCATTGTTCCATTAACATACTCTCCCCATAGTGTCCCTATTTCAGAAGATGTGAGTTTTAACTTATTCTTATCCATATTATCACCTCCTGGATAATATTTACTAATTTATTAATAGATATGAATTTTTTTAAAAAAGAAAAGGTTGTTAGCATGTAATTTCCGATAATTCACATTATGTGAACTAAACATGTATGGGATATATATAATTAATTGTTAGTGAATAAACATAGACAAGCATACAAGCAAGGTCACTAGACCTTAATATAGATATAGTATATTGCACACAAAGGAGGTAAATCTTTTGTCTTCATATCGAAATAGAAACTGTGATTATGATTGCGATTGTTCCCGTTGTTGTCCTCAAACAACAAGAACGACGATTACTTTGGCTGCTAATCCACCTACAGTATGTATTGAAAACAATAATACGACATTTCTTTCAGGACAAGTACTGGTAAATGGACAGCCTGCTAATAGGGAAATAGTCGAATTTTCAGTGAATCCTAATCTTGGTATAGTGATTCCTCTCGCTGTTATTACGACTTCTTCAGGTAACTTTACAGCCGTATTCATAGCTACTAATGGACCTGGGATAGTAACTCTTACTGCTACAGTTCCTGATTGTGATAGAGCAACTACTAGTATTCAGATTCCTATTAATAACTGTCAGCAGCCTTCTAATGCTACGATTATTTTAAATGCTAATCCAAATGGAATATGTAGTAATGGTTCTGTACCATCAACTTCCACTATTTCAGGACAAGTATTGGTAAATGGTCAACCTGCTGGAGGAGTAACAGTTAATTTTTCTTTAAATAATCCATCTATTGGTACCTTATCTACTTTTACAATTACAACTGATCCTTCCGGCAATTTTTTTGACGTAACATTCACTCCGACTAAAGGATCATCTAATATCTCGAACATTAGTAATGATTTTTGCTTTATATTTAGTTTCCAAATTAGGATATGCTCTATTAAATAAAAAAGGTTAACTCTAATGAGTTAACCTTTTTTATGCTACCTAGAAAATGTTTTATGGTAACTACAAACGTATACTTTTCGGACAAGATATTTAAATCTATTATAGAGTGTTAAAGGAATTATTATCGTTAACAAAATAAAAAGCCACCCAGTATTTGCAGGACAGGTGGCTTTTTACCATTAAAATGCATGTGCAGAAACATAATAACATGTTTTCTCCATATATACTATATTTTTCCGTGCGATTATATATATAAAACGTGTACTTTTTACACATCAAATCCTTATCCACTTATCTAAGGAACCCCCGTTATATCTATGGTGTATAAAAGCTGAATAAAAGAGAAACAAGGACCTCATCATAACCATAATCAGTAGGTTTTTTTCTTACGTAACTAGAAATTAGTTTTTAATCTTTCTTATGGACTTCAACTAAGAATAATCTTTTATCAAAGGCACCTTTTTTATCCTTTTTAGATTGTCTAACTGTCTCTAACTCTTTAATGGAAAACCCATGACACTGTGCTAGTCCATAAATTACTTCTAATAAATCCGCAAGTTCTTCTATAACTTCTTTGGAATTAGAAGCTGCTAAATACTCCTTTAACTCTTCCTCTCCTTTTTTTGAAGTTCTTTTAAATAATCATGCTCTGTTAAAACTTCTACTAAACATTCCTCTCCAGATTCTTGGATAATTTCAGGGATACGATCTCTGACTAGCTTATTGTAAATTATCATCTACTTCATCTCCTTTATAATTAAACTCTATTTAGTGTATGGTCACAGCCAAATCCAAAAGTAATTACTAAATTTAGCCTCTAAATTTTATCAAATTTGCATCATAGATGACCTGTAACATTTCTATATAAAAACTCTCTAAACAAAAAAAACAAGCCTTTGAAAACAAATGCTTGTTTTTTATTTAGAGCTTAGTAATATGCATGGCTAGAGGATGCCTTTAATCTGTACCTAAACTGATTATTGTTTTACACTTTCATATTCAACAACGCGTTTCATTGCTTGGATATGGCCTAAATGATTGGATTCATGTAGAACGGCCAGGCCTGCTAGCTCCCCAAAAATTTCAAATCCCATAAATGGTTTTTGAAGAGTTTCCTTTAATTGTTCACTTGGAATTTGCTGAAGACGAATGGACTGATCCTTAAGCTGGCTAATCAATTCTTCTAAGCTTGGCACCTTACCTTTCCAGTCAGCCGGTTTCGTACCATTTCCAAATAATTCGACATAGTTTATCGGAAGGTAAATGGTCTTTTCCGGAAATCCAAACATTAATTGCTCAGTGAATGTTAATACGTGGCCAATATGCCAATGAATTGTATTGTTAAAGCCATCTGGCTGAACACTCGCTACTTCTGTGGAAATAGCTTCTACGTTTCTAATAAAAAAATCTTTTGCAACTTTAAATTGCTTAAATACTAATTCATCCATGTAGTCCCACTACCTTTCAACCACTATTTTTAGACTTTTTTATTCTTATATAGCTATATAGACATTTGATATTTAGGGGAGAAAGAACGCAATCTCATCACGGATTGTTTTAAATGTCTAACTAACTGATTTATTTCATCCTCTGTAGTTAACGCACCTATACTTATACGAATTGAGCTTCTGATCTCTTCATCTGTTTTTCCAATTGCTTTTAATACATGTGAAAGTTTAGATGAAGTAGAGCTGCATGCAGAAGCAATAGATACACAAAATCCTAATTCATTTAACATACTGGCTAAGGATTCTCCTCTAATACCAGAAATTTGAATGTTTATCGTGGAAGGAACACTCGCATGTATATCTCCGTTTATTAAACACTCCTCAATTTCTGTATGGAGATTAGTTAAGAATAAGTTACGTAGGTACTCTATCTTTGTAAGATTGAAGTATAGATCTTCTTGAACTATTTTTGCAGCAATCCCAAAACCGACAATACCTGCTACATTTTCTGTTCCAGAGCGCATACCAAATTCTTGAGACCCTCCAAGGATAAGAGGAGGAATATTCACACCTTCACGTAAATATAAACAGCCTACTCCCTTAGGTCCATAAATCTTATGCGCTGACATCGATAAACTGTCAATTGGAAGTTCCTTTAAATTAACAGGTATTTTCCCAACTGCCTGTACTGCGTCGCAATGGAAATGAATATTGTGCTTTTTACACAGATTACCTATTTCTTTTATAGGCTGTATAGATCCAATTTCATTATTTACCATCATGACTGTAACAAGAACTGTTTGGCTAGTTATAGCTCTTTCGATATCATTAACATCCACAATACCAGCCGGATTGACAGGTATTGTGGTAATTTGAAATCCATGATGCTTTCTTAAGTAATCACACGTTTTTAAGATAGCTGGATGTTCAATTGAACTTGTAATAATATGCTTCTTCTTTGAACTTTTTGCTGCAATGCCTTTTAATATAGTGGAATTCGCCTCAGATCCACCACTTGTAAAAAATACATTACCATCCTCAACACTGATAAGATTAGCTATATCTTTACGTGCCATTTCAATGGCCTCTTTAGTACGATATCCTATAGAATAAGTGCTCGACGGATTCCCAAAATGATTTTGAAGATATGGTAACATACCTTCTAATACTCTTGGATCAATAGGAGTAGTGGCATTATAGTCAAAATAAATAGGTGTATGCATTGTTAAAATGCACCTTCCCCTTCTATCAGAAACTCTTTCTGTTCAAATTTCTTTTTTGTTGGATTTGCACACTGATTTAGAATATTTAAAGCAATATCCACACAGTGAAGCTGTGAAGGTTCTAACTCACCTAACCATTCAACAACGTTATTTCGTGTAATAGACGAAATTTCAGCTTTAGACATACCAACTATTTTTTCTGAAACAATACTTGCTGTAGCAATAGACGTAGAACATCCATAAGCTCTATAAGCCACATCGGAGATAACCTCTTGGTTTAACCTTAAATACATGTGTACTGTATCACCACAAATAGGATTACTGATTTCAATCACATAGTCCGCATCTGTAAGTTCACCAATATTCCTAGGATTCATAAAATGATCACAGATTATATCATTGAACATTTTAAATTCCTCCTTTGATAGCCATGCCTTTTTCTTTTTCTTCGATAAACTTTTCAAGGTTAATTGCACAACAACCTACTTCCACGCCTGGCATCCTTGAAATATATACTAACGTCTGTCCATTACGGCCACATTCACAAGATGTATCCTTTCTTAAATATCCAACATCTTCTGTCAGAATGAAGCCTGGATAAGAAATAGAAGTTGGGTCATAAATAGCAATAACGCCTCTTTCTCCATATTCAACTTCTTCTAAGACATTGTGTGGATTACGCATAGAAACGTGTACCCATGGTGGAATATGTTTTTCTTGTTTATGGCATTCTACTGCAAGCATATTAGCTTCTACTAATCCATACATATCCCTTACATTGTATGATTGAACACCTAAGTATTCATGACAAAGCTCATTAAATTCTCCTCGTGGAATTTCTTCACCAGTGAACCTTTTCCATCCTCCAAGCGTAATAATAAAGCTATTCTTTTCTAAATTAAGTTTAATATTGCGATCCATACAATATTTAATTAATCTATATACTAAAAATGGAGGGCCTACTATATGTCTAGTGTGCTTTCCATCCCAACTCTGTAAGACTTCTACAGCTTTTTCGGGGTTGAATGTTATTTTCTTTACTAAATTAACGCTACCATCTAATAAACCAGCAAAAACGTTCAGTGCTTTTACCATTCCCATTTCAGGCATTTCTTCAGTTGGTGGGAAAAGAAATAATCCCATCCCTCTGGAGAACTTAAAGAACTCCCTATAGGTGGTTACAACACTATCAAATGCACTATCCATCGTTAATCGATCACGACGAGATACACTAGGAATACCACTTGTTCCTGTACTTCTCATTTCGAATTCAACTTCATTTAATTTCGATGTCATAAGAAGATGAGAATCGCATTGTTTAAATGTTTGAACTGGAATTAAAGGGATTTTTGCTAAATCATTAAAACTCTTTATATCCTGAGGGCTAATGTTTTTCTTTTTACATAAATCACGATAAAATTCGTTATTTTCATAATGATAGTTAAAGTTATCTGCAATAACGCTGCCTTTATATTCATTTACTGTATCAAAAGGCATTTTATAAAGGTTATGGGCACTGCCGACTAATGTATTTAATGGGGATAATCCTAGTTCTTTTAACTTAGTAGATAAGTTCATTTAACAGCCTCCTTAGTGTTCTGAGCTTGTATTTGTTTTACTAACAACACAACGTCCTCAATCGTTTTACACCAGCCATAGTCCTCAGTTGGAATGCTAATATCTAACTTTTGCTCTAAATCTAAGACAAGTTCTAAACGGTCAGTTGAATCCAGTGATAAATCTCCGGACAAATTGCTATCTATTTTAATATCCGTTTCTTTTAAAGGTGAAAAAACTAAAATAGACTCTCTTATCATCATAAAAATCTTATCGTTTTCCATAATTAGGACCCCCACTAAAACTTTTCATATGAATTAAGTTATATGATTTGCTAAGAACTTGGCGTCTTCTCCAACCCCTAATAATAAGGCGGAACCTCGTCGGTATTGCCATGATAACCCTAGAAAGTAAAGACCCTTTTCTTTTGTTATGCCTCGATCATGAATTACATTATTGTTTTTATCAATTATGTTAGGGATTTCAATCCATTCGTAATCATTGTGGTAACCAGTGGCCCAGATGATATTCTCTGGTTGGACCTTCTCCCCATTTTGACAAATTAAACTCTTACCATCTGCCTTTGAAACTTTTGAAACCTTTTTAACAACGCCTCTACTTAGCAGTGGTTTTAACTCTTTCCCTATAATTGGATCATTTTTTTTCATAAACTGCCCCAATTTTGAATGGATAGTTGCTTTTGATACTCCAAGCACTTGGAACCACCAAAAAACACTCCTATTCAGTAATGTATAGGGTAGGAATTTCATCCGTTTACCTACAGATAGATAAACTTCTCTGCTTTCAGCTAACTCCGTTGCAATCTGTACCCCTGAATTACCAGCACCCACTATTAAAGTCGTTCCTTCATTTAATTGAGTCGGGTTTTTATAATGAGCTGCATGAATTTGAAAAATGTCTTTTAAGACATCTTTCTCAACATCTGGTACAAAGGGCTTTTGAAAGGGACCAGTCGCAACTACTATATTTTTCGCTACGTAATTACCCTTATTAGTAACGAGGTGGAACTGCTCATTCTCTTTAAATAAATTAATAACGGCTGTATTTAGTTGAACTGGAAGATTATAATGACGACTATAATTCTCTAAATAATCGGCAATCTCATCTTTGTTAGGGTAACCATGTGGCGACCCTTCTACATTCATACCCGGTAGTGCACTATGAGATCTAGGTGTAAACAAGATTAAAGAATCGTAACGATGACGCCAAGAGTCCCCGACTCTACTATTAGAATCTATAATTAAAAACGAAAGGGATTTTTGTTTTAAATAATAGCCAATAGCTAGTCCTGCTTGTCCAGCGCCAATTACAATTGTGTTATATGAATTTCCCATTTAACATCCCTCCTTCAACAATAGTAAGTACATTATGCTTAATAGGATGAATTCATTAGGAAAAGAGGGAAAAGAACGAATTTAATTATGCCAAACCTCTAAGCCATTATTTAAATACGCTTTTTTACAAGCATGTCTTTGGATTTTCCCACTAGATGTTTTTGGTATACTGCTAGTCTTTAAAAGGTAAATAGCATATGGCTGAACTTCATGTTCCTCCATTACTTGCTGACGGATGTTTCTTAAAACATTGTCTAAATAACCTTTCAACTCTTTTTCCTTATGCGATCTAGGCCTATATTTACGTTCGATTTCAGCAACTATAATCAACTTCTCTTCCTCATTAATATCAACAGAAAAGGCAGCGCTGGCTCCTGAAATAATAGCTTGATCTGCTTTTTCCACAGTTAATTCAATATCTTGCGGGTAATGGTTTTTCCCTCTCATTACAATGACATCCTTCAGTCTACCTGTTACAAAAAGCTGGCCTTCATGAAAGAACCCTAAATCCCCAGTTCTTAAAAAGCCATTTTCGTTTGTGTCTTTCACTGTATTATTAAACGCATAATTTGTTTCTTGTTCCCGTCCAAAATACCCTTTTGCTATACTGTTTCCTTTAATCCAAATTTCACCTATTTCATTTGATGCACATGTGGTTAAGAAATCGGTATTAACAATTTCTACTTTCTGATCAAGCCAAGTCATACCGCAACCAACTAATTTAACTGAATCTTCAGAATTTAACGGTCGCTCTATAGCTTTATTTTCTAGGAGACTTTCCTTGCAAAAGCCTTTGGAGACAAGCTTTGTTAATTTTTCATTACCTGTTATAAATAAAGTTGCTTCAGCCATACCGTAGCACGGAAAAAATTGATTTAGTTTAAAACCACAATCTTTAAAAGCCTGGGCGAACTTTTGAATAGTTTCATAACGCACGGGTTCAGCCCCATTAAAAGCAACTTCCCACGTACTTAAATCAAGCTGCCTCTTTTGTTCATCTGTAATCTTTTTTAGGCATAAGTCATAAGCAAAATTGGGTCCACCGCTAATAGTTGCTTTGTACTTTGAGATAGCACTTAGCCATCGAAAAGGCTTTTGTAAAAAATCCATTGGCGACATAAATACACATTTGGCCCCAAGGTATAGTGGTTGTAGAATGTTACCTATTAACCCCATATCATGATACATTGGTAGCCACCCGAGCATGACTGTATCCTCGTTATGCTGACAAGCTGTTTTAATCATGGCTTCATTATGCAAAATATTACCGTGAGTGACCATTACTCCTTTAGGAGAAGATGTAGATCCTGAAGTATATTGTAAAAAGGCTAAAGATTCTTTATCTATCTTTGGTTGTGACCAATCATCTTGATAATCATGAGATATATCGTCAATCGGAATCCACTTTAAATTCATGCTTGAAAGTTCATCTGAGAAATGAAAACTTATTTTTGAATGCAGGTACGTAGTTGTTAAAATAATATTAGTAGCTGCATCGTCCATAATCGCTTTTAAACGTAACATATTCCTGCTCAACCCAGGAGGATACACGGGAACGGGTATTACATTCGCATAGATACAACCTAGAAAAGCTTTAATGTAGTCTATTCCAGATGGATACATTAAAAGAGCTCGTTGTCCTTCTAAACCTAAATGTTGTAGGTAACCAGCGATTTGCTTAGCACACGTGTGAAGTTCTTGATAGGTAATATTAATTTCATCCTTGTTGTCATTATATAAAAATGTGTAGACCACCTTTTCAGGATGAACCCTCGCCTTATGAGATAACAAGTCAATCATTGAAGAATAACTACTATTTGGAATAGTAGGGTTGTCTATCAATTTTTCCACGCCGCCTACACCTCATTTTATATGTTCTAAAATTAACAAACTAAAAAATTCACTCTCTTTCGAAGGCATTGATGGCATTTACACTATGACTAATTGCAGCCCCAGCTTTAAGCGCAGCTGCTACAGTCACTGCTTCTAAAATTTCATCCATAGTTCCACCTAGTTTTTTATACTTAGCTACATGAGCTTCAATGCAATATGGACATCCTGTTGTATGCGCTACAGCAATAGCGATCAACTCTTTTATTTTAGGAGGAATCGTACCTGTATTAAAGACTTCGTGTTCAAACTGCATAAATTTTGCTGCAACTTTTGGTGATCTTTCCTTTAATTCCCCTAATCTATTTAAATATGATTTTTTATATAAAGTATCGTCTGACATCTTTTATTTCTCCCATCATTGTTTAAATATAAGTAACTATCATAAAGAATTAAACAAACTACTTTAAAATAATAAAAACTCATTTAATTATCGGGCGATTTTTCCACCTCTTCTCCATAATGGTAATATTTTACTACATCAAAACAGAAGAAAATTAACCTATAATTACCTCTATTTGTAAAAATGGTAGCTACAAATGGATTCTACAAACAATATTTTGGGTTGTCAATCACTTTATTCCAAATTTAAGAATAATTTAATAACTATTTTACAAGACTTTTAGGAGGTGAAATAAAGTCTACTTATCCACTCGGATAAGTACAGTATTATACTTAAAATTATATTGATAAAATCAAAGCAAAATTCATTTCAGTCAGTATTTTTAGGAAGTTTTATAAAAATAAAAGGACTATAAGATATAAGAAAGTTCAGATGTTTTTTTAGAGCAGATGAATCTTTATTTAGAAGTGAGATATTCACTACGTATAATATGTTTCTATAACACTCAAACATTTTTTTGAATGTTAAAACATATGACAACGTTACCATTTTTGCTAAATAAGAATGGTACAAAAAATTTTTAAAAAAAGAATGAAATTTACATTTGGGAATAAAGGTAAAAAATGATAAGGATAGATTGAGGAATTATATCTATCTACATTCAAGATCTCTTCTGGAACTTATTCTAGATATAATCCCATTTTTTATAAAAAACTAGGTGATGCTGATGTTTTCAAAATTGCTTATTGAAGTGAGTTTGGAACTCTTTACAAGCTTAATTTTATCTTATGCTTCAATTTCAAAACCTGAAGACTGTAATGGACCAATCGTTACTAAGTGAACTAACTGCACTGCCATATGTTTAGGAGAATAGACTAAATCATTATTAACCCACCATTCTACTGTCCCAATCAATGCTGAAGAAATGAAATGTATCAATAATTCAGGAGGAGTTGAAAACTTTTGTTCTTGTAAATTTATTGTGGCGAATTCTTTTCTAAATTTCTCTTGAATAACCTCTTGCATTCTGCGATTAAATCCATGTACCCCTTTTTCACTTAACATGATTTGATAAAACGTAGCATGATGGAAAATATTTGTAAATATAGCTTCAATCATTGATTGAAATTGCGATATGTTCACTCTTTTCTTTTGGATGTATATACAAGGGTTAATAATATCTGTTAGTTCCTCAAAAACTTCGTCAATTAATTTATCCACCAAATCCTGCTTATCTACATAGTGAAGATAAAAAGTAGCTCTGTTAATTAATGCATTGTCTGCAATATCCCTAATGGTAATAGATTCATAGCCTTTCTCTTGGATTAAATCAATAAACGATTCTTTAATCATTTTTCTTGTTCGAATAACACGCAAATCTGTTTTTTTAAACATTTTCTCATCACCTGTCTATGATTTCAGTTTTAATTAACACTCAGCACTCATTTGTTGTATATATAACAAATAGCACAATATTGATTATTGAGTATGTGAAGATAAGGAATATAATTACATTGTATATAACAAGGCGTTCCTTATGCAACGCCCTGTCAATGAAAACAAGATGTTCAGGAGGGAGATTACGTGTGCGTATTTAAGAGTTTTTTTTCACAAAAAAGATTTTGGGGGAGCTTACTAGGAATTGTCATTGTCGTTATGATTTTTAGTATTGCTTTCATAGGGTCAATTGTTAATCCCACTCCGGAGGACTTGCCAGTTGCATTAGTAGTAAATGATAAAGGTGCTGAACTGCCTAATAAGACAAAACTGAATGCTGGTGAACAATATAAGGAAACGTTACTAGATAATAAAGATATTCCTTTTAAGTGGTCAGTGATTGACGCAAGAGAAGATGCTATCAGTGCAATGAATGAAAAGAAATACTATGCAACGATTGTGATTCCAGAGAATATGTCTCAACAAATTTTGTCACTTCAATCTCCTTCACCACAAAAGCCAGAAGTAGAGGTAATTATTAATCAAGGAATGCATTACACGGCTGCTAATACAACAAAGCAGGTTATCGATCAATTGCTTTCTAAAATAACTGGGCAAATTCAGGATAATGTTTTTACCCAGTTAGAGACTAATAAAGCTACTATTACTCCTTCGCAAGCTAAACTTTTGAGCAGTCCTTTACTTGTGAAGAATGAAACAGTTAACGAAGTCGGAGATCATACAGCTAATGGAAATGCCCCTGTATTATTTACACAAATAATATGGATCGCAGTCATTATTAGTTCTGTTATTCATTTTATTATTATGAAGAAGGTTACAAATGGGCGTATAAGTATCCGATCTATTTTAGCTCAATTAGTTGCAGGATTCCTATTTGCAACCGCCATTGCTTCTACAGTCCTTTTATTTACCGATAATGTATTAAACGTTAATATATCTGACTTCCAGGCAACATTCTTATTTTTACTATTTACTGCATTTATGTTTTATTTACTTCAAAACGCTATTTTAAATTGGTTAGGATTGGTAGGGGTTCCATTATTCATCTTACTTTTTCTCTTCTCAATTCCGGTATTAAATTTACCTCCAGAGTTTCTACCTACAGTAACTCAAGATTGGTTTTATTCATGGGTTCCTTTTAAATACAGTGTAGAAGGTCTACGTAATATCTTCTACTTTGGAGGGCATGATATTGAAAGCTATTTATTTGTTCTAGGAATGATAGGTGTGGCTTCATTTATAATCATGTCGCTCTCTATACTCAAAACAACAAGTAAAGAAAAAACAATGGTAGCTGTAGAAAAGTAATTTTTATGTATTAATAAAAAAGACCTTGAGAAGAGCAAGATATATAACTTACTCTTCTCAAGGTCCTATTTGTTTTAATTAACCTTTTGATATCTTTAATTACATGTCAGCTAAAAGCCTATACTTGACCTTAAACTTCAGGAGTTGGCGTTGGTTTTGCATAACCACTTTTATATTTTTCATCAATTGATTGACGAATTTGTTTAATTGATTTACCAGATTCCAAATCAGAAACGGATTGAGCTGCTATTTCGAGACAAACACCACATTTTGTTCCATGGTCATCCCATATTACCTTTCCATCTCTTATATTCTCATGGATAAAACAATCATAGTTATTTCTATGCCCCGCCGATTCACCACAGCCACAGTAGCATGGAATATTCTCTAGTAGCTCTTTGTTTTGGGCAGCATTCGCGTAAATGGTTTGCATCTCTTCTGATTTATCCTTCAAAAATTCAGGTAAAACCTCATTACTAGCTGTTTCTTCCTTTATGTCACGACTAATGTTTTCTGAATGTTGTTGATGCTCTTTCTTTGTAGCATTTGTTTTTTCTTTACTAGCTGTTTCTTCGCTTGAATTTGAACAGGCTGTAGAAACTATGCTTACTATTAACATGATTAATACGACTAAAGACTTTTTATGCAACTAGGACACCCTTCCTACTATTATATTAGTAACTAATTCTCTAATAGTAATGAAAAGTTTAACCTACAAGGTATATCCATCATTCTTGTCGTTTTTAAAACAACTAATAATAAAATCCCTTTAATGACCATGAAATAGTGAAAGTGAATACCGATAAACGTAAATAATTAATACTCCTAAACCTATAAGCATCCATACATGTAGAAGTCTAAAATAAGTTACAGCCTGGCCTATTACTTCATGAAAGATAACCAAGGACAATGTACCGATTGCTCCCCTAGTAGATAAAGCTTGTAATTTAAGTGAGGAGGCTTGTACGCTTTCTCCAATTAATAAACTCCCACCTAAGGATAAAGATAAGAAGGCTACAATTAGTAAAAAGGATAATTGAGTTACTTTTGCTACAGAAAGAATAGTCACGATTGCCATGCACTTTGGAATCTGGTGTAAAATGGTGGCTACGAACACAGAAATTAATTGGTATATAGCGGTTATACCAAATGTAATATCAGTAATGACATTATGAAAGAATGGTCACTCAATCGGTTTTTCTATATCAATTAATTGTTGTAATAAAATCTTTTCTCCTTCTGAGCTTAGCACGATATTACCTATATACACTTTATTTTTATCACTTACCTTACCAGTGATAGCACAGGGTTTACTTTCGCCACATTTTTCGATAATTATTGCTTCATTTTCTATAGACATCTCCACATAACTCTCACTGCCTTTTATCCCTAAGGTTCGTCGTAGTTCACTAGGGAATGTGATACGTCCAAATTTACCCAGACCTTTAATCAGCCCTATTTTTTTCATTTTCTCACTCCTAATTTAAATCATCTTTTTCTTGTTTATTTTCTTTTAATAAAAGTAATATATGAATTTAAACTAATAACAAAGATTTATTAAGCCTCATTTTATGATACAAACTACAGAATTAAACAAAAATCTACATAAAATCAGCCAATAATATCCATTAAATTATTTATATGTAAAAAAGTATTTAAATCCATATATGACAACATTAAATGTTTCTATATTTAAATAATGGAGAATACGCACTTCTTCCTTATTAAATCATTCACAAAAAAATTTAAAAAATTTATAATTTTTGTCGTTTTCTGTATGATTATATAGTTCCTATTATAAATTAAAGATACGATTTCGTTGAGGAAAAATGAAAGCGTTTAATAAAATTCTACTTTAATGGAGTGAAGATATTTATAAACTAACTACAGAAAAAAATTGCTCTCATTGTATCCTTATTAATGACCTAAAGGAGTATCACTATCTCTTAAAGTTACGCTGATATATCAACTCCTTTTGAAGCTAAGCAGACTACGATATCTACTATAATCCTTCCCTTACTAAGAAAGGGACTATGGAGGGTGTAATAGTCTTTCTATAATTACTACAACTTATATGAGAGAGGTTAAAAAAATGAATCATTTACAGCGTAGGATGGGAACTTTTTCTTTAACAATGGTTGGACTAGGTTCCATCATTGGTTCAGGTTGGTTATTCGGAGCATGGAGAGCAGCCCAAATTGCTGGACCTGCTGCTATTATTTCCTGGATTATCGGTATGATTGTTATTTTATTTATTGGACTTTCTTACAGCGAGCTGGGATCTATGTTTCCGGAAGCAGGAGGTATGGTTAAATATACACAATATTCTCATGGATCGTTTCTTGGATTTATTGCTGCTTGGGCAAACTGGATTGCTATTGTATCTGTTATCCCAGTTGAAGCTGTTGCCTCTGTACAATATATGAGTTCTTGGCCCTGGGACTGGGCAAAGTGGACAAATAGTTTAGTGAAAAACGGCACGCTTACTTTACCTGGATTAGGCATTGCTTCCGTTTTATTACTTATTTATTTCTTATTAAATTATTGGACAGTAAGTCTTTTTTCCAAAGCAAATTCACTCATCACAATCTTTAAGATCGTGATTCCTGGCTTAACAATTGGATCACTTTTATTTGCCGGTTTTCATAGTGGAAATTTTACGTCTGAAGAAGGCATCGCGCCAAATGGTTGGGCAAGCGTACTGACGGCGGTAGCAACGTCCGGTATTGTATTTGCATTTAATGGTTTTCAAAGCCCTATTAATATGGCTGGAGAAGCAAAGAATCCTGGGCGTTCTATTCCATTAGCTGTAGTAGGATCGATTCTAATTGCTACCGTTATTTATATCTTATTACAGGTTGCGTTTATTGGAGCAGTTGACCCTTCTATGGTTGTTCATGGATGGAGTCACCTTAATTTCAACTCTCCATTTGCTGATTTGGCTATTGCTCTAAGTATTAACTGGCTTGTTATTATATTGTACGCTGATGCATTTGTTTCTCCTTCTGGAACGGGAATAACCTATACTGCTACCACATCTCGTATGATATACGGTATGGAAAAGAATAAATATTTACCTGGTGTTTTAGGGAAATTGCACCCTATTTATGGTGTGCCACGTCAAGCAATGTTTTTCAATTTAGCCGTATCATTCATTTTCTTATTTCTATTTAGAGGTTGGGGTGTATTAGCTGAAATTATTTCAGTTGCGACATTAATCTCTTATATTACCGGACCTGTTACAGCCATGACGTTAAGAAGAACGGGAAAAGAGTTGTACAGACCATTACGTCTAAAGGGATTAAGTATTATTGCGCCACTGGGTTTTATATTTGCGTCATTAACTCTGTACTGGGCGAGGTGGCCACTTACAGGACAGGTGTTATTCATTATTATGATGGGTCTTCCTATTTACTTTTATTATCAAGCAAAGTTGAAATGGAAGGGGTTCCAGAAGAACTTCTTAGCTGGACTTTGGATGGTTACTTACTTATTATGTATGATGGTTATTTCATATTTAGGAAGTGAAAAATTTGGTGGAATAAATGTTATTCCATACGGTTGGGACATGCTTATCATTACATGTTTGTCTCTTGTTTTTTATGTTTGGGCTGTAAAGAGTGGATTTAAAACAGAATACCTCAAGGAAGCCACCAAAGTAAATGAAGAAATGAAATTAAGGGAGAGAACAATAAAATCTCAATTAGATAAAGAAAAAGCTGTATAAAAATTGGTTTCTAATACAAGTATTTTATAAGTATGTGGAGATAGTTGTTATGTTGAAAAATAAGGTAGGAAAGTTAAAAATCTTTACGGTAGACTATTCTATATTAAAAAATAATAAAATAATTAATAATTCCATAGTCATGCAATCCATTAATGATCCAGATGAAATTGTAAGGTTAGCTAAATTGGATATATCTACAAAAGAAAGAGTGTTCATTCAAAATGTAAAGATTTTAAGATTTAAGTCCGTCCCATCTCATGGACATAATTTAGAATAGAAGAAACTCTTCTAAAAGGGAATTTACTTACAATAGCAAAAGCTTCTTTTGACGATGTTATTGAGATATTTTACTTGTCTTATTAGATGCCTAGGGCATCTTTTTCTCTTTTCTCATATGTTCGAGGGCTATAGGAAAAGTCGAATTCCTAACTATCGTAATGCCACGAGAAGTCAAAACATAAAAAGGCCGAAAAGTTTTCTAAAAAACACTGTACATTCTTTTCGTCTCTTGTTTCATTTATATAACAATAGTGAAAGCTGTTATTTTATGGAGGTTTTATATGTCGGATAAAGTGCCATTTTCATTTATATTAGTTATTGGTTTAATGTTATTTGCTCTATTCTTCGGGGCAGGAAATTTAATTTTCCCGCCAATGCTTGGTCAATCAGCAGGAATAAATATTTGGTCAGCTAATGCCGGATTTTTAGTAACCGGAGTTGGGTTACCGTTACTTGGTGTGTTAGCATTTGGTTTTTCGGGGAAAGATGATGTACAGTCACTAGCGAGTCGCGTACACCCTGTGTTTGCTCTTGTATTTACAACCGTACTTTATTTAGCGATTGGTCCTTTATTTTCCATACCAAGAGCAGGAACCGTTTCTTTTGAGATAGGCATCAAACCTTTCTTGGCGGAAGATCTAGACCACATACCTTTATTTATTTTCACCATCATCTTTTTTAGCATCACATGCTTTTTCTCACTAAATCCTGTTAAAACTATCAATATTATCGGAAAATTCCTAACCCCTATTAAGTTAACATTTATTGGGATTCTTGTAGCGATGGCTTTTATTCATCCTATTGGGGATTTCCAGGCGCCTACGAAGAACTATAAAATCCACTCATTTTTCAAGGGATTTCAGGAAGGTTATTTAACAATGGATGCTCTTGCAGCTTTTGTTTTTGGAATTATTATTATTAATGCTATTAAAGAAAAAGGCGCAAAAACAAAAAAACACATTATGACTATTTGTGCAAAAGCCACAGGAATTGCTGCTATTATCCTAATAACCATTTATACGGCTCTTTCTTACATGGGTGCTTCAAGTGTAGAAAAACTTGGACACTTAGATAACGGAGGTACTGTTTTGGTAAAAGTCTCGAATTATTATTTTGGAGCTTACGGTGGAATATTATTAGGATTAATGATTACGGTAGCTTGTTTAACAACTAGTGTAGGACTTGTTGCTTCTTGTTCTTCATTCTTTCATAAACTATTTCCAAAGGTACCTTATAAAATACTTGCTATTAGTCTATGTGGTTTTAGTGCAATCGTTGCTAACATCGGGTTAACGCAGTTAATTGCTATTTCTATACCTCTATTAACAGCTATTTATCCATTAGCTATTGTATTGATATTCTTAACTTTTTTTCATCCTTTATTTAAAGGAAAAACTGAAGTTTATCAAGGGAGCTTACTTTTGACATTTATTATTAGTCTATTTGATGGATTAAATACGGGCGGTATTCACATTTCATCTATTAATAGTTTCTTTATTAGAGTTCTTCCTATGTACAAAGTAGGACTAGGGTGGATTGGTCCAGCTATTATTGGGGGATTAATAGGTTTTAGCATAGTACAAGTAAAAATCCTTCTTAATTACAGTTCATCTAGACTGAATAAATAATAAATATTCTAATGCAAAGGTTACATCCATTTGAAAATAGGAGAAAATCATCAAAAGGGAGCTTTGTTCTTATTGAGCACAGCTCCCTTTTTGACGAGTTTCTTCTGTCTTGAATGGGGTTCATTTTGTCTTAGAGCAAATCTCAGCATCTAGTTTATTAGATAACTTTTTAAATCATCAAATGAGTGCTTATGTTTGAACATTTTATAAAGACTGTGATATGTTCTACATATACATACTATATATGCAATAAGAAATGAGGTATTTACATATGAAAAAAGCTGAATTAATCGATGCAGTTGCAACAAAATCAGAACTAACGAAACAAGATACTAAAAAAGCTGTAGATGCATTGTTTGAAACGATTTCTAATACACTTGCTAATGAAGAAAAAATTCAATTGATTGGATTCGGCACATTTGAAGTACGTGAACGTGCAGCTCGTACCGGACGTAATCCCCAAACTGGTGAAGAAATGACGATTCCAGCTTCCAAAGTTCCTGCGTTTAAACCCGGAAAAGAATTAAAAGAAGCTCTTAAATAAGTATAGGGTGAATACTTTTCAGAAAGCCTCAAGGTTATTCCTTGGAGCTTTCTTTCATTTTTGACATCAAAATAAGCAAAGTTAAACTTGAAAGCTTACTTCGTTGATCCTGACGCTCCATAATCTTTAATCATTAATTTCACATCATAGTTAATTGGAACTTCACTAAATGTTTGATCCCAATTGGCTTTAACCCTCATCCATACTCTGGGCCTCTTAATTCTCAATTGATTTCCGAACCCGGCCACATCGACTTTATATTCTTTTTGCATTTTTTCTACCGTGTTTTTTACAAGATGCTCCACTTTTTTTTCTGAGTTTTTTTGCACCTTCTGTAAAAATTGATTTTTTAAAGGATTTCCTGAGACCACCCAATTTTCAGATAGCCTCCCCTCGGCTTCAATATGCACATTGAAGGAAATGCTATTTCCTTTAACATGAGGTTCAATATGGCTTTTCATAGATTCTATTTCGTATACAATCAGCTGACCAGTCTTTTCATTAAAGCTTTTCACTAGACCGCCTTTCCCTTTTCCTGTGATCCAAGTCAGACCATCTAGTTCTTCTTCATTCAAAAAACCAATCATTTTGTTTGTTTTCCCTTTAATTATGGCAGCACCCGCAAATTTGATTTCTCCATTTGCTGATACTATATTTTGCAACAGAAAACTAGACCGTGATTGGATCTTGCTCTCCAGTTTAATAAGCGGCATAGGAGGTAAAATTCTCGTTGTTCGATAGGGGTTTTCTACCATTGCAGACAAACGAAATGCTGGGATCTCTCCTGCTGTTTTTGATTCGAGTGTGTCGCTTGCTCTTCCTTTACTAATAAACATCAGACAACTTGGTCTAAAATCATTGTCCCGAAGACTTTGATCCACTAATTGTTCCAAACTATACGATCGTGCAAGGGCCTCACCGATAACCATCACTTTCATATGGGGACTAGTTAAGGAGTATCACTTCTTAAAGATAATTCACGAAGCATTTGAAAAGCAGAATCTCCTGTTTCAGACACATTCACATAAGATTTCTGTTGAGGACCTCCTTGTTTAGTGGTTGAACTTGCCACTTGTGGGGTGATAAGTTGATAGGTTGACGTAATCAGGTTCTTTCTCGCATATCCCCCTCCTTGTTCCTCAAATTCTTTTTCAATCATGGACTCCTTCCCCTTATCGAGCGCCACACCTACCCCTAAACTTCTTTCTTCAATTTCATGACTACTCCAGCAGCCCGTCAGAGGAACGAGCAAAAAAACAGAGAGAAAAACCAATAAGAACTGTACGTGATTAAAGGTTTGTTTCATACTTTCTCCCCTTTACTTTTGAAATAATGAGAAGCAGCAGCGGCAAAAAGCCAAATAAAACTAAGGCAGCGTTGCCAACCATATCCCCTACTTTAAATACATCATTGATGTTTTTGGGGATCATGGAAATAAGATAAATAACGGGAAGCACGCCATACATAAATGGATGAATGTTCTTTTGGAAAAGTTGAGATAGTCCTAATGAAGCAGCGTAATGGTTAACAGTAAAAGAAGTAAACATTTGCATAATCCATACCACCAGCAACAGAGAATCAAAGCGTTCAAATATTAACCCAGTTAATTCATAACTTCTTATTAAATCAAGCGTAGGCCACGTTCTCGTAACCACTCCATCTACTGAGAACGCTCCGATAACCATCACGACGGTAATAACATAAAGAAGTAAAGGAATCGCAGTACCAATCAGTACAGCTTTTACTGCTTTGTTTGGTTCTTTCATGAATGCCAATATTAAAAGCATGATTTCAGGACCCGTGAATGCAAGAGCAGTTGTTTTTATGCCTTTTAGCACCGGTGTGATACCTGAACCTAGTACCGGGCGCAGATTGTCTACTTCAAATATTTTGATACTCATAAAGGCAACAAGTAAAAAAAGAATAACCGTAATAGGTAATATAATCTCAAATAGACGAGCGATTGGATTTATCCCCCCTCTGATTAGGTAGAGACTTGCCCACATAAAGGGCATAATAATAGCCCATTTAGGGGTTCCTTCCAACAATAGATATCCTGTTACTTCTGCCAATGAACGGGCATGAAACCCACCAAGTACTAAAAAATAACCTATTATGAAGAAACTAAATAACTTGCCCATCCATTTCCCTACAATTTCTTGGCTGTATTGATAAAAGGTTTTTTCAGGGAAGCGTTGACTTAATTTCACCATAATTACTCCTGCTATCATGGCAATTATTCCGCCTAAAATAACACTTAACCAAACATCTGGTGTTTTTACTTGTTCCGCAACTGTCCGGGGCAAGGTAAGAATTCCTGTTCCAAGTATAAAATTGATAACAACTACAGTTGCTTGAGGTGTCGTAATACGATCGTTTGAATTGATCATTACCCACAGTTCACTTCCTTTCATCATAAGCTACCCTTTTCGTAAGGCTGTTTCAATTAGGATTCTGCTGAAAAATCAGCCATCAATGATGACAAAATATGTTTATCAATAAGATCTTTATCTGATGGCCCTTCAACGAAGACAATACATGCTCGAATGCCGGTACGTCCTATAATAAACTCCCTAAAATGAACTTCAGAGTTATGACCAATTTCTTTTCTAACTTCCTTTACATTTGAATTGAAATCACGTGTAAATGGATTAGCTGAATTTTTAGATACAGATTCCTGTTTGTTTTCATTTTCACCACTCTTCCTCTGAAGTACGAGTCCAATTAAACAATCTGCAGATTATATATAGGATGAAAAATGCCATTAACGCTTGCATAAAAACTTGCCACTCTGGAAGATAGGAAACCATTGATTTCTCCATACTAATCACCCTATTTATCTTTATATTAAGGAGGATCTAGACACAAACACCCTTAAAATATCGTTATTTACTCCATGGGAAATTCTTTTATTTACCAGGTAGTATTATTCTTCAGTTTATTTCTTATACAAAGGGAACTTAATCCGATTTGAATATAGGAGAAATTTATGAAAAGAAGCCTTTGCTCTTGTTGAGCAAAGGCTTCTTTTGACGAGTTTCTTCTATATTATATTGTTTTTATTAAGATACAGATTTTAATTTCTTTGTTAAACGTAAAAAAGTTTCTTTATCTTTATTCTTTAAGGAATGATCAATTTCCTCGAGGATTTTACTTCTTTTAAAGTCATTCATCATTTGATCCAAAAACAATTCAGCCAACATTTCATCACGTAAATTTGGATTAACCCGATCCATTCCGTTAAGTGCATTATTTCCCATAAAACGTCAACCCCTTTATCTTTTCTCTTTTGCAAACAGTATTCCCTTTTGCACTTTTTTTATGCAAGGTTGATAGATGAAGTGAGATATAGAATAATATGCATGATTAGGTCCTATTTCCTTTTAGATATTTTTCATATGTCTTTGATTAGATATAACTGCATAATTAATAATTAATCGGTCAAAGTGAAATGATATTAATTAATCATTTATTTTATTTATTAGATACAAGGAGAAAATTAACTTTTAAAGATCAATGTTTATTAATTAAACGTCGTGGACGACAAATTAGCAAATTCCCTTCTTATCATATACCATCCTATCTTTCACTTAACTTTTAAGAATTTGTTTTATTCACTTTATTTCAACATAAAATTTACAAGCATTTTATTATTAATACGTTTTTAATAAAGTAAATTCATTTCAAAATACAAATTCAATGTATTTTATATAAAGGAGTAAAATGATAAACTTACTTATAAAAATTAAAGTTTCACTATTTACTCTAACTGACGACAAATAAAGTGTTTTTCTACGATATAAGTAAAATGAAGGCCTCTAGAACTAGTTCTTAATTCTATAGGCTTTTTTAGTTCCTAAGAGAAAAAATGACCTTGATTTCCGTGCCTACATGTTCTTTGCTTTGTATGTGAATTTCTCCTTTATGAAGGCTGACAATATTTTTAGCAATGGCTAATCCCAGACCACTTCCTCCTGAATCCCGTTTGCGAGCTTTGTCTACTCGATAAAATCGTTCAAAGACATGAGGTTGATCCTCTTCTGGTATGCCGATTCCGTAATCTTTTATTTGAATAATTCCTTTATGTTGATTGCTTTCTAAAAAGACCTCAATTACATCGGTACTATACTTGATAGCATTATCTAAAAAGATAATGATCACTTGTTTTAACTTCAATTCATCTCCCTCGATGAAAACTGACTCAGAATTCTTATGCAGAATAATAGGCCGGTCATAAACTTGCTTAAACTGATCGATAAGGATTGTACAGAGAGAAACAAGATCAACTGGTTTCATATCAACAGATTCGGCGTCCTCTAATTCAGCTAAACTTAACAATGTTTTAGTTAAACTTTTCATTCTATTTGTTTCTAAATAAATTGCCTCGGTTGCTTCTTTGGCTATTTTTTCATCTTGTGTTCCATGCCTTCTAAGAATCGTAATAAAGCTGCTAATAATAGTTAAAGGTGTTTTCAATTCATGGGAAGCATCCGATATAAATTGTCTTTGCTTATTTGAATTTTCCTCAAGTTTGCCAATCATACGGTTAAATGTAGCTGCCATTTTGTACACTTCATCTTTTGTTTCAGTTTCCATGCTAATTCTTTTCAAGGTCCCACTTTGTTCAATATCCTCCATTGTGGAAATCATGGATACAATAGGCTTCATAATAATAGCTGATAACCATCTACCAGCTAGAAAAGAGATAAGAACAGAGATAGCCGTAACGGTCCCCATTATGGATAAGATAATGTCTTTGCGGCTTTCTAGTCCAGATAATCGTTCACTTATTTCTAACGTCCCTACTACTTTTTGATTTTGATAAATCGGTACATGAACTACCAAATTTTGATGTTCTTGAAAAGGTCTAAGTTCAAAGTCTTTTTCTGACGAAAAGGTGGGAGAGATTTTCTTAGCAAGAGTTTTATCGTTACTGACCTGATCAATAACCTTAGAGTCCGGCCCAACGATTCGAATAAAAGAGTGAGTAGACATGTAAGAGTTTAAAAGATTTTTGTCTAATGTTAAGGATTCGGAAATAGGATATTTCTTCAACATGGCATTAGCGTTTTTCGAAACCAAATGTGCTTCCATATTAACAGTCGTTTTCATAAATAAGAAAAATACAATAGCATTTACAATAAGTAAGCTAAGTAACAGAGAAACGGTAATGAACAGGTTAACTTTGGTAGTGATTTTCATGTTGATCCTTTCTTATCACATATCCTACTCCTCGGATGGTCTGGATTAAAGGGGATGTAGTATCTTCTTCTAGTTTCTTTCTTAAATGCCCGATGAACACATCCACCACATTCGTTTCCCCCTCATAATCATAGCCCCAGACGGTCAAAAGAATATTGTCCCTGCTTAGTACAATATTTTTATTTTTTAATAAATGAACAAGCAAATCATATTCTTTTGGTGTTAATATAATCTGCTTGTTTTGTCTAATTACATCTCTGGTTTCTAAATTCACAGATAAATCTTCTATTGATAAGTGAACATCTTTTTTTTTACTAACATCCTGAACGATAGCTCTATGACGAAGACTATTACGTACCCTAGCTAATACTTCCTCTATTTCAAATGGCTTGGTGATATAATCATTCGCCCCATGATCTAGCCCCATCACTTTATCTAACGTGGTGTCACGAGCTGTCAAAAGAATAATGGGCAAGTAGATGTCTTTTTTTCTAATTCTTCGAAGAACTTCAATTCCATTTAGACCTGGAAGCATAACGTCTAATAAAATCAAATCAATGCTACTATTTAAGGAAGCTTCAAGACCGGATTTTCCTTCGTGCTCAACAAGTACTTGGTATCCTTCATGCTCAAGTTCAATTTGAAGTGCTCGTGCAATCATTACTTCATCTTCAACAATTAAAATGCTTTTTTTCATTTATATTCTCCTCTTATATCTAATAAAATGAGATCTTTATATTCTAATTTATAATCAGTTATACGCTAATACCTTTCATTAGTCGAAAAATTTCAAGACATAAGACATTCAATCCTAGCCATACTCCACCAAATACATACCCAGCTGCTATATCACTTGGGTATTGTAAGCCGAGAAATAAACGGCTGATTGCAATAAGTAATAAAGTAAGAATGGCTGCTATTGGTGCTAATGTAGGAATCCATAACTTTTTAGAATGTCGAACCAGCATAAATACAGCAAATGCATAAATAACAAACGCCATTAATGACTGCTCACTTGGAAAGTTGGATGAAAGCTGTTTTATATTTGTTGTTTTAATGCTTGAATTCAATTGAAAATAAGAGCAATTTAAAAGACTAATTTCTTCTTTGCATTAAATGTAGCATTATTTATCAAAAAACCTACCATTTTCATCAATTTTTAATGTTATCTTTAATGTTTTTTTAATTACAAGCCCTAAACTTAAAACGTCCTATTTGAAAACGCTTCATGAGACTATTACTATTCGCTTTTCTAATCAATAGTTTAAGGAGTTGATAAAAAATCTATGTAACAGAAAGGGAAAAACATGGATATTTATGAATCGGTTGAGGAGATTAGTATGATCTAGGATTTTTATAAGTTTGCATTTAGCCTTGTAGAGTATTCACCTGATTGAGCAAATGAGTGAAAAAGTCAGATAAGACAGAATTCAAGAGATTTTCCCGTACAAGGATACTAAAGCAGGAGGAGTAAATATATGCTCAAAAAACTAGTAGAAGGAACCATGCAAAGAGCTATCTTAATGATCGTATGTGTCGTTATTATTTTAGCTTGGGGTGGTATATCAGCTTTTCAAATGCAAAGAGATTATCTCCCTGGCATCAATAATACAACACTTACTGTAAGCATGCGTCTACCTATGTATCAAGCTGAACAGGTAAAAAAATTGGTTACAGACAAGTTGGAAAGTGCCGTAAGAACGACAGATGGGTTACAAGATGTGGAAACGAGCTCATACGATGGTGGCTTATTTATGAGTCTCTATTTTCCGATGAATACGGATATGAAGCAAGCAGAAACCGATGTAAATAAAGCTTTATCTAATGCTGATATTCCACCAACCATTACATCAACGCCTCTTGTTACAGGGGTTACAACCAGTTCTTTTCCTATACTTACGTACAACTTAACGAGTGATAAGTTGGATGAAAACCAATTGAAATCAACTGTTCAACAAGATATCGTTCAGCAATTAAAAACCGTTCCTGGAGTATCTGATGTCTCCACATTTGGTGGAGCAAAAGATGGATATGTTTTAACAGTAAGAATGAAGGATTTATCGAAAAACAATCTAACGATGGATGACTTAAATAAAGCACTATCTTTATCCGTTCCATCATTACCTAAAGGTATTGTACTCCAAAATCAGCTATCGATCCCCGTTACCTTTGAGGGATGGAAACTCGATGAACAGCAAATGAAAAACATTAAAATTAAAAATGCGGACGGTAATTCCATCCCTCTTTCAGCAGTGGGAAGCATTTCACATGCGTTAAATGATGTGAAAACAGTTGCCAGAATAGATGGTAAACCAAGTGTTCAATTAAATGTCATTAAAACGCCTTCTGCCAATATTACAGACGTAGCCCAACATGTAAAAGAACGAGTACATGGACTGCAGCTTGTTAAAGATGGCTCTGTTTCATTAACACCGCAATTGGATCGTGAAAAAGAATTAAACGATTCGTTAAATGGTTTAATTCGAGAAGGCTTACTTGGTTGTTTATTCTCCATGGTTTGCGTATTTTTCTTTTTCCGAAATGTGCGATCTACGTTGCTTATAGCTATTTCGTTGCCGATTTCATTGTTAGCAACAGCTGCTATTTTAAAAACAATGGGCATTACACTTAACATCTTAACCGTTTCAGGACTAATTGTTGCTATGGGACGTATTGTAGATGATTCGATTGTTATCCTAGATAATATGTATCGCAGAAGAGAAAAGTCTCAAAACAAAGCACTACTGCCACTTTTAAGTGCTTCCGTTCATGAAATGGTTCCGGCTATTCTTGGCTCAACACTTACAACTATAGCTGTGTATATTCCCATAGCTTTTGTAGGAGGAATTGTAAGTGCCTCTTATAGTGGGTTTGCGTGGTCTGTTGTCATTGCATTAATTATTTCATTTTTTGTTGCTATGCTGGTCATTCCTACGCTTGCTTTTATGGGATGGAAAGGAGCACCATCTAAGCAGAAGGCTGTTTCTCTTGAGCCTATGATGAAACCTGTTCTAGTATCGGCACTAAAGCATAAGAAACTTGTGGTGCTCATTTCGGCTTTACTATTTATTTTTGCAGCCTCTTATTCAGCTTTCCTTCCTGTTTCATTCTTGCCGAGTGCTAAAACAGGTCAGGTTGCAATTAAAGTAGAATTGCCTCAAGGAAGTACCTTAGAACAAGTAGATGCTGAGGTTCAAAAGGTTGAAAAGAGTTTGCAAGATAATAAAAAAGTAGAGTCTTATTCATCGACATTTGGTGCAACCAGTACGCCACAAAGTGATGACGTGTTCGATCAAGGCGGTGGTTTCTTACAGAAACCAAATGTAGCTAATCTTTCAGTAGTATTAAAGAATGAGAAAGAAGCAGATACAGTGATTACGCAGTTAGCTTCTACTCTTCCAAAACTTTCGAAAAATGTGGCCTATGCTGTAACGAGTCAAAATATTTCCGGTGATGATTCGCAAATGAAGATCATGTTTGCCGGTTCCGACCAGGCTACCTTAGACAAAACGGCTGAAAAAGCACGAAAAGAATTATCCACAATAGATGGATTAAGTGTGGATGGAAAAATTGACTTAACAAATGGCCAACCAAAATACAAGATTACGTTTAACCAGCAAGCTATCACTCAAAAAGGAGTTCAGCTTTCTGACATAATGACTGTGATTAATAGATATATGTCACAAACAAAAGATGCAACGTTCGTAGTAGACCATATGAGTCTTCCTGTTGATGTGTATGCAGATCAAACATCTTCTAATCAGCCTAATATTCAAATGAATACGAGTCCAGAAGATGTAATGAAGTCTCTTGGTAACGAGACATTCTCTGGTAAGGGTGGAAAAACCATTAAACTTAATGAGCTAGCATCGATTGCAAAAGACCCAACGTCTTCTACTATTAGTGAACGAAACGGTCAACCGTTTTCTCTAGTGACAGCTCAAATTACATCCAACGATATCGGCAAAGTATCTAAACAAGTTGATCAGAAACTTCAAGGTATGAATCTTTCAAATGGTGTAACCTATTCGATGGGAGGCATAACAGAACAAGTCAAAAGCATGATTTTTGATATGTCAGTCGCCGTTGCCTTTTCTATCTTATTCGTTTTATTAATTACATCTACACTATTTAAAGGTTGGAGAGCACCCTTACCTGTCTTACTAAGTATTCCCCTTGCATTAAGTGGCGTTGTTATAGCTCTTGTGATTTTTGGAGGCGAATGGAACTTGGCTGCATTGATCGGCGTACTGATGCTCACAGGAATCGTTGTAACCAATGGTATTGTGTTAATTGATAAAATTGAACGCAACCGTAAAAGTGGAATGGATATACAACAAGCCGTTATTTCTGGTAGTCTCTCTCGAGTTCGCCCAATTTTAATCACGGCTGCTACAACAATCTTAACGTTGTTGCCACTCGCTTTCTCTCATCAAGCAGATACGGTAATTTCTCAAACGTTAGGAATTGTAGTAATTGGTGGAATGATTACATCAACTTGTAATAGCTTCCTAGTGATTCCAATCATTTATCAATGGCTGCATAAGAAGCAGGCAAGTAAAGACGTTAATTCGAATAAACTTACTCAACAAATATAGCAACAAGCAAAAGAGCATACAGTAAATTTGTATGCTCCTTCTCTTGTTTTACGAATAAAAAAACCTTTTATATAAAGACCTAGTTACCATAAAACGTATTCTAGGTAGCATAAAAAAGGTTAACTCATTAGAGTTAACCTTTTTTATTTAATAGAGCATATCCTAATTTGGAAACTAAATATAAAGCAAAAATCATTACTAATGTTCGAGATATTAGATAGCCATCAATAGCTAGCTCATAACCTTTCGGAACTAATAAGTTTGGATTAACAAATAAATAAATTGATAATGCCAATGATAAAAAGATTAAAATGTAAGCTACAACTGACCTATTTTCCATAAACATTCCACCTTGCATTTATATGTATAATCTAAATAATAACATTTATGGATAAATAAAGTTATTTAATTCACATAATCCATATTACAGGAACCAATCAAAAACATATCCATTGTTTCTTACAATGGATATGTTTTCAAATGCTTATATCTTATCAATTCACCATTCGAATTAACAACAACTTCATCAACCCCATAAGTTATATGTGCACGATAAAAAGGCTTTATTCTTAACGTTATTTCATACAATCCGCCGACACCATACAACTGCTTTATCTTAAGAATTTTTGCTCCAGTTGTATCCCATCTAAGACCTTGTGGTGCATTTATATCGTTCTTATAGATTTCTACAATTGCTTTATCTACTGGCTCTCTTAGGCTACTCATAAGTGCATAATTTAGAGTGTCACATAGTGTTGTATCAGCTTCATTTATTGTTTTTGCATTCACATTTGCAGTTGATATTATCAAAACCATTATTCCGATTGTAAGCATCCCTGTAATCCTCTTCATGAATATCACCTCATCTTAGTTTCAGAAAAACTAAAATGATTTATTCAGCAGCTTCTTTAACTGTATACCATATACAAAATTAGTTAACATAATGTCTCTTCCGGTACACATATAAAAAACGAGTCCTTTATACATAAAGACTCGTTAGCTTTTCCATTTTCTCATTTATGTATTTTTTTTATACATCATTGATACACCGGTCTTTTTATTAAAAGGACGAGCCACATCGATGTGTAACAAATGTATCTTTTATACATTTGTTATCTTTAAAAATTTAAAATTTAATCCTCTACAAGTTCGAATACCTCTGTAAATATTTTCATAAAGTAAACCTCTAACAAATCACCCAATTTACTGCCCAGCTTTAGATATTCATTATCAGCTTGTTCTAGGACATTGCAAAAATCTTCTTCTGCTATTTCGTCATTTTCTAAAGCTTTATATAAGTTCCACAACTTTTCACCATATTCTTGCTCAATCAGTGAATAATCATGAGCATTAATGTCTTCAAGAATACTCGTCAATTCCCTAAAGTAATTATTTACACCTATCTCATCTATATACCATGAAGACCAATCAAATAGTTTTTCATGTCCCCCACTCTCAAGTTCAGAATAATAATCAAAAACTATATATACTTTATTGGCAACCTGGTTTTCCGTTGGAAATTTGTATTCCCCCATCAAATCGACAACCGCATTCCAGATATCATCAGCTTTCAATATTTTACTTTTGTTTAATTTATATTTCAATGACTAGATCCTCCACAAATATAATAAGATATCCTCTGTACCAATTGTAACAGAATATTTATCTAAAAATATTGTTGTTAGAAATGCCACCTATCTAAACTATTGAATTTAAAGTCCGTAAAAGTACACCTTTGCGAACCAAACTAAAGCTCCATTAGCGAACAGTTTTCGGTATTCGAAAAAGTATAAAAACACTATACGAACGCCTTTATATTGACACACCACTTTTACGAGCGTTTTTCAGATAAAAGCATCTTATATATCGTTCATTTAAACTGTTTACAATTTGAATCAAATCCTGCATATTGCGTTCTAGTCGATCCAATCGCCAAACAACAATTGCATCTCCTTCACGAGCATCACCCAGAGCCTCCTCCAAACCAGGACGTTGTTTTTTTGCTCCACTCATTTTATCGTGAAAAATTTTTGTACAACCACGTTTTATAAGTACATCTGTTTGTAAATCTAAATTTTGTCATCCTGTTGATACACGTGCATATCCAATAACCCCCCATTATCACTCTTTCTTATTTTTCTCTTATTCGATTGTAATATAAAATAGAATAAGAAAGGTTATTGAACACAGAATACTGTACAGAGTTTCATTACAAAAAACACTAAGAATCGACTTTTCCCACTTAGAATGTAGCGTGTGCAGAAACGGATAAAAAAACAATTATTTTTCATAAAGCTCTAACAAGCGTTTGTGTATCCAAATAGCTGCCTGTAAACCTTCTCCCATCGCTACCGTCACTTGTTCAGAATGAGCCACAATATCTCCTGCTGCCCACACGTTTGAGACATTTGTTTCTTTTGTACGCGGATTTACGATAATGTGCTGATTTTCTAGAAGTTCTGCTCCGAGCTCATGCGCTAACTCTGTTCGAACTTTATTTCCTCCGAACGCTAAAAAACCTTTTTCTCCATAGATAAATTCATTGTTTTCGAGGATGACTCCTTTTAACATGTCTGCTTCAGCTATGACTTTTTTTATTGTCGCTTCTTTATAGGTAATTCCCTTTTGCATCAAGGTATCTGCTAAAGGTCCAATTTCTTTTTTGTCGTGATTAATGTACGTAATGTCATTTGTCCAATATGTTAACGTAAGAGATAAACTGGCTCCTGCTTTTCCTGACCCTAGTACTAATACCCTTCTATTATTTACTTCATACCCATCGCAGTCGGGACATACATATACGGTTGTTCCCATGCACGGATATAGCTCTTGCTGAAGTTCAGGCGGAATCCGGTCTACTACTCCCGTCGCAAACAGTAAAGTAGTTGCTTCATAGTTCGCAGAGTTTGTAATGACGTTAAACCCTTCTATTCTTTTTTCACACTGAAGGACACGCTCTTCTGCAAATTGAATGCCGTAGCTTTTTGCTTGCTTCCTTCCCGTTTCTCTTAGAGTTTGCCCACTTATTCCCTCAGGCCATCCCAATATATTTTGATAATTTTTGCAAAGATTGGAACGTCCATCGTTTGAATCAATAACCAATACACTGCGCTTATATCTTCCAAGCTGAATAGCGGCTTGAAGTCCAGCAATTCCTCCACCTATAATAACGCAATCATACTTATCTGTCACAGCACATCACCTCAGCTTTTACTATTTTCTAAACGAAAGCTTCAGTTTTTCATTATCTGTTTTTCCATTATTTTTATACGCTTTATTGTCTTTATTTTTTGAAGTCCTTCTATACAAAAAAAACCGCCTCGGCAGCTGCCCTGCCTAGAGACGGTTTTTATAAAATGAAAAAAGATGATATTACTCACTTTTCTTTCCTGCTTCTTTTTCATTAATTTTAGTAATCAGCTCTTCTTTATACACTTCACTATCTTTCCCGTAGCGTAGACGACTATGACAGTTGGGACATAATGCAGCAGCGTCCTTTGGCTTAGCGAGTCCGCCCTCTGACAGCTTTGGAAGATAGTACATTTGTAAAAAGGAGCTGCCATCTTTTGCGATAAACGGCGCGCTTTCTCCGCAGGCTTCGCAAATACCTGCTGCGCGTTTGTGAACATATTGTTTAAGAGCTGCCGTTTGTTCGTAAACACTTGTCTTTTTTTCTTCTCCTAATGCTATATGACGAAGCTGTTCAGTTGAATAAGGTGAAACATCCAGCTTTGCTGCTTTTTCCTCAATCACAGGATTTCGTTCAAGTTCAAAAATAATAGCTTCACGAAGCTCTCCGTCTGAGTCCCACATGATTTCTAATTGATGATTAATATACGTCACTTCATCAATGAACTCTACTACTCCAGGCTCCACGTAGTGAAACAAGTAAACGGCTTTTCCTGATAAAAAATGTTCACGAAGCGCTTTATTGCCTTTAATGAGCTGCATCGATCCTCTTTGGCCTTCTCCCGTATAGAAAAAAGCGGTTTTATCTCTGTTCCACCCGTGTCCTGTTCCGTATTCACTTCCGCTTTCTTTTGTGAAAATAAAAATATATGGATGCGCTTTTGGCGTTGATATTTCGCTTTGTTCCTGCCCTTTATAAAGCTTATGAATTTGTTTTCTGCGATAACGATGTCCTTTTTGAAAGAAATCTCCGCGCTGTAAATCCGTAATCAATGAATTGCCTCCTACTGCGGTCCTGCTTTTATAGTACTTATAGCTCTACTATACACTAATTTTTGTTTTCTTTGCAGATCGTTTCTTCTATCTATCAGATTTATATCATACAAAAAAAGCAGCTGTGTGGGCAGCTGCTTTTTTGCGATAGTCAATTTTGCACCGTATAGTCTTCTCCTAGCCATTTTGTGCTGAGTTTTTTTAATGTACCGTCTTTTTTCAGCTTTTTAATCGCCTGATCGACTTCCGACTTTAACTTTTCGTCTTTTTTGTTAAACATAAAATATACTTTTGAATTAATCACGATATCTCCAACCGTTTTTTGCTGAAATTTCAGCGCTTGATTGCTAAAGTCGATGGAAAATGGTGTCGCAAGCGTAGCATCTGCCCGGCCTGTTTTTAATTGAGTTGTGGCATCATCCGCACCTTGACCGGCGTAAACTACATCGATTTTATTGCCGTGTTTTTGATTGTATTTGTCTAGATAGACAGCCGCATTGCTTGTAGCTCCTACAATCATTTTTTTACCTTCTAAATTTTTTAATGAATGAATATCATTTCGATTTTTAGGAACTGTTACATAAAGCGGAGAATAATTATATGTTTCATCATTAAATAAAAACTTTTTCTTTCGCTCAGCGTTCTGAGCCATGTTATGAGCAATCATATCAATTTTATTACTTTCTAAGCTGAGAAGCAGATTTGAAAATTCCATCGTTTTAAATTCAAATTTATAATCCTGTAGCTCTTTGTCGATTGCTCTTACTACTTCTACATCATAGCCGGTCAGTTTGCCTTTATCATCGATAAAGCAAATATTAGGAAACTGAGTGCCTGTTCCAACCACAATCGTTTGAACATCTTTTTCTTTCTTTTCTCCTGCACTTGAAGATGCGTTTGTTCCGCATCCTGCCACGCTCACAGCTACTACAATTGAAAGTAAAAACAGCCAATATTTTTTCATACTTTCCTCCCCTAAATCCCTATATTATGTAATAAAAAGAGGCTCTTGATGAAGCAGCTGCTTCATCAAGAGCCTCTGGTTAACCAGTGGGCTTACTTCGTGTAAGATTATTCACATCATAATACTAGTTAACCGATAAATCAAGTAGGTTTTTAGAAAAAGATTATCTTGACAGCCCGGTGTCTACCGCTTAAGATACAACTAATAAAACATTGAAACTACATATCTACCAGTCAACTGGAGGCAAATGGACACGATAATGCGTGTACGTTTGCTTTTTTTATTGTCGTCTACCATTTTATCTTTTGGAGGTAAAACGTATGAAATTTGCTTTATTTAGTCTTATTCAAAACATCCCGAACCCGGTTACTGGAGAAACATTCACTGCTCAAGAAAAGTTTCAACATGTGTTAAATCAAGCAGTGCTGGCAGAAAAGTTAGGTTTTGATGCTTACGGAGTCGGCGAAAGACACGGAGCTCCTTTTTTGTCTTCTTCTCCTCCCGTTGTTTTAAGTGCAATTGCGGCTAAAACGTCACACATCCGTCTCCTTACGACCGTTACCGTTCTAAGCATTTTAGACCCTGTACGAGTAGCTGAAGATTATGCAACGCTTGATCACCTATCGGGTGGACGCCTTGAACTGATTATCGGAAAAGGCAATGACCCGCGTCATTATCCGCTTTTTGGTATTACAGAAGAAGAACAATGGGAATCTCTTGCTGAAAGATACGCTCTTTTAAAACAGCTTTGGACAGAAGAAAATGTCACGTGGAGCGGCCGTTATCGTCCGTATTTAACTAACGTTACGACTCAGCCTCGGCCGTTTCAGACTTCTATTCCCGTTTGGCATGGAAGCGCGTCAAGCTCACTGTCTACAGAACTTGCGGCTAAATACGGAGAGCCGCTATTTTCATCTAATTCCTTCCACCCTCAGGCTAAATATAAAGCGCTGATTGACCATTACCGCGAACGCTTCGCTTATTATGGCCATGATCCACGCAAGGCCATTGTCGGTTCGGGGGCGAGCAGCCTATATATTTCCGATACAACGGAAGAAGCGATTCGCCGCTATCGCCCGTACTATAACGCATTTAGCAATACAGAAGCAGCCAAACATAATCAATCGCCGTTCACGTCACTCGAAGACATCGTTCAACACGGTCCTGCTTTAGTAGGAAGCCCGGAGCAAATCATTGAAAAAATAATAGACTATCACCGCGCTTATGGAAACGAAGTGCTGAGCATCAGCGTAGACGGTCTAAGCGAAGCAGAACAGCGCGAACAGCTAGAGCGCTTTGCAGATGATATTGCACCTGTTCTTCGAAAAGAACTTCCCAGCAGCGTGTGGGAAAATAAAAAAAAGAAAACTCCTTTTTAACAGGAGTTTTCTTTAGCTAAAAATAATTTGTCTATTAGTTTATTAACTTTTAAACTAATAAACTACTCTGGTTAAGATGCCTGCGTGTCTGTATCGTAAATATTGGCTGTTACTTCGCTTCTTTGACAAAGTAAGATGAGCAGCCAAATACCTCCGATAACTGGAACAAAGTTAATTAAATACCACCAGCCGCTTCTTCCTGTATCATGCAGTCGGCGAACAGTAACGGCAAGTGAAGGCAGAATCATTGCTGCTGCGTATAGCCATATTAAAATAGGTGCAAAGACTGTAAGTGAATCAATGAAAATAAATATAAATGGAACAAGTGCAAAGATATAACTAAATAATGTAAACATCCAATACTCCGTACGCGTTGCTCTTCCTTGAAACGTCGCGTAATTTTTTAACGCTTTTATATACCAGTACATGACAAACCCTCTCTTTGTTTATTAAATCAAACTATCTAATCATTTAAGTCCTACGCAACTTTATTAGGTACATCAAAACGATTTAGCTGCGACTCACTTCTTAGACAAAGAAGAATGAATAGACAAATACTTCCGGCAATCGGAATAATACTAATAAGCTGCCACCAGCCGCTTCTTCCTATGTCATGCAGTCGGCGTGCCGTCACAGCAAGAGATGGAATGAAGACTGCAACAAGATAAACTATACGCAAAAACGGGGGCATATCTGTTATAAGTTCAATAGCTGAAAGCACACACCATATAATAAAATTAAATAAGACAAACATCCAATACTCTTTACGCGTCGCTCTCCCTTGAAACACTGCATAATTTTTCAGTACATGTAAATACCATTTCATACAAAAACCTCCTTTTTTAAAACATTTTTTGTAAGACAAGCTTACTAGCAGTAATTACCTTAGCATACAAAAAATTATTTTCATATCCTATTTTTTAAAAAAATTCCAATTGATAATATAGATATAGGAAAGGGATGGATAATAATTAGTAATAAATACCCAATAAATTCAGATCAAAAACCATTTAATCACTATAATTACTTTTAATTAATAAAATGTTTTTTTATAACAAAAAATCTGCCGTATTAATAAACACGGCAGGCTCTATCTTTACTTATGTTCGGTAAAAGTAAGGCCCACATGAGCTTTCATGCGTAATCACATAAGTCCACGTAAAATCTTTATCAACCACATATAAATCTTCTAAATACATGTTTGTATTTTCACTTAAATCAGCGCTTGTTAGATGCTCACATTTAGATAGCTGCAGCACTCGTTCATCATGCTCAAACAATAAATAACAGTCGTTCTTTATTTGCTGTTCGAACGCTTGAATCGCTTGTTCTCCTTGTAAACAAGGGAGCTTTTCATAGCTAAATGCATGCCACAAAAATTCATCCATATAAATTTTCTTTTTTTGCAATGCGCTTAAAGCACTTGCAAATTCATTTTCCCATCGCTTTCGAAAGAATTCACCTTGATTCGATAACTTTTTAACAAACATTCCTTTTTTCTTTAACGCATCTTTCATTTTCACTGTGCTTTTCCATCCTTTATCCTGTATTCATTTCTTTTTATCGGCTTCTTAGCTTATTTGTCCACTAGTACCCTTGCGTTAAATTCTTTGCTTTTTGACCAAATTCACTTTATAAAACGTAGGCTTTAACGTGCACAAAAACAATACAATTGTACTTAAAAGCATGATCAGGCTTCCACCAATTACAGCTCCTTGAATCGAAAAGATGGGCGCAGCCATGCCGCATAAAAAAGTCATGATAATGATCAGGAGTGACTCAAGCAGTCCATATATGCTTCCTACTCGACCCATTATGTCAACGGGAATACTGTTTTGATAAAAGGTTTGAAAACCAGCACTTGCAAAAGCTAACGCAAAGGATAAGCTAAAAAATCCTGCTCCGATAGTTTGAAAAGAAGAGGAACACGCATACAGCAAATAGCCAAGCGACACTCCTACACTGCCGGCACCTATGAGAAAGTTGGTCGACAGCTTCTTAGCAAACAGTGTGTTCACAACTGCGCCAATCATAATGCCAGCGCCTGCTATGGTTAATAAAAATCCGTATTCGCTTTCGGACAAATGAATGACTTTTGTTGCAAATGAAACTTCAAGAGAATCAATTGCCGTAGCCATGACCATTAAGAAACTGAATAATACATAAATGGTGATAATGTATCTGTTGGCTCTACTGAAACGAAACACCGCTTTCCAATCTTCTCGAATGGTGTTTACAGACAGCTTATTTTCTTTAACTTCTGTTTTTGTATCCAGGTTCGGCATAAACAAAGTAACCACTCCTGAGGATACCAGCGCTGCAGCAGTAGCATAAATGGCAAACACAGGGGTTCCAATCATAAATAGCGTACCTGCTGCGGCTGGCCCAATAAGAAAACTGCCTGAATCAATCAAACTGCGCAGCGAATTAAATCTTTTTCGTTTTTCACGTGGAATAAGCTTTGTGATATAAACCATCGATGCCGGCCGAAACATTGAACTTGCCATACTGATGATAAATACCAGCATATAAATGATCAGTATGGATGAGAAAAACGGAAAGCAAGCAATAATCCCCGCGCGCATCCAATCTAAAAACATCATAAGCTTCCGTTTGTTTATGCGGTCAATTAAGCTTCCAGACCATATACTTGTACATAGTGCAGCAAGCGGCTTTATCATGTATAGCCCTGAAACCGCAAGCGGCGAATTCGTCATATCAAGCATCATGACATTTAAAGCAATTAAATAAATCCAGTCGCCGATATTGCTAATGCCAATTCCAAACAGCAATAAACACGGGTATTTCCAAGACAACAGCTTATTTTTCATAAAAGAAAGGCCTCCGCTTCACTATTGATTTCGATCAATAAAAAAATCCCACCCCCAAGACATTTGTCTTAGGGGCGAGATTATGAATCGCGGTGCCACCCTAGTTTGTTCATATGTCGCCATATAAACCTTATCGAGTACGGCTTTCGCTTATACTCTAGCTTTGTAACGGAAGCAGCCGTCGCACTATCACGTTAGATCCAATGCGCTGCTCAGAGGCTTGCTTCAACAGCGTTTCTCTTGCTCCTTTTCAGCTTCCGGAGCTCTCTGCTAAGAATACGCGCTGTCTACTTTTCTCTTCACGGCATTTAATTTCTAACATCTTACCATTATTATCTATTTTTTGTAAATACTTATTTTAAAATCATTTTTTGCGGCTGAGAAAAGAATAGTCGATACCCTAGATATACAAAATAAATGATGGAAGCTACCAGCACGATTCCCCACATATTGTACATATCCTTATTTCCCCATACGCCTGTTAGTGAAAACAGCGCTGGAATCGTTAACGTCACCCACGACTGGACAATCGCTACTTTCCCCACATATGCAGATACATCTTTTTTGCTCGTATTAAGCACATAAAATAAAAACCATAAAAACGACCAAAGAATCCATGTAATAGCGTTAATTACGTCATGATAATGAACAAGAGAAACGGTCACGTACACTAAAGCGATAATCGATACCCAAAGAGAGTAATAGCCAAGTCCTGTTCCCTGCATTCCTTTTAATACCGTCACCCCTACATACAAATACGTAAGGCCAAATAAAAAAATCGCCGTTCTTTCATACAAAATCCAGTTGCTTTGATCTGACGTAATAATTAAATAAAACGGAACAATAACTTGAAAAGCTCCAACAAATAAGTTAAATACGCCTACGTTTTTTTCATCTGCTTTTCCAAGCAGCATCAGTCCGTTTAAAAATAAAGCTGCACCTGACAGCAACAGTCCAATTTGATCCATTTTTCAGTAAGAAAAGCCCCTAGCTTTTCTTGTCCTCCTCTGCGTCTATGTTTTTCTTTAGGATGTACGGAGTTGTGGTTTACATGTAAAAAAGAAAAAGCAATTCCTTTTAAAAAGGAAACTGCTTTTCTTTCTGTTTCTATTACACTTATAAAATAAAGCTGACAACAATTGCTGACAGTACGCTTACAAGCGTAGCTCCGTACAGTAAACGAAGACCAAAGCGCGCTACTGTATTTCCTTGCTTTTCGCTTAAGCCTTTAACAGCTCCTGACACGATTCCAATTGATGAGAAGTTAGCAAATGATACTAAGAATACAGATACAATTCCAAGCGTTTTAGCACTGAATGTTGAAGCCATATCCGACAGGCTCATCATTGCCACAAATTCATTTGTTACAAGTTTTGTTGCCATAATTCCACCCGCTGCCACAACTTCTGAAGCAGGAACACCCATGATGAATGCAAACGGTGCAAACACATAGCCAAGCAGATGCTGGAACGATAGACCAAATAACATTTCAAACACGTTATCAATCGCAGCCATCAGCGCAACGAAACCAATTAGCATCGCACCTACGATAATCGCTACTTTAAATCCATCCATAATGTATTCGCCAAGCATTTCGAAGAACGTTTGTTTATGACCAGTTTGTACTTCTAAAATATCTTCTTGATCCGTTACTGTGTAAGGGTTAATAATAGAAGAAATAATAAATCCGCCAAATAAGTTAATAACGATCGCTGTTACTACATATTTTGGTTCAATCATTGTCATATAAGCACCGACAATAGACATTGAAACCGTCGACATAGCTGATGCACAAAGCGTATATAAACGATTTGGCGGCAGTTTGTCTAGTTGCTTTTTAACGGTAATAAATACTTCTGACTGACCTACAATAGCAGAAGCTACTGCGTTATAAGACTCTAATTTTCCCATTCCGTTAATCTTGCTGAGAACTAAGCCAATCCATTTCATAATGAACGGAAGGATTTTAAAGTGCTGTAAAATCCCAATCAAGACAGAGATAAAAACGATAGGAAGCAGCACGTTTAAGAAAAACGGCATTGATCCTTTATTCGCAATGCCTCCAAATACGAACTCTACTCCTTGGTTTGCGTATGAAAGCAGCTTTCCAAAAACGCTGGCAATCGCATTGATAATAATCAAACCAAACTTTGTATTAAGAAGCAAAGCTGATAAAAGAACTTGAATCACAACCATAATAACGATTGGTTTATATTTGATTTCTTTACGGTTATTACTTGCAAGATACGCTAATCCAAAGACAACGAGTAACCCTAAGATGCCAATTAAATATTTCATAGTATCCTCCACTGCTTACTTATTTTTGTAAGTCTTTTGATGAAAAATAGCCCGGTAAGATTTCGTTGATGTTGGTAATCACAAAATCTCCTTTTAGGTTTGCTAAGATAATTTGTGTGTGATCATCACAGAACTCAGCTAATACTTGTCTGCATGCGCCGCAAGGAGAAATTGGGCCGTCCGTATCTCCTACAACTGCAATAGCTGAAAACTGCTTGTCCCCTTCTGAAACAGCTTTAAAAATAGCCGTTCGCTCAGCGCAGTTCGTCAATCCATAGGAAGCGTTTTCAATATTGCATCCACGATAAATCTTCCCATCGGTTGTTAAAAGAGCTGCACCAACATGGAAGTGAGAATATGGTACATGTGCTTGTTTGCTTGCTGCGATTGCTTCATCTATTAATTGTTTTGGCTCCACCGTCATCATCCTTTGCTTAGTTTACAGCAGGTTAGTTAGTACTAACCTGCTGTCATTTATTAATAATCAGAGTTGCTTAATTGACCTTTTGCAATTGATACGCCAGAGCTTGCACCAATACGTGTTGCACCTGCTTCAATCATTGCTTTTGCATCTTCTAAGCCTCGAACGCCGCCAGAAGCTTTTACACCTACATCTGGTCCAACCGTTTTTCTCATAAGCGCTACGTCTTCTACCGTTGCGCCTCCTGTAGAGAAGCCTGTTGACGTTTTAACAAAATCAGCTCCAGCTTTTACAGCTAGCTCAGAAACTTTCGCTTTTTCTTCGTCTGTTAAAAGAGCTGTTTCAATAATTACTTTTACTAGCGCTTTGCCTTTTGCAGCATCTACTACTGCTTGAATGTCGCTTTGCACTAAGTCATAGTTTTTATCTTTTAACGCGCCGATGTTGATTACCATATCTACTTCATCTGCACCGTTTTCGATTGCGTTTGTTGTTTCGAATGCTTTTACTGCTGAAGTAGTAGCTCCAAGAGGGAAGCCGATTACCGTACATACTTTCACTTTTGGAGCATCTTTTAATAACTCGGCTGCTTTTTTTACCCACGTTGGATTTACACAAACCGAAGCGAATGAATATTCTTTTGCTTCTTGTGCTAAAACCGTGATTTGCTCTTCTGTTGCATCTGCTTTTAATAATGTATGATCAATAATACCCGTAATGTTTTGACTCATTTTGTACTTCCTCTCTGTCTCTTAATGAATTTCTTTATAAATTAACGTTGGAGCTTCCACTTTTTCAGCGACCGTGCTGTAAGAATCATAAACGATATCCATTACTTCCTGTACATCTTCACTGTTGCTGTGGATTGTAACAAGAGAGTCACCTTTTTTCACTTGGTCACCAACTTTTTTATTTAGCATGATACCAACTGCTAAGTCGATTTCAGATTCTTTTGTTGCACGTCCTGCACCTAGCTTCATTGCTGCTACGCCGATTTTTTCTGCAACGATTTCTGAAATATAGCCATCTTCTTTTGCTGGCACTTCAATTTTGTGCGCTGCATCCGGTAATTTAGAAGGATCGTCTGCAACAGAAGCATCTCCGCCTTGTGCGCTTAAGAACGTTTTGAACGATTCTAATGCTTTTCCATTTTTAATTACTTCTTGAAGCATTGCACGCGCTTCATCTAAGCTGCTTGCTTTTTCAGCAAGTACAACCATGTGACTTCCTAATGTTAAGCAAAGCTCTGTTAAATCTTCAGGGCCTTCGCCTTTTAACGTGTCGATAGCTTCTTTCACTTCAAGCGCATTACCAACCGCAAATCCTAGAGGCTGGCTCATATCTGAAATGATTGCTTTTGTGTTTCGGCCTACGCCTTTTCCGATTTCAACCATTGCTTTTGCTAATTCTTCAGCGTCTTCAAGCTTTTTCATAAATGCGCCGTTCCCCGTTTTTACATCCAGGCAAATGGCATCTGCTCCAGCTGCAATTTTCTTACTCATAATTGAGCTTGCAATTAACGGAATCGAATCAACCGTTGCTGTTACATCACGAAGCGCATAAAGTTTTTTATCCGCCGGCGTTAAGTCTCCGCTTTGACCGATAACGGCAATTTTATTTGTATTTACTAAACGAATGAATTCTTCGTTTGTAATTTCAACGTGGAAGCCAGGCACTGCTTCAAGTTTGTCAATCGTACCGCCAGTGTGTCCTAAGCCGCGGCCAGACATTTTGGCAACCGGTACATCAACCGCAGCTACTAAAGGTCCTAATACAAGTGTTGTTGTATCACCTACGCCGCCTGTGCTGTGTTTGTCTACTTTAATACCTTCAATTTTTGATAAGTCGATTTGATCGCCAGATTCAACCATTGCTTGCGTTAAATTTACGCGTTCTTCCTGCGTCATTCCTTGAAAGTAAATCGCCATCGCAAATGCCGATAGCTGATAATCAGGTAAATCCCCTTTTGTATAACCTTCGATAATAAAATCGATTTCAGCTTTATTTAATTCATATCCATTACGTTTTTTTTCAATTAAGTCAACCATTCTCATGACGTTTTCCCCCTAAAAGTATCTGCATATTGTGCATCCACTAAAACGTTTTCAACAACTTACACCCTTACTATATAATAGCTTTGAACAATTGTAAACAGATATATTTACATTTGTTCAAAAATATTTATAGCGTTTGTTTTAGTGAATAAAAAAAGACTTCCGCACTCGGAAGTCTTCCCTTATTTTTCAGCTTTTATCACAAATGACAACATGATTCGGTACTTATTCTTTACCTTTTTATAAGGAATTAATACATATGGCTGATCAGGCGGCGTAAATCGTTCAATTCCTTTTTGGTCAGTATCAGGAGAAAAGTACATTCTTCCCCACCGTTTAATGATATAGCCTGTGGTTCCTTTGGCAATCATTCCATCTTTTGAAACGTCTACTTGAAAAGGATACCGGTTTCGCTGTGCCTGCAGAGATGACGCCGAATAAGATACAATATCTTCTACTATTTCAATCCGATGAAGCTTTTGCTCTTGAAAAAACAGCGTCTTCATCTCCTTTACTCTTGTTTATCTAACAAAAAGCGCGCCGTGAACTGATCAGTAACGAGCACATTTGCAAATTTCCCTTGCAGCGCTCCGTAAATGCTGTCAATTTTCTGATCCCCGCCGGCTACTAAAATGGCGTACTCTTTCTTCTTTAGTTCTTCCAAATCAAGTCCAAGCGTCCGTTCATCCAGGCTTTCATTGCAAATTTGTCCATCTTTATCAAAAAAACGTGAACAAATGTCTCCTACCGCTCGAGAGGAAATCATCTCTACATCTTGTTCGGAAAAGTAGCCAAGCTGAAAAAGCAGCGAATCGGTTTTAATAGGTCCCGTAGTAAAGACGGCAATATTGGCTTGTTTGCCTAAATCTAAAATGCGCTTAATATGACGATCCGTTTCCATTGCTTTTTTAACTACCACGTGATCGACAATCACAGGCAAAGGAAGATGCATAGGAGGCGTATTGTATGCCTTTCCAAATAAGTACATAATTTCAGAAGCATACGTGCTCGTTTCCGAATGGCTTACTCCGCCTTTTAACTGCACAACCTGCACGTCATTCACATACTTTTGTTTTAAATCGATGGCCACTTGATAAAGAGTTGTTCCCCACGTCACCCCAATAATATCTCCATCTTTTACAATGTCATAGAGATAGTCAGCTGCTGCCACGCCTAGATGACTTTTAATAATGTGATTTTCATATTGAGGCACCGGTGTGACGATTGCTTTTTTTAAATTGAATTTTTGTTCAAGCTGAGAAGACAACTTTTCACTATTGATAGATGAATCTACAATTTTAATTTGAACAATGCCTTCTTCTTTTGCTGTCTGCAGCAATCGAGAAACCGTGGGCCTTGATACACCAAGCTTTTTTGCAATTTCACTTTGATTATAATCAAGAATATAATACATCCTTGCCGCTTCAATCACTTTATTAAATTTCTCTTGATCCATCTCCATCGACTTGTTCTCCCTTACCTCATGAATTTCTTATCCCAATTTTACCAAACTTATGTCTTTAGTTTACTTGTTTGGTGAACAAAATTTCAAGAGGGGATTTTGTAACTGAGATGAAAAGAGAAATACTCGGGGCTATGGAGACCAGTTTTCTACGTATCCATTCATTCCAGCATACTCATAAAGAGCTTCTAACTTACGCTCCGAATAATAGTTAAAATCATTGTGAACTGCTGTTAATTTAAGATTCTCATTACGAACAAACATCTTCTCAAGGTATAAGCTCTTAGCAAGTTTATTGCTCTTTTTTGTGTTGCAACTTTGACAGCTTAACACCAAATTCCACATATTATCTGATTGGATATAACTCCATGGAATAAAATGATCTACATGAGTAGCGATGCGTTTATCAGAAAGAACTTTCCCACAATAAAAACATTCTTTTGTTTCATATTTCCAAAGTATGTTATAGAATGCATGCAGCGATTCGCGTTTTGAAATATTTTCTACTTTCAACAAGACATCTTCTAACTTATTTTTGTCATTATGCTTTTCTAAAAATTTCGCCAAATGATAATTGGTTAAATGAGTAACAATTTGTCTATATTTTTGTAAAAAAATATAGATACTGCTATTAAACTTTATGTATTCTGTTCTTTTGTCAAACTCATAAATAGAAGCTTCCATATCTCCGTATAACGCCCCTACTACATACCTTGCCCCCACTTTTTTAGTTCTTTCTACTAACTGCAATTGAAAATTACTTGGTAAACGATCAAATACTACTTTATTGGGGACACCATGCATTAACTGAAATTCCTTTAACTCTTTTTGAATTCCAGATTGTCTATTGGGTGTATTTAATTGATTTAAATCATGATGAATAACCAAATTCCAATATATTTTAGCAAATGAAAAATATACTTGATCAAACGTGAGTACTAACCGATTGTCAACGTTATATAGGTTTTCAATTAAAGCTTTCATTAATCCATATTTATACGTTGTGGTAAAGTGACCATTAGCAAAAAATTGATTAATGATCTTCCAAATTTCTTGTTCTGTTAAATAAGCTTTTTTTATTTCTCCTACTTTTAAATTAAAACTCACCTGCCACCGCTCGCTCCTCCCACTATTGCACCACCAAACTACGCTTCTTCTGTTTCCACTAAATAAACCCGATTATCAAACTTCCCGCGCTCCTTGGCCTTCTCCTCACGCACTTTCTCAAGTTGTTCTGGCGTGGCCCCGTGCACAGCTGCTAGCGCGTGCATAACTTCTAGTAAATCTGCAAGCTCTTCAATTGCCTCTTGATGCGTTGGGGCTTCTATGTACTCTTGAAGTTCTTCTTTTGCCTTTTTCGTCAGCTCATGTTGATATTCCTCTCGCTGCAGCACGCGTGATTTGAAGGTTTTTCCGCTTTGTTCAATAATCGTAGGAATTTTATCTCGCACTAGCTTGTTATAAGTAGGCATTATTTTCCCTCCATCTCTTACCTTTCTAGTAAACTAGTATCTTTCAAATTCTGCTTGATTTCCGTTAAACACATTTAAATCAATAAACGTTTCTTTACCTTTATAGCCGCTTAACCGCCCTTTATTCGTATACTGCCAAAACGTCCATTTCTTCTGCTCTTCAAGAGTAGGCTTTTTCACAACATCGCGAATCCAAATATCACACTCAGGATATCTGTTTTTAATATACAAGTCATACGCTTTAGGCGTCGTATAAAGAATGACGCGCTTGTCATAATGAGATTCAAGACGTTTAATCATGCTAGAAAGCTCCTTGTATACATGTTTCTGAGACGGAAGGTTTTGTTTTTTATCTCCGTAAAATTCTACATCAATCACTGGAGGCAAATCGTTATTTTTAAGAGAGACTGCTTTGATAAAATTAGCCGCTTGTGTGGAACCTTTGCTATCATAACTAAAGAAGTGATAAGCTCCGATCCGCATGGTTTTGCGATTTGCTTGTTCCCAGTTTTGTTTAAATAAAGGATCTTGAAATGAACTTCCTTCCGTTGCTTTAATAAAAGCAAACTGAATATCTTGTTTACTCAGCACATTCCAATTAATCTCCCCTTGATAAGAAGATACGTCTACGCCTTTTACATCATAGCGGTTGGCACTTATCGCATTAGGAATTACCCAGCCTTTACTCCATAGTAAAAATATAAAGCTTACAAGAACGACTAATATAACTCCTACGGCAAGAAATCTTTTGTTCTTTTGATTTGCTTTATCTATTGTGTTTACCCCCTTTTTTAGAAAATACTTCTAATATTCTAACATAAAAAGGATTTTCCAAAGCAAAAGAGCCTACAAGTCTTTATTTGGAAATATAAAAAACCACCTAAAATCAGGCGGCTCTTCTTTTATGCTGCGTCTTCAGATGGTTCATTATCTTTGGCTGCTTCTATAAGTAAGAAAATAGCCGTTAAAATATGCATGATCATGCCGACCACAGGAATCCACGCAATAGCGGAACAGACAATTCCCATGATATGCCCTGTCCGAACTTTGTTTGTTTTAATGGCAAATACTAAACCTACGATATGCAATGCGAGCATTAGAATAAGCGGCGTGTAGGCTAGGCTTATAACCAAGGTGCCACCTAGAAGTGGAATCCCCCAAAGGGCCTCCAATCCTCCGCTGACCCATTTCAATATACGACTTGCTTTTCCCATTGTATCCTCCCCCTTTGTCTTCAATGTATGCAAAGAGGTTTTGTTTCTGAACGTTTGTATATGAAAAAAGTGGCAAAAATACGTGTACTAAAAATAAATCGATAGTCCCATATAAAGATACGTTTTTATACGGGACTAGTGTAATAGTGGAAAATGAATGAGAGGAAAAGGCGTTGTTTTACATGTAATAACGAGGAGCTCTTCGGAAAGAGAACGAATTAAACATAAACAAAAAAGCCGAACTCAAAATGTAAGCTCGGCTTTTTCTTATATAACAAATAGAAGTATTATAAAATGTTTGTCGTATTAGTGTTCTCGACTCTTCTCAAATTTTTCAACAGCTTCAAAATCAAGCTCGGCTGATATCCAATCGCCTTTTTCCGGGAATTCTAGATTTCGAACGACTATTTTATTCGGCCCTTTTTTTTCTAAAATTTTTGCCTGGAAGTTTTTGTACATAACTACTTCTCGTTCTTTGATATCTGTCCACAACAAGTGCAGAACCCCTTTCAACTTTAAGAAGTTAATATTTCGAAACACTGTTTTACATTTTATTATATTTTTTTTGATTTGTTAATTTTTTTGTCTTGTTTTTTATAAAAAAATGATCCAAACGCTTTTTTCTACTATAATATACCCAAAATATCTTTTAACCTTTAAATATTTATGTTATATTTTTAAAATTGTATTACAAGTTTTTTGTTTTTGCCTTTTCGTTTCTCCTCTTTTCTTCTTTTTACATATTCATAATAGACATATCAATCTATACTAATACGTATCAAGGTTTAAAAGTTCAAAAATATCTTACCATACTAAAAAGCATTGGGTTGTCCCACTAGAAATCCAATCGAATTTACAAAACTCCACCGAAAAAACTAGAAACCTTTAGCCATACAAAAGACTGCTTTTACCGCATTTATATTTTAATGAATACTACCAACACAATTTGAGGTGCCCACAATGAACGTATTAACACACGCTATAATTATCTTATTAGCTTATTTAATTGGGTCAATTCCTTTTGCTTTAGTGATTGGAAAGGGCTTTTACAAAACCGATGTTCGCAAGCACGGAAGCGGTAACTTAGGAGCCACTAATACCTTTCGTACTTTAGGAAAGAAAGCAGGTATTATAGTATTGATTGGAGATATAGCAAAAGGTTCGCTAGCTGTCTGTTTACCGCTTATGATGAATAGTCACTTGCATATGCTTGTCCCTGGATTTATCGCTATTCTTGGACATAGCTATCCTGTTTTTGCAAGGTTTAAAGGAGGAAAATCTGTAGCGACTGCGGCTGGTGTATTCCTTGCATTTTCACCATTAGCTTTCATTCTAGGAATTCTTGCTTTTTTAATTTCTCTCAAAATTTCTAAATACGTATCCTTATCTTCACCTATTGGCGCATTGGTTGCCTTTTTAACATCAATTTATGTAGGTGATGTAGTTTTAATGGTATTTGCAGCCATTATTTTTGTTTTCATTACATGGAAGCATATTAAAAACTTCAAACGTATTAAATTAGGTACAGAACCTAAGGTTAATTTTTAAACGTACTAAAGTTAGTAATCTTTAAATGGTGTGACCAAAAAGGTGTTCATGAGTTGAACACCTTTTTAATTATTTTAGTACGTCTTGTCCCAAGATAGACGTAAATTATGAAATTTCTTTAAAAATGCTCTTGGTTATAGCCTAAACAATACATTTCGCTGCTTCCTATATCTCATTTTGTAATTTGATATTTACTATTTAACCACCTTAAAACGATGAGTGTTACGGCACCAGCAGCTAGATATAAGAAACCTCCAACTTCTATTACATACCCAAAAGGTGGAATAAGCTTTGGTAAAAAAACCATCCCGGCAAGAGAAATAAAAATTAAGACAAAGAGTAGAAAAAAGTCCTTAATCTTATTCGAAATTTTGTAAACAGATTTTTGTATCCATTTTAAAAGCAGAAAAACATCAAGAGAAATAATAGCTGCAACAATAACAAAGGTGACGATTGCTGTTCCGATATAAACAGTCTGGCTGCTATCCTTAACATAATGTACAACGATATTTCCTATCCCGCTTACTATAGCCATCAAGCTTGCTAGCTGTAACAATAAAAAGCTTATAAAAAAAGCAGTGCTTTTTAAGGGTTCTTTAGGTAACTGTTTAATCATTTCATCACAGTACGTCCTAAGATTCTCTCCAAACACCTCTTCAGCACGCTTCCCTTCCGCTTGTGCGTCAATAAGGTGATCTAAAAGCTCCATCAATAACTCTTCAGCCTGCTGTTCAGAAACTGACACACTCGTTCGAATGTAAACAAGCATATTATCATAGTACTCTTCATTTTCCTTGGTCAGCTCTTTTCGCTTCTTATTATTTAATTGAATTAATTCCTTAGCGTTCATCGTAAAAACTCCTATTCAACAATTTATCTACAGGGTTTTGAATGTTGATCCATTCCTCTTGGATTTCACATAATGCGCTCTCACCAGATGCCGTAAGATGATAGTACTTTCGTTTAGGACCCGAAGGCGATGCTTTCATTTCTCCCTTTATTAATCCCTCCTTTTGAAGACGTAGTAAAATTGGGTAAATCGAACCTTCACTCACATCATTTAATCCATATTGTTGAAGCTTCTGAGATAGCTCATAGCCATAAACCGTTTCTTTTTGAATGATTGATAAGATACACCCTTCTAAAATTCCTTTTAACAATTGACTTCTCAAAGACATATCGATTTCTTCCTTTTCACTATCTTGTTATACAAGATACATTTTTAAAGTAAAGCTACCTTGCAAGACAAGATAGCTTTATATCACTCATAATAACCTATTTATGGTAAATATTCAACCATTTATTTACTTTTTTTATTAAACCACTTAACATAGTAATCTTTTTAGTAAATTTGAATAAATAAATGAAACCTTTCCTCTCTACTAACCGTATACCTATCATGCACGTATTAGTTAAAGGAGGAAGACTTGTGCTAAAACGAATTTCACTGTTTATTTTCGTTAATATTTTAGTATTAATTACAATCACAACGATTACATCTTTATTAGGTGTTCAAAGCTATATGGGAAGCAGCGGTTACGGCGGCCTGCTGGCATTTAGCGTAATTGCCGGCTTCAGCGGCGCGATTATTTCTCTTATGATGTCACGCGTGATGGCAAAGTGGATGATGGGTGTTCAAGTTATTGATGAACGTTCCCCTCAAGGTGAATACGAACGGTTTGTTCTAGAAGAAACGCACCGACTTGCATCTGTTGCAGGATTAAGAAAAATGCCTCAGGTCGGAATTTATCATTCAGCGGAAGTTAACGCTTTTGCAACTGGGCCAAGTAAAAGACGCTCGCTTGTTGCCGTTTCAAGCGGAATGCTCGAACGAATGGACCGCGATGCGATCAGCGGCGTTATCGCTCACGAAATAGCGCATATTAAAAGCGGTGATATGGTCACAACTACGCTTCTGCAAGGAGTATTAAATACATTTGTTATTTTCTTCTCTCGTTTAGTAGCCAAAGCGGTGTCAAACTTTGTGCGAGAAGAGTTTGCGATGGTTGTTTATTTCCTTACATCGATTGTATTTGAGATTCTCTTTAGTATCTTAAGCAGCCCAATTATCTTCTGGCATTCAAGAAGACGTGAATTCAAAGCCGATGAGCTTGCAGCTAAACTCGGTGGTAAAGAAAAAATGATTTATGCGTTAGAATCGCTTCGTCATACTACTTCATTAGTAGATGACCGTCAAAAATCCATTGCTGCTTTTAAAATTAGCGGCAAAGAAAAATTCTCACGCTTATTTTCTACTCACCCGCCGCTCGAAAAACGCATTGAGCGCTTGCATTCACTATAAGCACACAAAACCAGCTTCTTTAAAGAAGCTGGTTTTTTTATGTTATGACTGAGGAGCAAGCACACGTGTAGTTTCCCACAGCAAGACGCCTTCTTCATTTTTTGTTAATTCAACGTATCCTTCTTTCTCTAAATACGTAAGCTGGCCGTACACTTCCGAGAAAATGAAGTCCGGTGCTTTTTGATACATATCCGGGAAAAAAGCTGCGCTGACTTCAAGCGTTGTTTTCTTTCCTTCCCCCATCGCTTGTAACACGCGCAGCGCCCATTTATGCTGCTTTTGAATACGTTCCATAATTAAAGAATGAATGTCACTAAGCGGTTCACCATGTCCGCTGTAGATCAAATCAATGTCATAGTTCAATGTTTTTTCTAGAGACGCTAAGTAGTCCAATAGCGGCGTAGGCTTAGGATTTTGGATTGTCGGTTCTAAGTATGGATTTGACGGCACTTTTGGCAAAATATGATCTCCTCCAAACGCGACTTTTTCTTTTCGATTGTAAAACATCAGCTGACTCAAGGAGTGTCCCGGCGTTTCAATCACTTCCCAATCACTAGCATAGGGAAGTGTATCTCCTTCTTTCAAATACCCTGCTAGCTTCTGCCCTTTAGGTGAATATACTTGAATTGCAGCCGTTGCTTTACGAAGCCATGTATCCATTACATCATCACTGACTCCAAACTCCATAAGAAAATTACGGTATAGCTCATTATGCTGCTGAACAAACTCTTCATCTTGGTAAATCCAAGGCTCCACAAGCTTATGACCGTAAACCGGTATATCACTCGGTAGCCATTCTAAAAATCCAGTGTGATCGGGATGCTGATGAGTAAGAATCACTTGTTCAATGTCTGTTACTTTATATCCTTCTTTACGAAGCGCCTCTTCAAAAACATTCCACGCTTCTTTGGTTTTCATCCCTGCATCAATTAACGTTACCTTGTCTGCTTTTAATAAAAACACATTCACTGGTCCAATTGGAAATGGCGTAGGCAGCTCAATGCGTATCACTTTATGATCTAAACTCATTTTACCAAACCCCTATATCTGCATTCTTTTTACTGCTTTATACTGTTAAACGTTTTATTCTTTTAAATAGTCAAATTCCTGCTAACTTCTACCTTTTGCAAAAGTGCGCTGAGCATCAATAATTAGATGACTCTTTGTACTCGTACAAACATTTTACATAAACTCATACTATTAATAGTTTAGCAGGTTTGAAGACAAATTGATAAAGGAATGCTTTCCATTGTACTTATTTAAAACGAACAAATGGTTCATCAAACGAAAAAAGTAAGATAGAATAAAGAGATGAAATGATGGTATAGGGAGCATAGTTTATGATTAAAGCGATTTTTCTTTTTATCCTAGCGGGTCTTGCTGAAATTGGTGGAGGCTATCTGATTTGGCAGTGGCAGCGCGAAGGAGCATCAAGCTGGTTAGGACTTCTGGGCGGTATTGCTTTGGTGCTGTACGGCGTCATTGCTACGTGGCAGTCGTTCCCGGACTTTGGACGTGTATATGCAGCTTACGGCGGTATTTTTATTGTTTTAAGCCTGTTTTGGGCGTGGTGGGTTGATAAAAAAATGCCCGATACATATGATTGGATTGGCGGACTTGTGTGTCTGATTGGCGTAGCCGTTATGCTTTGGCCAAGAAGTTAAGTGAGAGCGCAGAAAGCGGCAGAATACATGAATTCTGCCGCCTTTTATTTTTTTAGATAAATACAGCTATATTGCCAGTTTATGTACTCACAAAAAAGACAACCCAAAGGTTGTCTTTTCCATTACTTCAACTCAGCCCATCTTTTATCTAATGATTTTAACAGCTCATCTTCAGATGTTTGGCCGCCGATGTATTCTTGTACATCCGCTCCAAATTTTTGCGTTACGCCTTCAGGGAATTTTGTCCATTCCCAAGGAAGCGTTTTTTGATCCTTAGAATATTTAAGAAGTTCTTCGCCTAAAGGTCCAATGTCTTTTGCTTCAATTGATTTAAAAGCTGGAATGTACTTAAAGTCTTCTACTAACGCTTTTTGGCCTTCTTTAGATGTGACCATCCAGTTTAAGAAGTCTTTTGCTGCTTTTTTATCTGCCGCTGGTGCTTGTTTGTGAATAACCCAGTTGCTTGGAACGTCGATTGCAAGCTTGTCAGCTACAGCTACATCATCGCTTAACGGCATAGGTAGAATACCTACATCCATGTTCGGCGTAATTTTATTAAGCATTGGCTGAATCCAGTTTCCTTGCTGAATCATCGCTGCTTCACCGTTCGCAAACTTCGTTACTTGCGTGTTGTAGTCCGTCGTTAACGGATTTTTGTTTCCGTATTTTACCGTTAAATCAAGCAGCTTTACATACTGTTTGAACTGCTCGTTTCCTGCGATTTTCGTACTGCCGTCATTTAACCCTTTAATAAATGCATCCGGATCTTTTTGACTAGCAAATGGAATATTTAAGCCGTGGTTTCCAAGCACCCACCACTCGCCGTAGCCGATAGAAAATGGCGTAATACCGGCAGCTTTTAGCTTTTTAGCCGCTGCTTCTAATTCTGAATATGTTTTTGGGAGTTCTTTGATGCCTGCTTTTTTGAACAGTTTTTTGTTATATGTAAATCCATAGCCTTCAAGACTGATTGGCTGTCCATATACTTTACCGTCCATCGTCATTGGTGTAAGTGTATTTTCGTACGCATCATCAATCCAAGGCTGATCGGATAAATCTTCCAATTTATTTTTCCACGTTTTTGCCTCTTGATATCCCCCGTTTGTGAAAAGGTCAGGTGCATTACCCGACGCAAACTGCGCTTTTAAAGCTGCTGCACCGTCAGCTCCTCCACCGACCGTTTGGATATTGAACTTCACATTTGGATGTTCTTTTGTGTATTGATCAGTTAGAGCTTTTAGCTGATCAGCGATTTCTACTTTTCCTTGAAATACATCTACTACTACTTGATCTCCGCCGCTTTTTTTATTACCCGATGCGCTTTCGTTTGAACACGCGGTTGAAAATAAAAGCGTAGCCGATAAAACGCCTGCTGCTAAAGGCCATTTTTTCATTTTAAATGCCATTTTCCGTTCCTCCCTATTTGCTGCTGATTTTGACGCCTCAGCATCAAAATCAGCCCTGTTGCCGTTTCTATTATTTAATTGAACCGCTTGTAATTCCTTTAACAATGTGTTTTTGCATTGCAAAGAAGAAGATTAATAGCGGGATAATACTGATTACAAGTGCTGCTAGTGCTAAATCCCACTGCTTTGTATACTGACCAAAGAAGAAGAATGTCGCAAGTGGAATCGTTCTTAGCTCAGGATCTTGCAGAACAAGAGACGGAAGTAAGAAGTCATTCCAAATCCATAGGCTGTTTAAGATAACTACGGTTACTGTAATTGGTTTTAATAACGGGAACACAATTCTCCAGAATACGCCTAGACGTGAGCATCCGTCGATGATTGCGGCTTCTTCTAGCTCAACTGGAATTCCTTTAATAAATCCGTGGTATAAGAAAATCGTCATACCAGAACCAAAGCCTAAATACATGATCACAATACCCCAGATGCTGTTTAATAGATTTAAGTTTCCTGCTACTTTTACAAGCGGAATCATGATGGATTGAAACGGAATAACCATTGCCGCTACGAATGCCATAAAGATAATGCTGCTGATTTTTTTCTTTGTTCGAACCAGCATGTAAGCTGCCATTGAACAGAAGATGACTAGAACTGCGTTACTAATGACTGTAATGATCAGCGAGTTGCTAAGCACTTTTAAGTAATTCATTTGGTTGAATGCATTAACAAAGTTTTGAAACTGAATTGTTGTCGGCAGTGCCGATGTGTTTGATAAAATTTCTGCAAATGACTTCAGTGAGTTTGAAAGCACGTAATAAAATGGAACCAAGAACACTAGTCCAAGCAGGACTGCTAAAATTTCAACAATAAAGGTTTTGCTCGTATATTTGTTTCCCATCACGATTCAACCTCCTTCTTCTTGGTGTATGTTACTTGAATAATTGTAATTGCTGCTACGACGATGAAGAAAATTAAGGCTTTTGCTTCACCTAGACCGTATCTGTTATTAACAAATGCTTCTGTATAAATGTTAAGCGCTAACATTTCTGTTGATTTGAATGGACCACCGTTTGTTAATGATAAGTTGACATCAAATACTTTGAATGACCATGAAATCGTTAAGAATAAACAAACCGTTACTGCCGGTGCTACCATTGGAATTGTAATGTGACGAAGAATTTGCCATCTGCTTGCTCCGTCAATTTTTGCTGCTTCAATTAGCTCTTGCGGTACGTTTTGCAGTGCTGCTGTGTAAATAAGCATGATATAGCCTGCTCCTTGCCATACACTTACAATCACGATGCCCCAAAATGCTGTTTTTGCGTCTCCCAACCAAGGAAGTTCAAAAAGCGAAATTCCCGTGATTTGTCCGATAGATGCAAATCCTTTTACAAAAATGAACTGCCATACAAATCCTAGTAAAAGTCCGCCAATTAAATTCGGCATAAAGAAAACCGTACGTAAAATGTTTCGTGTTTTTAACATTTGAGTAACAAGGATTGCTAACACGAACCCAACCACATTCGTTAAGATAATCGCAACGACCGTATATTTTGTTGTGACCCAAAACGATTGCTGAAACTGCTTATCTTCGGTGAACAAGTATTTAAAGTTATCAAGTCCCACCCAGTTAATCGTACCGTTTACTCCGTTCCAGTCTGTAAATGAGTAATAAATCCCTGTAAAAAATGGTATAAGTACAATCACACAAAACGCTAAAAGTGCGGGCCCTACAAATAGAGCAAATAAACCTACATTTTTCAAATTTTTACGTTTTTTTGTATTAATGGATGGTTCTCTTTTAAGTTCTTGCTCTAAAGGAACATATTCTGTCTCCTGTAATTTACTTTGGCTATTCATCTTACTAGCACCTCCCTATGTCTTATTTTAGCGAAATCAGTTATTTATGAAACCGCTTTAATTGACGAGTAGGGTGTAAAATATTGACCTTTGTGCAACATTTTCTCCTCGGTGCACATTTTACGCCCTTTTTTACAACATGAAAGAAATAAAAGAAAAAGCTAGAAGTGGACGACGTATCTTCTTATCTTATACACTAAAAAAAAGATGTAGTTGGGAGGAACATACGCATGACAGCCAAACGAGCGTTAATTACGGGTGCCAATTCTGGAATGGGGCTGGCCACAACGATTGAACTAGCTAAAAAAGGATTCGAAGTCATTATGGTATGCCGAAATGAAGAAAGAGGAAATACGGCTTTAGAAGAAGCGAAGCGTCAAAGCGGATCGGATTCCATATCTCTTATGACCTGTGACTTAGCTTCTCTCGCTAGTATCCGGGCTTTCAGTGATGACTTTACGTCTCGCTACAGTGTGCTTGATGTGCTGATTAATAACGCGGGCGTCGTGACAGTTAAGCGGGAAACAACGCAAGACGGATTCGAAATGATGCTTGGTGTCAATCATTTGGGTCACTTTTTATTAACTAATTTACTTTTAGATCCGCTGAAAAAATCTCAGCAAGGACGCATTCTAAACGTTGGGTCCGGTGCTCATAAAGCTGGAAAAATAGACTTCAACAACCCTCACTTAACAACAGGATTCGGAATATGGCGAGGATACTCTCAGTCTAAATTAGCGAATAATTTATTTACGGTCCATTTAAGTAAAAAGCTAAAAGATACTTCTGTAACCGTAAATTGCCTACACCCCGGTGCAGTCTCTACCGCTATCGGCGTTAATCGTCAAACGGGTTTTGGAAAAAGCGTTCACGCCGTGCTTCGCCCTTTCTTTTTAACACCTCTTCAAGGTGCCGAAACAGCTATTTATTTAGCAGACAGCCCTGAAGTGACGCATATTAGCGGCGCTTACTTTTATAAAAAACGCGTTACGCCCCCTTCTTCAAGAGCAAAAAATGAACGGCTTGCAGAAGAATTCTGGAATTGGAGTGCACGCGAAGTTGGCTTATAATGTAGAATAAAAAAAGGTCAGCTTTTCAGCTGACCTTTGCGTATTAGAAAAACGTTAGTCCTATAGCAAAAATAAAGCCTGATACAATTAAGGTCGTCACGCAGTAGCCCATTATATCGCGCGCTCCGAGCCCTGCGATAGCTAGTGCGGGCAGTGCCCAAAACGGCTGCGCCATATTCATCCATGCTTCTCCGTAGGCAATGGCCATCGCAGCGACTCCCGGATCTACGCCGAGCTGTTCAGCTGCCGGCATAATAAAAGGTCCTTGTACAACCCAGTGTCCTCCTCCAGACGGAACAAAAAAGTTCACAACGCCAGAACTTAAAAACGCAAGAAACGGAAATGTCGTTTCATTTGAAATCGAGATAAACGCGTTCGTTAGCTTCCCGCCTAAGCCTGATAGCTCCATCATGCCTTGAATACCTGCGTAGAATGGAAACTGAATCAAAATCCCAGCGGTTCCTTTCGCAGCATTAGAAACGGCATTCATATAGGATAAAGGCGTGCGGTGAAGTAAAATACCCGTTGCAAAAAACAATAAATTCACTGTGTTAATATCCATTTTAAAACCGTTTGTAGCAAAATAATAAATTAAATATGAATACCCAAGAAGCGCTATCGTCAGACTTAAAAACCTGCTGTTCTCCATGCGTACAGCAAATGTTGGCTTAGAAGAAGTTGTCTCAACAACTGTAGCCGGAGCCATTTCATCTTCCGCCAACAGTCTTGGATCAATTTCTACCACTTCTTTTCCCGTCGGCATCATCAGTCTTGTCATAATAGGAAGGACAATTAATAACCCGAGGGTAATAAATAAGTTGTACCCTGTAAAAATCGTGTCTGACAGCGGAATAAGTCCAGCCGTTTTTTCCATTGGGTTTCCAGGTGTAGCAGCGACAAGAGGAATAGAACCCGACAAGCCTCCGTGCCATGTTAAAAACCCTATGTAAGCACAGGCAATTAAAAACCGGTAATCAGATCCCGGCACGCGCTTCGCTACTTCTTTCGCAAACAGCGCACCTACAATTAAGCCAAACCCCCAGTTAATCATACAGGCCATAGCTGCGCCGAGCGTGACCAGAATTACCCCTTGCGCCGGAGTTTTGGCTAGCAGTGCTATGTTCACAAGCCACTTCTTTACAAGCGGCGAGCTAGCAAGCGCATGCCCTGTGACAAGCACTAAGCTCATTTGCATCGCAAATGCCAGAAGGTTCCAAAAGCCGCTTCCCCAAAACTGAACCATTTCAATCGGCCCGTGAGGAGTAAAAACAATACCTGATACAAATAAAATTAGCGTCAGGATTAAAGCAAATACAAACGGATCAGGTAAAAAGCGCTGCACAAGCGCCGTAAAGAAATTAGATAACGCTTTCATTTTACTCCTCCTTTACAGGAATACTCCTGTGAATAAATGTCGACAAGCATCTTTAATTATACATAATTTGTTGAAAATTGTTAATATTTAGTTTAAATAAAAAACCCTTCTGTTTTCCAGAAAGGTTTTACACACTAAACGTTTGAATAAGAGTTGGCTCTCCGTCAAGTTCAATTTTCTTTTCTTGAAAGGAAATATGTAAGCTTTCATAAATATGTTTCCAAAATGAAATAGCCCGCTTATTGCCTGCAAGCTCAATAATCATATACGTTCCTTTTCGATGAGAGAAAATGTCTTTTACCGTTTTGGAAGCGATGCCCTGCCCTCGGTATTTGTTTAAGATAAAAAAATCATTGATGCAGTAATCTGCTTCCTGCTGAAGTGCGGGCTGTTCAAGAAGTAAAAAAAAGCCCGTCAGCTTATCATCTACTTTAATAAAGTATGGCGAGAGGCCTTCTACTTTCCAAAACAGAGGCAGCTCTTCAAAATGGAAAGCTCCATCTTCGCGAATATCTAAAGAAGGTGTATACGCAGATAAATCGTGGAGATAAAGAGAATACAAATTTTGCAAAACGCCCGCTTGGCTTTTAGGTACTTTTTCAATCGTAAGCATTCCTAGTTCATCTCCTTCTTTTCCTATCATAAGGGTTTTTTGTGAAAGTTTACAGTAAAAATGTTTGAGGCAAAGTGAAGATGGATAGTCAAAAAGCTATTTTTTCATTTTGTAGATGTATGAAACGCAATAAAAAAACGATCATCTCCGGTACTGTACGCTCCGTCTGATAATCGTTTTTTATGTTTTGTTTGCTGATGCTGAAGTTTTTCCTTCTTTGTTTTGGTTTTGCGCGTTTCCATGTCTGCAAATATAAACAGGCTGCGGTTTAATTCTGGATTTCGCTTTCCTTCACGCGTCATTTTATCACGCATTTTTTTTGCTTTTGACTTTGCCATGTAACTTCCTCCCTATATAAACGATGTATACATATCTTACTGCTTTTTTATAAAATGTCAAGTTCAGAAGCACTGATGTGTTAACAGTGCTTCTGTATAGTCATGACTCTTTATTTTTCAGCATATCGTCTAATTTTTGCTCCATACGCTGAAGCCTTTTTTCATTTGCCCCCTGCTTTTGAATCAACCTTTTTAAGCCTATAATAAATGCAATTATTACTCCTGCTATTCCTATCAGGATAAGCAGCATAAGAATTTGAAAAATCATATCACCTATATTAACCATAGTTCCACCTTTAATCTATTTTTTTACATTATATATTTTTTTTGGTTACTTTTGTTTTATTTTATAAAAAAAGCTCTCAATGCTGAGAGCCTCATTTACTATCTTCATCGTAAACTGTCCACTTTTCCTGTTTGATTTGATTGGAAACATCAATCAGCTTATTTTTCACTCGGTCCTTTTCCGGTCCTGTTAAAGGCGTAGGTCGGTAGTCGTTTCGCACTGTTGTGGAAGAAATACGGAATGGAATGACGTTGATGTCTTTATTCGTCGTTAGCTTTCCATCTTTAATCGTAAACTTCTGCTGAAATACAAATGTATCTTTATCACTTGGATTTTTGTTTCCGCCAAACATAAAGTTTCCTAAGCTATAGACAATAAATTTATTTTTGTACTCTTCAATTCCTTGAACAACATGAGGATGATGACCTAAAATTAAATCTGCTCCGTTATCAATTGTATACTTTGCCAATGCTTGCTGCGCTGTATCAGGAACATAGTGTCGTTCAGACCCCCAGTGGAAATGTACAATGATAATTTTAGCTCCTTTTTCTTTTAAAGACTTAATTCCGTCTTTAATCTGGCTTCTTATTTCTTTGGTGTCATCCCAGCCCGGATATCCAAGCAACCCAACTTTGACTCCTTTTACCGTGGTGACGTATGTATCTTCATAGCCAAAATAACCTATTCCGCTTTTTTTCAAATTCTCTCTTGTATCATCATATCCTTGCTGTAAATAATCACGTGTATGATTATTAGCTAAGTTAACGGTTTCAATACTTCCTTGTTTTAAAATATTCACAAAAGAAGGATCACCTTTAAAACGAAATGTTTTACTTGCTTTTTCAGTCGCAGTTGTCAGCGTCGTTTCTAAATTAACCGTTGTTAAATCATCTTGTTCAAAAATCGACTTTACATTTTGCGTAAAATACGGAAGGCCATTTCTTGCCGCTACGTCATTAAAAGTAGAATCATAGCTGAAACTTTCATCATTTCCCAAAGTAAAATCTCCCGCTGCGCTAATTTTAATGGTTGTATTAATGCCCTCTTTTTTCTCTTTTTTTGTCGCTTTTTCTTTAGATTTTACAGCTTCTTCTTTTTTCTGCGGTTCAGAAGATGTTTGTTCTCCTGCTCCTCCGCACGCTCCCAGTAAAAAACACAAACTTCCATAAATAACAGCTTTTTTTAAATACTTGTTCATGTAACGTTAAAACCCCTTTTTACGTTTTAATAACTGTGTTTGGACATGGTGTTTAATGTTCATTTCGCCAAATACATACAATCTTCCTGTTATATCGGCAAAATAAGTGAAATTTTTATAAAAAAAGGAAATTCCAATCTTCTTTTTGAGTTAAAACAAGAGTTTTTTTAATACAAGTGCTATGAAGAAAGCTGATGATCTTTGATAAACGTCAAGGAATTTACAAAAATATAGAGGTTTTCAAACATCACCTAAAATAAAAAACCTCCTTTGCTCATGCAAAGAAGGTTTTATCTAAACTTAACAAATCGAATCATTAGATTTAGGGTTTTTGAGTCCAAATATCGGTCGGATAAATATTGCTAATCCTGTGCCAAGCATCGCCATAACCATCCATACCCATCCATGAAGACTAAATGAAGCAATGCCGCCAAAGTAAGCGCCGATGTTACAGCCAAAAGCAAGACGCGCACCATACCCCATTAAAAGGCCGCCAACAACAGCTGCTCCCGCAACTCCGGGCTTAATCTTTCCTGGTTTGAACGTCCCTTGCGCCGTCGCTGAAATGAAGGCCCCTAGTATAATCCCAAAGTTTAACACGCTGGTAGAGTCTGCTAGCACACTTTGCGTTAGCGCTTCTCCATTTGCACCTTGGAAAAATCCCCAGCTCGATACATCTATCCCGGCTGCCATCATGGCTTTTCCACCCCATAATGCAAAAGCAGAAGTGATTCCCCAAGGGTTTCCTCTTACAGCAAGCGTCAATGCATTTAATACGGCCAGCACAATCGCTGCTGTGAATAGAGGCCAAGAGCCGCGAATAATCTTTGTCCACCCTTTTGTAGTAGGAAGCTGTTTCATCATAGGCGGATTTTTCTTTTTGGCAATTTGAATCGTAATCCAGTAAATCGCTGCGAACGCGATAAGCTGTATAATCCAAGCTCCAAAATAACCAAGACCTGTCGATTCAGCTAATGAGATAGGGGGAAGCGAAGGTTGCTTTTGCCAAAATGGCAAATGATACGCCCCAAACATAGAACCTACAATAAAGGCTAAAAGCGTTAAAATCATAGAAGAAGAGCCGCCGCCTAACGAATACAGCGTCCCTGAGGCACATCCATTTCCTAACTGCATGCCAATTCCAAACATAAACGAACCAACTATCACGCTTACTCCTACAGGTGAAACATATCCTTTTGGCGTTACCCCTGTAAAGCTAAAGCCTGTACTTAAAATAATAGCAAACAATGTTGACGCAATTGCAAGCATAAGCATATGCGCTTGCAAGCCTTGAACATTGCCGACAGATACAAGGCGGCGAAATGCTGATGTAAAGCCAAAACGTGCGTATAGAAGCGTCATCCCTAACGCTAGGCCGATAATAAATAAAACACCTTGCGTCCAATTAGTCGTGAGCACAATCGCAAGAAATAAAATAACTGCTGCTATAACCCCTCCTGCAAATAATGGCTTTTGCATAGGGCTTAATTCTGTTACAACAGTAGTCGGCTTTGATTTATATGATGAGTGCAACGTTTGTACCACATCATCAACTCCTTTTCTGATAGAAATACTAAGAATTAATATTTATCATCTTATAGCACTTCCCTTCTCCTGTAAACTGTTTAGCAAAATGAAAGTGAATTGTTTATTTTTTAAATTTTCTTACCTTTAGTCATACGAAAAGCAGAAGTTTCTATTCTTCTGCTTTTCGCTGCTAAACGTAAATAGAATGAATCTCTTTTACCGGAGTAGGATGAGGCTTTGCAAAATAATACCCTTGAAACAAATCATATCCCATCTCTATCAGGCATTTTAAATCTTCTTCTGTCTCTACCCCTTCCGCAAGAGCCTTCGCCCCCATTTTATGAGTGATAGCTAACATCTCTTGGGCCACTTTTTTCTGTTTCTCATTTTTACTGACTCCCTTTGTGAATTCAAATGCTAACTTCACCACGTCAGGCTCCACTTCTAAAAGCCTCTTCAGCGTGTTATAACCAACCCCTACGTCATCTAAAGCATATTTAAATCCATGGGAACGATAATAATTCAAAATGTTTTTTAAATGCTCAATATCTTGAACATCCTCCGTTTCAATCACTTCAAACACTATTTGCTCGGGTTTTATATTCAATTCTTGAATTAACGCAAATGTAGATGCCAAGCAATGCTCGGGATTATATATTGCTGTAGGAATAAAGTTAATAAAAATCAGCTGACGATCAATAATACTAGCATTTTTTACAGCTTCTAAGCGGCAGGCTCGGTCAAGAGCGAAGGTTTTATTTCTTATTTGAGCAGCTTCAAACATTTTAAAAGGCGGTATAATACTTCCGTCTTCTTCTAATCCTCTTGATAAAATTTCGTGCCCAACGATATGCACGCGTTCGTGATCAATCGATACAATCGGCTGATAATATGAGCAAATTCGCTTGTCTTCAATCAGCTCATCAATCCACAAGGCATCTTTCATTTTTTGAAAAACGGTGATTGGCTCCATACCCCCCAGGTTTTCAAACGGGCTCCGCTGCTTGGCTTCTACAGCCCACACATGCCGAGGGTCTAGATGCTGATGAACATAATCCATAAAACTCCAAAAGATATCTTCCCTCATCCAGAACATATCTTCTCCAAGAGTCTTCCATTGATTTTGAGAAATATCTTTAAAGTATTTTTCCAATTTCTTCACATCGTTTGACTTCTGAAAAGAAACCGTATATCCTGTCCTAATTGGCAGACACCCGTCGCACCCCATAGTTCATCTTCTCCCTCATTTATCATCAGTTTTTTGTATGTAAACATGGATAATTCTAGGAACTATACCACTTTTAAGAAATTTGCAAACCCTATTTTCCCTTTAAAATAGAACGTACTAAAAAGTTTTGGTAAAATGGTAGACGGCTTTTATTATCTAGATCATAGAAGAACTTGATATAAGGAAGTGAACAATGCATGAGCAAAAACCGTTTTACGAAGTGGTTTTTATTTTCTCTAATACTCTTTGCCTTAAGTACCGGAGCAATGTATTATATGCTGTACATATCGTACTGGACGTATTCTATTAAGCTGTTTTTAATCGCGGTACCACTCTTCACCTTATTATCGGTTGCTTTTGGTTCGTTGGTAATCATCCATGAGCGCAAAAGAAAACGTGTATTTCAGCTGCAAAATGAAGGAGCCAGTCCTAAAAGTACGTTTATTCAAGGATTTTCCGAAATAACGGTAGGAGCAGGATGCATCGTGCTGTGCTTTTTTCTTTTTCTTTATTTTCTAATGGATTATTGAGTACATATAAAAAAGACGAGCAGGCAGCTCGTCTTTTTTTATTTGGATCTTTCTAGAATATCTCGAACGCTTGCATAGTCAAGCTCTTTATAAGTGCCAACACCTGGTTTTACAAAGGTCTTTTCAACAATCGCATCAAATTCACGATCATCAATATCATAGTCACGCAAGCTGTTCGGGGCTCCTAAGTCATTCCAGAAAGTGCGAAGCGCTTTTGCTCCTTCCATTGCTGTTTCTTCATCGCTTTTTCCTGCTGGATCAATGCCAAATACGTTTACAGCCAATTGTTTTACACGGGAAGGGTCTTCTTTTAAGACGTGCTCCAGCCAGTTAGGGAACAAGATAGCAAGACCGCCTCCGTGGGGAATATCATATACAGCCGACAGAGCATGTTCGATACGGTGAGTAGCCCAGTCTCCCCCGTCCGTTCCGTTTGCTAAGCTTCCGTTAAACGCCGTCGTGCTGATATACATCATCGTTTCACGATACTTATAAGAAGTCAGGTCTTTAAGAAGCTTAGGACCTTCTTGTACAGCCGTTCTTAGTAAAGATTCAATAAAGCCGTCGATCATCGGCGTATTTTCCGTGCGATGAAAATAGTGTTCAAGCGCATGCGACATACTGTCAACAATTCCATAGACGGTTTGATCGCGCGGCACTGAAAATGTGTACGCCGGATCTAAAATAGAAAAGAGGGGAAATACGTGAGAAGACGTCCATCCGAGCTTTTCTTTTGTTTCCCAATTTGTTATAACAGAAGTTGAATTCATTTCAGACCCAGTTGCTGCAAGTGTTAATACCGTTCCAAAAGGAAGCGCATCTGTAATCTCTTTTTTACGTGTAATTAAATCCCATGTATTTCCTTCATACACGGCTCCAGCTGCAATAGCTTTTGTACAATCGATTACACTTCCTCCCCCAACGGCTAAAAGAAAATCAATGTTTTCTTTTTTACATATATCCACGCCTCTAGCTACTGTAGTCAAACGAGGATTAGGTTCTACACCAGACAGCTCGTGAACAACCGCGTTAATAGACTGAAGTTCAGCTTTCACTTCGTCGTATACGCCGTTTCGTTTGATACTTCCTCCTCCGTATACTAACAGAACGTTTACTTGTTTATGATAAGAAGCAAGCTCTTGCGATAGCTTCGTAATTTGATTTTTTCCAAAGTATAATTTTGTAGGATTGTGCTGCAAAAATATATTCATGTTCTACACCTCTAGTTTCATGTTTTATAAAAAGTGTAGCACGAAAACTACTTCATCATTATTGAAGATTCTCTATATCTATTATCAATATTTTTGATAACCTTCTTGAACAAGTGAAATAAATTGTTGAATAGGTGCCGTCAGCCATTTTTTCTTTTTGAATATGAGCTGTGAATAAAGATAAAATTCTTCGTGGTCAAACGGGACTTTAATCAGTTTTCCACTTTCCATCTCTTGTTTTACCGCTATTTCCGGTACAAGAGCAATACCTAAATTATCCGCTACGCACTGTTTAATCGCTTCAAGACTGCTAAACGAGATGACCGATTGCATATGAATACCGCTGCTGCGCATCATCTCTTCTAAAAGCGTGCGATAAGGGCAGCCGCTCTCAGTTAAAATAATGGTCTCTCCCTCAAACTCTTCCATTAGAACGCTGTTTCTTTTACTAAAAGAATGAGAAGACGAAGCAATCATAACCATGTTTTCTTTTCGAATAGGAATCACTTCTAAACTTGAAGATGTTTGAAGGCGATCAAGCAAAACGGCTACATCATACTTTCCGTCAATAATTCCTTGTGTTAAATTTGGACATAAACCCGCTTCTAGCATAATCTTTAGAGAAGGGTGCTGTTTTTTTAATTCACGAATATACGGTGTAATAAAATAGGCGGCCAGCGACTCCACGGTTCCTATTGAAACGGTTCCTCTAGCATCTTCGTTCGTAGTAAGGCGCTCTTTTGCTTCATTTAATAACTCGGTTACTTGATTCACATAATAAAGCAATTCTTCACCAGGCTGAGTCAGCTTCATTTTTTGTCCTGTTCGTTCAAATAGTTTTTGACCGTAATGATCCTCTAATTTTTTTATATGAGTGGTAACGCTTGACTGAGCATACCCTAACTCCTCGCCCGTTCGTGTATAGCTCCCCCACTTCGCTACTTCTTTGAATGTATATAAATAGTTAATATCCATATGCTGCTCCTTATGTACTGCTGTTTGGTTTCGTTGTCCATATGTTAAAGCTGTTCTAGTAATTAGAACTTATACGTAAATAGAATCACAGTACAGTATAAGCGAACTCGTTTTGCCAAGCAATTTTATCAACCTTAAAAATTCTTTTTATATTAGGCAATTACGCCGTTTTTTGTTCATAGAATGAAAAACAAACCTATGAAAAGAAAGGGTGTATCTCATGACAGCCTACAAAGAAGTGTTATATAAAGGAAAACGCTTTGTACTGATTCACGTATATGATTCAGGATACTGTGAAATCCGACCGATTGATCATGCTTTTAAAGTCGAACTTGTGCGAGTAGATGAGATAGAACAATGTGGATAACAATCATGAACGCAGCTAATGCAGCTGCTTTTTTATTTGTATTAAAAACAAGTGGATGAGATAAAAATAGCTGAATTGGCTGGCCTTTTACATAATTTCTTCCTGTATACTTTGTAACTAAGGATATTCGCACTTATTTAGTTTCTATACTTACTCGAGGTGATTACATGAAAAAAGGCTGGCTGGAATGGATATTATTATCCGTGGCGTTAATTTGGGGAGCCAATTATGCAATCGGAAAATTTGGAGTTGCTCATATGTCTTCCATTCAATTTAGCGCACTGCGTTTTATAATGGTTGCTCCTATTCTTTTACTTATTACAGGAATAATAGAGCGAGGCATTCGGATCGAAAAAAAAGACTGGGGACGCTTAATAGCGGTCAGTATAGTAGGCGTTACGCTCTATCAAACGCTGTTTATGGTATCTGTTAAGTATACGACAGCTACAAATGCTTCTTTACTTATTTCGATGTCTCCTATTTTCACAGGAATCCTAGCTATATTATATAAGCATGAAGCTTTTTCGTTAAAAACACAGCTAGGCTCTGTGCTTGCTTTTTTCGGGGCTGCGTTTGTACTGCTGTTTGGTCACTCTAGTCATGCGCTGTCGCAGCTTGCATGGTTCGGAAACATCATGGGGATTGTCGCAGCCATTGCTTGGGGCTGGTACCCGATTTTAGCAAAACCTTTAGTCGTAAAATATTCTGCTTTGCGCGTGACTGCCTGGTCTGCTTTAATCGGAGCTATTCCGCTTACTGTCTACTGTCTTTTCACCTATCAAACACTTGTATGGCCAACAGATATAGGCAGCTGGAGCTCTCTGGCATACTCTGTTTTGTTCGTGACGGTTTACGGACTGGTGATGTGGTATGTAGGAATTGGAAAAATTGGCTCTACAAAAGTAATGGTCTACATGTATGTTATTCCTTTGTTCGCCGTTGTTTTTGCTGCTGTAGCTATCGGAGAGACCATCAATGCTATGCAGCTGCTTGGAGGACTTATTATTTTTAGCGGTTTGTATATTGTCAAAAAAAGCCCTGCTCCTAAAACAGCTCTTAAACTTAAAAGAGCAAACTAAAAAGAGTAACGGGTTCGGTTGATACGGAAAAAATGCTAAAATAGATGCAAATGAAAACATAATTAGCATCTATTTTAATAGTGAATTAGCAATATGAATGGTAATGAATAACGCTCAGATTTTTTCTGAGCGTTATTCGTATATTACTTTAATGTCCTAAACTTAATTAAACGCCCGTTGGTTTGATTAATGAACATTTAGTATATGGATTTTTAGTTTATATTCATGAGTGATTTTATGTTGATTGTATACGCGTTTAAAGCCGTTTCGTTCATAAAATAACTTGGCTTCGTCCATATCTGTATATAAGACGAGAGTGTCATAATAGTTCCTGCATAGTGAATGGTTTCTTTTAAAAGTTGTTTGCCTACACCCTTTCTACGAAACTGAGCTGAAACATAAAACCTTCTTACTCTTCTAACGTTAGCATACTGACTGTTAGGATTTTGATTAAGGCCGGCTACGCCAATTAATTTGTTTTTTTCACCGTAAACTTCCCACAATCTTTCGCCTATTTTGTTAAATACGTTTTGCCCGTTTTTATACTCCACTATTAGCTTGGTAAGAAAGCAAAAGCCTTCCTCCTGGCTTTCTATTAACAGCTCTTTTATATCATGCTCCACAAGCTACGTTATCCTAATGATTCTCATATACCTCCTCTCCGTTCAGCAGGTGTCTTGTCTATTTCGATAGAATGCTTGTTATACATTAATCCTGCCATGCCTATTAGAGCCGTTAAAAGTAACATGAAGCTTGAAAATAGATATACAAACCTTACCCCAAACAGGTCGGCTACTGTCCCTACAAATGCTATGGAAAGTATAAATACAGCCTGTACAAGAGTTGATTTTGCCGCTATTACTTTAGGAAGCATCCCGTTGCTGCAGGTATTTTGATAAATGGTTTCCTGAGCTACATCTCGAAGCTGATAGGCAGGACCCATCATTATCAAAAGTACTAAAGCTAGATACGGGTTCGTTACTAGACCGTAAAACCCGGTTAAAACAGCATAACCGAGTGAGCCTGCGAACATAAAAAGCAAAAGCCTTCCTTTTACCATAGAAGACATTCGGTACACAATAATTCCTCCAACTATGCTTCCAAAATAATACGCACCGTTTATATACCCCCACCACGCTTCTCCTTTTTCAAGCACTTCTTTCACAAAAGAAAGAGTAATAGCTCCAATCCAAATGGTTCCAAAAAGCGACTCGATGATGTCCATTATAACGAGGGCTCTGATGCGTTTATGTATCCATAAAAAGCGCCATCCTTCCATTAATTTTGCCGCTCTTCGCTTTTGTGTTTGTTTATATGTATGGGTTTCTTTTATAAACAGTAAGCAAACAAATGAGATCGATAGAAGACCTGCCGTTATAAATAGAGACTGAGTGGATCCCGTTAAGGACAAAACGAAACCACCAAGCGACCACCCTGCAAACAGAAAAGTCTGATCAATTGTTGAAAGCAAGCTATTCGCCTGCATTCTTTGACTATCATTTACTAAGCTGCGTACAACTGACGTTTTAAAAATGGAAAAAAAGCCGTTAAAAAAAGAAATGATTCCAACAATGATAAAACCCATCGTTAGTACTGTGACTGTAAATTCTTGTGTAAGCAGCACATACAATCCAACAAGCATCCCTATCTGCATCACTTGAACAGACCGCATAATGTGAATGGATTTATACGTATCGGCTAGTAAAGGCACGCTAAGGCCGCTAAGGAGCCGTGCAAGTAAGCTCGTCATCGTAATCATCGACGCAAGAACTGTTGAACCGGTGTTTTCCTTTATATAGGAAGTGACAGCCATTGTATAAAGAACAAAACCTACATTTGCGGTTACTTGACTTGCTGCTAAAAGATAAAAACGCTGAGTCAATTCTTTTCTCCTTTCTGTTAGACGTAACATGCAAAAAGAGAATTCGTTTTTTTGTTAATTTTTCCCTTTTAAACTATAACACTATTTGACGAAATCCAAAACAATCTATAATTTAGTAGATGGAGGTTTTTATGTTTAAATATAGTTTTCTTATTGTTCTTATCGCTTTTTTACTTATTAACTTTAACGGTCAGGAAAATCAAATTGTAGGAGGCAAAATAAAAAAGGAACGAAGTGAGGTTTTTTTTGGCGAGTACGACAGCTTTACGGGCTGCTACTCCCGGAGCATTAAACTCAAAAAAGGTGTAACCTACGCTTTTACGCTATCTAAAAATACCAAAAGCGGAGACCTGTCCCTGTACGTAGAAGATCCAAAACAGACACGATTTTTTGAAATGACTAATAACTCTCTTTATTTAACACCTGAAAAAACGAGGAGATATCGTATTAATTTTGTAGGCTCTGAGCATAAAGGCTCTTTTCAGCTTCACTGGAAAAGCAGTAATCAAAAAGAGAGCGAAAAATTTGTGTAATACCATTTTAGACAACGCTTAAACGAGGGGGAATGGTTTATGATTATTAATCAAGCTGTCCTGTACACCCACTTATTGGACACAATGAAGGATTTTTATGTAAATTCTCTCGATTTTCCATTAACCGCCGCTTCACCGCGTTCTTTTTCCATCAAGGTTGGTGAAAGTGAGCTAACCTTTAAAGAAAGTTCTCTACATACAAAGCCCTTTTACCATTTTGCTTTTAATATTCCAGCAAACCGCTTTATGGAAGCAAAGCAATGGGCTACTCAGAGAGTCTTCCTCAATACGGAAGAGAAGAAAGATGAGATTTATTTTGAAGCGTTTGATGCTCATTCGTTTTATTTTGAAGACCCTGCTCATAATATTGTTGAATACATTTCAAGACATTCGGACTGCCCGTCATCCAAGGAACCCTTTTCTTCTAAGTCGCTTTTAAGCATAGGAGAAATCAACTTGACAACTCCTCATGTCCACTCTGTAGGAACACAGCTTATCAACTCCGGTATCACCGTACGTAACAACAGGCTATTAAACGCTACATTTAATTTTTTAGGAAGCGGCAGTGCGTTTTTTCTTGTAGGGACGCCTAAAAGACGGTGGTTTTTTTCGAACCGAGACTCTGAAGTTCATCCATTAATGGCAAAGGTCAATCATTCTCTAACGGTTGCGCTCGACGAAGAAGGAATGTTGAAGATTACGCAAGAATAATTGTTTTTTTAATAAAGCCACGTAACAAGCGAACTTATTACGTGGTTATTTTTGTTCAAAATTCAGCACATACTCCCCCTAGAGGTTTTGTATATAGTTCTCGATGTCCTTTCTGTTCATCAGCATAAAAATCTTGCAATCCTCATCATTTTTAAGCTTTTTAAACCGGTTTCTCATCTTTTTTTGCCGCTCTCGATACGTAGTAAGAATAAACGTAAAAAATGACCAATCTACTTTTTCAGGGCATCCTTTTGCCATATCTTCACGCATTTTTCTTGCATATACGATTCTCCGCTTTATTACTCGGTACACACAAACGATGAGCGGCAGCTCTAAATAAATAATGGTATCTGCACGCTTCACTCGCAGGTCATACGAATTGCTGTAGTTCCCGTCGATAATCCAGCTGTCTTTTTTTACAATTTGCTCCTGCAATTCTCTAAAGCTATCATTGTCTCTTTCCTTCCAGCCAGGCTGCCAATACAGGCTGTCTAAATGATATACTTCTAGATCAAGCTTTTCCCCTAATTTCTTGGCAAAGGTAGACTTTCCTACTCCTGGAGAAACGCCCATTACCAGTACTCTTTTCATCTTATCACCTTACCTTTTTAAGAAATAAAGCTGATTGAAGAGAAGGCAGCTGTTTATAGCTGACTCGGCGCATTCAGTGTACTCGGAGCGAGCTGCTTTATAAAACGACTTCATGTTAGGATTTTTATTTCCATGATTTTCAGGCAACCTATAAATATTCATTATAAATTCCTATATTCCTTCTTGCTTTGTAGTAAATAGGTTGCTTTTATGAATCGTTTCCTTTACCTTAAATGTGAGTATATAAAAGTAAGGTGAAAAAAATGAATGCATCTATGCTAAAGAGATTTTTACGAAACCTCGGTATTTTTATTTATATTGTCATTGCAGCTATTAATATTTACTTAACAAGAAATGATTTGGGCGATATGCTTACCCGCCTTGTGCTGCTGACTATTTTACTTCCTTTGTTTTTTAGTTTTGTGTATGCGTTAGGAAAATCACATTTTAAAAGACAAGAAGAGCTCGCTGAACAAGAGAAGAAAAAAGAGTAAAAAAAGCCTTTTATCGAGGGGGATTCCCCTTTTTAAAAGGCTTTTTACTTTTTTTCATACAACTGAACATTAACTACATCAGGATGAACGTGATACTGTTTGGCAACTTGATTTACCATTTGCTGAATTTCTCTTTTCTTACGGGAAGAAAGGTGTTCGCGGGGCAGAAGAATCAGAATTTGAGCTTCCGCATAGTTATTCAGCACCCTAACTTCTTGAAAGCCATGCTGCATCAAAAAAGCTTTTAACGCTTTTTCAAAGTCTGTGCTTTCTTTTTGAACAACTATAGAAGGCTGATTGTAAGAAAATAGCGAAACCTCTTTCTCTTCAGGCTTTGTATACACCGTCCAAGCAGTTATAAGCACTGTGACAGCAATACCCAGATTTAACATCCACCTTTTCATACCACGAACGCTCCTTTTAATTAAGTTTGTTCATGATATGAAAAAATTCGTTCATTCATGCGTTATCTTCCTAGCCAGCCTCCGTCTATAGCAAGTAAGTGCCCATGAATATAGGCAGATGCATCAGATGCTAAAAAGACAACCGCTCCTTTAAAATCATCTGCTTGCCCCCATCTGCCTGCGGGAATACGTTCAATGATTTGTCTGCTGCGCGTTTTATCGTTAATAAGTGCTTCATTCATATCAGTAGCAATATACCCTGGTACAATTCCATTAACATTTACGCCTTTTGCTGCCCATTCATTAGATAAAGCCTTTGTAAGCTGAGCAACTCCGCCTTTTGCTGCAGCATAGGCCGGAACGGTAATACCTCCTTGGTAAGAAAGCAAAGATGCCATATTAATGATTTTTCCGCTTCCTTGTTTAAGCATTTGGCGGCCCGCCTGCTGACATAACAACCATACGGTTTTTAAATTGACATTCATAACAGCATCCCAATCTTCCTCTGCAAAGTCTACAGCGGGTGAACGTCTTTGAATGCCAGCGTTGTTCACTAAAATATCGAGCTTTCCAAAATAAGCAACAACCGATGAGATCGCTTCGCTTACTTCAGAAGCATTTTCTAGATCACAATTAACAATAAAACATTTTCTTCCGAGACGTTCAATTTCTTCTTTTACTCCAAGAAATTCCTTTGATCGCTGCAGAAGAGCGATATCCGAACCTGCTTCTGCCAAAGCAATCGCCATTGATCTTCCAATTCCTCTTGTTGCTCCCGTAATCGCTGCTACTTTACCATCTAAAGAAAATAAATCTACTGTCATTGTTCATTCTCCTCTCCATTTGGTGCAAATAAAACCTTAAGTGATTCATCAGGCCGCTGCATAAACTCAAACCCTGCTTGAATATCTTCAAGCTGCAGTTTATGAGAAATTAAAGAATCTGCTGCTATTTCACCGTTTGCCAGTAAATCAATAGCCGTCTGAAAATCTTCCTTTGTATAACATCTCGTTGTAGTTAATGAAATTTCTTTAAAGTGCATCGCTGCTAAATCTACTTCTGGAGCGTTTTTGTATACGCTTACCACCACAATCTCTCCTTGAATACGGCTTGTTTCAACCATTTGTTTTGCTGTAATTTGATTTCCGGCTACTTCAAATACAACGTCTGCACCGACGTCATTCGTAAGCAAGCACACTTCTTTTACGACGTCTTTTTTCGCTGCATCAATTGGTATAAAGCCAAGTTCTTTCGCTTTAGTTAAGCGATAAGAACTAATATCTGAGATCATTACTTTTTTTGCTCCTGCTCGTTTCGCAATCATCCCGATCAGCAGTCCAATAGGTCCTGCCCCTAAAATGACAGCTTGGTCCCCTATTTTCAACCGCGAGCGTCGTACTGTGTGTACGGCAACCGCTACAGGTTCTGCAAGAGCTGCATGCGGGCTAGACAGTTTCTCTGGCAAGAGGTGAAGGCGGTTCACTGGAACAGCCACGTACTCCGCGAACCCCCCATCTTGATCAATGCCGATTAGTTTTAACTTCTTACAAACATGAAACTGTCCTCTTACACAGGCTTCGCACGTTCTGCAGCTAAGCGTAGGCTCAACTACTACGCGGTCACCTAAAGAAAATTCCGTTTCCCCTCGGATCTCTTCTATAACTCCGCTGAATTCATGTCCCATAATAAGTGGCGCTTGTGCTCTAGGATGTTTTCCAAAATAAATCATCATATCCGTTCCGCAAATTCCAGCATGAGATACCTGTACAAGCGCTTCTCCTTCTTTTATAACCGGTTTCGCTTTTTGCTGCATAACGGCTTTTGTTTCTGAAACGTAGACACCTGCTTTCATTTTTTCATCCCCTTTGTATACTTGTCGACAGGTTAAAGATAAGAAGACCCAAAAACATTTTGAATCTTTTATCCCTTTTTTTATGCTTCATTCAAAAGTGAAGCTGTTATCGTATTTCGCGTATCTTCAAAGTGACGCTTCACTTCATCTTGAATACGTTCTGTATTTTGAGACTTTAATGCTTTAATCATTTCATGATGCTGCTTTATCAGTGGGAGCACAGCTGCTTTATCATCTCGAAATCTTTTTTCAGTGGTAATTAAAAGAGCAGCTAAAATAATTTCACGGATGCTTTCCCACAATTTTAATATCCGTTTGTGGTCTGCTTCGATAATCACGAGCTCATGAAACCGTAAATCTTGATAAGCAAACTCTACATAGTCATCGTATTTAGCTGCCATGTTCATTTGATCAATGCTTTGCTCAAGCTTTTTAATAAGCGAATCATGGTTGACTTCAGATAAACGTTCTAAGACAAAATGTTCTAAAAGCAGACGAACATCGTACAGCTCGTTTAAATCCCTAGTTGTTAAACCAATAACAACTGCTCCCATTCGCTGTAAATCAATGAGTCCTTCGTTTGAAAGGGTTCGCAGCGCTTCTCTTATAGGAGATCGACTCATTGCAAACTCTGCCGAGAGCTGATTTTCCGATAGTATGGCTCCTTTCTTCAGCTCGCCGCTCATAATTTGAATTCTTAATTTGCTTACAACTTGTTCTCCCAGCGACGCTCCGCGAAGCCATCTTTCCGGGTAGGTTACCTTTTTAATGTGTCATCACTTCCTTAGCCAACTTGTATACAAGTATTCAAGATTTAGTATATAGAGAAGCAACCTAATTGTAAACGTTTTCTTTATAGAACGTATATTTTTACAATTCTTTCTTACACTAAGAACTACTGATAAATAAAAGGTGGGAAGATGAATGAATCAAATTATATTATGGGGGATTCTTGTTATTCCATGGTTTTTACTGCTGCTGCTTGATAAACAGCGTGTTAAACGATTTTTTACTGTAGGGTTATTTGCTGCATTAATGATGACAATCGCCTATCAAGTAGCGGAAAAAATGCACTGGTGGACGGTTCAAGAAAACGTATTTTTTCTTACTAACATGGGAGCAACGATTTATTGCCTTCATATTGTGATTACGATCTTTGTCTTTTACCTTACGTATCCTGGGTTTATCTTGTACATAATTGTTAACGTTATTTTAGATTTGATTCATGGTTATGTTATTGTTCCTTTTCTCGCTAAAATCGGGCTTTATAATCTGTATGATATCAGTCATTTTGGGCTTTTCCTTGTCATGACTACCGTAGCTATTATCCTTTACTTGTTTCAACGGCTGCTTGACTTTATATTTGAGGAAAGCCTTGCATAAAAAGCCACAGCAAACGCTATGGCTTTTTAATCAATTAAAAAATGGAATAACCGTATCTCCGCGAATCGGTTCAACGGCCGCATGAAACCGAATTCGCAAACTTTTTGACGTTTCGATGTCAGAGGCATCCATGACGTGAAAATGAATGTGGGGTTCGGATGAATTCCCGGAATTTCCACACCTTCCGAGCAGCGTTCCTTTACGAACCACGTCTCCTTTTTTCACAGAAACCGATCCTTTCTTCAAATGCGCAAGCACACTGTATTCTTTTCCTTCATGCTCAATGATGACGTGATTTCCTAAAGGATTTTTTTTATTCGTATGTCCAATTTCATTATCTTCTTGACCATCAACTGCTGTGATAACGACTCCTTCAAGCGGCGCTACAACTTTTTTTCCATAGGCATAGTAATCTTCGTTTTTCATTCCATCATTTTTATAGCTTTGCTTTCCTTTTCTCACGACTAAATCATACGCATACCTTTGGTTTTCGACTAGATGGTGATAGTTCAACACCTCATGCTTTCCTCCCCAATAGACAAACCATTCACTTTGAATCGGCATCGTATATTTGTTTGTACTCCATCGATCTCTCTCTGAAAATGATTCTATAGGAGCAATCACAAGTGCTTGTATAATGTTATGTTCATCAAACATAACGCTGATGAATTTTGTCTGCGTAGAATTTAACCAAATAAACTGCTCAACTTGAGGAGTTAAATAGAGATTTGTTTCTAGTCTGTAGAACTGTTCTCCTTGATTAAACAATTTGCTCTGCTCCAAAAATTGCTGAAGCGAAACTTGACGTTTAAATTCTTCGCTTACACAATCATAAAGTTTCTTAAAATCCCCTTGTGCAAATAAAATTCCAAACTCTTCTCTGATGTTCACTTTTCTCTCTGTATCCATCATTGTAATCCACCCTTTTATATGTATTTCAATTTGTTTGAATTATCTATAAGTAATACGTTTTATGTTATAAAAAGGTTTCATTTTCCAGTTATTCTATCTCAAAATCTTCTTCTATACCGTATTTACAATTTTCTTAATCCATTTTATACTTATTTTACAAATATTTGAAAGGAGGTGCAGCATGATGAAAATAACATTAAATAAGAAAATCAAGCTGCGCCGAATAAGTGTTTTTGGCGCTTAGATTTTAAGGAGATTTCACAATGAAAGTAGCATTAGTACGTCATTACAAAGTAAACAAAGGTCTTCCAGAAAACCACCGCTTATCCACTGACGAACTAGTGGCTTGGTTTCAGGAATATGATGAATCAGATATTACGTATGGAGAGACTGATTTGAATAATATCCAATGGAAACGCTGTTTTTCAAGCGATATGCCGCGAGCACACAAAACGGCAAAGCACATTTATAAACAAGAGATCACGCTTCTTCCAGAACTTAGAGAAATACCTATGCCTATTATTCCAGTAAAATTTAAACTTCCTTTTATCCTATGGGCATTACTGTTTCGCACGTCCGGACTCATCAACAAACAAGCTCGTAAAGATATGGCTGAGACTAAGAGAAAAGTAGCAGCAGTGCTAGATCGCGCTATTTCCGAGTCAGAAGACGATTTGCTGATTGTCAGCCACGGAGGAATTATGAAGTTTATGCGTAAAGAACTTATAAAACGCGGCTTTAAAGGGCCTCGGTTTGATATTGCTGTTAACGGAAAGCTTTATTTATTTGAGAAAGAATAATATTTTTCATCATTTCGAACCGTTTCTTTTACCAGCCAATTTGAAGAAAAAAAGCGTAGACAGCTCATAGGCTTGTCTACGCTTCTCTACACAAAAGATAAAAGGCTTATAGCTGAATTTCTAATTCCACTAACAGAGCAAGTAATAGCTCAATTAATACTTGAATGTTGATTGCAATTTCAGTGTCTGATACATCGATTTTTACATTTCGTGAATTTTTAATAACTGTACGCTGTCTATTAATTTGTTTGATAGATGATTTTTGGAATAATTCTTGTGCAATTGACTCTGCTTCTGCACTGCGTCCAATCGCAATTGTTAAAACAAGAACGATTGCCGCTTGTAGTGCTGCTTGTACAGATAAAGCCGCTTTGATGCTTGTTGTGTTTACTTCAACGTCTGCCGAATCGCATATAAAAATAGTTTCTTCAGAATATTGAACCGTTTCCTCTTTTTGTTTCGCTACTTGATTTTCTCTAACAGCGTTGAATGCCGGATGGCTAGAGCCTTCCAATGCACTCCATCCAGATCCTCCGCATTTTGTTTCTTTTCTTTTCTTTTTACCTTTAAAATAATCTTCTGCTTCCTCATACTCTTTTTTCATATAATACTTACCCTCTTCAGGATTGTAATAGCTGTAGTATTTACTCATATCAATCACCCTTCTAAAAGTTTTTGTTTTTTTGCAAACCCACATGATTTTCTTAATTAACACTGCTTTATACCCTTCCGGTCATCAACGTTCTTATTTGAGTGTATCGTTAACTTTCGATTGAAGCTCAGCAACGATTTGCTTAATTTTTTGTTTTTGCTCAGGGGATAAATTTCTTAGAGAATTTTCTGAAACACCATACTTTTTTAGTACATCAGAGATTAAAGCATCAGCAACACGGCTTGTCTGATCACTGTTAAAAGCTGAAGCGATTACTTTGCGTAAATTGCTCATATAAATATCAACTCCTGTTAGAAAGATTGTGAGGTGAAGTAGCTCACCTGTTAACAATATATGTAATTTAAAACAATTCGTATAGACTGATGACAGTGGACAAGCACACATTTTTTGTACAAGCTTTAATTAAGATAAAAGATCGTATTTATAAGCACATTAAAAAGTCGCTGAGACTAATCTCTGCGACTTTTTAATAACCATTTTCTTCAATTGTTAATGCTTCACGCAAAGCGATATCTTTTCGGATATTATGAGCGATTTCACGCGTGATTTCTCCTTTTTCATAAAGTTCTTGCACCGTTTCCCGCTCGGTATGAAACGCTTTATAACATAAATCTCTCGTTGTTTTTTTACGTTTGCGTGAATTATACTCCGTACTCTCTTTTCTAAGTCTTGCCATGGATCTATGGTATTCGCTAATAATAGCAAGTGAAATCATTCGATTTTCTTCATTCATATTTTCTTTAATGACCTTTATCGCTTCTTCAATCATTTGAATACGTACTTTGTTCACTTTGCTTCTTCTTCGCAAGCTTTGTTTTCTTAACGCCTGCTTATTCGGTGAAAAAATTCGGACTAGTAATAATAAAACTTTTTTAAACCTCATCCAGCTCACCAATAATTTGTACCTTACACGATTGGTTACAGCCATTTCAAGCTTGTGCGTATGTTCCAAACAAATATACGCTGTCTCACGGTCTATTTTTTCCTCTTTTAATAGCTTTTCCACCAATTTCCCCTTGGCCTGAAGAGCCAGCAATCGAATTTCTTCTTCATACTGTTTGTTTTCAGAGGCTTCTAAAGGATGAGTTTTAACGATGATATTATTAATCGTTGTATTATACGTTGAAATTAACGAAAGGGCTGCTCCACGATTTTCCTCGGTCATTTCTCTTTTTAACCGCTGAATAGCAGCTTTGTGCACTTTAATGCGTGCTTTAACCTCTTTTGTATTGCGCTCAGGCTTCTTCGGCGCCTTTTCTGTTTTCGCAATGAGAGGTAAAAGAATACTTGCCGCAACTAGGGTTAACAATATAACGCCTGCTGCTAGAAAAATAATCAGAGAGCGTTCCGGAAAATCACTGCCGTTATCAAGCGTATATGGAATCGAAAATGCTCCGGCTAACGTAACCGCTCCTCGTACACCTGAAACCGTAATAATGCCAATAGAACGAGGCTCAGGTTTTAGATGCTTGTTATTTTTGTAATACCAGCCTACTGACCATGACACCATCACCCAAATAAATCGTAGTACAAGCAAAAAGACAGTAATAATCAAAATATAAAGAAGCACTTGTCCATTATTAAAGTTTGGATCTTGAATAATTGCTTTCGCCACTTTAGGTATTTGCAAACCAAGCAGTACAAACACCAAGCCATTTAACAAATATAAAATAACCGTCCAAGTACTTTTTGATACTACTTTAAGCTGCTGATTAGGTGATTCTTCTCGGTCGCGCTCAATCGCATGCACAATGCCGCCTGCTACAACTGCCAAGATTCCTGATAAATGAAAATGTTCAGCAATGTAGAAGACAACAAATGGAGTTAGAATTTGTATTAACATATGAATCGTAATATCTTCCATTCCTAAACGTCGAACAAGTACACGCAGTCTGATAATCAAAAAAGCGATAAATGCTCCTACAAACAAACCGCCCAGCGCTACCCAAAGGAACTGAAATGTAGCATCTACTATCGAAAAGACGCCCGTTACGGTAGCAGCTACTGCTACTTGAAACGCTACAAGACCAGAGGCATCATTCATCAGCCCTTCGCCTTCCAGCAAATGCATAATTCGCTTAGGCAGCTTTACTCGGCTCGCCATAGCTCCAACAGCCACTACATCTGTTGGGGACAAAATAGCGGCTAGTGCAAATGCCGCCGGTAACGGAATGGAAGGGATCAGCCAATTGATTAAATATCCCCCTACTGCCACCGTTACAAAAACCAGTCCCAGCGCTAGTAATAAAATAGGTGTACGAAGCTTCCAAAGAGCAGCTCTTGACACGTTTTTCCCATCATTAAATAATAGCGGGGCAATAAATAAAATAAAAAATAAATCAGGCTCTAAATGTACATCTCCACCAAATGGCAAGATAGCAAGCCCTGCTCCCAAAGCTATTTGAACTAATGGAACAGGAATAAATGGTACAAAATGATTAATGATATTAGATAGACCAATCAAAGCCAATAAGACTAATATCGTCAGAAAAAATTCCATGAAAACAATCGACTCCTACTTCTATTTACATCCTTTTAAAGGTATCACGTTATCTCTTTTCATTTATTTTATAGTGTTTAGTTTACGCTTTTTGTGCCAAAAAATGTTGTGGGTTATTAAAAAGTGCTCTTTCTTTTCGGTAAGTTTATTTCTACGGACATTAAGGGAACAGTATACATGATATTCTTTATTTACCATATAAATCAGCTCATCAAACTTTTATAAGGGAGGTGTTCCCTTATCCGTTTCAACGGGGTAAGGAGATAAATTTGGAAACAGTAAATGTCATTTTATTCATCGTATTAATTATATTAACAGCCTTTTTTGTTGCAACGGAATTTGCCGTCATTAGGGTACGGTCGACTAGAATCGACCAGTTAATTGAAGAAGGAAACCGGAACGCTTTAGCAGCAAAAAAAGTAGTATCAAATTTAGATGGTTATCTTTCAGCCACACAGCTGGGCATTACGGTTACCGCACTGGGTCTAGGCTGGATAGGTGAACCTACGGTAGGCCATTTATTAGAACCGCTTATTGACATGCTTCCTTTTGCTACATCACTTTCGCATGTCATATCTTTTGTTCTTGCTTTTTCGGTTGTCACATTTTTAAATGTGGTAGCTGGGGAACTTGCGCCCAAAACAGTGGCGATTCAAAAGGCCGAACAAGTGACGCTGTTATTTTCCCGTCCTCTTATTCTTTTTTCTAAGTTACTTTATCCGTTTATTTGGCTTTTAAACCACTCAGCAAGGGGCGTTGTCGGATTATTCGGCCTGAAGCCAGCTTCTGAAAACGAAGTAGCTCATAGTGAAGAAGAACTTAGAATTATTTTATCTGAAAGCTATGAGAGCGGTGAAATTAATCAATCGGAATTTAAGTTCATGAATAATATTTTTGAATTTGATAATCGTACAGCTAAAGAAATCATGGTGCCTCGTACGGAAATTGTTAGCGTATCAGCAGATGAAACGATAGAAGAATTCTTAAAAATGGCTAGAGTAGAGCAATATACTCGCTATCCAGTAGTTGTAGATGGAAACAAAGATCAAGTGGTGGGATTAGTTAATATTAAAGAAATATTAGCGGATTACATAAAAGAAGATGATATTAAACCACGTACCGTGCAAACGTATATGAAACCCATCATTCAAGTCATTGATTCCATCGCCATTTACGACTTATTGCTTAAAATTCAAAAAGACAGAATTCACATGGCCATCTTAATAGACGAGTACGGAGGAACAACAGGGCTTGTAACGGTAGAAGACATTTTAGAAGAAATTGTTGGTGAAATTCGTGATGAATTTGATGATGATGAAATACCGGACGTACACAAAATTAGTGAAAATCACTACGTACTCGATGCGAAGGTGTTGATTGAAGAAGTAAATGACTTACTCGGAACAAATATTGAGCAAGAAGACGTTGATACCATTGGCGGCTGGATGCTGACCGAAAAGTTTGATCTTGCTAAAGGTGACAGCATCACAAACGAAAGTTTTTCATTTAAAGTCATTGATATTGAACATCACCATATTAAACGAATCGAAATAACAAAGGAAAAAAGTACGGATAACAGCTGATTATCCGTACTTTTTTTGATGCTCTTTTTTAAATGTCAAGTACTCTTTATTCTCTCGTACCTCCTTCCATTTTTTCATAAAAATAGCCGCCGATTTTGCTTTTTGTTCATCAATTTGCCGTTCATTACGCTCTCCGTCTTTGCTATATTTCTTTCCACCTTTGTAGTTCGCGTAGCGCCTGGATCGCGTATATCCCATTTGGAGAAATTTCCGGGCCATGTCCATTCCAACAAAATCGCTTTTTTCTTTGTAGGTTAAAAAAAGCTGATAAATGGCGTCCGCGGATTCCTCAGCAATTTCAGGTGTTCGAAAACGCCAATGAGGAAGAATTTCACTTTTATACGGCTCCACAAGGAGAACTCCTTGTTCTCCTTTTCCTACTCTATACTTTTCAGGATGTTTTCTAAAATCGATATGCTCAAAGTCAAGTGAATAATCAAATGCCACGGCTCTCCCCTCCTTTTTGATCTCTACCCCTTACAAATGAATGATAAAACTTTTCTTAAAGAAGTTTTTTACATGCAGATGCGGGTAATAATAGGTGGATAAGTATGACTAACTTTTTTCTCCATGCTAAAAGAAGGCCGAACTTATTAAATCATGGTACGGGAGCTTTCTATCAAATTCGCCATTATGGGAAAGAAGATGTTTCCGTGATGTCTGCTGTCATCAAGGCATTAACCGTAATCGCTGAAACAAATCGCTCTGCCATCAAAAACGACGTGTGGGTTTTCTCTTCCTATATCGTAGAAGGGCTGCAAAAAGAAGAGTGGCTTAAAATGGACGAAGAGTTTCTTAATCAGCTGCTCAAAAACCTTGCAAAAGCTTGTGAAAAAAAAGGCGCTTCTATGTTGATAGAATAAAAGTCAAAAAACGCCGCTCATCAACTGAGCGGCGTTTTCTTACGATATAAGGTGCTCTATCTCTTCTCTCTTTTTCACTATTATAAGTTTATCGTTATATGACGTACGAAGGATATGCAAAATTTCAGGTTTACTTTGCTTTTCGAAATCCGCATTCCACTGAAACATTTTAATGAAAATAGAAAACGTCCGTGCATAATTTGCTTTTTCTATTTTAGCTTTTTGCAGAACATACCTTTTTATAATAAATCATATTCTTTTTAGATAATGGATGTCGAGAAAAATAATAAGGTCAGCTCTATTAAAAATTTCATTCACCCACGTATAGTATAAGCCTTCTATAATCCATTCTTTTGAAGCTGCAATATGATGTAAACACTTTTTTCTATCCGTTTCACTTCTTCTTTTATCTCCTTCATATGTTCGTTCCCACATAATGTTATTAAGTTCGTAGTGAGGAACTTTTAATTCATGGGATAATAAACGGGCAAGAGTTGTTTTTCCACTTCCAACAGCTCCAACGATATGTATTTTTTTACATGAAGCGCTTTGAATACCTCATCTCCTCCTACTTCAAACCTGTTTTTTTACACATATTGTATAATTCACGTTCTTTTTCTCTAATGCAAACTAGAACATTTTATGCTAGTATTTTATGGTACTTGACTGAAAAAAGGAGTGAAATCGCAGTGCCTAAAACCCTTTTTGGAAAACTTACGCTGTTTTGGATTGGACTATTTTTATTGATTACAGGTCTATTTTTTTATTATAAATATACAAACCAAGCGTTTACCGCTGCAGATTTATTCTTTCGCGCCTCTCCTCCTTTAGCTGCTATTGGCTTCCTTTTAAGCGCAGCCGGACTATATGAAGAACGAGGAAAAAACAAGCTAATTCCTCTCGTTGTACTCAGCATTAGTTTTGTCATGCTTTGCCAAGCAGGCTATCATTTTATACATATGCATACTCCCCCGCCGCGTCCCTGACTTTGTCTCATTCTCATTTATAAAAAAGCTCTTCGTTTAGTATATTAAACGAAGAGCTTTACTCTCTATTCAAATAAACGCACAAGCTTTTTTGTGTAGGGATGCCTGTTTTTATCAAATAGATTTGCACGGTCAAATTGATCGATAACCTCGCCTTGCTGCATAACCATCATGCGACTGCTCATAAATTTCACTGCCGCTAAATCATGCGAAATAAACAAATAAGATAGCTGAAACGTCTCCTGCAAATCTTTTAATAAATTTAAAATTTTTGCCTGTACTGTAACGTCAAGACTCGCTGTTGGTTCGTCTAATAGCACCAGAGACGGACCTACGCTAATGGCACGCGCAATCGCTACACGCTGAAGCTGTCCACCGCTGAGTTCATGAGGATAATTCAACGCATATTCTGCGCTAATCCCGACTGTTTCTAACAAATAAAAAGCGAGTTCTTTTTCGTTTCTGCTCACATGAGATAAAAATGAAGGAACGGTTCGCTGCTGCCGTAAAGGCTCGAGCAAAGAATCGATGATTTTTACTTTTGGATTAAAAGAAGCCGCGGGGTTTTGAAATACGACTTGCATGCCTAGACGAGCTTGCTGCAGTTTTTTTCCTTTTAACCGGTGAAGAGGTTTCTCTGCAAACCATACTTCTCCCTGCTGAATCTCTGTTAACCTTAGCACACTTTTTACAAGCGTACTTTTTCCGCTTCCACTTTCTCCAACAATCCCTACACATTCTCCTTTATCGATATGCAAGGAAACATTATTTAGTGCTTTAACGTCTTTATACTGTTTCACCAGCTGCGTGACGTGTAATATACTTTTTTCTTTCATATCTCACTCCTATATCAACACTTTTTTCTGCATATCTAACAATCGATCAGGCGTTTTCTGTAAAGAAGGAATGGCGTTAAACAGTTTTTTTGTATAAAAGTGATGCGGAGCGTGAAACAGAGATTCGATACTGTTTTCTTCCACGATCTCTCCTGCTAACATAATGGCTGCTCGGTCTGCATATTTCCGCACATGACGCAAATCATGGGTAATAAACAAAATGGCACAGCCTGTTGCTTCTTTCAGCTTATGCAGCAGCTGAAGAACTTCAGCTGCTAACACGCTATCTAAAGCCGTGGTTGGTTCATCTGCAATAATCAAGGCAGGCTTCATCACCAGTGCTAAAGCAATCGCTGCTCGCTGAAGCTGTCCTCCGCTCAGCTGAGAAGGCTGAAGCTGTCCTCCGCTCAGCTGAGAAGCATAGCTTTTATACACGCGTTCATTAGGTAAATTCACAGCTTTTAGAGCCTGAAAAATGGCAGCAGTCCTGTCTTTTTTAGCAAGCTTACTATGTGTACGAATCGTTTCATCAAACTGCTTTCCAATTGTTAAAAAAGGAGTAAAGGCGCTTCGATAATCTTGAAAGATATACGAAATATCTTTTCCAAGGATAGGCGCATATCCTTCCTGCTTAAATATAATAGATCCTCCTTTAAGCGTTACACCTGAAGGCAGCAGTCCTCCTATCGAAGCAGCAGTGATACTTTTACCGCTTCCGCTTTCTCCAACGAGCGCCATCCACTGTCCTTGCTCGATTGTAAAAGAAACGTCTTTTACGATTTGTTTTGTTTTATTATGAATGGCTAGATGCTTTATTTCTAAAACGATGACGATCACCTCTTTTACTGATTAACTTGATATTTCCCTCGAATATATTCACCTAAAGCTGTAAACGCCAGCACAAATAAAATAATGGCCACGCCTGGTATCAACATTAACTGCGGAGCATTGTAAAAGTAGGCCCTGCCTTCATTTAGCATCGTTCCCCATTCCGGAGTAGGCGGCTGAGTCCCTAGTCCAATATAGGATAATGAAGCCATCATTAAAATAATTTTCCCTATATCCAGCGTAGCAAGAACAAGAATATGTCCTCCCACATGAGGAAGAAAGTGGCGCAGGATTAAAGGTAGTGTTCCCACTCCGTTTAATTTAGCGACCAGCACATATTCTTTTGACTTTTCTTGAAGCACAATACTGCGCACTACCCTTGCATAACCAACCCACTTTACAATAACCATCGCAGCAATTAAGTTAAATAATCCAGGCCCTAACAGTCCGCTTAAGACGATGGCTGCAATATAGTCAGGAAAAGCTAAAAAAGCGTCTACAATTCTCATTAAAAAGCGGTCTATTTTCCCTCCAATATACGCTGAAACTAAGCCAACAGGTACTCCAATCAAAAGAGAAAGAGCTAAGACAAGAAAGCTAGTTCCAATTGTGGTCTGAGCTCCAGCCACGATTCGTGAAAAGAGATCTCTGCCTAAGTGATCAGTTCCTAACCAGTGATCACCGGTGGATTTTTGAAGCCGATCTTGCATATTAACTTGTGTGGGATCCATCGGTGTTAGCTGACTTCCAAACAGACAAAATAAAATAAGCGCAATACCACACACGCTTATCACTACAAAAGGAAGCTGCGGCTTTTTCACGTTTTATCCCCTCCCTTTACATAGAGCTGGGGATTTACATATTTGTAGCTCAAATCCACAAATGAATTAATTAAAACAACAAACAGGCCCATCCACAAAATATACCCTTGAATCACAGGATAATCACGATTCATAATCGCATCAATGACTAATTTTCCAATGCCAGGATAAGCAAAAAGCACTTCAATGATGACCGTTCCTCCAAGCAAACTGCCTAAGCTCGTGCCTAAAATGGTAAGGATGGGCGTTAAGCTATACCGGAACGCGTGGAAAATAAAAATGCGGCTTTCACTGATTCCTCTTGCTCGAGCGGATCGTACAAAATCTTGTTTCAGTCCTTCTAGCAGACTAGCTCTAATCATTCGCATATACACAGCGGACATGGCAAAACCGAGTGTTAAAGAAGGCAGTACAAGATGAGCCGCTGTGCCTGTCCCCATCGAAGGAAGCCATTGAAGACGTACAGAGAACAGCTGTATAAACAAAAGGCCGAGCCAAAAGCTTGGAATAGACGCTCCAATTAAGGAAATACTTCTGCTGAGATAATCAATCCATTTATTCGAGTATAGTGCTGACAGCGTGCCGAGTGGCACAGCTATTAACAGCATCACAACCAAAGATGCAGCCGTCAAGCGCAGCGTAGCCGGAAACTTCTCGGCTAATTCATCGATGACAGGCTCTTTTGTCATATACGAAGACCCTAAATCAAACTGAAAAAAGCGCTTCAGCCACTTTACATATTGAATATATACAGGCTCATTAAACCCTAGCTCTGTTCGCAAACTATTTATTTGTTCCTCAGAAACTGCCACGTCATCTACACGGAGCATTTGCTTAACTGGGTCTCCTGGAGCCAGCTTCATCAAAACAAAGCTGAGAAACGATAGGATAACTAAAAAAATGAGTAATTCTATTATTCTTTTACCAATTAATTTCATATCTATTTCACATCTAAATCCTTTGTTATCACATAGTATTCACTTTTAGTTGTGACCCAATTTTTCACATTGTCTCTATAGGCCACAAAATTATTCGGATGAACAATCGAAGAGTGGAGCGTTTCTTTTTCTACTATTTCTCCGGCTTGCCTTGCTAACTCATTGCGCTGTTTTTGATCAACTGTTTTATTGAGTTTATTGATAATGGAAGTTAATGCTGGTTCATGAAAATGACCTACATTAAATGCTCCTCCCTCCATGTAAAGAGCATTAAAGAAATATCCTGCATCTCCTCGCGGCGCGGTTACTAGACTATATGTAACGATTCCCCAATCATTTTTTGTTGTCATATACTCGTCCATATTTTCCACTTGTTGAATGTCTATTTTTACACCAATCTTTTTTGCTTCTGACTGAAGCATTTGTGACATTAAAGGCAGTTCTGGACGATAAGGGTATGTAACAAGCTTAAAGGAAAGCTGTTTTCCATTTTTTATTGCTTTTCCATCCTTGAGTATATAACCGGCTTTTTCTAAATATGTTTGAGCTTCACTTGGTCCATAGATTTTCGTTTTTTGATCGTTCGAAAAATCTAAACTCTTTAAAAATGGACCATTTGCTGGGGATCCTTGACCTGCAAGCGCTGTATCGACAACATCTTTTGGATTTAATAATACATCAAACGCTTTTCTCACATTTTTATCTTTAAACGCTTCTTGCCTTGAATTATAAAAAAGCATTTGATTTCTCAGGCTCGGCTGTACATCTACTACAATAGAAGAATCTTTTTTTAACGTGTTTAAGCTTTCAATAGCCGGACGGTACACAATATCGGCTTCACCTGATTGCAAAGCGGACGTTCGTGCATTTTCATCATCATTAAATGTTAACACAACTTCATCCAATTTTGGTTCCCCGCCCCAGTATTCTTTATATTTTTTTACTTTCATTTCATTATCCGGTTTAAACGAAGCTACTTTAAATGGCCCTGTTCCCACGGGTTTACTTTTTGTATCTGGAGGAGCATCTACATCAATAATTGCTGTGTTTGGATGAACAAGTTCAGAAGGCAGCGTGGCAAGCGGCTCTGTTGTTGTAATGGTTAAGATTTGGCCACTGGCTTTTATTTCTTTAATTTTAAGTGCACTTTTCATTGCTTCGCTTTCTTTTATCGTTCTTTCTAACGAATGTTTCACGGCTTCAGCATTTAGATCCTTGCCATTTTGAAACGTAATCCCGTCTCTAATCTCAAATACCCAGGTCGTCCCATCATCTTCTGTTTTCCACTTTTTTGAAAGCCACGGTTCAGTCTGTAATTGCTCATTAACTTTTACTAACGTTTCGGCAATACCGGCTCGTACAGTTGTATAATTTAACTGTGGATCGAGCGTGTCACTTGGAAAATTCGATACAAAAGTAAGTGATTTCTTTTTGCTCTTTTCTTCGGTACTCGCAGAGTTACTCGAACATGCCGCTAGCAGACCTATCGCAGCAAGCGTTAAGCATAGCAAACTTATCCTTTTTCTCATATAAACCCCTCCTTTATTCAAAACAATCTTTCTTTTATGTACGGTTTCTAACTATAACTTCCTCCTTTTAAATCGTAACGATTATTATTATCATAAAAAGTTTAATTTGTTTACCTTACTTTGTCAACAAAGGTTTTTAAAGGATATAGGCGCTCTAACAGTTGTTTTCACCCTTTATGATGATTAAAATTTATTGATAACGCATACAAATGAGCATAAAAAAAACAAAGCCTTCTCGAGGCTTTGTTTATGCAGCGTGTTTTTTTCTTTTATATTTCCACATCATATATCGATAACGAATCGTGCAGCCTATACAATATCCCATTAGCGCTACACCAGCAGCAAGAATCACCATTATACTAAATACATAGCCGACAAGCGTATAGCCCATTAAAAATGAAATGAAAGCAACCCCCATACATATCGTTGCAATCCATTGGTTAAAAAGCTGCTGATCCCGGTCTTCCATTTGATAAGAAGAAGCAGGCTTTTTGAGAAGCTTTTTCCCTGCCATAATTACGGGATTACGCTTTGTTGCAAGTGTGACTACTCCAATGAGAAAAGGCAAAAGTAAAAGCCACTTTGCCGCAAGTAAAGCGATCAAAACCGTTATAACGATAAAGAGTTGATTAAGCTGAACTAATGGTTTGGGAATGCTCATGGAACTCCTCCTTCTTAAAACCTATTATACAAATTGGTTTACTAATTTAAAAGAAAAAGCACTCCAAATGAACGATAAGACTCATATAAAAAAGTTACATAATTTCACTAACGTACTTTAAGATCAGTATCGTAAATAAAATCAAGACAACGTATCGTAAAGAACGAATTCGACGTTGAAGAAGACGTTTTACATGCCTTTTATTACGCATATGGGTTCTCCCTTTCGTATATTGAATTGTCTCTAGACACACTTATATCATACTTTTTCGGAGAACACCAACGTCAGAAAAAATTGCCAAGAACCACAGCTTTATGCGCTTAAAAAGCCTTTTCCAATTACATCTCGTACATCGTGTACAATCACAAATGCTTCATCATCAATTTTTTTAATCAGCTTTTGAAGCTTAATGAGCTCTTGTTTATTAATGACCACATACAAGATTTCTTTTGATTCTTTTGTATAGTTCCCTCGACCGTTTAGAATCGTTACTCCGCGATCAAGCTGTTCATTGATTTGATCTGCTACTTCATTTTTGTTGCTTGAAATAACGGTAACGGCCTTTTTGGCATCAAACCCTTCAATAACAAAGTCAATTACTTTTGTTGTAATATAAAGCATGACGATCGTAAATAGTAGCTTTTCGATTCCAATAATAAAATAAGAAGCCAATACCACTAGTAAATCAACTATTAAAAGTGCATGACTGACTTTCCAGTTTAAAAACTTATTTAGAATTCGAGCAATAATGGCTGAACCTGCTGTTGTTCCACCAACTCGTAAAATCATCCCAATTCCAACGCCTAGCAGTACACCGGCAAAAACCATGCCAATGAGCTCTTCATGAAGATGAAGACCCCAACCTTCAGTTACGTGAAGAAAAATAGATGTAGCGATAATCGTAATCATCGTATAGACGATGGTTTTTTTCTCTAAAAATTTATACCCTACGATAAGCAAGATACCGTTTAAAATAAAGTTAGTGCTGCCCGTTGAAAGATGCGTTGTATAATATAAAATAATTGATATACCCGTAACGCCGCCTTCACCTAGTCCTATTGGAATGACGAACATGTTAACTGCAAGTGAAAATACAAACGAACCTATTAATAAAAAGATGACATCTTTTACTGTTTTACTCATCGATTAAACCTCCTCGTCATAAAAATTCACATAAAAAAGTCCCTTCTCCAAAAGAGAAGAGACGCTTATGTTTAGTTTTTATATTACGTATTCTTAAATTGCCATGTATGACTATAATATGTTCAAATACGTTTGTCAAACGGAAAGTTTATGCATTATGTGTAACCACGGCTATGAGTCATTTATCTTTTATGTATACTAGGAATGTTTTAATTTATTTAAACAAAGACGGATGCAGGAATTAGTTGACTCAATCAATTCTTTATCGCCTTTTTTCAATCGAATTTCTAACGCACGTTGAAAATAGTGATGTGCTCTGGAAACAACCCGCTGATCAAGTAAACATTTTCCATAATGCTGATAGACAAAGTCTTCATATATGTGAAGGTCTTCATCTGCTTTTAATTGTTCAATGAGTAGCTGAAACGTTTCATTCGCTTTATCCCACTGTTCTTGCCAGTGATATGTATGTCCAAGTCGGATCGTATTCAAAAATTCACCTATTGTATCAGCATGCCGGTCATATAGATAAATGGCCAGCAGCAGATGTCTTTCACTGCTCGTTAATTCTCCAAGTATGCGCTCATATACACCAATATGTCCATATGTTTTAGCAGCGGCACACTCATCCTCTTCTTCAAGAGCTCGTTTCTTTAAATAGATAATTCCCTGCTTCATTTGGTGTGGGTTAACCGGAACTTCTCGAAGCTGTTCATTAAATCGATAACTCATATTAAACGGAAGATCTCTGATGTTCATGCACGCTCCTTTCATGTGGCACATCAGCAAACATACTTTCATGACCGCTTGCTTATGGTCCATTGGATGTAGGATTCTTTCCATTTTGATACGTTTACGCGATTTACAGGAAAGCTCAGCAAAAGTGCTGAGCTGTTGGTTCTTATTATTTTACTTATATATCCATTTTATCACAAAAAATACTACCGTAAAGATGCTCAGGCAGTCTTCATATAAAAAAATGGTTTTTTATCAATAAAAATGGTTTTATGCTCTTGAAAGCCTATACGCTGATACAATTTCTTGGCTTCTACGTTATTATATTCAACGTTTAACGATAAAAACATCTTACGCTTTTTGGCTTCTTGCTTGGCTACATTTAAAAGAGCCGTTCCTATCCCTTTTCCACGATAAGCTTCATCTACACATAGAGAGTCAATATAATAATCTCCATGTTCAGTTTCTATATCAATTTCCCATGCTGGATTATTAAGTTTAGCACGTACAAAACGCTTAACTGGTTCATAAAGCGTTTGTAACATACTTCCTTCGTAGCAAAGCATAAGTCCAACTACCTTCTCCTCGACTTCTGCGATTGTAATATGATGATAGCTATAGCGATTCTTCTCAGACAGAATAAACGCTTTAAGTCTTAAAAGCGCTTCTTCATTCGTTGTAGCCGCCGTATGAGAGCGTGCAATACTGCCAAGCATGTCATAAAGTAATTCCGTTACAGCAGAAGCATCTTCTTTTCTTGCTTTCCTTATTTTCACGATTTTCAAACTCCCTTTATTCTCTTCGCTTGCGTTATTTGTAGCAAACCTTCTTACCTATCTACTTTAACACGAAAAAGAAAAGAAAGAAAAAATTAACTGCTAATCTTCCTTTCATTGTATAATTAATGTATATTTTCAAATGAATGGATGATGACTATGAAAAAACACCGTCAGCAGAAAGATACTACGGTAAGTGGATGGGAAGTTTTAGCAGAAATTCTTTTACAAGTGCCTCAGCTGCTCATATGGCCCCTGCGTCTTCTTATACGGATTGGTCGCTCTTTGTTGGATGGTATTTAGCCACTCCTATACAAATACTTACTTAACTCAAAAAAAAGAAATTCAGCAGTTACTGAATTTCTTTATTAGTTTTTTGCTTTTTTGTATCCTGCTTCTTGCGCATCTTTTTCGGTACAAAACCAAATGACGTGGTTCATGGTTTGATTGTAGTGCGCCCCAGTTGGCACGTGATAAATTTTAGAGTTCTGATTTCCTTTTATTTTACCTTCACAGCTTTTGGCAGACTGAGTATCCTTTTGTTTAGAAGAGGACTGATTTTTTACAGCATCCGTATTATACCCTTTTTCCTGGGCATAGTTTTCAATGCTCCAGATTCCTTTTTCGCTTTTTCGAGCCTGCTCCTGGATTTTCTTAAATTCATCTACGTACTTTGTGTTAGGAGGAAATACTGCTACGCGGGCTAGCCCTTTTGCTAGCAGCTCTTCATTATACAGCTCATTGTCTATCCATACATACGCAAGTAACCGGCCATATTGATCACGCTCTTGCACATCAAATTCAAGGGTGATTTCCTGTCCTTCTAGCCTTTTTTTTGTGTAAGCAGATGCTTCTGGACCAAAGGGCTGTACGCCTAGTTTGGGATGCTTTGTTTCTGGGGTATCAACAAGAAGTAATCGCACGCGATCTCTCTTTCCGTTCAGCATTTTCACTTTAAGCGTATCACCGTCCACTACTCTTTCTACCGTAGCCGCCTCACCTACTACATCTTCACGATTTGCTTTAGAAGGACTATGATCTTCTTCTTGATCTGATGAATCTTCTACTTGAACTGCTTGTTTTGTATCGGCAGAAGATGTGCTTGAATGACTTGCCTGCTCATCGCTGCATCCAGTAAGAAGCAGCATAAACATCGCAAGCATCGTGCAAATAATTGCTTTTATTTCTTTCAAAACCCGGGCCCTCCTTTAACACGTTCCCTATCTACTATATAAAAGTAAAATGATTTTATAAATAGTGTAGATCACCTAAAAACAAAAACTCGTGAAAATACCTTTCACGAGTTTTTTCGTGCGACTGTTATAAAAATTGGTTACCTGTTTTAAAGTTATTCTTTTAAATAGCATCTATTTTATTTTTATTTCACGAACACATTTTTCGTTTTAGTGTATCCAGATTTTTAATCATGAGGATATTTTACACTACAAATACATTTATCGTCTACCGCCTTATAAGAATAAGGAATAGCCGCACAAATAGAATAAGTGTGAATATTTCAATATAATAACTGGCTAACACGATTGCTATTTTTTTGTAACATAAATAAGAGCCCTCATTAACAATAGCTAATAGGGCTCTTCAAACCTTTGTTTTTACGATCGAATTTTTTGTTTGCGCATCCACTGGGTAGCGACCCACTTTTCTCCTTTTATAACAGGAGCTCCCCCGTGGAGAGTACGGTCATTAAGTTCAGCGTCACTATAAAAATATTCAAAGTACACGGCCATTCCTTTTGTCGGAGATACGGAAAGACCCAGCTTAGGAAAATAAGTTTCTCCTCCTTCTTCGACATCGTTTAAGTACATAACCAATGTACTAATACGGTTGTTTTTAGATGCTTTACTTGCAGAAGTGAAATAATCGTGATGTGCTTTGTATTCTTGGTCAGGCAAGTATTTTAAAACTTGAAGACCTTCAGCATATTCAATAGATGGTCCCATGATTTTAGAAAGTCGTCTTTCGATTTGATGTACAAGCTCGTTTTCGCTTTCTTCAAAAAACATGCCGCTGCTCGTTCGAATACTGTTTACTTCACGTGCAGCACCAATTTTTGATCGCTGCATTTTATCTTTGGATAGCTGTATAAGTTCGTCACATTCTTCGTTACTTAGGACATTTCCTAAAACTAGAACAAGAGGCTCTTCAAATCGAGCAACAATATCAATCTCTCTGTCTTCTAATTTAATTTTATTCCCTGTATGGTTAAAAATCGTTTGTTCTTTCGTTAGTAAAGATGTATTAGTTAGAATCATCTTTTATCGGCTCCTCGAAATAGCTATTTTCCAATTCTTCACTTCATTACATGTAAACGCTTACTAATAAGAATTATATCATGAATACGAAGTAAATTCTGCTAGTAAAGGAAATAAATAAAAAGAAGCCCGTTATATAACGAACCTCCCTCATTTTTTCTTTTAGATTTCACATGTCGTTTAAATGCTTTAACTATCTAAAAGACTCTTTTAATATAGAGTATACGTATCAAAGGCTGCCTAAAATCAGCGATACACAAGTTCTTTTTTACTTAAATCAAGCGTTTGTGATGTAGAAGCATGAATTTCGTTAAAAAGCGCTGGATTTTCTACCAGTGACAAGCCGTAAGAAGGAATCATTTCTTTTATTTTTGATTCCCATTTCTTCATATGCTGCGGGAAACACTTTTCCAGCACTTCAAGCATGACATGAACGGCAGTCGAAGCACCTGGCGAAGCACCGAGCAATGCAGCAACGGAACCATCAGCTGAACTCACAACTTCGGTACCGAATTGAAGAGTTCCTTTACCTCCGGCTTCCGTATCTTTGATTACTTGTACACGCTGACCCGCTACGACGATATCCCAGTCTTCGCTTTTTGCGTTTGGAATAAACTCGCGAAGTTCTTCCATACGCTTTTCATCGGACAACAGCACCTGCTGAATCAAGTATTTCGTTAAGCCCATCTCTTTGACGCCTGCTGCTAACATCGTTAAGATATTATTCGGTTTTACAGAATTGATTAAATCCAAATTTGAACCCGTTTTTAAGAACTTTGGTGAAAAGCCGGCAAAAGGTCCAAACAGCAGTGTTTTTTTGCGGTCGATATAGCGTGTATCAAGGTGCGGAACCGACATCGGCGGAGCGCCAACCTTTGCTTTTCCGTACACTTTCCCGTGATGCTGCGCTACAACTTCGGGGTTATTGCATACCATAAATAATCCGCTTACCGGAAACCCTCCAATATGTTTGGACTCAGGAATACCCGTTTTTTGGAGTAAAGACAGACTTCCGCCTCCTCCTCCGATAAAAACAAAGTTCGCCGTGTGATATTCCTGTTTGCCGGTATGAATATCATGTACTTTTACTTCCCACGAGCCGTCCGCGGTACGTGTCAGATTTTCAACGCTGTGGTTATAGTTTATTTCTACCCTTTTACTTTTTAAATGTGTAAACAACATACGAGTTAAAGCTCCAAAGTTCACGTCTGTCCCTGAGTCGATTTTGGTTGCCGCAATTGCTTCAGTCGATGTACGGCCTTTCATAACAAGCGGCATCCATTCTTTTAGCTTTTCAGGACGATCTGAATATTCCATCCCTTGAAACAATGGATTATTTGATAACGCTTCAAAACGTTTTTTCAAAAAGGATACGTTCTTTTCTCCTTGTACGAAACTCATATGAGGGATTGGCATAATAAACTCTTGCGGATGATGAATTAAATTACTGCTTACAAGATATGACCAAAACTGTCTTGAAAGCTGAAACTGTTCATTAATCCGCACTGCTTTCGTAATATCTATAGATCCGTCAGCTTGTTCAGATGTATAGTTCAACTCGCACAGTGCAGCATGGCCAGTCCCTGCGTTATTCCATTCATTCGAGCTTTCTTCTCCTGCATCTGCGAGTTTCTCAAATACTTTGATTTCCCATTCCGGCGCTAACTCTTTTAGTAAAGATCCCAACGTTGCGCTCATCACTCCGGCCCCAATTAAGATAACGTCTGTTTTTTTATATACATTGCTCATCACAATCTTCCTTATCTTTTATATTTTAAAAAAGCACCTTTTAGCAACATGCCTGTTCTACCTGACTCTCTACAGATTAAGTATGTCTGACAAGTTATCTGTCTTACATAATGGGTGTTTTTATACATACCCTTTCATCTTGTCCTTTTTTAACATGCTCAATATCACTTCAGCGGTTTCTTCAACTGCTTTACCTGAGACATTAACAATAGGACAGCCAATGCGCTTCATAATTTTCTCAGCATAGTCCAGCTCTTCAAGGATTCGATCTACATTGGCATAATTGGCTTGAGACGCTAAACCTAAATTTTTTAATCGTTCTTTTCGGATTTCATTGAGCTTATCCGGTGTAATAACTAAACCAATACATTTATTTTTCGGAATAGTAAAAAGTTCATCAGGAGGCGTCACTTCTGGAACTAACGGTATATTCGCTACTTTAAGACTTTTATGAGCTAAATACATAGAAAGTGGCGTCTTAGATGTTCTCGAAACACCAATCAACACTAGATCAGCTCGCTTGATGCCTCTGAAGTCTTGTCCATCATCATATTTAACAGCAAATTCAACTGCTTCTACTCTTCGGAAATAGTTATCGTCTAATTTTCTCGTTAATCTCGGTTGGAGATTAGGTTCTTTATTAAAGGTTTGGCTAAAGGCACTCATGAGTGGGGTCATTAAATCAATGGCTACAATTCCTTCTTCTTGTGCCTTTTGGTCAAGATACTGTTTTAAAGGTGGGATGACGATAGTATACGCAATGATGGCCTCGTTACACCTTGCTTCAGCAATGATATTATCAATATTTCCCTCATCTTCTACGTAAGAAGTATTTTGAATTTCAATATCTTCTCCACTAAATTGAGTTAAAACTGCTTTTACCATCAGCTCAGCCGTTTCACCTACTGAGTCGGAAACTATATAGACAATTTTTCTTTTATTCACATTAAATCTTCCTATTCTTTGATTTTAATAGTTTAATAACGCTAGTATTTTTTGTTCAACTATCATTTATCAGCTTGCAAGATACATATTTTATGGGTAATGAATGGGCTAATATCCTGGATACTGTGATTATAAACACTTAAAAAACGAGCGAATCTAGGATTTATGTCATACTAATTATAAAATAAAACTAAATATGTTATACTATTTTCATTAAATGTTATATTAGCATTAAATATACGGAGATACAATCCCTTTTCTCCGCATTTTATAAAAAGTTTGAAGAAAGAAAAAGTTTAGATGTTAAAATGTTTTATGCTTTGGCATGGTGGCACTCATCAGGGCTGAGAGGCGTTTTGCAGCGATAGGTACGAGGATAGTTATATAGTTATGTTGTTTATAGCATGATTTTTAAGTTATAGAAGATTTATTCTTATCTATTCTTTTTAGCTAAGAGTGCTATAACTAAAAATAATGAACGGTTTACTTTCCACCTTATGTATACTAAAAACACCGCCTAAAAGACGATGTTTTGAATAGTTGGTTATAATGCATTGTCATGAAATAGATTAATTTTTATAAAACGGGATTACTTCTAGTAGATTTTTGCAATAAAAATTTAGAAAGATAATGAGATACGCCGTTTTCGTCACAGTTAAATTCCGTTACGTCATCGACAATTTCTTGAATATGATCCGGCGCATTTTTCATCGCTACGGCATAGCTGGCAAACTGAAACATTGGTAAATCATTATTGCTGTCGCCAATTGCTAGAATGTCTTGCTCGGGCAAATTAAAATGTTTTAGCATTTGCTGAATTCCCGTTGCTTTATTTACGTTTGCCACCATCACTTCAACATTGTGTTTAGATGAAGTAGAAGTTGTAAAGTCGATTTCTTTTTTAAGTTCTTCAAGTTCCTCTTTCCATTTATCGATATGCTCGTGCGTTCTTGCAAAGAAATAGAACTTTGAAAATTCACTTCCCTCTACAGAATCTTTCCAGTCAATTTCTTCTTTAATCGCTTGTTTACGAGAAAGCCATTCGTTAATTTCCACACTGTCTGGCTTTGGCTCTCTAATTTCATTTTCCACATAGGACTGATCTTGTTTTAGCGTCACGCGAGGTGTGCCATACGGGAAAAGCTCGTAGTATACCTTGTTCGCTCTTGCTTTTTCAATAATAGTTTCCACCAATTGAAGCGAAAGCGAGTGCTGAAAGACTGACTCTTTTCCTACGTACCCTGCCATACCATTTGACGTGATAAATCCATCCACTTGAAAGCCTTCAGGAACTAACTCTTCTATTTCATCAAACGCTCTTCCCGTAGCAATAAAAACAAAAATTCCCTGTTTTCGTAATTCGTCAATGATTTCTTTTGTTTGAATACTTACTTTGTTGGAGCGATTTAATATCGTGCCGTCCATATCTAAAAAAATTGCTTTAGGTTTTAACAACATATTTATTCCCCCTATTTGTAAAAAGAGTGTACTTGGCAAGTATAAACTTTTCCATTTTCAAACTCAATGAATGTACTTTGCTTTTCTCTTTTATAAAACTACTATAATACTCTCCTTACATCTAAAATTGTACAAGCGCTATAAAGAAAGAATTTTATCTTTGCAATAAGCCTTTATATACTAATAGCCGGCTAGGCTAATTTGATATAAAACTGCATTCACAAAAACGAATTTTTCTTTTAGCCTTTAGAGTATCGTTCAAAAAAGATATAATAAGACTGTTACAGATTAAATACATACAGAGGAGGTCAACATGAACGAACCATCCAATTTTTCTCCTTACCTTATTAAACAAATCAGCGATGCGATCGATGACAATATCAAAGCAAAGTGCATAGACTTTTTATATGATTCTCATTCGTTTTTTTCGAATGAAAAAGATTTTATAGAAGACTACATTTTAAATATATTGCAAGATACGTTTGTTTTAGAGAATAAATTAATAAATCCTAAGGAAATAAGAAATCCCGCTTACAAAAGAAGGCAATCGAATAAGAAAAACTGGCTGCAAACGTTAAAAAAAGATATTAAAGCAGAAAAGCCTAATCCTATTTTTGAAGACATTGAATTGGCCAAAAAAGTGATGGATAAAAAAGTGGATACCGAACACTTAAAAAAGCTGTTTGGCGTGGAAAAACCTGAAGATATTTTAAAGATAAAGTTAAAAGAAGTAGAGGCATGGGCTAAAAGTAAAAAAACAAACATTACTGATTTTCCTTATTTAGATTCAAAAATGAATTATCAAATAGAGAAAGCATTTCACACGGACTTTACTTTTTTAATTGCTGAAATCATACTAGAAAAATACAATGGGAATTTGAGTAACTGGATTGATAAACGATTAAATTCGTGGGTAGAGGCCCCTATCTTCTCAAATGAAAGTCACTCTCTTAAAACCAATATGGAAGTTAAAACAAACTCCCAAGAAGTCGTTTTATATAATGACTATAAAGTTGATGAAGAATATTTCATTCGCACCATTATCCCTGTGAATGATAATCAAACGGTTCTTTCCAAACGAAATATGGTATTAGATCCAAAAGATTCTCAAATTATCCAGTTTGCTCTTTCACAGCGCGACGAGATGTTTTATAAAGAAAAAACGGTGACTCTTGATTTAGCGGATATCGTTAAAGAAATTTATAATTCAAAAGGTGTAAAAAACTATGAAGCGGTTGAAGCCCGCATTATGAAAATTGCCAGATACCATGTAGAAGGTGTAGCGAAGAAGAAAAATTCCAGAGATACAAAATTTGCAATAAACTTCTTCCAAAAAGCTGTTATTGAAACCGATGAAGTAACGGGCAGACGATATGCAACCATCGTATTTAGCGACGATACGCATCAAGGCTTTTTAAATCAGCAGTTTGTACAAATTTATAGTGACGTTATTAAAAAGTTTAAAGATAACTCGCTGTCTTCTTTACTGCTGTATGCATTTCAAAAAGAGCGATTAGATTGTTATTTACAAGAGAAGTCTTACACCCATTTTTACCCGTATCAATATTTTGCTTCAAAAGTTCGTTTTCGTTCAAAGAAAATTGATGTCAATCTAAAATTAATTAATGAATCTCTAGCAGAGTTTGTTAGCAATCAAGTACTGATCCAAAGTTATCAGCAAAAACTTCAAGGATTTGAAATCTCTTTTATTCCTCTTCAAAATTATGAAATTCAAGACTATTTTGGAGGAGAACATAGAGAAACATTGGAAGGGTAAATTGTTCCCTTCCTTTTTTATTTGATATTTTTCCACTTTCAGCTTATAAATACAAAATATCCCTCTATTTTTATTTCATAGTTTGGAAGTTTTGTCATTTTTAACGTACTAACCAGAAGCTTTTGCTGTTTTTGACGTACCTGTTCGCTTCTTTTGCCGTTTTTAGCGTACTAATTACTACCTTTTGCTGTTTTTGACGTACCACTCTGATTCTTTTGCCATTTTTGACGTACTACATTCATTTTATTTACTCGTAATCACTTATTAATTGTTAATTATTCTCTTTTTTTCGTAAAACAATCCTACCTTTTGCCGTTTTTGACGTACTCCTTCACTACTTTTGCCGTTTTCTGCGTACTAAACATTGCTTTTCCCTTTGTTATTGCCTTTTCAAACCCCATTTTTTATTTTTTTCGCAGCATATATAAAGCTTTTGCCATTTTTGACGTACCAAACAAAAACTTTTGCTGTTTTTATCGTACTACTACGTCGTTTTTGACGCTTTTCACGTACTAAAAATAGCTTTTGCCATTTTTGACGTACTGATGAAATTCATTGTGTTATTTACAACGATCAGAGAAGTGATTTTTTTACCTTTTTTTAGGTGAATCGAGATAACTTTTGCTGTTTTTAGCGTACTACTCTTCACTTTTGCTATTTTTGGCGTACTATACTGAGCCTTTTGCCGTTTTTTACGTACTAAAACGCATAAAGTTTTTTTTGATTTTTACTGATCGTAACAAATACTGTTCTGCCGGCGCTTGCTTGCTTTTGCCGTTTTTGGCGTACTAAAAAACCTATACGCTTCACCCCTTGATATGACAGCATTCTTTGAACCTTTTGCCGTTTTTAGCGTACTACTCGTTCGTTTGCGATTCTATTTCTTATTGATATAATTTTCACAAGGTATTCTTTGTTATTTTACCCTAATAAATTATTGTTGATATGAAATAGATTGGAGGGATTCTCATGATAAAAAAAGAATTTGCGAAAATTGGAAAACAAATTATTCGCCAATTGTCTAGCACCGTAGAAAAATATAAAGATATTGAAGATCACATGGACCTAGACGCTCATGGGAACCCTACAATCAAAACAGTGGCAGAACATCACCGTTTATCTAAATCTCAAATTTCACAATTAATTTTTTATCACTTCCTTCACGTTGATGAAAGAGGTATTATTTGTGATGTTTCTGAAAAAGAGATTGCAGCCGCTTTGAACTGTACCGTTCGAACAGTTCGCAACAACAATGTAGTATTAGCAGAAACAGAATTAATTTCCTATTCTCGCAGCGGCAAAGGAATCAATATTTGTATTGTTCCCTATCCTCAATATTTTGAAGAACACGGCTTTGGGTTTATGGAATTAGAATATACTCGCTTTGAAGAACTTATTCTAATTGAAAATGTAAATGCCCTTCGCTTAGAGCTGCGCAAAGAATTGGTTTATGACAACGATACGATTAAGCGTCAGTTTAATCCTGCAGAAAACACTTCAAAAATTAGCTTTAATGATTATAAAATTTTTACGCCGAAATATACTCACTACAAAGGTATGATGCAAAAAATAGCTGAAACACAGACAAGCGCATTTAAAACAGTTGTCCAAGGATCTACTATTTTCTTTGTTTTAAAAGACGGAGCTAAAAATGGCAAGATGTCAAAACAAGAAAAGAAAGATCAATACGCTGCGGCGATTCGACGTACTATTGAAGAGACTTTTGTAAAATTATCTGGACACAGCACAGATTCTACCGGAATTATTATGTCTTCATTCCAAAACGAAGACATCGCTGATTTGGTTCAGCTTTCTTTTGAATATGGTATTGAACGAGTAAAGTCTGCCCTTTATTCTCTGATTGAACAGGCCTTCTTCAGCCATGATGCTCAAGTCGTTGAAAATTACGGTGGAAAAATCCGTACGCTCATTCGAAAAGAGCTTTCAAAAAATCTTCAAGATCAAGTCCCTGCCGAACTTACAGCTTCATAAGGGGCTTCTTTGGCATGCCTTTTTTTTATTTTCTCTCCCTTCTCTTCTCTTATTGATACAAATAGTGCAAACAAACACCCCTTTTTGCAGCTATCCAATTCCATTATCCTATCTATATAAACGTAATGAGTTCAAATAAATGATATTTCTTGTGTATAACTACGGAATATTGCTAAAAAAATACCTTCATACTTATCCACAAAAGAAAGAAAACATATTCAATGACTGTTATATCATCCTTTTTGTTGATAAAAACATCCCTTTTATTTTTTTATTAACGATAATTTCCAGGTTATTTACTCTTTAACACGACTATTTTTATCCACAGTGGAAATAATTCATACTTTTAATAGCAATTTTCATACTATGAGTTTTAAAATCCGTCTATTGCAGAAGAAAAAACATAGTGAATAAAATAGTTTCCATATCTGTTGTTATAAAAAACATCCTTTAGCTAAAGGATGCTGTTCACAAAAAATGTCTATTTTCCACACAGTTATTTATTGAAAAGCAATTTCCTCTCTAACCCTTGATATCATTGGGTTTTCACAGGGTTTTTCTTTCTTTAATATCTGTATATAATGTTTGTTAATAAGATCTATACTAATCTCTGTTATAAGGTTTTATTTAATATTTGTATAAAGAAATGTTTTAAAGATATCTATACCTGAGGATTTTTTCTTTTTCTAAATTAAGGAGTTTTCATTACGTATACCTAATACAAATAAATTAAAATAAAACAATAATTCAAACGCCTCTTCATAAATTCTAGTAGTATATTTTTAAAAATAAATTATACTATTCAGTAGAGAAAATTTTATAAAGCAAGAAAGGGACTTAGTCATGAAAGACATACAGTGGGTACAGAAAACTTTATTTAATACCGGTAAGTGGATTGACATTAGTGAAGTAATTATAAAGATTATCTTGATTTTCATTATTGCTCAAATCGTTATCAGGTTTGCTCGCAGTGTAATTAATAAAATCTTTGATTTCAGATTTAAAACTAAACTGCTGAGGTACAATGAACGTAAAGAAATAACGCTGAAAAAGCTTTGTCTGAGCATTGTCATGTACGTAGTGTATTTTATTGTACTTATTACGTCTTTAGAGGCAATCGGAATTAATATGAAAGCACTCTTAGCTGGTATTAGCGTAGCAGGATTTATTACAGGCTTAGGTGCACAAAATTTGATTAAAGATATTTTAAACGGTTTTTTTATTCTATTTGAAGATCAATTCTCAGTAGGAGATCACGTATCCATAAATGATACGAAAGGAACTGTTGAAGAAATTGGATTGCGTACGACAAAAATTCGCGGAGTGGATGGAGAGTTTTACTTTTTTGCTAATAGTAACATTACAAAAGTAGCGAACTATACGCTCGGTGAAATTCCCGAAGTACATAAGCCTGAACAAATAAAAACTCGTGAAGAATAGCTTCACGAGTTTTTATTTACGACAGTTGTAAAAAATTGATCGTATGATGTAAGGTGATAATCTGCTTCAATGTCGTCATTTTGAAATGCACATGTTTTGATTCCCAGTTCACGGGCAGGTTTTAAATCAAGCTCGCGGTCTCCAATCACTAAATCGAGCTGATACTTATCGTGAAGATAGGCATAAGCGCCGCTATCAGGCTTTCGTTTATAGCCATCATCTTTTGTAATAATCTCCGTAAAATAGTGCTCCATATTAAAAAATGCCAGGATATCAAGAGTAGACTGTCTAGATTTATGTGTAACAATTACATTTGTATCCGCAAAGCTCAGTACGTCTTCTACATGAGGAAAAGCAGGCTTATCTTTAGGATTGATTTTCTGTTCGAGCACATGGAAGTGTTTATCAAACAAAGATTTTTTAATATCGAAGTGCTTAATTGCTATGTCAGAAGATATCTTCATTTGTTTTAAAATATCGTCTTCTGAAATCGTTTGATCTGTTAGTAATTCTTTGAATGCTTTTACAATCGTTGGATAGGTATCAAAGATGGTTCCATCAAAGTCCCATAAAATATTCATTTTCACTGTCTCTCCTTTTTTAAAAACGTAACGATTATACCAAATTTTTCATTGCTTGTCAGTGAACCATTTTGTCGTCGTTGCATTTAAAGTAAAAAAACTCGTTTTATACGAGTTTTTTTACTTTATTAGCTGCTGCTGCACCCACTCCCACAGCTGGAGCTTGAACAGCTGCTGCCGCTGTCATGATGGTGATGCCCTCCATCGTGTTGGTGATGGTGGCGATTGTCTTCCCATGGACTTGAACAGCTATAGCCGCTGTAAGAGGCTGTATCTCCCGCATACATCGTTTTTTTATATAGCAGCAGCTCATTCATATGGCTTGAAAAGTTGGCGGCTTTGTAGAGAGAATAAAAAACAAAACCTTGAAGAAGAAGTTCGTTTGATACATTTCCTTTTTTAGCCGTTTTTTTAAAATAAGTTGATCCGCCTGCTTTTTTTCTTTTTCGAGCAGCATTGATTTCTTCTTTTAACGTTTGAATCAGGGCTCTCTGCAGTTTTTCCCATTTGCCGTTTCTTAAAAAATAGCGATCTAGTAATTCATCTTCTGACAATCTTTGAAAATCTTGAAGTGTACTTTTATCAAGCGGATGCTGAAAAAATTTCCCCCAAAGCAGTCGGCTGTTGCCCGTTATGTCAAACAAATGAGCATACATCCAATCGAAGAATGCTCGCTTATCCGGCTGTGGTGATGGCGTAGTGTCTACATTTGGCTGGTGATGCAAAAAACGGTCAAAAAAACGGTCTGTAAAACGCCCGTAATCCACTGTAAACATGATCATTTCGTGCCACACTTCATCTACTTTTGCACTAAACATCGGTACGTCTTTGATGACTGCATTTAATAAAAAGTAGCGCTTCATCTCAAAAAACGTCCATTCTACTTCATCGTCTTTTGTATTTCGCCCTTGCATACGCTGTTTCACCTGTTGAACATAGGCTTTCGGTAAAGAATCTTCTAGTGAATGAACAATATCTTCAAAACCATTACCTTCATGTATTCCGAGCTCATCTGGAAGCTCCTCTTTATACAAGCGAAATCCCCTTGGCTTTCCAATCCCTTTAATAATCAAAGCTAAAAGAATTACCGCTCCTACTATAATTGCTGTTATCATCTTTTTCCCCCTATACGGTGTCTATATATTCAATATTTTACCACATTCGTAAAATACAAAAAAAGAGCTCAATTAACTTGAGCTCTCGTCATCATCGGGCATCTCGTCTACCTTTTCTACTTTGACTAGACCTTTGGTGCTATATTCAAGATCAAAGTATGCTTTAACGATATCCCCTTTTTTCAAATTGCTTGGAATCGGTTCATTTAAATTTTTATCGGAAAATTTAATGCCCGTTCCTTCTTTTGTTGTTCCGCTGTATGTACCATTTTCGATTTTTTCAATAGTAATATAATACACTCGATATTTGTGCGCTTCCTCGTCGCCCTTTGCTTTTTCTTTAACGGTTTCTTGTTCAGGGAGCTTACTCAGTGTTTCTTGGGCCTGTTCGGAAGTCGGCTCTGCTGATCGATTTATGAATTGCATCACAACTAACACTAAACATATAACTACTAAAACTAATAATAATATCTTTTTTGCTGATAAAGACAATGAACTGTGCCTCCTTACACCTTTATGTATATCATGCTGCACACAAGAGATTATACACGATAAAGGATTAGAAATTGGAATAAATTCTATAAAAATAGTAAAAATATGAAAAAGTACCTAGAATTTTTTACGCTTTTCTGCACTTTTTTGAGATAAAAAAGAAATTTGGTACCTTATCCTTAAATTGTAACTGATTCACTTCATTTTCGAAAAGAGTTTTGACCATTTTGTCGTAAAAAAGTCATAATAAGAAGGAATATCACACCATATTGTCGAACGTATGTATATACTTATAATGAACTGCCGAACTGCTTTTCTCTACCCTCATTGTTGAGGCAATATGGCAACTGAAACAGCTTGCTGTTAAATTCAGATTACACATCTATACTCAGGAGGTGGAATGCAAAATGATGTTTGCACTTATTGTTGTGGTTGGTATCGTAGCACTTGGCGTAGCTAGCTTCTACGTCATTAAGCGGCCTCAAGGCGCTGTTGATCCTGAGGATCGCAAACCGCTTGTTTCTGTAAACGGGCATGTTAAATTTGCAGAAGGAATTAATCAAATTTCCATATCTAAAATTGACATGTACGATCAGCGTCTTGTTATCAATCAAGTAGCTATTATTCCATTTAACCGTATTCAACGAGCAGAATTTTCAAAGGTTGTCAAAAATGAAAAAGGCCTTCACGGAGCTCCTGTTCAACGCTATTTCGGTGAATTAACCATTCATTTCACAGATAAGAACGGGCAAGAAACATACATTAGCTGTGAAACACCGAAAAAAAATCAATTTCACCTCATCTACCAGTACGATTTAATGAAAAGACAATTAAATAAGCGTCTGGGTCTTGAAGATCTGCAGCCTTACCTTACTCTTCAAGAACCATACGAACTATAAGAGAAAACCTCCCTTTTTCACATATTATTTCACTTCCCTGTACATACTAGAAGCGAAACTGAAAATGGGAGGTCATTCCAATGGATTTCGTCCGTTTTTTGCAATATTTTTGTTCAATCGCCGGCGCTCTATGCTTAGGGTTTACCTACTATCACATGTTCAAGCGTGACGCTCCGGTTAAAAAAGAAGAATCACAGCAAGGTGGAACTGACTAACGTTCACCTTGTTTTTTTATGTGCAGGCATGTGTACTTCGCATTTTGTGGTTGAAAGTTAGATTACTTTAATCATTTGTAAAATCACGGGTGATTTTTCTAAAGGAATATCCTCTGTGTTAATGATAAGAAGTCCTTTTTGGACGCTGTAATTGGAGGAAGGCTGTAACACACCGTTTATGAATAGATTACTGTACGAGTAGCTCTCAGGATCCAATATATGCTGAGTGCCGTATTCTTTTAATGCATCTTGATCTGTAAAGATGCGCTTGCTGCCTCCGGCTACCGTATAGTATTCAAAGATGCGAACTTTTTTCGGAAATATATACCTGAATTCCTGCTGAGGCAACACGGGAAGCTTAATAAAAGGTGTTGAACAAGAGGTTGCATAGTGATTGCAGCCGTAAGATTTTTTCTTCAAGAAAAAATCTCCTTCACAGATGTACTTAGTTATAGTCTTTAAGAATTAAATTTATGCCTCTTCAAATTATGAAACTCGCTATAGCCGCTACTGCACTTCCAGCTTTAGCTACGGATAACAGCTATTACAATGTATATATCAACGGCGTTTTACAAATGGCTGGCCTTTCTATATATACGCCAGGAGCTACGGGTGTCGGTTCTTTAGCTATTACTGTTCCTGCAGGATCCAGCGTTTTAACAGGTTCTCCTATAGTTTTAGAAGTTGTTAACTTTGCTCCTGATTCTACAACTGATGTACAAACTTAAAAATAACTTGTTATCGTTTTATTTTAAAGCGTAATCGCGTGTAAGATATATGAAGTTTCAGTTTTACAGAAATTTAGTGGTCATAATAAAAGCTTCTGCGGATGTAGCGCAGAAGCTTTTATTATTGTTATTTATTTAATTCAAAACGCCCAGTTCCCTTTTCTAAACACAGGCTCGCTTGTGCCGTCAGCTTTGATGCCGTCGATGTCCATTTCAGCTGAGCCAATCATGAAGTCAACGTGGGTGATGCTGTCGTTTGCTCCGTTTTGTGACAGCTCTTCTTTAGACATCGTTTTTCCGCCTTCTAGACAGAAAGAGTACGAGCTGCCGATCGCTAAGTGGTTGGATGCATTTTCGTCAAACAGCGTGTTGTAGAAGATGATGTTTGACTGAGAAATTGGCGATTGATGCGGTACTAAGGCTACTTCTCCTAAGTATTTGGCACCTTCATCTGTTTCAATTAGGTGCTTTAACGTTTCTTCGCCCTCTTCTGCTTTTACATCAACAATTTTTCCATTTTCAAATGTTAACGTGAAGTTTTCAATTAAGTTTCCTGCGTAGCTAAGCGGTTTTGTGCTTGTTACTTGTCCGTTTACGCCGTCTTTTTTTGGAAGTGTGAATACTTCTTCTGTTGGCATATTGGCCATAAACGAGTTGCCGTCTTCATTAACACTGCCTGCGCCAACCCAAATATGTTTGTCAGGAAGCTCAATTGTTAAATCTGTTCCTGGCGCTTTATAGTGAAGCTTAGCAAATCTCTTTTCATTTAAAATGTCTACTTTTGTATGTAATGAAGCATTATGCTCTTCCCATGCAGCCACTGGATCTTCTTGGTCTACGCGCACGGATTTAAAAATAGCTTCCCACAGTTTTTCTTGCTGCTGTTCTTCTGGAACGTCAGGAAATACTTTTGCTGCCCAGTCTTTTGAAGGAACAGCTACAATGGACCAGCTGATTTTATCGGATTGGATCGCTTCACGGAATTTTTTCATTGCTTTTCCGCTTACTTTTTGGAAAGCAGCAATACGTTTGCCATCTACTCCTTTTAGTAAGTCAGGGCCGCTTGAAATCACAGATAAAACAGCGCCTCCGTTTTTCACAAGCTCTTCTCTTGCTTGAGCTTTCCAAGCAGGAAATTCACTAAATACAGATTCATCCGCTTTTTCATATTTCAAACGAACTAAATGATCGTCATGCCAGTCTACATCAACAGACTTTGCTCCGGCTTCGTATGCTTTTTTCGCAATTTCACGAACAAAATCAGCGGAAGAAATATCGGCATTAATGTTTAATATTTGCCCTTTTTGAATGTTTACACCGACTTTTACAGCTAGCTCGGCATACTTTTCAATATTGCGCTCAAACTGTTCCATAATTTATCTCCTTTACGTATATATTCTAACGACTTTATTGTATCATGAATAAAACATCAATTAAAAATCCTAGCCTATAGTTTACATAATATAATTACGTTATTTTACAGATTATTATATAGCAAAAGTTTGTTCTCTAAGAATCAGAACAAACTTTTGTCTTTCACAGATTCAGTTTTGTAGCCGAGCCGCTCCGAAATGTTCTTGCCTATATCAACCATGCGTTCTTGAAAATACGTTAATCGCTCATTTGTCATACGCATGGTAGCACCGGAAATGCTGACTGCGGCAACGACTTGACCAAGGTGATCAAAAATAGGCGCTGCGATGCAGGTAATTCCATATTCATTTTCTTCTAAATCCAGCGCATATCCTTTTTGTTTTACTTCTGAAAGTTCTCGAAGAAAGCTTTCTTCATCTGTAATGGTGTGATCGGTATGAGCGGGTAAGCCTTTTCTTTCAAGAATGCTTGTTACCGTGTTAAGCGGTAAAAAAGCTAGGATAGCTTTACCGACAGACGTGCAGTGCATAGGGGCTCTTTTCCCCACTTTTGAATGCATGCGCAGCGTCTGATTGCCTTCTAATTTTTCAATATACACTACTTCACCTTGATCGTAGACAACAAGATGAATAACTTCATTTGTTTCACTTTCAAGTTCTTGCAAAAACGGCTTTGCTTCCGTTCGTAAATCAATAGAATCTAAAAGCTTTGAACTTACTTCTAAAAACTTATACCCAAGCTTGTACCGCCCGGTTTCTTGATCTTGTTCAATATAGCCGTACTGAGCAAGAGTAGTTAGAATACGGTATACGGAGCTTTTGTTGATGTCCATTTGCTTTGCAATTTCTGTGACGCCTACCCCTTCTCTTTCCATACTGACAATTGTGACGATATCCAACGCCCGGCTTACAGACTTCACCATATTTTCTCTCTCCATTTTTTTCTCTCCTTTATGTGTCGTGTTACTGCCGGGCATTTTTTATCACTCTTATACGTTTACACGTTCTTTCTCTGCAGCAAACGGATTTTGGAGGGTTCCAATTTCTCGGATGGTGCATTCAATGATATCGTTTGCGCTTACCAGCTCCGCGCCGACCGGACTTCCTGTTAAAACCACATCTCCCGGCTTAAGGGTCATAACAGTAGAAAGGTAAGCGATCATTTGCTCAACGGAAATAATCATTAAATCTGTCGAGCTATTTTGTTTTTCAACGCCATTTAAAAACGCTTTTACATGAATGGATTTAAAATCAAGCTCCGTTTCGATTACGGGGCCAAGAGGGGTAAATGAATCAAAGGATTTTCCAATGGTCCAGTGCCCGTCTTCATGAAAATAATCCGGAGCCGTTACATCGTTTCCAATTGTATACCCAAATATATAGTCCAGCACGTCTTCTTTTGCGATGTTCTTCGCTTCTTTTCCAATAACAACCGCAAGCTCGGATTCAAACTTGACGTGCTTAATCGCGGTTGGAATGACAATGGCATCGTTTGGACCGATCACAGAGGATGTGGGCTTAAAAAAGAAGACAGGAATAGAAGGCATTTCTCTTGGCAGCTCCGACTTTGCAGCCGCATAATTTGCGCCTATTCCAATAATTTGATTCGGCTCTAAAGGAGCCAAAAGCCTTACTTCACTCGGTGAAAAAGTCTGCCCTGTATAGTCCCATTTCTCAAATATATTTCCTTTAATGACGCTGATCGTATTCTCTTTTAGTACACCTGTATGACGGCTATCTTGTACAGCGAACCTTACAAATTTCATAACATAGCTCCTTTTCCCATTTGCTTAATTTTAATAAGAATAGTAGATAGTCAGATTCTGAAGGTGTAAGTACAGCCTGCCATCCCTATGCTGACAGGCCGTTTGTTTTACTGTTTTATAGCTGCTTTTGCCTTTGCTTCTATACGGCTGCGGTGTAAAATGGGCTCCGTATAGCCGTTTGGCTGATCGTAGCCTTGAAATACTAAATCGCAGGCTGCTTGAAAAGCAATGGATGCGCTGTAGTTCGGTGCCATTGGCTGATACAGAGGATCATTTTCATTTTGTTGATCCACTACTTTTGCCATTCGCTTGAGCGTCTCCGTTACTTGTTCCTTTGTACAAATTCCATGATGAAGCCAGTTAGCTACGTGCTGACTAGAAATACGAAGCGTTGCCCGGTCTTCCATTAGCCCTACATTATTAATATCCGGTACTTTTGAACACCCTACTCCTTGGTCGACCCACCTTACTACATAACCAAGTATTCCTTGAGCGTTGTTGTCGAGCTCCTGCTGAATTTCATCTTTGCTCCAATTTGGTTTTTCTGCCACAGGAATTTGCAAAATGTCATCTTGTAAATCAGTAGACTGAGTAAGCAATTCGTTTTGAACATCTCTTACATCAATTTGATGATAGTGAAGAGCATGAAGCGTTGCTGCGGTTGGTGAAGGCACCCATGCCGTATTCGCTCCTGCTTTTAAATGTCCTACTTTTTGTTTAAGCATTTCCGCCATCATATCCGGCATTGCCCACATTCCTTTTCCGATTTGAGCGCGCCCTTGGAATCCGCTTGCTAATCCTACATTTACATTAGACTGCTCGTAGCCTTGAAGCCATTTAGACGTTTTCATATCATTTTTACGAATAACAGCGCCCGCTTCCATTGAGGTATGAATTTCGTCACCCGTTCGATCCAAGAATCCAGTATTAATAAAAGCCACTCGTTCTTTTACTTCTTTGATACACGCTTTTAAATTAAGCGTCGTGCGGCGCTCTTCGTCCATTACGCCAATTTTAATTGTATGACGCTCAAGCCCTAGCATATCTTCAATTGAATTAAATAGCGTATTGGCAAAAGCTACTTCTTTGGAGCCGTGCATTTTCGGTTTAACGATATAGATAGAGCTCTTTTTAGAATTTTGATACGTACCGTTTTTAAGCAAGGTGTGTTTGGCAATTAAACTAGTAATCACGCTGTCTAAAATACCTTCATAGATTTCGTTGCCATTTCGATCTAAAACAGCGCTGTTTGTCATTAAATGTCCAACGTTTCGAACAAACATAAGCGAACGGCCAGACAGTGAAATCTTTTTCTTGTCCGGAGAAATATAGGTACGGTCTGGATTTAAACGCCTTGTCATGTTTTGACTTCCTTTTTTAAAAGTAGACGTCAAATCACCTTTCATTAATCCCAGCCAGTTGCGGTAAACATCTACTTTATCTTCTGCGTCTACTGCCGCTACTGAATCTTCACAGTCCATAATCGTCGTAAGAGCTGCTTCCATTAAAATATCTTTTACACCCGCATCGTCTGTTTTACCAATCGAATCCGTACGGTCAATTTGAACTTCAAAATGCAGGCCGTTGTTTTTGAATAAAAGAGCATCAGGGCTTTCTTCTTCCCCTTGATACCCTACAAATTTCTCTTCTTCCTGTAATTCGGTTAAACTGCCATCGTTTAATTGAGCGACAAGCTTTCCATTTTCAAGGCTGTACTGAACCACTTCCGCATGAGAAGACTGAACGAGCGGAACAACTTCATTAAGAAAATTCTTCGCAAACGCAATAACTTTTTCTCCTCGAATTGGATTATAAGAACTCGTGCGCGAAGCTCCATTTTCTTCACTGATTGCATCAGTACCGTAAAGAGCATCATAGAGACTTCCCCAACGTGCATTAGCAGCGTTAATAGCGTACCGGGCGTTATTTACTGGTACAACAAGCTGTGGTCCTGCCTGATAGGCAATTTCGCTGTCTACTCCTTCTGTACCAATAAGAAAATCTTCTGTCTTGCCTTCTAAATAGCCAATTCTCGTTAAAAACGATTTGTATTCGCTAAAGTCACCGTCAGGGTTTTCTTGATGCCACGCATTAATTTGAGCTTGCAGCTGATCACGCTTTTCTAACAAACGTTTATTTACGGGTGTTAACTTGGTTACTAACGCTTCAAAATCAGACCAAAAATTTTCTGTACTTAGGCCGCTGCCCGGAATAGCTTCCTCATTGATAAATTGATAGAGAACTGGAGCTACTTTCAGATTTCCAACTTGTTTATAGTTTGTCACCGTCTGTTTCCTCCTCTTACTCTTTTACATTTTTAAATTTGGACGCGCTTTCATTCCTTTTTGCCAAAAATGGTTAAGACGAACATATGCGGTTCTGTTTCTTATTACGAAACAGTGTTTTATTTTTGTTAAAAAAATCATATCATCGAGCGAATATATTTTCAAGAATTTTCTAAAAATATTCTATTTTTTTCATTTCTTTTTTGACTTCAGCGCAGCGGCTCGGACTTGGAAACAGCTTTCCTGCATTTAATAGATTTTTAGGATTAAATACTTCTCGTATATTCGTTTGTGCTTGAATTTCCTCTTCATTGAAAACAAATCGCATTTCTTCTTTTTTTTCAATGCCCACGCCGTGTTCGCCGGTAATCGTTCCTCCTGCTTCTGCACATACTTGCAAACATGCGCTTCCGGCGTCGAGTGCTTTTTCAGTTTCCCCGGGTTTTCTAGCATCAAATAATACCAGCGGATGCAAGTTCCCGTCTCCGGCGTGAAAAATATTGGCAATGCGAAGGCCAGATTCTTCGCTAATTTTGTTAATTCGCTTCAGCACTTGAGGCAGTTTACTTCTTGGAATAACGCCGTCTTGTACGAGATAGTCAGGGGATATAGCTCCCATCGCTCCAAATCCTGTTTTACGATTTGCCCACCACCTCGCGCGCTCTTCTTCACTTTCAGCTACTTTCACTTCCCGTACGTTTTGTTTTTTACATACGTCTAAAATACGAAGGATTTGCTCTTCGATACCGGCTGAAATGCCGTCTACTTCAATTAATAAAAGAGCTTCAATATCTCTAGGGTGTCCGACTGGAAACGCAGCAGCTTCCACTCCTTCAATGGCGGTTTTATCCATCATTTCAAGCGCAGCAGGTACAATGCCGGCTGATATAATGTCCGATACCGCTTGGCTGCCGTCTTCTATGCGGTCGAAATAGGCAAGAACCGTTTGTTTTGCTTCGGGGTTTTTCAAAATGCGTACCGTAATTTTTGTAACGATTCCTAACGTCCCTTCTGATCCTGTTAAAAGCCCTAATAAATCATATCCCGGTTCATCTGGAATACCTTGCTTGCCAAGCTCAATCACATCTCCATTTGGAAGCACGACCTCTAGCCCTAAAATATGGTTGGTAGTTACCCCGTATTTAAGACAGTGTGCCCCTCCTGCGTTTTCCGCTACATTTCCACCAATGGTGCAGCAATATTGACTCGAAGGATCCGGTGCATAATAATATCCTTTTTCAGAGATTGAATTGGTTAATTTAAGATTAATAAATCCCGGCTCTACAACGGCACGCCTGTTTTCATAGTCGACGCTAAGAAGGCGCTTCATTTTCACTAAACTAATAACCACTTCGTTATTAAGAGGAATTGCTCCCCCGCTCAGTCCTGTCCCTGCTCCTCTTGCGAGAAAAGGCAAATCATGTTCATTGCAGTATTTAACAATGCTAGAAACTTCTTTCGTATTTTGAGGAAATAACACCGCTTTAGGCAAATGTCTATGAATGGTAAATCCATCGCAGTCGTACGCAAGCAAATCTTCTTTATGATGCAAAATAGAATGAGCATCTACTAGTTGAGAAAGATTTTTTACGTGAAGATCTTTTATTCTATTTTTCTTCAACACGATGTGCTTCCTCCTCTTCTTTTTGATAGGCCCACTCCAAAAGCTGTACCGTGTGAACAATTTGCTGACTTCGTCCATATTTTTTCACTCCTACTGCCATCTGCAGCATGCATCCCGGGTTTCCCATTGAAATCATTTCTACGTCATGAGGCACATGTTCCATTTTACTTTGAAGCACAGCTCCCGCCATATCAGGATTTGTTAAATTATAAATTCCTGCACTTCCACAGCATCGGTCCGCATTAGCCATATGAACCATTTCCACTCCCGGAATAGAAAGCAAAATATCTCTTGGTTCTTCTCTAACTCCTTGACCATGAGCTAAATGGCAAGCGTCGTGATACGTAATACGCTTATGCAGCTTTGTCTGCGGGGCTCGATATCCCGTATCGTGAAGGTATTTTGAAATATCCTGGACTTTTTCAGCAAAGACTTCGGCTTTTTCAAGCCACTCTTGCTCTTCTTCTCTAAATAGTTCAGGATACTCTTTCAACATGCAGCCGCATCCTGCAGCGTTTACAATAACAGTGTCCGCATGCTGAAACGCCTCTATATTTTTTTTTGCAAGCTGTCTTCCCATGTCTCGGTCTCCTGCATGAACGTGCAAAGCACCACAGCACGTTTGAGATGGAGGAATAACGACGTCGTTTCCATTTCTTCGTAATACATTAAGAGTCGCTTCATTAATATCACTGAACATGACGTCCATGATGCAGCCGGTTAAAAAAGCAACTTCTGCTTTTCTTTCGGCTTTTGCTTTTAGAACGCGTTTCTTTTTATATTTTTTTCGAACAGAACGGGTAATTTTAGGCATTACATGTTCCATTTCTGCTAGATGTGTCGGCATCATATTTAACATGCCTGCTGTGCGCATCATTTTTTGCATTCCGCTTTTTTGATACAGCTTCAATAAGCTTCCTGCAGCTTCTAAGCGATGAGAGTGAGGAAAAAGTTCTTTTAGAAAAAACTTGCTGATCATGCCTTTCCATCCCGTCAAAGGCATTGCCTGACGAATTTGGCCGCGAGCTTCTTCAATGAGTCCGCCAACGTCTACATTTGCAGGGCAAGCAGTTGTACAGGCCCGGCAATCCAAACAGGCAAACACAGGGGCTGTAAACTGCTCATTCACGCTTATTTTTCCTTCTGCTACCGATTTGATAAGGTGCACGCGTCCTCTTGGTGAATGCTGTTCTTGCCCCGTTATTTCATAAGTAGGACAAGACTCCAAGCACATTCCGCAGTGTACACAATCCGCCCATTTTTTTTCGTCTGGCGCGTCTTTCCACAAATAATTGCTAACCCTTTGACATGGAGCATCTTTGATATCCGCTTTCGCTGAATTCACTTAGATTCCTCCTATAAATCGTTTATAGTTAAGCACGTTTTTAGCGTCCATCTTTGCTTTAATTCCTGCTAGTAACGGAAAATGAGAAGGTTCTTCTCCCCATACATTTACTTTTTGGCGGAGTATAAAAGGCAAATGGTTAACGATCACATATCCTCCGTACGTTTTAGCAGTTTCAGTAAATGAAGTAATAACGGAAAGAATGGCATCTTCTGAGCCTTTTATGTAGACCGAACAAAGACCATGTCCAACTCCTCCATGTGCTTTTATCAGCATTGGACGGGACGTTTTTAATGCAGTACTTTTGTTTATTACATCGAGTACATTCATATTTGGTACGCCAATTTTTAGTGCGGCTTCCATTTCCTCTTCGAAAGAACAGCATGCACCATTTGGACTAATGTTACTAAAAAATCCCCAAAATACTTCGGCTTCTTTTTCATGCAGCACTTTTAAAATCGTATCAGGCGGCTGAATACTTTTGATGTAATTCTCTTGATAATGAACGGAGCTTTCCACATCTTCAAAGCTGATTACAAGTGTAAACAGATGCTGCCCTATTACATCTTCAGCTAGAGAAGGATTTAATAATTCCAAAGCAACGGGCTCTATCATGGAATCTAAGACTTTGCTAACAAACGCATGAATTTCTTCGATATTGCCTGTTGAAAAAGAAATAAAGACAATGCTTTGATACTTGGGCAGCGGACGCAGCTTTAACGTTATTTCGGATATAACGCCGAGCGTTCCCATTGAACCAATAAACAGCTTATTCATATCATAGCCAGCCACGTTCTTGACGACTTTTCCCCCTGAACGAACAATGGTTCCATCTGAATATACGACTCTCATACCGATTACTGCATCTCGAGCTGATCCATAAGACAAGCGCTTTGGACCACTTTCATTCGCTGCAACAACTCCGCCGATTGTAGCGTATTCTCCTAGAGCTGGGTCAAGTGAAACTTGCTGATTATAGGTTTTTAAATACGTTTGTAGCTCTCCAAACGGTGTACCAGCTTTTACAGTAACCGTCATATCTCCTACTGTATGTTCAACAATTCCGCTGTATTCAGTCAGTGAAAGTAAAAGGTCAGCTGTCTCCATAAGCCCGCCAAACCCTTTTTTTGTACCGTTCCCTTCAATGATGACTTTTTTTCCGTGTTCCGTTGCATACTTTAAAACGGCTGCTATTTCTTGCTCTGTAGTTGGCTTAACGTGAAGGGATCCGTTATTTCCAAGGAAGGGATTCATATGCTGTTCTTCAAGTGTGGAAGAATTAAATAAAATGGATTTTAAATGACCTGGAAGCTCTAACGTACTCAATAAATTGACTCCTCTCGTTTTGTAATAGCAAACAACGTTTCACTAGTAACAGAAAGAAGTGCTCCATATAATACGACTAAAAGTAGTAGATTAATAAGAAGGATAATTAGTAGAATAGATGAAAAGATATATTTCAAGCGCTTACAATCATTAAATCACCTATTCTTGGGATTTTCAACCAATATTTTCTTCATATCAATAAAAAAATGTCCCTTCTTTTGAAAAAAGTTTCTTTTGGCACTTGCCTATCCTAAAAGGATTAGAATATAATGTAAGCGAATTCATTTTTACATAAGTCATCAGATGACCTTATCATCGTAGTTTTGATTGTTTTGTTTTACTAAATTTGTAGTTCACTAATTTGAAAATGAGGTGTTAGTTATGACATGGACACAGCAGTTCACTCCTGTAGGAAACAGCGTCATTTGGTCTTCATTAATCGCTTTGATTCCTATTCTTTACTTCTTTTGGGCTCTGGCTATTAAACGAATGAAAGGTTATATGGCTGGGGTTACAACTTTACTGGTCGCACTTGCCGTTGCAATACTTGCCTACAAAATGCCGGCTAGCATGGCTTTTATGTCGGCTAGTCAAGGAGCTGTATACGGTATACTGCCGATTGGATGGATTATCATTACGTCCGTTTTTCTTTACAAACTAACCGTAAAAACCGGTCAGTTTGATATTATTCGTACCTCTGTCGTATCTATTACAGAAGATCGCAGACTTCAAGCTTTGTTGATTGCTTTTTCGTTTGGGGCTTTTCTTGAAGGGGCCGCTGGTTTCGGCGCACCTGTTGCTATTTCAGCAGCTCTGCTGGTAGGTTTAGGATTTAATCCACTGTATGCTGCTGGCTTATGTTTATTAGCAAACACAGCACCTGTTGCTTTTGGTGCAATCGGTATTCCTATCACGGCTATGGAAGGTCCTACTGGAGTAGCGGCAATGGAAATCTCTAAAATGGTAGGCCGCCAGCTTCCTTTTATTTCTGTATTTATTCCGCTGTATTTGGTTTTTATAATGGCAGGATTTAAGAAAGCAGTAGAAGTACTCCCTGCTATTTTAGTATCCGGCATCTCTTTTGCCCTTACCCAGTTTGTCAGCTCTAACTTTTTAGGACCGGAACTTCCCGATATTTTATCGGCACTCGTTTCACTTTTTGCGCTTGCTATTTTCTTAAAATTCTGGAAACCGAAAACAACGTTTCGCTTTCAATCTGAAAAAGCAGCACATGAAGTAGCTTCCGCTTCGGCTGAGCCAAGAGAAACTCAAGATCAACCTACATTCACGGGGGCTCAAATTGCAAAGGCGTGGTCACCTTTTTTAATTTTAACGATCTTTATTTCTATATGGGGAATTCCTCAAATTAAAACCGCTTTGACAGGACATTATGAAGGAGCTAACGCTTTTTTGAGCGCTATCAATTCCATCGGACATTATTTAACGTTTATGCCAGAAGTACCTTGGTTAAATAATTTAATTTTAAATGGAAATGGAGAACCGATTGCGGCAGTGTATAAGTTAGAATTACTAGGCGCTGCCGGCACAGCTATCCTGTTGTCTGCTGTTGTCACAAAATTTATCGTCAACATCTCTTGGAAAGACTGGTTCATTACGTTTAACGAGACGTGCAAAGAATTAGCGTTGCCGCTGCTTACCATTATGTCCGTTGTGGCATTTGCTTACGTGACAAATGCTTCTGGAATGAGTACAACCTTAGGACTACTGCTAGCTAAAACAGGCGCGTTATTTCCCTTTTTCTCTCCTGTACTCGGCTGGCTCGGTGTTTTTATTACAGGATCAGATACATCGGCCAACCTATTGTTCGGCAACTTACAAAAAATTACGGCCACGTCTATTGGAATGGACCCGCTTCTTGCTCTTGCAGCAAATTCTTCAGGGGGAGTAACCGGGAAAATGATTCCCCCCCAGTCCATCGCCGTTGCCTGTGCTGCGGTTGGGTTGGCTGGAAAAGAGTCCGATTTGCTTCGTTTTACGGTGAAACACAGTTTATTTTTACTGCTGATTGTCTGCGTACTAACATTTTTACAATCTAATGTATTATCATGGATGATTCCTTAATCAAAAAAGCTTCCGTATCTAGAGGTATCCCTCTGCGCGGAAGCTTTTTTTCTTCATTTACGATCGATTAATGGCATATACAACAAATAAAACAATATCTAGCAAAATCATTACAACACCAAAAAGCAGCCAGACGTTTCCTTGAGTCTTCTTCTCTCCTTCTTGCATTTCAAACGCTCGAATAGCAAATACAATTCCAAGTGTAAACACAAGAAAAAACAGCTGACGGTAATCGAAGAACGACAGTACGACAAAAATTAAGGTAAAAAACACCATAATCATTTCTAAAATCCGATAAGGTTGCTTTTGACATGCTAATAAAAGTTTCATTTCTTGACCTACTTTCATCCCGTTCTTAATAGCGTTATTTTACTATTAATTTTAAATGAGATGTTAGCGTTTCGTGCACTGTTCACTGTTTTGTAACAAAGAAGCGTACGTTAGTTAAACGCACGCTTCTTTTTCATTCATTTACATTTGGATTCATTGGATTATCCATCCCTGTTTTATCTTGAATTTTTTTATAGATAAAATACGTGTAGACGGCAATTAAAATGGAGAATGCCCACGTAACAGCCTGACGGAATACAATCATGTTCCCGTACCCTTCTACTCCGTACTTTTGAATCAATACGTATTTTACAATTGCTAAAAATACATAGCGACCTGCGAACAGTACTGTAAGCCAGTTCATCATTTTGAATAAATCAGGCTGGTGGAAGAGTTTTAGAGAGTCTTCTCGCTTATAGCCCATTAAGTAAGCCGTATCTACAAAAAAGTACAAACCAATTGGCTTTTTTATCACAATGGTAAAAAGGACAACTACAGCCAGTCCAATCATAAAGTATACTTGATTGTTTAACATCGTTGCTGCGTTCCCTGAAATTAAATCAATAATAGTACGTGCCAGCAGCGTAATGACAATAAACAATCCTGTTACGTTAAACTGGCGATCTTTAATAAATGTATAAATGGTATACACAAATGCTGGTGCTGTTGAAAGCAAAATGGCATAGTAATCACCAATAATGTCTTTTCCTTGGTTCCATATTAGGTAAGGAATAGCGATATAAAAAAGTAAATCAAACCATACTCGTTTTGTATTGTTCATATATAACTCCTTTAAAAACGTTGTTCTTGCTATTATATGGGATACTACGCAAGAAAAAAAGGCTTTTACCTGGAATGTTATGAAATTTTAATCATTTGATGTTTAGATCCAGAGCGACAGGGAAAAAGATTTCTAGAAAGACTTTAAGAATCATAAACATCCAAACACTTGAGCAGCAATACATGTGCCACAAGTGAAAAATGCTGAAAGGATTGATTCATTATCGCACTTCACCTAACGTACACGTCAGAAATGGAAAAGGCCATGCAGCTTTCTCACGGCGTGGGGTATGCTGAATATAGCCGTAAACTAGACAAACGTCTACAGGTGGAAAAAGAACGAGAAAAAGATTATCAGGCTAGCAAAGATATACTGCGTGATATTAACCAGCATCGATAATAAAAAGCCGCTTGCTACTTTTGGTAGCAAGCGGCTTTTTATTTACAAATGAACCAAATTTATACATAATAAGGAAGTGCGTATACCAAAGAAAGGAACTTGCTTATTATGATGGAAAAATTACTGATTATTTGTGTGTTTGTAGGAATTATTCATATGATTGAAACACTAGCCTACTCTGTGAGGCTTGCGGGCTTAAAAACTGGAAAACTAGTCGTGGCTTTATCTCTTTTTAATATTATTGTCATTGTGTCAAGAACAGCTAATATGGTGCAAGCTCCGCTGACCGGTAAATTAGGAGATGCGGTTCAGTCTAAAGAAGATTTGCCCGTTCTGCTTCATCAGCTTCAAACTATCTTGCTCGCGGCTTCTATTGGTACAATCGCAGGTGCTCTTTTAATTCCTAGCTTTGTATCAATTTTCTCCCGAATGATTTCACATTTAGAAGTAGCGGGATCTGTACCCAAAATGATGAAAAACATTACTTCCATACATACGCTGGAAAAAGCAAAAAAACACGTGAAGCGTCCTAGGTGGATTATGCTGTCTCAGCTGCGAATAGGCGGAGTGCCCAAGCGGTTGCTTCTTTTAAATTTAATGGCTACGACCATTTATACAGTAGGTGTTCTTTCCACTCTTTATGCTTCTACGCTCGAGCCTACTCTTTCTAAATCAATTTTGATGTCTTCTGGTCTTATTAACGGACTAGCGATGATTACCCTTGCTGTGTTTGTAGATCCGCAAGTAGCCATTTTAACTGAAAAGGTAATGAAAGGTGAATCTACTAAGCAATCTATGAATAAAATGGTTGGTACACTCGTCATCTCTCGTTTGTGCGGGACAGTATGTGCCCAAATTCTCTTAGTACCTGCTGCTCTTTATATTGCATGGATTTGCAAATTAATCCCTTAGAAAAAAGACTTCGTTAAAGAAGTCTTTTTATACATATTCCACTTTTTTGTATCTATGAACAGCAGCGATTAAAAGAAAAAAACTGCTCATTAACGTAACAACTACGGTATAGGTGACACTTTGTGACCAATGCAATTGTTCAAGCAGACGAGCGGCGTATTGTGACAGCGCTGCAGGACTCCACTTTAATTGATTCGTAAACAAAGTACTCAAAAATGAAAGTAACGCAATGATCAAAATACTTACTCCAGCAATTCCTCCGATTTGTAAAAGAAATGTTCCAGCTGCCACTAAAACGGACAAGATAAAAATCAGCCACAGGCTGTATAAAAGAAAGCTAACTAGCATATGAGTCCAATCCACATATGAAAATAAAAGATTTGTATAATACCATGCTGCTATATAGCTTATAAACGTTGAGCCAATGACCAGTACGATTTGCGCAGCCCATTTACTCATAATGTATTGAATGACGCTCACCGGTCTCATCATAACAAGTATAGCAGCATGATTTTGTCGTTCATTTGAAATTATATTCATGCTTGCTAGTACAATCAGTAAAGTTCCTATTGTGCTATATTGTGAAAGGACACCTTGCATTACTTCTTGACCGGTGGGCGTAGGAAGTTGAATAATTGCTCCTTTTGGTAAATTCCCTGCCATGTTAATGATTTGTGGCATATAATAATTCGTTAAAGGCTGTGTGATGCCTAGTAAAATTAGAGAGATTGGCAGCCAAATTCCTTTGCCGTTCGCAAATAATTCATGCAGTTCCTTTTTAAATAAGACTCCAAATGTGTTCATTTGTTCATCACCTCTAGATACACATCTTCGAGAGAATGCTGTTTTCGTTCAAATAAAACAAGGTTTGCTTGTTGATCAACAAGCAGTTGAAGCAGTTGCTGCTGCTGAGATGTATCTTTTACACCTACAGTGGCTTTATAAGGAGAATGAAACAGCACCTGTTCACTTGGCAGACTGCTAAGTGATCCAGGGAGCCTTTCTTCTGTTTCAATCGTAAAAGCAGGAGTCGTAAACTCTTGGCGCAGCGAACTCTTTGTTCCATTCCATTTCATACGTCCGTTTTTAATCATAATAATGTTATCGCATATTTGTTCTGCATCATGCAAAATGTGAGTTGAAAAAAGGATGGTCGTATCTTTTTTTAATGTTTCGATAATCATTAGGACATCTTTTCTGCCTTCAGGATCTAAAGCCGAAACCGGTTCATCTAGAATTAGCAGTTCAGGTTTATGTAACAAGGCTTGCGCCAAGCCCAAACGTTGTTTCATTCCTCCAGAAAAGCCAGCAATTTTCTGCTTTTCCTTTCCTTTTAAACCTACAGTTTCAAGTACTTCATCTATTCGGTGGGAAAGCACATTTTTTGAAATGTTAGATAAAAGACCTAAAAAAGTTAAATACTGCTGAGGCGTCATCCAATTAAAAAACGTAGGATGCTGTGGCAGAAAGCCAATAAATGATCGTACGTCTTGATGCTGTTTATCTTCAAAAGAAATTTTCCCTTTATTAGGTGCAGTAAGACCTGCAATCATATGCAAAGTAGTCGTCTTACCTGCACCATTAGGGCCTAACAACGCTGCACATTTTCCCTTGTCGAGATTAAATGAAAGGTTATTCACAACAGTTATATTACGATACGCTTTTGTCAGTCTTTCTACTTGCATAAACATCTTAGTTCCACCTCACTGTTTTTTACGTCCTAAAACAAAATATAAAACAGGGCCAACTGTACTTACACATAAAATGATGAGTCCCCATAACCATTTTGGCCCGTTTGTCTCTTCTTGCTTTATGCAGCTTATCAATGCTGGAATCATTAAAAGCAATTGTAAGAATAGAATTGGAGCAATTAACAACCAGTTAATGTCCTTCATTTACATCCCCCTTTTTCTTCGTGCTGGCAGCCAAATAATAAAAAACCAATAAAACAGCGTTGGCATTGGAATTTGAATCAGTCCCCATATTCCCCAAAACCATGGATGAGCGCCGCGTTTTTTTGCATTGATAAAAAGTAGAAAGCTTTGAAGAAGGAGAAATGGTGAAATAAACAGCACAAGAATCCATTTTTCATTCATTATAAAAACATCTCCTTTTTTCGTTTATAGTGAAAGACGATAAAAGAAATAGGAGCAACAATGATCCCAATTACTTCAATGGCGATAAATAAGGCAGGTATTTGTAAAATAGCAGTTGCCATTACCGTTAAAATAACAAGTGCTGTTAATGTAAATAAACATAACTCTTTCCGGAAAGCTTTTTTCTGCTTTTGTTTTTGAATGAGAAGCTGTTCTTGAATTGCATGAAGAGAAATACGTTCATGACTTGCTAAACTCTCTAGCTGCTCCCAATCTTTTTTTAAAGAATGTAAGGACTGATTGTTATTTTCTTCTCTCATTCTTTCCACTCCTTTCTCAGTATGTTTACTCCTTTATTTACTCTTGATTTGACGGTTCCTGCTCGCATATTCAGCATATGGGCAATCTCATCGTATGTATATCCGTAATAATGTCGAAGCAAGACAGGAATTCGAAAGCGCGAATCGAGTTCGTTAAAATCGGAAAACATCTCGCTCCATTCCACTCCTTTGTATTTAGCTTTCCACTGAAGCTGGTGCGATAAAGACTGCTTTATTCGCTGGAGACTGCTTTTTTCCCGTTTTTGCTTACGCAAATAATCCATGTACAGTCTTGAAGCAATGGATATCATCCAAGTCGAAAACTTTGCTTCATTTTTGTATGAAGAAAGATTCACGTAACACTTCATCATTGCTTCCTGACACAATTCACTGCATAAGTCCTCATCTAATGTCAGCTTTAAAAGGTATTTATATAAAAATGAATGATAGCGCTGAAATAATAATGAAAAGGCATCATCATCACCTTGTAATGCTTTTTGGACAAGGATGAAATCATCTTGTTCCAAAGCGGTCACCCCTCCTTTTTGTTTCATCACCTATATGACGCTTTAGCGATTGAAATCGTTCATTTTTTATATAAAAAAAACGCCCAGCTGGACGTTTTTATTTAGTACGAAGTATTTTTAATCCTTCTTCATCTTCTTCTAAGGGATAGACTTCGTCGTTTTTAGCGAATAAAACACCGTGGAAGATTTGAAGGTCATCATCACAGGCTTCACAAAATTCCTTTTCGCCTTCGTTCCAAAAGCTAAAAAGCGCTAGTTCATCGCTACGCACGCTTGCATATTTTTGATGAAATTCATAAATCATCATCGCATAGTAGCGAAGCGCTTCTTCTTTTTTTTCAAATTCAATAGTTTCAATAATATCTTTTTCCCAGCCTTCTAAAAATAGCCAAGGTTCACAATCGCTTTTTATTTTATGAACTCTCCATTTATCTGTCATGATAGAACATCTCCTTACTTACAGCTTACTTCTAAAATTTCTCTTTTCCTTATTATTCAGCAAAAATAACTTTGAATCAAGTAAAACGGAAAAAACGCCTATTTTCAGGAAATAGACGCTAACAATGTGGCTTAATCTGAACTTCTCTTTTATATTAATAATAGCTCCTTAAACTATAAGGAACTAAACTGCCCGTATAATACTGGGTAATGGGAGGAAAAACGCCTGCTGAAGGCGTGATTTCCCCCACCAAGATGGTTTTTTGCCCCGCCAGTTGTCCATCGCTCCATCAGGTGAAACGACAAATCCAATTGGACGTGCAAACGAAGGCATAAAATACGGATAGAACGAATACTGAAAAGGCGTATAGAAAGAAGAGTAAAATATCTCTTTCTTTATCCGTTTCCGAATCCGTTTTGATCAGAACCATCGGGATCGAGCGTATTTGTATTAGAAAGTCCTGAATTTGTATTTACACAAATTCCTGTATTTGAAGACCCTGAACCTTGTGCAGTTTTACTGTTACTTTTTGGAGAAACATAGTACGTATCGCCAAACGTAACGACTCCTCCTGTAACGTTTGGAATCACTACATGATTAATAACAATCGGCATTATCCTCACCCTTTTTATTTTCATCATGATGTAATATATGAACGATTTATCAAAAGGGTTATACATTAATGGATATAAATAAAAAATCCCCCTGCAGAGTGGGGTATTTTTACGCTTTTACCTCTTTTTTAGAATGACTTAATTCATCTCGCAGAATATCAAAATCTCGTTCTGCTACTTCTTCAATTTTAGTATACAATTCCTTCTCTGTTAGAAGTCCTTTTTCTTCAAGTATTTCGACAAGAGCCTTAAACTTTATTCTAGATAAAAGCATTTCGTTTACGGTGCTCTCTGTTGGCTGTTCATTTTTCACTTGTTCTTTTGCTTTAACAGGTTCTTGCTGCAGCTTCACCCTGAAAACAATATTCGTATGATCTGTAATTTCAGGTGACTGATAAAATGTGCTATGCGAAATGTTTTTTAGTGTTAGCGTTTCTTTTGTCTCCATATTTGTTACTTCAAAATACGAATCCTCAAAAAATGCATCATATTTATCATAAGCTGCTTTGCCTACAACCGAAAAAGAAAAGTTTAGCCTTTTCAACTCTTCACCTGTATTCGCATCAGTAATCATTTTTTCTTCAAACATATCAACGTGAAAATTTACGTTATTAATCATTAGTTGTGTCAATTCAATCGCCTCCTTCTTTATTAATACGACACGGAGTGACATGTTCCCTGTTTTTTTATATAAAAAAACATCTCCCAAAAATGGGGATGTTTTTCAAGGAGCTAAAAAAATGCTCTTTTTTAGCTCTACAATTCTTCTTCTGCTTTGTCATATTTGCGTTCGTGTGCCGTATCTTCTTCGTTATCACGAATGGTTTTTTGGAGCACAAAAGCAGACATTGTTAAGTATAAAGTTCCAACGGCATAATAACCTTTTACCGGTAATGATGCATCTAAGGTATAAATTCCTATAAACATAGCTAATAGTGCTGTAATAAAAGCTGTCCATGCTAAAAATGTAAAAGCTGCTGTATTACGCTTTTTCATCGTATGACCTCCTCTTTTCCTTTTTCTGTTAAGCGTCGCTTTCATTTTACATTGTAAAATAATTGTTGTCATGGGTATTTATAGTCAGTTACCCTTTTAATCAGAACAAGAAACGGAAGAATTTGGGTCTTACATCCTGTTTTTATCATAAAGCTTTTTTTCGAAATGATTAGATATATGGAATTTTTCTTTAAAAGTATGTTCATTCGTTTTCATTAAGAAAAGCTCCAAGTAATTATTGTAATAAAAAAATCATCGCCGAGACGATGATTTTTTGTTTAGCCTTCAAAGTATTCTTTATAAAAGCCGCCGACTTGGCCAGTGTTATCAACAACAAAATAAAACTCTTCTGTTTCGTTTTTCACATCATATGTTTTTCCTGCTGTTAAGACATTTTCAACCACGAATTTTTTTGCATCTGTATGTATGCATTTTACTTGTTTAATTGTTGGACGATCGTTCCATTCTAAATGAATCATGTATGTACACTCCTTTGTTTTCATTCAAGATTCATTTTATCTTACTTGAAGTAAAAAAGAAACGGAGCGAATTTAAAAATTAAAAAATTCGCTCATGCACTTTTTTTTTGGCAACTGTTGCTTGTACAAACTGTGCCGTTTGTGCAACAATTGTGTCTTTATCAAAATCCATCGACGCAACATGGTAAGAGTTTCGAAGCATGTGCTGTCTTTTTTCTGCTGATTGAATATGGCTTAAGATATAAGCTGAATTCTCAGGCGGTACTACGTTATCAACTGTTGATGTTAGTACTAAAGCAGGGCACGTTACATAAGATAAGCGTTCTTTTGTTTCGTCCATTAAAGAAAGCAGCTCACGCATAGAGCGCACGGGTACTTTATCGTACGTAATTTCATGTACGTTTGGATCTTTAATATCAGGATGCTCTTCTTTTAAATAACGAGGCGTATGACGAGAGCGATAAGGCTCCATTGAAGGAATGGACGTCATAGCCGGATTGATTGCAATAACTCCGTCAAGGTCTAATCCTTGGCTTGCTGTATGAAAGGTAAGAGTGCCTCCCATGGACTGACCCAAGATAAATACATGACGGCATTCTTGCTTCAAACGCTGATACCCAGTTAAAAAGTCTTGCTTCCATTCCTGGTACGTTGTTTGTTCAATATCATAGTAGTGAGTACCATGTCCCGTTAGTCGTAAACCGTACACAGTAAAACCTTTTTCAGCTAATTCTTTTCCGATATATTCCATACTTTGAGGAGTCCCCATAAATCCATGAGAAACAAGTATACCAATGTCGTTGCCTTTATAATAAAAAGATTCTGCGCCTTGAATTACGTCATAACGTTCCATTTTCTTCACCCTTTATCACAAATTTTCTGACTAAATGAACTATCTTTATAATACACCTATAATTCCTATAAGTCAACTGGGGTATTTGTTTTTTTACGATTTAAAAAGAACGAAGCAAGAATTATCTCTTGCTTCGTTCTTTTTGGATATGTGGAAATACTAGCTCAGCAAACGTATATGCTTCTTCTAGATGCGGGTAGCCTGATAAAATAAATGTATCAATTCCTAGCTCTTTGTACTCTTTTAACCGATCCGCTACAATTTCAGGACTTCCAACAAGAGCAGTGCCAGCACCTTCTCGTGCTAAGCCAATTCCCGCCCATAGATTCGGAGCAATCTCCAGTGCACCTCTATCTTTTGTGCCGCTGTGCAAACTTGACTGTGTTTTTTGGGCAGTGGAGTCAAATGAGGCAAACTTATCTTGAAACGCTTTGATCGTATCATCATTAACATGTTTAATTAATTTATCTGCAGATTCCCACGCTTCGTCTTCCGATTCTCTTACAATAACGTGCAGGCGAATACCAAAGCGAATGTCCCTGCCTTCGTTTGCAGCTTTTTCTTTCATATCATCAATTTTTGTTTTAATCACCGCAGGCGGTTCTCCCCATAACAAATATACATCTGCATGCTTTGCTCCTACTTCTTTTCCTGCTGGAGAAGACCCGCCAAAGTACAGCGGAGGATACGGTTTTTGGATAGGAGGCGATGGAATGTACGCGCCTGTTACATCAACATACTCTCCTTTATAATCCACTTTTTTTCCTTCCATTACATCTCGCCAAATCGTTAAAAATTCATCTGTTAACTCATAGCGTTTATCGTGGCTTAAATAGTTACCGTACGTTGCTTGCTCCACGGGATCACCTCCCGTCACAATATTTAACATAAGTCGGCCGTTTGACATTTGATCAAATGTCGAAGCCATCCGTGCTGAAAGTGTTGGAGACATTACACCCGGGCGAAGTGCAATTAAAAACTTCAGTCGATTCGTAACGGAAGCAAGTGCCGATGCAATCACCCATGAATCTTCACAATTTGAACCAGTGGGCAACAAAGCGCCGTCATATCCTAGATAATCCAGTCCATGTGCGATTTGCTTTAAGTAGTGAATGTCGCTTGTTCTGCTTCCTTCGGTTGTGCCTAGATAATGTCCGTCGCCTGCTGTAGGGAAAAACCATAAGATGTTCATTTCTATTTCCTCCTAAATATTCTCGTATTCTATATAAAGCGTTTTCATATTGTTTGTTTAATTCTTGTCCGCTAATTATAGAGATGCATTTTTATAGTAGCGTATGTAATACGACTCTTTTTATTTATTAAATTAGTAAAATCATAATACCTCTTTAACCTATATGTCAAGTATGAATTGGAATAAAAAAAACAAGAATTAAAAGTAATTCTTGTTTGCTTTATTTCCTCATACGTGAAGCCATCGCGTTAGCAAGGGTTGATTTTGTTGATATATTTTCAAACGATAAACCTAAATGAGAAGCGGTAATCGCGATTTCAGGACGTACCCCAGAAATAGTTGATTCTACACCTATTAATTTTAATGCATCAATCAGCTGGAAAATCTGATGAGCAACCATCGTATCAACAATAACTACTCCTGAAATATCAATATAAAGGTGATTCACTTGCTGTTCAGCGCAGCGAGTTAACGTATTTTCTAAAATTCGGCGCGCTCTTGCTGTGTCGATATCCCCAACAAGCGGAAGAATCGCAATATGATCGCTTAATGGAATAACTGGCGAGCTCAGCTCATTGATCAGCTCTTTGTGTGCTTCAAGTAACCTCTTTGCATGCTGATGGTGCTCTTCTACAAATTTATAAACGGTGATATCAAACACGCGTACAATCAATTCGTTCCATTCGTCTAGTTCTTCTTGCGTAATATCTTGCTCGTACTCTTCTACAAATTGATTTAAATACGTTAAATACTGTTTTCTAACTCGGAAAAATTCTCGAATAATATAATGAATAGGCGTTCTTACATGCTCTCCGTCTTCCGCAATCTTTAAAATCCACGTTTCAAATGAATCAAAAAATTCTTTTTCACTTTTTATAAATACATCGGCTATGTATAAATGGAATTCATTATTTTGATCTTTTAATACTGAAATGACTTCCGGATGAGTAGATGCATAAACTGATTCTGGGTCATTGTCTTCAATGCTTTCATACCATTCTTCCGTCAGTTGATCCGCATGTTTTAAAAAAAACATTCGAAGTGCTTCATTTTTATTCAAAACGATTCCCCTTTCCATACCAGCTACTGCTATCATTATAATTCAACTTTTTCACCCTTACTAGTTTTATAAAAAGAGAAGAAAGAAAATTATTCTTTTAAATACGTGTAGTTTATGATTTTATGCTACATTGAAAATAGTTATAAAAACACAAAGGAGTTTTCAAATGATACGAACGTTAGCTCTTACGAACGATGACATACTTGTGAAGCATATACAATTAGGTCAGATTCACGATCCCTCTATTCAGTACTATTGGATTGACTTTAACTGCCCTTCTGAAGAAGAAGCGCTGCTGCTTCAATCATCCTTTCACTTTCATCCGTTAGCGATTGAAGATTGCTTTCATTTTCTGCAGCGCCCAAAACTCGATTATTATGAAGGATACAGTTTTTTTGTCCTTCATTCATTAAATCGTCAAACGTTAGAAGCTGAAGAAGTTGACCTTTTTATCGGCGGAAATTATATGGTTACTTTTCATTTTCACCCGTCAGCTGCAATTGATAAAGTATGGGAAAAGCTGCTTCATACACCTTCGATTCAAGAAAAAGGGATAAGCTATCTTGCGTATTCTGTGATGGATAAAGTGGTAGATGAATATTTCCCCACTGTATATCAGATTGAAGATGAGCTGAATGATATAGAAAACATAGATGCAAAAAAATCCATCTCTGTTTTAATGGAAGATGTATTCAAACTTCGAAGTGATTTGCTAAAAATCAGAAGAACCATTTTGCCCATGCGCGACTTATTGTACCGTGTTATAAATTCTGAACGCCTAGATGTTCATCCGGAACAAAAAAGGTATTTTAAAGATGTCTATGACCACTTATTAAAATTAGCCGATATGATTGAATCAAATCGGGAAATGACGTCTGATATGCGCGATAATTATCTTTCTCTTAATTCAAACCGGATGAATTCAATCATGATGACACTGACTGTTATTTCATCTATCTTTATTCCCCTTACCTTTATCGTTGGCGTATACGGAATGAATTTTGAAAATATGCCTGAGCTAAAGTGGCACTATGGCTATTTCTTTGTGCTTGGCTTCATGGGACTGATAACGCTGGGGTTAATTTTATGGTTCAAGCGAAAAGGCTGGTTTAATACTGATAAAGAGTAGAAAGATTGAGACATAACGAAATCAATCCAATGTAAAGACGAATGTAAAGACGAACAAATTGGATAAGTAAGCTAGTGCTGTCAATTTCCGCACAAGACTTCGCTTTCAGGGGGCGGCCAATGAGCCTCCTCTTCGCTTAGACTCCTGCGGGGTCTCACCTGTTCCGCTTTTCCCGCAGGAGTCTTTGCCTTGCCCTCCAATTAACAGCTATTACATACGGTAAATCTACGTTCACCATCACAATGAAAAAATCCGAACGAGTTGAATTCTCCGTTAAGAATCTCGATTGATCGTTCGGATCTTCCTTCACCGAAAATACGTCTGTCCCAGCTTCTTTTCTATGGGAAGGTAACTAGTTATTTCCCGAAAATATTCATAAAATAACGTGCTTACGTTTCTTTTTTGAAAAAGTTTCATAAGATAGTGAAAATAATGCTCAAAAAGGAGGCTGAAGTAGTGGATATTAAAGGCAAACACTTGCTAATGGATGCGTTCGAATGCGATGAAGGGATATTAAACGACCCCTCACTCTTAAGGAGAATTCTTGTTGAAGCTGCACTAGATGCAGAGATGGAAGTTTTGCACTGTTATTTTCACCAGTTTACGCCCCAAGGCATTACAGGCATTCTCGTATTAGCTACCTCTCACTTGTCTATTCATACGTGGCCGGAGGAAAACTACGCTTCATTAGATTTTTATACGTGCGGAGACAAAAAAATAATTGAAATTGGTTATGCGTTGCTGAAGCAATTAGCTTCAAAAAAAGCTGTTGTGTATTCGATTTCTCGCGGAATTCAATACGCCGAAACTCCAACAAAAAATCGTCAGCATGCTGAAAACACTCGTCTTCTCAATCGTGGAGATGACTCAGATCACGTTAGTCTAAAGCAACTCTTATCAGGCCAGCATGACATTTTGTTTCATCAAAAAAACCGTATTCAAGATATTCAGCTGATTAAAGCATCGGATATTCGAATGTATTTGGATGAACAGCTGCAATTTAGTTCATTGGATGAACATGCGTACCATGAAGCTCTTGTACACCCTATCTTTGCAGCTTCCTTACGTCCTCACCGCATTCTTATTCTAGGCGGTGGAGATGGTTTAGCTTTACGAGAAGTCCTTAAATATAAAGAAGTTAAAGAAATAGACCTTGTGGAAATAGATGCTGACGTTGTAAATGCTGCGATGAATGTAGAAGAATTAAAGAAGTTAAATCAACGCTCATTTGAAGATTCTCGTGTCACCGTTCATATTCAAGATGCTGTTGACTACCTCTCTTTGAATTCAGCGTGTTATGACATCATCATTATTGACTTTCCTGATCCTACTAACAAAAAAATAAGTGCTCTTTATACAAAAGAATTTTACGCACTTCTCCATCGTTCACTATCGCGCAGCGGCTTGGTCGTATGTCAGTCAAATTCTCCTAGAGACACACCTATCGTTTTTTGGAGCATTAATAAGACGATGAAAGCTTCTCAGTTTTATACGTTGAGCTACCACACCATTATTCCTTCTTTTGGAGATTGGGGTTTTCACATCGGCTCGAAAACACCTTTGTCTGCCCCTATACTCTCTACTGATGTTTCATCTACTACGCTGCCGTCAGACTTTACTAAGTTAATGCGTTTTTCTCCCCATTCTCTTTCCAAAAAACAGTTTGCAGTTGTGAACTCTGCTGAGCACTTGGTTCTGCATAAAATATTTAAAAAAGAAGGCTTATATTTGTAAAAAAGGAAAGCTTGGCTTATACATTCCTTTTCTTTTGACATACTAAAACAGTCTCGTCACCACTGTGCAATAGAAAGGATTGTTATGAGAAAAATTTCGATTTTTGTTATCTTAGTGCTAACTGTTATTTTCCCTTCCCCCGCTTTTAGCCAAGTGAAAGTGCCTGTCTTGATTTACCATTCTATTGATGCCTACACAGGCCACGGGGAAAAAGAACTGTATGTGACGCCTGAAAATTTTGAGAAACAACTTCTTTATCTTAAAAAGCAAGGATATACGCCGCTAACATTTGAAAAATGGCAGGAACTAAAGCATGTGAAAAAACCTATATTTATTACATTTGACGATGGATATAAAAATAATCTTACTATCTTGCCCATTTTTCAAAGAGCAGCCAGCCCTCAATTTCATCCAGCGGCTACAATTTTTGTGATTTCAGATTTTATCGGCCGTCCCAACCGTTTGTCGCCAGCGGATTTAAAAAAATTTGTTGATTCAGGATTTTTTTCTATTCAGTCTCATACCGCTACTCATCCGGATTTAACTAAGACGAAAAATTTATCCTACGAGCTAGCTGATTCAAAACGAAAAATTGAAGCCATTACGAGCCAGCCCGTTATTGCTCTTGCTTACCCTTACGGAAAGGTCAATAGCCGCGTAGTGGAAGAAACAAAAAAGAATTATACATTTGGCCTTTCAACGATTCCAAAATCTTTCACTGAGAGCGGACAAAAAAATGAAAACTATCTTATTCCCCGTCTTTACGTCACGTATTCTACAACGATTGAAGATTTTGCTAAGCTATTAAAAGAAAGCTAAAAACCCTTTCTTTTAAGGAAAGGGTTTTTAGAATTTTGTTATTTCTAGTCCTCGCTCTTGCTGCCATTCAGCATAAAAAACTTCGCTGTATTTTTTAATTTTCTTGATTGCAAGCTGTTTTTTCAACCATTTTTCATCTACGTTTGCTTCTTTCAAATTACCAGGCACTACTTTTCCATCCATGATTAAGGCAATAGGTAAATTGGTTTGAGAATAAGGGATATTTAAATCATTTTTCGTCGGAGGGCCGAATTCGTGTTTAGGAGCGACGCTCACCTCTCCATTTGTTTCTAAAATGACGTATTCTGCTTCATACAGTGAAAAATACCCTTGCTGTCTCATTAGATGCTGAAGCTGATTCAAGTCCAAGTTGTTTTTCTTAAGCTCTTTATAAAGGATTTTCCCTTTATAAATAATCATTGAAGGCTTTCCTTCAAGAATCCCTCTAAATCCTGTAAAGGTTTGAGATAGCTTTGTCACTGCGTAGATCAGAAGCCCCCAAATCAAAACGCTATAAAGAATTTCAGTTAACTCTACTCCTTTTTCAAGAGCTGCGTCCCCCACAATATTTCCCAGGACAAGCGTGGTAATAAAGTCAAACGGGGTGATTTGAGCAAACTGCGTCTTACCTAAAAGCTTCAGCATAATAAATAGCGCTAAAAATCCACATATCAGTTCAATCGCAATATCTTTATACATCGATACCCTTCCTCTATAGCAAGCATGTTATAGTATCAGTTTGTATCATATGTGAGAGTGATAAACCTGACTTTTCATTTTTCTTTCCTTCTTTCTCCAGTTATAGAACTTTTGATTAAGCTTTTTTCTTACTTGCATAGGTTTCTAACGTTGCATATTGATTAAAAATGGATGCATCTGCTTTTTTCCCTACATACCTAAGGTGCCATGGTTCGTATTTATAGCCGGTAACCTGTTCTTCACCTTCAGGGTATCGAATAATGAATCCGTATTGGTACGCATTTTTTGAAAGCCAATGAGCCTCTGATGTAGCAGCAAAGCAGTCTGCGGCAGCACACATTCCGCTTCCTCCCGTGACATCGATTGCTAGTCCCGTTTCGTGTTCACTTGTTCCAGGGTAGGCGCTATAGGTGCGTGCTTGTTCTTCTCCGTCTCGCTTTGCGTAAAATGCAAAAAGCTCTTTTTGACGCTCGTGAGATCGATAACCGGATACACCAAGTAAGCTGATTCCCTCTTTTTCAGCATCTCGGAAAAGTTCTTCAAGCGCTTGTGCTGCAGGCTTTCTAAGCATTCGTTTTTCTATTTTTTCGTTGAAGATAAACGGAACGTCGGCATAGACTAAATCGGAAGGCTGATAGGATTCAGGAAGCTGATGCTTTTTATTAACTAAAGCTGTAACCGATTCTGGATTGGCTATTACCACTGTTTCGTCTACTTGAGCCTGTCCATTTTTTGTAAATTCTCTAGCAGGCTTTGATGAAGAATTGTTTGTGCCGCACCCTGCTATCATCAGCGTAAAAGCTAAAGAACAAATGAATAAAAAGTATTTCATGATGTCTTACTCCTTTCAAGCGGCTTTTGATGCGCTACAAAAGCCTATAAAGAAAGGATAAAATATAAATGTTTCTGTCTGTTATTCAGTTGTTTCAAACTTGTAAACACTCTAAAAAAAGTAAGGTGTGAAAAAAATAGAAATAGACTGCCTAAGCAGTCTATTTCAAAAAGATAATATACGTATGAACTTGATTTTGCGTAAAGCTCGATGCAACTAGTTTATTTCCTGATTGACTCCAAGCAAGCTGATCAGCGGCATAGTCTAAATTTACGTTTAAGTGTGTAACATCTCCTGTTAATCCATCTGCTATGAATATCCCTTTATCTCCCTCTTTTTCAGAAATAAAGTTATAGGCTAATTTCGAACCGTCGGGAGACCAGCTTACGCCAAAAATTTGAGTGGACAGAGCAAGCTGAAAGGCCTCTGATCCTTTTAAATCTGTGATAGACAACGTTCTCGTTTGGGCATCTTTTTGCTGAACGAGTGCTAATTGTTTTCCGTTTGGAGACGGGATAATAGAACTCACATTATCTCGGATTTTTTCAGGGTTCGTCTGTTCGTTATGAAGAAAAAAAAGCTGGTTGTTTACACCAATATAATAAATGCCACCTATTCCTTTAACTGCATCTAAGATTCGATCGTCTCTGTGCAACAGAGGTTCTGCTTCTCCTTTTACATTTGCTTTAGAAAGCTTTCCTTCCATTGTAATAAACATTACTTCTGAATTATTAAGCCACTCTCCGCTTGATGGATAGAGAAGAACATTCTTTATTTTAACCGTTTTTTTTGTTTGAAGGTTCATTATATAACCAAATGTATCTTCGCCTTTTGCTACTTTATAAAAAAGATAATCACCATTCGGAGAAAGCTTCGCCGCATGTTGAATTTCATTGCTTGGATGCAACACAAAAGTAGACTTGTTTTTTAGATTATAAGTAGCTAGATTCTGTGCATATACCTCTTTGGGACCGAAATCGTGCGAACGAAATTGTTTATTTTCTTTACTAACAATCATTGTGTTTTCATTTAAAAATTGAAACGCCCTTACGCCGTTAATATCCTGAACATCTTTCACTTCTATTTTTCCATCTTTATCTACTTGGTCCAATATAGTAATTTTCTTGTCGGGTTTTTCAACGGTTTCTCTATGGCTTTCTTTTTGTCCGCATGATGTTAAAATAAGAAAAGTGCTTGCTATACATATCATTAATCTATACCGTTTCAATAACGGTTCACTCCTTTTAGCTAACTCATTTCTCTGGTTTCAAAGGAAACGACACTTTGAAAATCGTCCATTTAGAGTCAGAATGATGCAGCCTGATAACGCCTTTTTGTTTTTCAGTTAAATCTTTGGCTAATGCTAAGCCAAGGCCTGTACCTCCGGATAAACGCGACCGATCTTTATTTACGGTGAAAAATGGTTGAAATAATTTCTCTTCTGCTTCGGGTGGAATCCCTATTCCGGTGTTAGCTACATCCACAATAATAGAATTCTCTAAAGTGTAAGACGTTACTTCCACTTTTCCGCCTGGTTCATTATATTTAATAGCATTGTCAATTAAATTGATAAAAATGTGTATTAAACTTTCACGATCAGCCCAAACAACTGCTTCTTTAATATTTGTATGAAGAGTCAAATCAAATTTAGCTGCTTTTCCTTTCATACGATCGCATATGTCTTCTAGAAGCCGCTTCAATTCAACTTGCTCTGGCCGCTGCTCGAAATCATATTTTTCAAGCGCTGAAAGCTTTAAGATTTTATCTACCATTTCATGAAGGCGATTCGTCTCTTTACGAATATTCTGCACGCCGTCTTCCATAAGCTGAGGATCATCTCGATACATATCAAGTAAGTCAACATAAGCTTTGATCGATGTTAAAGGCGTCTTAAATTCGTGGCTGATGTTACCGATAAACTGCTTTTGCTGCTGTTCAAGAGACTGCAGTTTCGAAATAGCAAACTCAAGCTTTCTTTTTTCTTCATTCATTTGATCGATATTTTTTTCAATCGACGTACTCATAAAAAACAAGCCTTGACTGAGCTCTCCAAGTTCATCGCGTCGTTTGAACGGTACATCAGTTAAATAATGGCCTTTTCGAATCTGCTGTGAAGTTTTTTGAAGCGTAGCGATGAGCGAAGCAATGCGGTAAAAATAAGCGTAGCCAATTAAAAAAGCTACTGCTGCTGCAATCATTCCTCCCATACGAAATAAGTGCCTAATATCAGCTATAAACTGCTGATTATTTTTTAGGGAATGGTCAAAACGAATGGCTCCAATAAATTGATTATCGATTGACACAGGTGCGAAGTAAATAAGGGAAGAACCCGAGATTTGATAGGCTATTTTTCCTTTCAAAGCATAGCTAAGCGTATCAGAAACATCCACATCTTTTTGGCCGATGGGAATAGAGCTTCCTGCTTCCTGTCCTTTTTGATTATATAGGACTGTTTGCATTCCGCTTTGTGATGCAATCGAAGATGCAAGGCGCTGTCCTTTTTGCTGAAGAAAAGAATCTGTATTCAGAGACGGGTCACCGGTTACATAACTTTGATGAATCGTCTGCTCGGCTGCTTTGCTTTTTTGAATAAGTTCACTTTCTAGCTGATCACGCTGATTTGTCTCAATTCCTTTTAACACAAGTACGCTCAGTACAGTTACTGTTAAAATAATTAAAAAAGCAAGAACGAGTCCCATCTTAGCTTTTAGGCTGATTTTCATTCATTGATCCCTGCTGTCGCTTTATATCCAACCCCGTATACCGTTTGAAGCAAATAAGGCTCTGCTTCTCCTACTTTTTTTCGAAGGCGCTGCATGTGAATATCTACCGTACGTGTACCGCCTGCATAATCCATTCCCCAGACAAGATCTAGTAAATCTTCTCGTGTGTACACTCTCTCTAAATTGGCAAGTAATAAAGCAATAAGATCAAACTCCTTTGGTGTAAGCTTAACTAACTCATTGGCAACATGTAACGTGCGCTGAATTAAGTTCACCTTCACTTTTCCCACCGTGATTTCTCCCACAGCTTCAGGAGCTTCATTTTTTTCCATTCGCCGAACAAGTGCTTTAGCTCTAGCTACAAGTTCTCTTACGTCAAAAGGCTTGGTCATGTAATCATCTGCGCCTAACTCTAAGCCTAGAACTTTATCGACGATATCATTTTTAACTGTTAACAAGATAATCCCCATTCCTCTTCGATTCTCAAGTTTTCGGCATACTTCATAGCCGGTTAATTTCGGCATCATCACATCCAATATCATCACGGCAGGTTGAAAGCTTTTTACTTTTTCAAGTGCTTCTTCACCGTCAGATGCGGTGTCTACAATATATCCTTCGCGCTTGAAAGCATAGGATACTGCTGTAGCAATACTTTTTTCATCATCAACTACTAAAATCTTTTTATTCAATGTATCACGTACTTTCATTTGATATTTCTATTCGTCTATCTTATCAAACAGCTTTCCCAAAAACATCTCCAAGTTGTTTCGAAATTGTAAACAAAAATAAAAACACCATATAAGATGGCGTTTTTTTAGATCTAATATTCATTTGTAAAAGGAAGGATTTTATGCGTATTCAAATATTGATGAAGCAGATCTATACGCTGCTCGCTGCTAATAAAACCAATGTATCCGTCCGGTCTAATAACGTACAGAGCATCTTTTTGAAGCCCTGCTTTCTTCAAGTAAGGGTTCCAAGAAAACTCGTGCAAGGAGAAGTCTTTTTCTTGCATGCTTTTTTTTAGCTTCTCTGCTGCTGTTCCATAGACATGTATTTGCCAGTTTAAAGACTGTAAAGATTCAAAATTCCCTTCTACATAGGGTAATCGATCACCACTTTGCACATTTGTCCCTTGCCCGCTGCTTAGGTCACTGTTTCGATACTTAATGCGGATTTGAGATAAAATCGTAAATGCTTTGTGACGGGGATAAGGGAAACGAAATAAAAAGGATAGTACAGGCGGAAAGATATGCTTCCTAAAAAATTGACTCGTTTTATCTCGTGCCACCATTCGTTTAAAAGCGCGATCAGTTGTATTTACAAGCAGCTCTGCAAAAGGCAACCTTTCTTCTTCGTATGTATCTAATATGGAAAGTGCCGCTTTGTGTTGAAGGACAGCTGCTAATTTCCATGAAAGGTTGATTGCATCTCCAATTCCTGTGTTCATTCCTTGTCCGCCTGCAGGACTATGAATATGGGCTGCATCTCCACTTAGAAAAATACGCCCTTGTCGGAAACGATTTGCTACTCTGTGATGGATATGATATGTCGAGAACCAATTTATACCCTCAATCTGAACACCAAATGTTCGTTGAATAAAAGCGTGAATGTTTTCAGCTTTTACATCGTTTTGATCTCTAAAAGCTGAAGGAATAATGCCAATCATTCGATACGTTCCTTTACTTCTAACCGGCATACAAATCAAAAATTCTTCATTGCTAAAGGAAATACTGATTTTTTGATCCTTCATCACTTCACCAGAGCCGTGAACATCCATCACATAAAAATGCTGTTTATATTTTTCTCCTTTAAACTCTATCTTCATTTGCTTGCGAACGGTACTGTGTGCTCCGTCACATCCACAAATATACTTAAAATAAGCGGTTTCCTCTTGCTGGGCTTTTAATAAAGTTTTTACCCCTTCTCCGTGTTCAGCTAGAGATAGTAACTCCGTCCTCCATTCTACTTCGATTCCAAAATTTTTTAATTTTCCAAGCAGAAACCGCTCGTGGTCGTCCTGTGGAAATGTAAGAACAAAAGGAAAAGGACTTAATCCTTCTCCTAAAGATCCTAGATGAACTTTTGCTTTTATTTTATTCTTCACTCGGATGTATACATCTTCCATCTTAATCCCGCTGTCTATGACTTCATCTGCAAAACCGAACTGCTGATAAAATTCAAGTGTTCGCGGTAAAATAGCCATTGCCCGGGAGGCTTGCCCAGGTCCGTCGCTTCTATCAATAATTCGAAAAGGAATGTTATGTCTGGCTAAATTGTAGGCCATAACGAGGCCAGTAGGGCCGGCACCAACGATTAGGATTTGTGGATTCATCATCATCTCTCCTTTTCATTCAGTTACAGTATCTTTTATATTGAGCGAGACTTCTCTTTTTTTACAGAAGATGCAGGTAAAGCAGAAGTAAACAGAGCACACAAACTTATTAAAGAGATAAGAGCTAGAGCAGATACAGAAGGATTCCATGTCAGATGTTCTCCAAAGAAAAATAGTTCTCTTACGCCATCTACCATAAATCTCATTGGCAGCCATGGATAAATCAACTCTCTATAAAAATCAGGCATAATTTCTGGGGCTATTGAAAGCAAAGGTGCGCCAAAAAATAGAACAATAACAAAAATCGGAAGTCCCTTTAGTCCTAGCCATGAAAGTACGGCTGATATCAAGGTGAAAAAACTGAAGTAAGCAATAGCTAAGAATAGTGCTGTATCCAAAAATGAAGGAACGCTTATTCCAACTACTTCAGCCAGCCACGCTAGCCCGAAACCTGCAGCTAAAGCAAGTATAACCCCGATGATTACGAGTCCTACTTGGTTAACGATTTTCTCTTTACGAGAAGAAAACGTGATTTTTTGAATGCTGAGGAAGATCATTGCAGCACCGGCTATACTTGCCATCCACAGCGGCTGAAATAATGAAACGGGGGCATTTCCGTTGACACTATGAGTCCCTGTTTCGTTTACGTTTATCACTGTCTTTTGAATCGGTGCAGCGAGTGCTAATGCTTGGTTTGCACTTAGTTGCGTTCCGTTTTGTTCAAATCTTTTCACTAGCTGCAAGCGCATATTTTCATTCATCTTATCAACTGCCCCGTTTAGCACCTGACTTGCTAGGGTTGAAGCAGCTGTATTCATTCCTTGATTCACTAATAATTTAACAGCAGGTGTATCAGGCTTAGCCGTCTGAAGAGTCGCCTGTTTTTTTGTGAAATCTTTTGGAATGATAAGCGCCCCGTAGTATTGTTGATTATTTAACCCCTTTTCAACTTCTTTAGTATTTGAGACAAAGATCCATTTAACCGAAGACTGTTCGGTATTTGCCTGTTTCATATTTTGTTTCATTTGATTTCCTATATTTACATTACCCTTTGCTGGAACTGTCATTCCTTCGTCAGCATTTACGAATGCGATTGGCAAATTCTTAGGTGCTGAGCTTGCCGAAGGAATTAAGGTTAGAATAAAGATAAAAATAACAGCTACTACTATAATTGGTGAAAAATATATAAGCTTTTGATTCCCTAATTTCATATAGATCTCTCCTTTTTGTTTTAAGGATATACACGTTAACGAAAAGATAATGTACATGATGTTGATTAGTGGTCACTATGTAAATTATAATGAAATTACCTGTATTCTCAATATGCAATAATAGCGGGAATGTCGATTACTTAACACAAAGCATATAACTGTTCATTATTAAAGAAAAAGTAGGTGTTTAAAAGCCGTGGGGAATTCAAAAACAGATCGCAGAATTATTCGAACGAAAAGATTTATCCGAGATGCTTTGACAGAATTAATGGAAGAGAAAGGGTTTGAAGGCGTAACGGTCAGGGATTTGACGAACAAAGCGGATATTAATCGCGGAACTTTTTATTTACACTACCAAGACAAATACGATTTGCTTGAAAAAAGCGAAAATGAAGTCATTCAAGAAATAAAAGAATTTATCAAAAAAGCAAATCCCAATGAGATTGTGTCTGCTAATTTGAAAGAACAGCCTTTGCCGTTTATTATTACACTTTTTGAATATATTCAAGAAAATGCACGTTTTATGCAGGTTATGCTTGGTCCAAAAGGCAACCCTGGCTTTCATCTTAAAATTAAAGAAGTTATGAAAACCAATATGCTCGAAAAATTAGAGCTCATTGATAATAAAACGCCTCCGCTTGTTCCACTTGAACATTTAATATCTTACGTAACGTCAGCGCATCTTGGAGTTATTCAGCACTGGTTAGAACAAGGTATGAAGCAGTCACCGGGAGAAATGGCCCTGACACTCGCTAGCATGACTTTTTTGGGTCCTGCTTATGTTGCAGGCATTAAAAGAACATAAAAGAACCTGCTATTCTCTAAGAAAATAGCAGGTTCTTTTTATTAACCTTCTAGTAATAAAGATTCTGGATCTTCTAATAGTTCTTTAACAGTAGCTAGGAAGCTTACGGCTTCTTTGCCGTCAACGATACGGTGATCGTAAGAAAGTGCAATGTACATCATCGGACGATTTTCGATACGCTCTTCATCAATTGCTACCGGACGAAGCTGAACTTTATGCATTCCTAAAATACCAACTTGAGGCCCGTTTAAAATTGGTGTAGACATTAATGAACCGAATACGCCGCCGTTTGTAATTGTGAAAGTTCCACCTTGTAAATCTTTTAATGCTAATTTGTTGTCGCGCGCTTTTTTCGCTAAATCAACGATAGATCCTTCGATACCAGCGAATGTTTTGCGGTCAGCATCACGTACAACTGGAACAACAAGACCGTCTGGAGCTGACACAGCAATACCGATATCATAGAATTTCTTAATTAATAACTCGTTTCCTTGAATTTCAGCATTTAATAATGGATACTTTTTAAGTGCTGCTACTACTGCTTTTGTAAAGAATGACATAAAGCCAAGTCTTACGTCGTGCTGTTCAAAAAATTTGTCTTTGCGTCGTTTGCGAAGAGCCATAACAGCAGTCATGTCTACTTCGTTAAACGTTGTTAGCATAGCCGCTGTTTGCTGAACTTCAACGAGACGTTTGGCAATTGTTTGACGACGACGTGACATACGTTCGCGTTCAACAGGTTTGTCGCTATTTTCACTTGCCGCTGGAGACGGAGATACCGGGTTAGCTGGCTTACTTGCTTGTGCCTGCTGCTTTTGCTCATTTGATTTTTGGTCTGCATACGAATCAATATCATGTTTGCGCACACGGCCAAGAGGATCAGTAGTTGGCACTTGATCTAGCTTAATCCCGCGTTCTCTTGCTGCTTTGCGAGCTGCAGGAGAAGCAATTAGCCATTGTTTTTGATTTCCTTGCTGAGGCGCTTCAGCTGCTGGCGCTACTTCTTCAACAGTTTTTTGCTGAGCTGGAGCCGCTTCTTGCTTTGGTGCTTCCTCTGCTGGTTTTTCTTCAGCTTTTGGTGCTGCTGGTGCTGAAGCTCCTTCTTTCGCTTCAAGACGTGCAATTGTTTCACCAACTTGCACTGTGTCGCCTTCGCCAGCAAGAAGTTCCGTTAACACACCAGAGTCTTCAGCTGTAATTTCAACGTTAACTTTATCTGTTTCAAGTTCAACGATATAATCGCCTTTTTCAACGAAATCTCCTACTTGTTTTAGCCACTGTGCAACTGTTCCTTCAGAAATTGATTCTGCTAATTCCGGTACTTTAATCTCTCCCATGGTTCATTCCCCTTCCTTATCGTGTAACAACGTCGTTAGCAATTTCATTTTTAGTTAATGCATCTTGTAAAATACGTTCTTGTTCTTGTCTGTGAACTGTTGGATCTCCTTCAGCTGGACTTGAGCGTCTTGTGCGGCCGATGTAGTCAACCGTAGCTCCTTCTGGTGCTACTTCACGCAGTCGATCTTCTACATAGTTCCATGCGCCCATGTTTTCGGGCTCTTCTTGTAACCAGACAATCTCTTTTAAATTTTTATAGCGAGCAAAGATTTCAGCAATTACGCGTCTTGGGAACGGATAAATTTGTTCTAGACGAAGGACGTGTAGCCAATCTTTATCATCTTCTGCTTTGTTCAAGCGTTCCGTTAATTCACTGCTGATTTTTCCGCTGCACAGAACGATTCGTTCAACTGCATCTTCTTTTTTGCCTAATCCAGGCTGTTCTACTACTAAGCGGAAAGAGCCTTTTGTAAACTCTTCAAGGTTTGACACACTAAAAGCATTACGAAGCAAACTTTTTGGTGTCATAACTACTAGCGGTCTTACTTCTTCGCGCTGTAAAATGGCAGCTTGTCGTCGAAGTAAGTGGAAATATTGCGCAGCGCTTGTTACGTTTGCGATTGTCCAGTTGTTTTCTCCAGCTAGCTGTAAATAACGTTCTAGACGAGCGCTTGAGTGTTCTGGCCCTTGACCTTCATGGCCGTGTGGCAGCAATAAGACCATTCCAGATTTTTGTCCCCACTTAGCACGGCCTGCGGCAATAAACTGGTCAATAATAACTTGACCTGCATTGGCAAAATCACCGAACTGTGCTTCCCAAAGAACAAGCGTTTCAGGAGCAAATACATTATAGCCGTATTCAAATCCAAGCACGGATCCTTCAGATAATGGACTGTTACGGATATCAAAGGAAGCGCTTACGTTCTTCATTGCGTGTAGTGGTGAGTAAACATCCCCTGTCTTATGATCATGCAGAACAAGATGTCTATGTGCAAACGTACCGCGTTCAGAGTCCTGGCCTGTAATACGAATTGGCGTGCCGTCTCTTAAAATCGTAGCAAATGCAAATGCTTCACCCAATGACCAATCTACGCTTTCATTTTCTTCAAACGCTTTGGCACGTTTAGATAAGATGCGATCAAGTTTTGGAAATACGTTAAATCCTTCAGGATATTTCACCAGCTCTTGATTTACTTCAAACAGCTCTTCTTTTGTAACCGATGTATCAATATCTGAAATTCCTTTGAAGACTGCTTGTGGCATTTCCATAATTCTATGTTGCTTTTCAGCTTTTGGCGGTACTTTCTCATAAGCTGCTTTTAACTTCGCTTGTAACTCTTCATTAATTTGATCTGCTTGGCCGCTTTGAATCACGTTTTGTTCTTCAAGCTGCTTTGCATACATAGCACGAACGGTTGGACGTTTTGTCACAATTTCATACATCTTCGGCTGCGTTACAGACGGTTCATCCATTTCATTGTGGCCAAATCGACGGTATCCAATTAAATCAATCAAGAAATCTTTGTTAAAGCGTCTGCGATACTCATAAGCAAAATAAGCAGCAGCTAAACAGGCTTCCGGATCATCCGCATTTACGTGAACAATTGGAATTTCAAACCCTTTGGCTAAGTCACTTGCATATTTCGTTGAACGAGAATCGACGCTTTCTGTTGTAAATCCAATCATGTTGTTAGCAATAATGTGGATTGTTCCACCTGTTTGATAACCAGTCAATTGATTTAAGTTCAGCGTTTCTTGTACAATACCTTCACCAGGGAACGCAGCATCTCCGTGAATTAAAATCGCGAACGATTTTTTTACATCTTGTTTTGGGTATCCATTCACATCACGCTCATCTTGAGCCGCTCTTGTAAACCCTTCCACAACCGGATTAACAAACTCCAAGTGACTAGGGTTGCTAGCCAATGTCAAACGAGCTCGAACTGTGTTTTCTGCTTTAATTTGTTTGTCAGCACCCAGGTGATATTTTACGTCTCCCGTCCAGCCGTAGTTGATACCGATTGAACCTTCTGAAGGAACTAATTCCTTGTTAGGTGCATGCTGGAATTCTGCAAAAATCATTTCATACGGCTTGCCTAATACGTGGGCCAATACATTTAAGCGTCCACGATGAGCCATACCGATATTAACCGTTTTTGGGCTTGTTTCCACTGAGCGTGCAATCAGTTCATCTACAAGTGGAATTAACATATCTACGCCTTCAATAGAAAAACGTTTTTGTCCGACAAATGTACGGTGTAAAAATTGTTCAAAGCCTTCTACTTCTGTTAAACGCTTTAATACAGAAGTTCTTTTCTCATTTGAAAGAGGTTGGAAAATAGCACCTGACTCGACCATATCAGTCAGCCACTTATTCTCTTCCATGTTATGTACGTGATGGAATTCAAACGCAATGGTTTTTGTGTAGACATCTGTTAAATAGTTAATTGCGTCTAAACCATTTTTGACGTGTGATGGCGCATTCGTACATAAAATATCAACCGGAATTGATTTCAAATCTTCTTGCGTTAAATTGTAATCTTCCAAGTGAAGCAAGACAGGATCTTTCTTCTCGCTTTCAAGAGGTTTAATTGATGCGTATAGATGACCATAAGCACGGATGTTTTCCGCTAGCTTAATAGCCGATGCAATTTTAGATGTGTTAGCTGAAGGTACAGCCTGTGCGTATTCAGCTTGCTGAACCTGCTCGCTTTCGTTTAATGGAGGAGCACCCCAATAATCAAATAATTCTTTTAACTCTGGATCTACTAGATCTGACTGCTCTTCATATAACTCATACTGTTCTAATACATAGCCATAGTTCGGACCCAAAAATCCTTGCCAAGGCTCCCCTCTATTCGACGTTTCGTTACCCATGATAAAACCCCCAACGAGTTATAATAATTGTCGTACTCAACAATCTTTCCATTTTGAATGTCGATTACCTTATCGTCTGACATCTTTACAACGAGTGATAAATCTCACTGCGTGTGTATCTGATATCTGCTTATATTTTACCACTCTTTTACTCGTCAATCAAAATGAAATCGCTATATTTCTTTAATTTTTTTTACTTTTTTAATAGTCTTACTACTTTTTGAAAGCGTTTTATAAGTAAAGCTGATTAAAGGTCGAATCAGGTGTTAATTAATTGTTATTGACCTAGCTTTTGGCAAAATTAAATTGCTTGAAATATATTTTATGACTATTAAAAAAAAGAAGCAGCGTTTTGCTTCTTTTTTAAAACTCATCTACGATTTTTTCAACGTCTTCAAAATAACCATCATCTACTTCTGTAAGCTTGTTGCTTTTCGCCGCTTCGAGTAAATGAGTGAACCAAGTTAGTTCTACTTTCAAATGCATAATCGTGCGCATAATGATCGACAGATTTGCAATGGAATGATCCACCTTTTTAACTCGGTACAAATTTTGCATTTTTTCTAAATAAGCTGCCGTTTCCTCAATCTTTTTTTCTAAAGAAGAAGCCACTTTTTCTTGATCGACGTAAGAAGTAAATGAAAGCGCAGCATAAACTGGTCTATGCATATGCTCTTTTTTTAATAGCTGTTCAAAATAAAGGCGCTCAAATTCTTCTCTTCCTGCATCCGTGATAGAATAAACGGTCTTTTCAGGTCTGTTCGTCTCTCGAATCACATCGACTACTTTCACCAGCTGATTTTTTTCAAGCGTATCAAAAGCATAATATAAAGAGCCGCTTGCCAGTTTAATATAGTGCTTCATTTGTCTTTCATTAATGGTTTGCTGAATTTCATAAGGGTGCTTGTTTCCTTCCATTAATAAACCCAATATGACTAATTTAACACTCATAACACCTTTCACCTCTTGATATGCATCTTATTTAGTAAAAAAAGCACGAAAATCTTCGTGCTTTTTCTATTTTTGAGCTGCAGGTTCCTTAGCTTCTACCCGCTTTTTAGGGGGAACTTCCACTCGTTCATTTCCCATTAAAAAGACAGTAATGATAGCTACTGCAATTGGAATAAGAGCAAGCATAAATGCATACGTGATCGATGTAGACATAGCATCAACAATCTTATCTAATATTTGAGGCGGAATGCTGTTTCGGGCACTTGATTGAAAAACTGCACTCGGATCTCCTATTTGAGAAAATGCTCCTTGTGATCCATTTCCCATACCTTGAAAATTGCGCTGCAGCTCATTTGTAAATGTATTGCTTTGAATCGTTCCAAAAATCGTAACTCCCAGCGTCATTCCTAAAGAACGCGCAAATGAGTTCGTTGAGTTGGCAGAACCTCTAAACTGTGGATCCAGCTTATGCGTTGACGAAGTTGGTAAAAGAGAAAAGCTAAATCCTACGCCAAACCCAGTCAAAATCATGAATACCGTTAGCATCCAACGAGGTGTATCAGGTTCCATTGTTCCTAATAAAAACATTCCTACTGCAAATGAGAAAACGGACATAACCATTAAATTTCGGAAGCTTGTTTTTGTAAGAAAAATCCCACCGATCGCACTTCCTGCTACCGACCCTAACATCATTGGAGTTAAAATTAAACCTGCATTTGTAGCAGAACCTCCATAAACAGCTTGAACGAAAATAGGAATAAATACCGTTAAAATAATAAACGTTGCTCCGTATAAGAAAGCGAGAATTTGTGATGTTGCAAATAAACGGCGTTTGAACATCCAAAACGAAATAATCGGCTCTTGCGCCCGTTTTTCTACAAAAAAGAAGAATGATAGCGCCACAGCAAAGATAACGAAAAGAGATAAAATTTGTGGAGAAGACCACTCATACTCTTTTCCTCCAAGCTCAAGAGCAAACATTAAACTGACTACTGAAATTACAAAAGTGGCTGCACCAGCCCAGTCAATTTTTTGCTTTTTATGACTTTTTGACTCTTTATAAAAGCGTACGATAAAAAATAATGACAAAAGTCCAATCGGCACGTTCACATAAAACACCCAGTGCCAGCTGATATATTCTGTAATGTAGGCACCAAGAAGCGGGCCAAATACGCTTGCTGAGCCAAAAACAGCACCTAGTAATCCAGTCATCTTCCCGCGCTTTTCGGGAGGGAAAATATCAAATACAATGGTAAAAGCAATCGGAAGAAGCGCTCCTCCTCCAATCCCTTGAATCGCCCGGTAGATACTTAGCTGCACAATGCTTTGCGCTAGGCCACACAATGCAGATCCAAGTAAAAATACCGTCAATCCAAAAATAAAAAACCGTTTACGACCGTACATATCAGACAGTTTACCAAATATCGGCATACCTGCCATCACGGCAACCATATAGGCGGATGTAACCCAAACAAACTTATCTAACCCACCTAGATCAGAAATGATTTTCCCCATAGCCGTCGCTACGATGGTATTATCCATGGCTGACATAAAAATACCGAGCAGCAATCCTGCTACGATAAAACGAATATGTTTTTCCGATGAAACCATTTCAGTTCCTCCTTTCGCATCATCTTTCTTGATGAACAGAAATGATAACTACTTAAATTATTATATTCAAATTTGAGTATTTTACAATCTTAAATGTGCTATTTTTTAGAAATAAACATAAAAAAAGCGTAATGAACTCATTACGCTTTTACTGTGAGCCGGGGCTCTAATTCAATTTCAACATTTCCTTGGATGGCTCTTGAAATCATACAGGATGTTTCTGCTTTTTTTATAAGTCGACTGATTTTTTCTTCTTGAGCCGTAAGTTCAGGTGTGATGATAACGTGAGGTTTGTGAATAATTTTTTCGTATGTGAATACACCATTCGTTACGTCCACAACAGCTTCTGATTCCATCGTTAAAGCTTCCTGACGGATTCCGCTTCTTTCGAACATCGCCGCAAGCGTGATAATATAGCAAGTGGCTGCTGCTCCTAGCAGCATTTCATCTGGATTTGTTCCTACTCCTGGCCCGTCCATTTCTGGCGGAATAGAAATTTGTGTTTTTAATTGTCCTGATTCAATTGTACCTACTTCATTTCGACCTCCTGGCCAATTTGCTTGCAGGTGAAAATGGTGTTTTGCCATAGTTTATCCTTCTTCCTTCTATATAATGATGTGTACCTAGCGTACCCTTTTTATGTATAAAATAAAAATGTTCTGCTTGTAACAGCAAAAAGACTGCTAAACAGCGCAGTCTTTGTTTTCTCTTAACTTAAAGGTACTTTCTTTTCGCTTTCAACGAAAGCTTTGATTAATGATGGCAACCAGTCCTGCAGATTTGTAAATGAATATCCCCAAAAGCTAGCTTTTTCATTGCTCATTGTCCAAGAATGATCTACTCCGTACGGAGAACTATTTTCGTCTGTTAAACGAGAGGTTGTTTTTGCTGTTTTACCCGCTGCTTGTTCAATATATGAAAATAAATTTTTGAGTGAAATGGTACCATTTGAACAAGCATTAATCGGCCCTTTTAGCTTCTGCTCTGCACACCAGACTAAAAATTCACCAGCTTCTTCCTGTGAAATAAAGTTCATTTCCGCTTCGATAGCCGGTACACCAATTTCTTCTTCATGCATAATTTTTTCTACGTGAAAACGTAAACGATCCGTATAATCATCTTTTCCCATTACAATTGGAAAACGGACAGCCGTTACCGAAAACGGTGCTTTTTGAAAAAATACCGCTTCAGCTTGGCGTTTTCCTTCTTGGTAGGAAATATTTTCACGGCGTGTATATGAAATAGGATACTTGTATGGGTCAAAATCTTCTTCATAACACGTTTTTTCTAAAGAACCGTATACTGAAAGAGTCGAGGTGAGTACATAGTGACTCGTACTATGACGAAAAGCTTCAACAGCCACAGCTGCGCCGTGTGAAGAATAGCATATTTGATCGAAGATAACATCCCATTTTCTTCCTCGTGTTGTTTCGATTACAGAATCTTTTTCTACACGATCAAGAAAAATCCGTTCAACTCGGTCGCTGAAATCATCTGGTGTTTTACCTCGCGTTGCTAACGTAACCTTAACTCCTTTAGAGAGCAATGTCTGGACTAAATTTTTTCCAAAAAAACGAGTTCCACCTAACACAAGTGCTGTTTTCATCTTTTTCTCCACCTTTCGTATTTGATATGAGTAACCATACCATTATTATCCAACTTTTTTGTTCATAAAGCTATGAATCTTTCCGCTTATTTTTTTATATTCCCCCCTATTTTTTCGCCACTGCCGTGTTAAGATGTACATATCTAACAAAAAGGAGCGACAGTGATGAATCCTTCTCCACTTCCCCTTAACGACCGCCTTGTTGTTCTTGATATTATTCGGGGTATTGCTTTGCTAGGCATTTTCTTAGTAAATATCCCTGCTTTTGCTTATCCGATATTTATTTTTCAAATGTACGATATTCCTTATGAATATAAAGGAATCGATGCTTATATTGATTTATTCCTGCTGCTGTTTGTTCAAGGAAAGTTTTTTACGATTTTTTCTTTTTTATTTGGACTTGGATGCGGAATCTTTTTGCGTAGAGCTGAAGAAAAGCATTACTTTGCCGCTGCTTTATGGTCAAGAAGAATGGCTTCTTTGCTATTAATCGGGCTTTTTCATCTTGTCTTTTTCTGGTATGGAGACATTTTGCATGTGTATGCTATTGGCGGTTTTTTATTGTTGTTTTTTTATAATCAAAAAACCAAGACGATTTTGCTGTGGGCAATAGGCTTGCTATGCTTTTTTTATCTTTTGGCTTGCATGCAGTTTTTTATTCCAGCCCACGTCTTGCAGGAGGCTCAGTTGGAGTATAAGGTTTTACATGAACATGCCTTAGTCCAATATTTATCCACCTACAGGCAAGCAGACTATTTATCTTGGCTGTTTTATCGTTTGAATGTTGAAGTGGTACCTATGCTATTAAATCTACCGTTTTCTATCTTTCCCGTATTTTCTATGTTTTTATTTGGCTTATATACTGCTAAAAAAGAATTAGTACATAGTATCGAACAAAATCGTTCCTTTTTTAAGAAAATTCAGTTAATAACAGGTGCAGCAGGTTTTACTTTAACTATCATTCTCGCTATCTTAAAACTAGAAATTTTAAAATATGGACTCTATCAGCAGTCGGCCATTCACCTTTTTACAAGTTTGAGCGGCATTTTTCTATGTTTTTTTTATCTTACCACCTTACTGTTATTCCTGCAATTTTCTCCTTACGCTTCGATGCTGGGTCTTTTTAAGTATAGTGGAACAATGGCATTAACAACTTACCTTAGCCAAACTTTAATTTGCCTGTGGATGGTTAGAGACTTTGGTTTATACGGAACTCTTACCTTAACAGAAAGCACGATTATTTCTCTCATTATATATACACTCCAGCTTTTTTTTAATAAGTGGTGGCTTTATTATTTCTATTACGGTCCGTGTGAATGGTTATGGCGGAGCTTTACATACCGATCTTTCCCGCCTCTCAGACGGAATAGAAAAGCTTCAGCTTAACAGCAAATCGGCCTTCAAATTTGAAAGCCGATTTGTCTCCTTTACTGCAAAGGAGGTACGGTTATTCGTTTAATTCCATTTGTCTCAAACTCTCGTATATACTCCATTTCTCGATGAAAAATTTGCATAAAAACTTCATTTTTTATTTCTTTAATGGGTCCTATTTGTTCTATCACATCTCGTTTAGCCATGCGATAGGCTAGCGCTTCCCAAAACACTTCGTTATCGTATTCTCCAATAATATCTTGAAGAGAATCTTCATGTTCTTCTGTAAACATAACCTCACTGTTTAGCGTGTGAAAAGGTCCTTTTTCAAGGAAAGGCTCTGCATGAGAAAACATTTGTTTTTCTACATCCGTATATTCTTGTGCATGCTCATCTTCCACTCCAGAACATGCTGTGACCATCCAGTTACCTAAATAAATTAAATCAAGCAGTTGAAAAAAGTGCGTTTCAGATAGTTGAAGTTCAATTTCGTTTTTTACAGGAGCTTTTGACATAAGCGCGGATCTCTCCTTTAATTTTGAGGGTAGTTGCTACTAAATAAAATAGCTAAAAGGGTTAGTATGCAGGCTAGCAAGAAAACTGAAGAAATGACTTCACCTCTTTTCTGTAGTGTAAAAATAGAGGTACTGACATCCAAAGGAGTGAATACGAAGGGTGTAAACTTATCATAATCGAAATAAAGACAAGATACAAGACTTTTTTACTAAATTTTCTGACTATTTTCGTCATAAATACCTATTTTTGTTTATACTAGAAAGGCCCGAAAATTGCGTGCCAAGCTGCTCAAAATAAAAAAGCGCTGAACCAGGCGCTTTAACGGTGTAAAAAAATAGATAAACCAATAAAAAAGGCAGCTAAAATAAAATCAAAAATCCATTGCCACTTCTCACGTTTTAACAATACATGCTCTACCCCTGATAACAGCGAACTTATACTAACCAAAACAAAAATAAAGCTTAATTGGTTAAACGAAAATTTAGTGACAAAATTTGATACAAGTATGACTGCTACGGTGATGAACAGTGCCATTTGACTTATAAGTACCCATTTAATTCTCTGTTTATATCCGTCTTTTAAAGCTTGTAATAAATCGTTGCTGATCACTCTCGCTAAACCCCTTTTTATTCCTATCGTTAAAAGTAAGAACGCAGCAAAAACGTTTCTCTGCATCTTAACTACTTAGCAAAACTAGCTATTAAATTGAAACATAAATATCAACTTGACTGTACTCAGGATCAATACAGCGTTCATCATATAATTCAAAATCTATTTTATAGGCACGATGATTTTTTTTAGCCCACTCGCGAATATAAGCCCAAGCCTCTACGACTACCTGTCTAGCTGGCCCAACAGCTGTTGTAAACACCATGTATTCACCTTCCGGGATGATGAACTCTCTCATATCATCTTTCAGTTCGCCGCCGGGTAAAACTTCATATCCGAGAGCAAATGTAAAATCCATTTTTTGATCATATTCAAATTCTGTATAAAGAGCAAATGTATTACCATTTACTTTATTGGCAATTTTATTAGCTAACTGTTGTTTATAAAAAGTCTGCCAGTGCTCTGGAATAAGACCTGTGCCCGTTTCTTCCACAGGTTCATCTGTTCGAATAGGCACTCCTACAACAGTAAATTCATTTACCTTGACTACTTTTTGACTTACAACTAAGTCAGTCAACATATTGAGCCCCCTTAATTCTTCTTTTTCTGTAGTTACAATGAGGGAAATACTTCTTAATATGCATTTTATTTGTATTCAAAGAAAACGTCAACCTTTTATACAAATCCCTTAACGAAGGGGCTGAAGATCATTCTTCTAAACTATAAAAAAACGATTCTATTTTCTTTGTACACATCATACCTATAAGATACCCCTAATTTACAATAGAGTGAGGTAAAAAAATGAAGATCATTGAACTTGCCGAATTCATTAAAACAAGTAAAAAAACAACTAAACTTGCTCTTTCCTCTTCTACAGTACAGTATACATTAGAAACAGATGATTTGAAAATTGAATTAAAAACAGGTGGCACGAATAAGCGAATCGTGTTTTTTCGCATCTTCTTAAAAGGAACATACAAGGATTGGATTTGTTATCACCGGAACGAACATCATATTTACGAATTGTATCAAAATATTTCTTTATCCCCTCAACTGCAAAGGCAGCTTTTGTACGCTATTGCATCATAAAAAGAGCTGGCTTAGTTAGCCAGCTCTTTTTATTTATGCTGTAGCTTTGTAAATGAATGTTTGTGCGGCTTTACATGTAATTTTCCCTTTGTCCATTGAATTCCTCTATATAAATAGTACGAGCACCAAAAAACTGCTGGAACGATGAGTACGTAGGCAACGACACTATTCGTAAAGAAAGAAGAATCTATAGAACGAAGCAATCGATAGGTCTCATTTAATATACATATATGCACTACATAAATGCCAACTGAATTTTTCCCAACTTTTGAAAAAAATGAGTTTTTGCCAAGACTTGGACTGCTCAATACGAATAAAAACAATGATGCCGATAAAAAAATCGTAGAAATAAAGTAGTCTCCGGGCTTGCTATGCTGGATATTAACCAACCAGTAACGTTCGACGATCTCTAACGCTGAAAACACAAAAAAGCTGGCTAAATAAATCATTGGCCTTGCGTTTAATACTGACAGAATTTGCTTACCATAAAGGGCAAACATAGCTCCTAATACTGTATAGAACAAACCAAAGAACAGGGCATCTCTCGTTTGAAAAGAAAGTGGAAAAAATAAAGAATAAGACTGCCCAAATAACCCAGTTACATATAATACGGTGCTGATAAACATTAATAAGCCAATCTTTTTCCATCGTTGAAATAAGAAAACGATGACAACAGCCCAAATTAATGCAATCAAGTACCAAAGCTGAAATCCGCTTGTGTCACTTCCATAATAAAAAATATCTTTGAATGTGATGGATGATGTTAAATAATCAGCTACTGCATCTTTTCGTTCTGCTAATGTTCCGTGGTTCTGAAATAAGCGCAGAACTACACCAAACAATAAATAAAAGATGAACCAACATGCATAAAGCTTTGAAATATTCCACGTGTATTTTTTTAAGTATGCAGAAGGCTTTGGATGCTTTTGGATTTTATTCATAAACAAATAACCTGATACAATAAAGAAAAAAGGAACCGCGAATCGTGCAAATGTGTCAACAATGACATCTAGCACATTTTCCTGGTTCCCTAAAAAGAAATCGTCATGTGATGGATTAACATGAATACAAACCACAAACACTGTAGCAAAAAACTTAATAAAATCAATTGAATAATTACGTTCCATCTTGTTGTCAGCTCCTTAAAATAAACTCGAGCTCTATTTTAGCATAATTATCCAAACAGGAAAGAGTTTTTGGTAAAATTAACCTTATAGTCATGGAAAAAATTTCTTAACTTCCAATATTCTAGTCTTGTTTACTTGTATGATGTCTTTCAACATTCCAAATAAATGATTCTAAAGAACTACAAAATAAAAAAAACAGATTACGCGTAACCTGTTTTTTAAATTAACATTTTCCATGCAAACTTATTATCTGGTTTAATGTCGACTTCTTTTTCATGCAAAGCCTGCACATGTTGTTTAATCTGTTTCAGAAACAGCATTACTTCCCCGCTTGACACGGCAGCTGAGTTGAGAGATAACGAATGTTTTTTCGCAATTTTTAATTCCTCGGTTTCCACTGAAATACTCACGTGGCGAAATAAGTGCCAAGGGTAGTAAACTGTTTTAAAAGATTTTGAGAAATAAATTCCTTTAGAACAAACGGTAATCCCTTCGGTTTTTTGAAGAGGATATGTATTTAAATGAGCTACAATTTTTTCTTTAGCAGGTAAGTAGAGCCTGTTTCGCATCTCTTTTTCAACTTCTTCACATAGCTGTCCTTCTACCGACAACACATCTTTTGGATCAGGGGTTTGATGAATTTGAAAAGATGAACAAATAGAAGTTAATTCTTTTGAGGATACACACGGATATATATAGTCTTGACACATATATTCATGGGAATGAGTGCGAATAAATTTCTTGATTTTTTTTAATAGAGATACTAGCTTTCTAGCTGAGTAATCGTTTTGATTGACTTGAAATTTCTCCACGTCATTAAAACAAATCATTTCTTCTTTTCGAATGGTAATGGATTGAATGTTAGCGAACTCTTCCCATAACATTTTTCCTTTTTTCATCCCTCTGCTTTTCCAGTAAATCCCCTTATTTGTAAGGCAAATTCCCCTTTTATCTAGGCCTGCTATAAAAGAGCTGTGTAAATACGCGATAATTTTTTCTTGAGGCTGAAACTGAAAGTATTTGCTAGCCATTTTTTTGTAGAAACTAGGTATTTGCAGTACATAAAATTGACTTTCTCTATAGATTAAGCATAAGTCAGTCAAATAATTAGTTTTCAGCGTCGCCACGCTCTCACTTCCTTTTTGAGTGTAAATAACCGTACCCATTTTTTTCTATTACTTTAATAAACGTTTTTTAATGAAAAAAGTTTCAACTTTTTTTGTTTTTTATAAAAAAGGTTTAAATTGAATCATTTCTTTCATCTAGGGGGTTGCCTAATTACTCACTTATTCAATAATCTTATTTTAAATGTTCCCTACTTAATTAAGAAACTAAACCAGATAATAGCAATGCTTGCCTGCTTTATCCAAATCATCCCTTGTTTTTTAAGCTAAATAAGCTTCTTTTATTTTTTCATTATGAATTAATTCCGTCCCTTTTCCTTGTAGAATAATTTCTCCCGTTTGAATCACATAGCCTCGGTGTGCGATTTGCAGTGCTTGATAAGCGTTTTGTTCAACGAGTAAAATGGTCATTCCGCTTTTATTTAATTCTATAATGATTTCAAATATTTGTTCTACAATGATAGGAGCAAGCCCCATAGAAGGTTCATCTAGCATAAGCATAGTAGGGTTCATCATAAGCGTTCGCCCAATGGCTAGTACATGGAACAAAAAGCATGTCACCCTACGAAAACATGCTTTGCACCTATTTAACCTAAAAAAGAGGCTGGGACATAACGAAATGAATCCAATCTAAAGGCTAACAAATGAGATACGTGAGCTGAACTGCTTGTGACACCGCCATTGATTTCTGCGCAAGACTTCGCTTTCCGCGGGCAGTCGCTTGCGCTCCTGTGGGGTCTCGTCTGTTCCGCTTTTCCTACAGGAGTCTTCGCCTTTCTTTCCAATCAGCTGCTAGAAGGAACGAAACAGATGTATGTTTAACATAACAAAGAAAACGAACCGTTAATCAAACATGTTGACTAACGGTTCGTTTTTCACTTTGGCTAACATACTTTTGTCCAAGCCTCTTATATGTGACCCTTTGTTTTCTACTTCTCCCCGACTTTAACTATTATTTCGTAATGCCTGTGATCCCTCTTCCCCTGTTCGGATCTTAATCGCATTTTTTAATTCATAGATAAATATTTTCCCATCTCCAGGCTGACCTGTATTTAGTACTTTTCTTGCTTTATCAACAACGTCAGATACTGGAACTTCGCACACCACAATTTCTACTTTAATTCGTGCGTGCATATTGTCTTGTTTTTTAACGCCTCTATAAAGTTCCGTAATGCCTTTTTGCAACCCGCATCCCAGCGCATCTGTAACTGTGATACCGCTAACGCCAATTTTCGCTAGTTCTTGCTTAAGCTCTTCAAACTTTGAAGGGCGTGTAATAATTTCAATTTTTGTTAAAACATCACTCACTGTGCCCACCCCTTTTACATATTCGATTCGTGATACGCTCTTTCACCGTGCAGCGTAATATCAAGCCCAAGCGTTTCTTCTTCTTGTGTCGCACGCAGAGATACGATTAATCCAACCACTTTAACAATAATGAATGTAGCAATGCCGACAAATAGATACGTTGCTACGATAGCCACCAGCTGTTTCCAAAGTAGACTTGGATCTCCGTAGAATAAACCATTCGCACCGGCGTCATTTACAGAAGTTGTGGCAAATAAACCTGTTGCGATACCTCCCCACGTTCCCCCAATACCGTGAAGACCAAATGCATCTAACGCATCGTCGTAACCGATTTTCTTTTTAAGTGAGAAGATACCCCAGAAACAAACCGCTCCGCCGATAAAACCAATTACAATAGAAGCAAACGGTGTAACGAATCCACAAGCTGGTGTGATAGCTACAAGTCCAGCAATTGCTCCCGAAACGGCTCCAAGCAGCGTAGGTTTTTTATTGATAATCCACTCTACTACAAGCCAGCCGATAATTCCTGTTGCTGCCGCTGTATTCGTGTTAATAAAAGCCGTCATTGCAACGCTGTTAATAGTTAAAGAACTTCCAACGTTAAAACCAAACCACCCGAACCAAATCAGCATTCCGCCTAAAAGAGTTAACGGTAAATTGTGAGGTGCTGCGGCATCGGCATTTTTTCGTTTTCCAACAACAAGAGCTAGAACTAATCCTGCTACACCTGACGAAATGTGAACGACGTTTCCTCCGGCAAAGTCAATAGCTCCTAGTTCACGAAGCCAGCCGCCAACTCCCCAAACCCAGTGTGCAACTGGTGCATATACAAATAATGACCATAGGATAGCAAATAAGATAAATGCTGAAAACTTCATGCGCTCTGCAAAAGCCCCAGAGATAATAGCTACTGTTAGTACAGCAAATGTCAGCTGAAACATCATAAACATATTATGCGGGATCGTAGCACTGTAGTCCCCGTTTGGAGTGAACCCGACTCCTTTTAATCCCACCCAGTCCAAGTTACCAATAAAAGCATTGCCACCGGTCGAAAAAGCTAACGAATAGCCTGCTACTATCCAAAGAACGGATATAACAGCTAAGGAACCTACGCTATACATCGCGGTACTTAACATGTTTTTACTTCGAACCATGCCCCCGTAAAACAATGCAATAGCTGGTGTCATAATCCAAACCAATAATGCTGAAAAAAACATAAATACTGAATCGCCCATTTGCATGATGATTTCCCCCTTAAGTACGAATAAATAACCCCTGAATCTAATGTTAGATTATATAACATCTTTTGTTATGTTTACTATCATATTTGATTTATATGTATTTAGCAACTACTTTTTGCAAATTTATTCAGAAAACTTTTGTTTTTTATAGTGTTTTCTTTTTCTTATGTATTCTCCTACGTACACATAAGCTGAACTATTTTTTATTCGTGTTATATTTTCTGACATAAAAAATCCTCTTCTTGGAGTAGAAGAGGATTTTTCTTTACAAATACATATATACACCAGGCCCCAGAGGAATACCGAATACAGCAAAAATAAGCAACATAACAATCCAAATCCCTAAAAAAGCTAGAGTATAAGGAAGCATAAGTGAAATAATTGTGCCAAGCCCTGCCTTAGGCTCGTATTCTTTCATAAAGGCTAAAATAACAATCATATATGGATTTAAAGGAGTGATTACATTCGTGGAAGAATCCGCTATTCGGTATGCCGCTTGAATAAATCCAGGGTTGTAGCCTAACAGCATGAACAATGGAATAAAAATAGGTGCTTCTAGTGCCCATTGAGCGGAGCCGCTAAAAATAAGAAGGCTTAGAACAACAGTTAAAAATACAAAACCAACCACAACTGGAAGTCCAGTTAGATTTAGTGCTTTTAATGCATCCGCTCCTTCTACTGCAATCCACGTTCCAATATTAGTCCAATTAAAGTAAGCGATAAATTGAGCAGCCGCAAAAATAAGGACAATATAGCTAGCCATATCTTTCATCGAATCAGTCATATAAGCGGGTACATCTCTAGAACTTTTGATTTTCCCTACTGTTATTCCGTAAACAGAGCCAACTACTACAAAAAACAGCAGCGTGATCGGAATGATACCATCTAAAAAAGGAGATGGAACAATTCCACCGTCTTCATTTCGTAGAGGAGAGTTGGGCCAAAATAAGAAAACAGCTAGTACAGCGACATAAATACATGTAGCAACGATACTGTTTTTTAACCCTTTTGCTTCTGCCTCACTAATTTCACCAAAATCATTGCGTTTTTTTCCTTTATAATTGCCCAGCCTAGGTTCGACAATCTTTTCGGTGACCATCGCTCCTATAACGGTCAAAACAAATACAGAAGCCGCCATGAAATACCAGTTTGCTGCAGGACTGACAGCAGCGCTTGGGTCAATTGTTTTAGCAGCTTCAGTAGAAATGCCTGATAACAATCCGTCGGTTCCGGATATAATAAGATTCGCTGTAAAGCCTGATCCCACCCCAGCAAATCCTGCTGCTAATCCAGCAAGCGGGTGCCTTCCTACTGTATAAAAAATCATTGCGGCAAGAGGAGGCACGATGACAAAAGCAGCATCTGCCGCTAAGTTGGCCATAATTCCTGTAAAAATGATGGCGTATGTAATAAGAGCTTTTGGAGCATTTAAAATCGTTTTCTTTATGGCCACTTCAAGCAGACCTACTTTTTCTGCAAGTCCGACTCCAAGCATCATAGCAAGTACAAGTCCTAGGGGCTTAAATTCAGTGAAATTGGTCAGCATCGATGTTAAGATATACTGAATGCCTTCGTGCGACAACAAACTTTTAATTGGAAGAGTCTTATTAGTACCGGGATGGACCACCGTTACTCCGATACTATTAATAGCAACAGATGCTACTACGATAATAAGCGCTAGACATACAAACAAAATAAAAGGATCAGGTAGTTTGTTTCCGATTGCTTCTACTCTTCCTAATAGTTTGTCTAGAAAAGTTGTTGGATATGATTTTTGCTCTGTCTGCAAATTAGGTTGTGCCATGCTTTCTCTCCTTTTTCGTTTAGATTCTTTTTAGGTTTTTCCTTTTAATTACCAAAAAGACTATTAGTACATAATAATCTGAATATTTATATTATTCAAGTATTATTTTTAAGGAATTTTTATTTATCTATTAAAACTAATAGCATTTAGATAAATAGAAAGGCAGAAGATATCTTTTTAATCGACAATCAAAAATAACAAAAAGCTCTCCGTTTAAGGAGAGCTTTTTGTTATTTCGCTATACTAGACGGAGCGGACTCTTTTCCTGACTCATTAACAGCTGTTACATAGTAACGAGCTTGAGATGCGTCGGAGTCAGCAAAGCTTTTTCGCTCAAATTCCGAAACGCTGCCAATATGGACAAATGTTCCGCCTGGATTCTTTTTATAAATTCGGTAGCCGATAATATTACCTTCTGGTACCGCGTACCACGTAAGCAAATTACCACTCATCTTTACATGTGTAGGAGTTTGTGGTGCATTTGCTTCACGCTCCAATTCTTTTGCTTGGTCAGCTTTTAGTTCTGTATAGACAACTAACCTCTCTTGATGGGTTCCTTCCGCACGGTCAAACGTGCCTGTGCACGTAATTAAATTTAAATTACGTTTGTTGCTGTACCCAAAAATTTCGTTTAGAGGTGCCTTATCTCGCGGATAGCTTTTTATACGTTTAACAACAAAAGTAAGCGTGGTTCCCTGTGCATCTCTGACGGTAATTTCATCGTCTTTTTTTAAGTTTTTTAGGTTGTAAAAGACTGCAGGGCCGGTTTTACTGTCTACGTGTCCTGCTAATACAGCATTTCCTTTTACGCCAGGTTTAGCTCCTGGTTCAAACCAAGCAACTCCATTTTCTGTAGATGGAGCTGCCATTTCACCGCTGTCTAATATTCCTACTTGTTCAATTGAAGCCTCCACATGAACAGCAGGAATGGACATTTTTTCAGGAATGATTCCTTTAAATTCTTTGTTTAACTGTTTGGCTTCTGTTTTATGCTTTTTTAGTACAGCAAATTCTTCTTCCAGCGTTACCCGGCTTTTTAGATCCTTTGATTGTGCTTCTTTTTCTTTTTGCTTAGCTGCAGCCTGTTGCTTTGTTTCTTTGGCTTCTACCATTTGTTCTTTAAAATATAGTCCCCCGCTAACAAGCAGGACTAAACTTAATATACAGTAGGCGAGAACAATCGCTTTTTTCACATCGTCACCTCATTTCACAGCTGTTTATAAAAAAGAAGGGAGAACAACCTCTCTTCTTTTTTTCAGGACTCTTGACTTGTAAAACATAAGGAAAAGGAGAAAAAATATTATTTGCTTACTGGTTTCTTGCGTAAAATCACTCCAGCTGTTAACACAGCTAACGAACCTAGTGCAATATAGATCGCTGTTAGTGGGTTCATCGTTGATTCAGATGCCCCGCCCATACCTGTTTTCGGCATATCTGTTGGCATAGCTGTTTCAGCAAACTTATCGGGGTTTTGTTTTACGATTGCTTCACCTAAAGCTTGGCCAACACCAAACATTAATTTATACCCTTCACGATACGTATCATAACTTCCAGCGTAGTCACCGGATGCATATTGTTCAAATGTTTTAATAACCGTATCTTCGTGTGCTTTTATAGCTGCCTGTGCGTCTGCAGTTGGAAGGTTTCCATCTGTTGCTGTTCCTAAGAATGTACCAAATTCTTGCGCGAATTTATGGAGCTTATCTTTTGCAGCTTTTTCTCCTGCTTCATCGCCTTTTACTTGTGCACTTACTAATTCAGCTTGGGCATTGATGTGATCTCCTTGCCAAATTTTTTCGAATTGTGCAGCTCCTTCATCGCCATATACTGAGCCAATTGCAGCTTTAAAATCTGCTGTGTTAGCATTTTCTAACCAGCTAACATAGTCGTAATCTTTTGAACCGTTAAACCCTTTTTCCATTCCCATTGTTGCTAGAGCAAAATGTTCTGCTGCTAAGCTGTTTAATGAAGAACGTAAATCTGCTGCTGGTGTATCTACTTTTGTATTGTCGAATTTATCAGGCATTTGCGTTACAATTGCATTTGATAACGCTTTACTAATTGCGAACATTTGCTGATATCCTTCGCGGTATGTCTTCGCGGCTGCCTCATAGTCACCTTCTACATAATCTTCAAACGTTTCTTTTACTTGATCTTCGTGCACGCGAAGCGCTTCTTTTGCTGCATCTTCAGGTAGTTTACCTTCCGTAGCAGTGCTTAAAAATTCAGCAAATTCATTCACGAATTGATCTACTTCTTTATCTACTTCCGCCATGGCTTCTTTGTCGTTTTCTTTTGTTGCTTTTACAAAATCATCTGTGTAATTGTTGTGTTCTCTGAAAATTCGTTCAAATTCAGCCGCTCCTTGATCACCATAGATAGAAGCAATAGCTGGCTCCATGTCGACGGCATTTTGATCCAATGCTTTGAACGCAGCGTCAGCATCTTTAGAACCGTCATAGGCTGTTGTCATAGCGGCAACGGCAAGCGTAAAGTGTTCAGATAATAGGTAGTCTAAGTTCGCTCGTAGATCTGAAGCTTTTGTTACTGCCGTTGGTTTTACTTCCTCCGCATTTGCAATAGTCGGCATCAATAGTGAAGCTCCTAGTACAGGGATCATTAATTTTTTACTTAATTTCATCATTTTCCACTCTCCTCATTTTTAGTTGATGTACGCCACTTTTTTCATTCTTACTACATCTTAAACCATTAAATAGATTGAACATTTTGAATATTATATATATTAAACTTTCATGTTCCCTCACATTTAATGATCCTTTTTAGGAAGTATTCTCTTTCTATTTACTAAACGATCGCTGAGTGACGTTGGATCACTTTTTTAAAAAAAGTTTTTAACCGCCTTTTCTTAAGAAGTACTTCCTTTTCTATTTACCTAACGAACACCTTATTCATTTGGATCACTTTTTGAATAAATATTTTAAATTTAACCGAAAAAGAAATTGAGACAGAACAAGATAAATTCAATTTAAAGACGAACAAATGGGATAAATGAGTTAGTATGAATTACTTTTAATACCACTGTTGATTTCCGTTCAAGACTTCGCTTTCTGCAGGCAGCCGCTGAGCCTTCTCGTCGTTTGCGCCCCGCGGGGTCTTTCCTGCAGGAGTCTTCGCCTTTCCCTCCAATCAACAGCTAGAAACCACTATATATATGAAACCTGCGCAATAAAAAAATCCGAACGAGTTGGATTCTCTATCAAGAATTTCAATTCATCGTTCGGATTTTCTTTCACCTAAACTACTTTTGTCTGAGCCTCTTTTTATCTTTACTTATTTAAAAAATTCCACATCACGTCGTTTACTTCGTGAGGCTTTTCATGCTGAGGGGCATGAGATGCTTCACCTAATCGGTGAACAGATATGTTTGGTACATATTCTTCAATACCATCTAAGTTTTCAGGCATAAAAGTAGGATCTTGATTTCCCCAAATAATTTGTACCGGGATGTTTAACACTTCTTCTTCTAACGGAAACAAAGATTTTCTTTGAAGGTCTTCTTCTGTGAAAATCTTTAAGTTGCGGTAATAACTTAGCATGGACAGCACAGAGCCATTTTCCCAAGAGTTCACGTATGCTTGAACATCATCAGCTGTTAGATATCCTTTTTTTACGCCTGGGTCGATCACAAGCTTACGCAAACCTGAGAAATTATCTCGTTCCATATAGTCCTGTGCTTCTTGTTTTTGAAACCATTTCATATATTCACTTGCTTTTTGCTGATTTTTATTTGTTCTAAGCTCACGCATAAATGTATAAGGGTGCGGACCGTTAAAAGCAATTAATTTTTGTACATATTCAGGGTAGCGATAAGCAAATGTCCAGCCGATTCCTGCTCCCCAGTCGTGTACAACTAGCGTGCAGGAGCTATATCCTAAACCTTCAATCACTTGGCGAATATCTTCTACTAATACATCAATTTCGTATGATTCTAGTCCGCTTGGCTTTTCAGATAGATTATATCCTCTTAAATCCAAAGCAACTGTGTGAAAATCATTAGAAAATTCATCTATCTGGTGTCGCCAAATATGCGAGAAGTCAGGAAACCCATGAAGAAATAGCATAAGATCTCCTTGTCCCTTGCTTATGTAGTGCAAATTAACGCCATTTACGTTTATATACTGTTTACTCATTGTTCATTTCCTCCTTTATAAGTAGCTGTAGAGCAGTATAACGCTGCAAAAAATGAACGTCAATTCATTTGCCTCGTTCACTTCTTTTTAGTTCCTTTTATGAATATAGTTAATTATTTAGAGTGGATCTTTTTGAAGGAGTGATTAACAATGGCTCATATCTATTCAAAGGGCTGGTTTGTTCAGCAGTTAAAAGCGGCCAATATCTCTAAAATCGATGGAAGAAAGCTAGAAAGTTATAAAACCTACATTCTTCGTAATTTACATGCTGAGCTTATAGAACAAGGTAAAATCAACGGCTAAAAGAGGTTGAGACATAACGAAACGAATCCCATCTCAAGATGAACAAATTGGATATATGAGCTGAACTGTTTGAGACACCGCAGCTGATTGCCGTGCAAGGCTTCGCTTTCCGCGGGCGGCCGCTGAGCCTCGTCGCTTTCGCTCCTGCGGGGTCTCACCTGTTCCGCTTTTCCCGCAGGAGTCTTCGTCAACAGCTAGAAAGATTTACACACATGAAATCTACGTTTGTCCTAACAAAAAAACGAACCACTAATCAAAAGTCTTGATCAATGGTTCGTTTTACATTTCGTCTAAAATATTTTTGTCCCAGCCTCTTTTTTTACAGTGATTGCTCAATAAAAGATAATACGCGCTTTACATATTCTTTTTTGTATATATGATAATTTTGAACATGTTCTGCTTTATCAGTTTTCCAGAAGTGAAAAGCATCCGGGTGCGTTTTAGCCATTTTTTCACTTTCAGTGTAAGGAATTTTTGTATCTCCTGTGCTGTGTATAAATAAAATTGGTCGAGGGTAAATATGCTCGACTGCTTTAATAGGACTAGCTTCAGCAGGATTTGCATCTGCAATAACAGGAAGAATAGCAATTGTTAGCGGTGTAAACGGAAAGTTTGGTAAATGAGACCATACAGATAGATTTTCTTTTAAATAAGAGGTTAAATCACTAAAAGGACTGTCGGCTATCACCGCTTTTACGTCGTCCTCTTGAGAAGCTGCTAATAAAGAAGTAGCTGCTCCCATTGAAATGCCGTAGAGCACAATTGGCTCTTTTGTTGTTTCTTTCATTTTCTGAATAACGCCTAATAAATCGAGCTGTTCTTTTACACCAATCGTTGTTTGATTTCCTTCTGAGTCTCCTGAATCTCTAAAGTCAAACATGACTACTCGATATCCCGCTTTTACAAATTCCTTACTCAGCGGCAGAAAGCCAGCTCCTTGTGCTTCACGGTTATTTCCGTATCCATGTGACATAATAATGGTCGCTTTTGGCTGTTCCGTTGGTTCAATCATCCATCCTTTTAAATGGGTTATTCCGTCTTTGCTCAAAAATACTTGATTGCTATAGTACATGCCGTAATCACCAGGATTTTTCACAGCAGGATTTTTATCTAGTTTTGTCAGGCTTATGCCTACATAAAGAGAAATTGCCGTACAAAGTACAAAACAAAGAATAACAAAGGATATCAGGCTGATCCATATTGTTTTTTTCTTTTTTCCTGTATTTGTCTGTCGATTTAGAACTGGAGTCAAGCTCGTTCCTCCTTTTTATCTAAGATCATCTTTCCTATTCTTATTGCTGCTTCCCTTTCTCCATTTTAAAGCTAGCACATCTATTTTATGAATAAAATTCGTTTTATTTTCCACATATTTTTCTGGTTCAAAGCGATAGCGATGCGCTAGTTCTATTTTCAACGTTTCGTATTCTTTTGCTGTATCAGGGTGAGTTCGCAGATAATCTCGAAACCATATATGCCGATTAATTTCTGGATGACCTTTTTCATAAATATGAACATGGTGCGTTCTTTCATTTCCGCCTTTTTGGAAGTATCGTCTTCCTTTTATGCCGTTTTCACCTTTCGCTTCGTAACCAAGCTGCTCCATCCTCTGATTATATGTATCTACTTTCTTTATATCTTTCACTTCAATAAGTAAATCAATAATCGGTTTTGCGCTTAAGCCGGGAACAGCAGTGCTTCCGATATGATGAACCTCTAAAACTTGAGCTGACATTATAGTTGTTAAGGTGGCAGCTTCTTTTGAAAATTTCTTTTCCCACGCGATATTATAGGGTGTCAGCTGAATTTCTCTTACGGACTTCATCTCCAATTCCTCCTCTTGCAACGAAAAAACTGCTTATTATAGAATAGCCTATAATAAGCAGTTTTTCATCATTTAACATGTTATTAAGTTTTATCTAGCAAACGCCTGCTTCGCTAAATTAACAATCGTCATATCATCCATTGGAGGGTTGTGAAGCCCAGCACGCACGTCTCTATAATAGCGCTGCAGCGGATTACTGCGCTGCAAGCTTCTCGCCCCCACGATGCGCATTGCTTTGTCGACAATCGTACAGGCACTATTGGTCACTACGTGTTTGACAGCTGCTAACTCTCCCGCTAATGCTGCTCGGTCGCTGGTTTCATCCCATTTACTTGCCACGCTGTACATAAAGTGACGCGCTTGCATAAGTTCAAGTTCCATCTCTCCTACTAACCGCTGCACATTTGGCAATTCGCTAATCGTTCCTTCAATACTATTAGGCGAATATTCTGTAGCAAATGCGACAGCATAATCTCTTGCTGCGATGGCTGTACCCATGTAGCAAGCTGGTATATGAAGTAGCCAGCCGCTTGGCTCATTCTTTTTAAAACCACCGAGGCGTTCAACAAGAAAGTCGTGTTTAATATCGACGTTTTCTAGCACAAGATCATGACTTCCTGTTCCGCGCATTGCAATCATATCCCATGTTTCTTCTATTAAAAGTCCGCTTGTTTCACGAGGAATTAAAAATAAGCCGATCTCTTCTTCACCTTCAATGCTTGCTTTTACCAAAAAATAATTTAACACTGGAGACATCGTGGTGAATGTTTTTCGGCCATTGATTCGCCAGCCTTCTTTTGTTTTTACGGCTGTCGTTTCCGGTTTTCCTCCTCGAGTAGGACTTCCCGTCTTCGGTTCAGTTGCAGCGGTGTTAATAAGTGCACCTTTTTCTATTTCTTTAAAAATAAAATCGAGCATTTGCTGATTCCAAGGCTGTTTTTCACGCAAGTCCATTGTAATCCCCATATGCCATCCAATACTAAGAGCCGTAGAAGCATCTCCTTGAGCAATTAATTCTTGAAATAATAAAAAATCATAAAGGCGTAATTCATTTCCGCCATATTTGCTTTCGAGAGAAAGACGTGTATAGCCCGCTTCTTTTAACTCTTGAATATTTTCAAAGGGAAACGTACCTTCTTCATCTATTTTAAAAGCTCGTTTCTTAAATTTTTCGACTAGAGGCAGCAATTTTTCATACGTAGACTCTTGATTTTTATTTACAAATGAAACACTCATTTGCTTCATCTCCTTTTTATATGACAGAGTGTCCCTATCGGATTAATATATAGTTCTTATCATAGCATACCTCACCTTTTCTGTGCATGTTTGGTGTATTTATCTTTCTTGTTGAATCTATTCTTTTTCCAATTTAATGGTCTGTTTTACCTACACATTCCATACATTTAATGAAATAAAAAGAAAGGAATGGTGTGAATGAATCAATGTCCAAAATGCGGGGCCAGTGCAAGCACAGACCAATTATTTTGCAATAACTGCGGCTTTTCTTTCACCGTGTCGCCAGCTGCAGCCAAGCATAAAAAGAGCTGGTATATTGGCGGGGGTATTGCGCTTATACTTCTTTTAACTTTTGTATTTTATTTCTTTTTCTCTGGCTCAGAAGAAAAGACGGCTGACCGCTTTATTGAGGCATTAGAATCGAAAGATACAGCTGTGTTAAGAGAGTTGTTAGACTCTTCGCAGTCTACTATAGTTATTAATGACACATCTATTCAAGCTCTGTTAGACGCAACTTCCGATGGTTCTATTTTACGAGATGTTGAAAATGATTTAAAAAATAAATCGAGCATCTACTTTACAATAAAAGAACAGAAACATTCACTACTCTTCAAAAAACAGTACGTGGTTGTACCGTCATCATATTATATCTCCCTCACCACGCCAGAGGATGCAACGGTTATAGTCAATGATACAAAACAATCGATATCCAAGAATCAAACGCAAAAAATAGGGCCTTTTATGATTGGAAATTACCCGCTTACGGCTTTTTATGAAAGCTCTTATGGAAAACTTACAGACCAAACCACTGTAAATTTTCACCGACAAAAAGAAGAAAATATATCTGTGGTATTTAAAGGCGCTTACGTTACAATCTCATCGAATAGAGATGACGCTGTTTTATTCGTAAATGGAAAAAGCACGGGACTGCAGGTGAATAGCTCATCACAAATAGGGCCTGTTGCCACGGATGGAAGCGTCACTGTTCATGCAGAAGTGCAAAAAGACGGCACAACGTTCAAAAGCAGTCCCTACACTATTCAAAGTGAAGAAAGTATTATGTTAAATATACAAACGCCGCCCGTCGAAAAGGAAAAAACCGTCATAAAAGAACGAGAAGTGATCGTGCCTGGGCCGCGCTCTTATGCTACTTCAAGCTCTTATATTCTTCCTGGTTCGGATTCTTACAAATTAAGCTATAGTGATATTAGCAGTTTGAGCTCGAGTGAACTAAGGCTAGCTCGAAATGAAATCTATGCGCGGCATGGGTATGTATTTAAATCGAAAGATCTTCAAGCCTATTTTTATGAAAAGTCATGGTATACGCCTGATTCATCATTTAGAGATTCCTACTTATCAAGTGTTGAAAAATACAACGTTGATTTTATTAAATCATATGAGTAAGGTGGCCTCCCCTTTTGCACAGGGGAGTTTTTTAATTGAAGAGAGTGCTTACTCCAACGTTTTTTTACATACCATAATCCCTATATACGTTAATAAATTTCTTATAGCCTTCTTTATTCTTTTCACTGTAAAATATAAAGTAGATGTACATAAACTTAATACACACATAAGGAGAGATGGAGAATGAATGGAATTGGACGACTTCCACAAAAGCTTAATGGCCATTTGATTTTAGAAAATATTCAAGAAACCATGATTATTGCGGATAAAGACTATCGTGTGCAGTGGATGAATGCAAGAGCAATTGAAACACTCCAGCCAGTACTTCCAATCTACCAGTTATCTCATATCGAAGAGTTAATTGGAAAGCATATGGACTTCTTTCATTCCAATTCTGAAGAAGCGGAAAAATTACTCACCTCTCTTCATACAACCTACCGAACGCGTATAACGATTGGCAGTCAATACGTAGCAGAAGCCGTGATTCACCCTATTGATACAAAAGACGGCGAGCGTTATGGCTACTTGCTTATGCTATTAGACTTTACAGATCAAGCCGAAGCAGAGCTTGAAAAAGAACGGTTAATTGAGGATTTGTCTACACCTTTATTAAAAATATGGGACGAGGTTTTAGCTGTGCCTATTACCGGTAAGATGGATATAGAACGTGGTAAGAAGCTAACTGAAACGGTATTGGAGGCAGTTGTAAAAGAACAGGCGCGCTATTTGCTTATTGATTTATCTTCCCTTCATTCGTTAGATGAAGAACACGGTTATTATATTAACACGCTTCACGATGCTTTGCGTTTGATTGGTACCACTTGCCTTATTGTGGGTCTTTCTTCAAAAATGGCTCTTTCGCTTGTAGATTCTCAGTTTAATTGGCGAACATTTTCCACTGTCCAACAAAGCATCTCTTACATTTTAGAAAAAAAGAATTATCGTATTGCACCCATTTCATAAGCCCATCATATCATTAAGTAATCCTCTCTCAATCGCTTTTTCCTTCAATCGGAAAAGGCGATTTTAGTTATGAGGAATTGTGAACGTTTAGGCACTTATCATCATAGGATACATTAATCAACCATAGAAAAGGGTGAGAGCGAATGCCAAGTGTTATTAACATTTATAATTTAAAGATCAACAGTATCTCAAGCAACGGTTCTGTCAACATTGGCGAAGCACTCCATAACAGTCACACGGCTCATTCAAAATCCACTGGTACGAACTCTTCTTATGGCGATGTCTCACCTGCTTCCTCGAAAATGCGAAACATTTATATCGATCCTGATACAAATGACCAAACAGATATTGCAAACGTTGATCATGTCAATGGTTATCAGCAGTGATATAGGGCAATGCTTGTCAACAGCATGACGACAAACGGTGAATACATTCTCTCTGAACGCAATAGACTGTTGGAGTAGAATGAATAAAAACAGTAAGGAGTCTCTTTATGCCTCTTCAAATTAACGTTTTTAATATCGTAACAAACGGTGTCACGCAAAACGCAAATATTGATTTTGGTTCCACCATTCAAAACAGTCACACGGCGAACTCAAAGTTTAACGGCGCGAATTTCTCTTTAGGTAACTTCTCTCCTACTTGCTCTCAAATGAATACGGGCGTGTTAGATCCTGATGTAAGTGATCAAGATCAAATTGCAAACCCTTCAGCTCCAATTGGAAATCAAATTTAGCTTTAACAATTTTGTTAGTTTACTTGGCACATTACAAGGAGGTGTGTAAATATGTTTCCATTTGGAAAGTCTCCTTTTAAAGGAATGATGGAAAATATCCCAAAAGGAATGGCATCTAAAGACATGAATAAGTATATTCAACAAATGATTTCTTCTACGATGTCCCATTCTTTTCCGGATTTTATGCAAGGAAATGAATTCTTTAAGCAAGCTCAAGACATGATGAAAGAACAGCAGGATGTGGGAAATGAAGGTCAAGGACAACAGCTAAGAAGGTTTGATTCAAACGTCATCAATACATTAGACGAATGCATTGTTCAGTTGAAAATCCCTAATCGCGATATTGTATCAAGCATTAAAGTCTATCATACTCCATACGTGTGCACGATTGAAGGAATAGATGGAGAAGAATCCTTCAAAGAAGAAATTCAGCTTCCTTGTTCGGTTCGCAAAAAAGGTACGCGCGCCGTATATCGTTCCGGAGTGTTGGAAATCCGGATGCCTAAACATGTTAATATTCCTATGTCTCAAATAGACGTCCACGATTTAGATTAAAGTGGACGTTTTTTTCTGTTTTCATGCATACATATAAAATAGAAAGCTGCAAAAGGCCTTGTTTTATTTTTTTAAAGAAGGTGACAAATATGAATCACGGAAAATTTAAAAAGTGGGCAGAAACGTTACAAGAAGAAAACCATACGAAATTTTGGGAAAAGATTTTTGATGATGATCATGAAGAAAAGAATGATACGGAAGCAGATGCTTCTCCTCAGATTGTAAATGAGTATCGAGATTATCCTTTAATTGATGTATATGAATGGGCAAATCAACTGTTAGTTGTAATTGAAATACCCGGTGCTAAACGAACAGACGTCGAATTGACTATGCACGAAAATACTTTACACATATCCGGTTCATCTCTTTTAACCGTGAAGGATGCAAATGTTCTTCACAAAGAAAGACGTGAAGGAACGTTTCAACGATCAATTATCCTTCCACCTGCTGTAGAGGAAGCGCCGTGTCACGCATCATTTAAAGATGGTCTTTTGCATGTGAAATTTGATTTGTAATTTATTGTGCAGAACTATACGTAGCATGAAAGGCAGGGAATTTCATGTTTTCTAAGTGGTTTAAACAATCGCCTAAAATTGAAACAGTCCGCAAAATAAATCCGTCTTCCCTTCCAACCAAAAAAAAAGTAAGTCCCATAGACCAACGTTCTAATCAAAAGCGGAAAGAATTACCCAAAAAGATGAAAACTAAAAAACAGTCTAATCTAAAGAACCCTTCTCAGCAGCCAAAGAAGTTGTCTAGCCAAACGGAGCCTAAGACATCTGCTGAAGCTGAAGTCACAAAACCTGCTCTTTCGTCAGATTCAGCGCTGAACCTGCAGGGAATTATTGATCAAGTGACGCGTTTAACCGACGCGATCCCTAAAATAGAAGAGCTTCATCAGCAATTACATGAATCAGCTCACCTTATTCAATCACTGTCTCAACTGCACGAGCAAACAGCTCATTTACTCTCGGCTATGCAGTCAGCTCCTAATTTCGAGGCTATTCAAAATCAGCTCTCTGCGTTAAAGGAAGAATCTTCTAATACCGCCTTATATGAGATGGTGAAAACTCTTGACAAAAAGATTGATGAAGTAACTCAGCCAAAGCAGTCCATTGTTGTTGAAAAAATCATGGTCGAAAAAGTATTGTTAGACAAAATTGATCTTAGTAATAATTTCGGCCAGCTAGGCATTAAAGATTTGACGGGTCACTTAAACATCGGCACCACTTACAGCGCTGACTCTGATCAAGTAGATGAAGAAGTCAAAGACTTGTTTTCTGTTAAGCTAAAAGAAAAAAAGGTTGATGAACATACAACTGAAACAACGATGAGTTCAGGAGGTGAACCAGAAAAATCTGATGATCACTCCGAAGAATAAAAAATGACCGCTACTGCTTATTTAAAGCAATTGTCGGTCATTTTTGTTTCCATAAATAGTTGTAATTCTTTTTGGAGGCGTTCCATTAAGAACTCTGAAATTTCTTCTTGATTTTCTTCTTTATGATGAGATGATGCTACAGCAATACGTCCTGTTTTCCCTAAGAAAGCCCGGTATTCAATTACCTTCATCGCTGCATGAAGTAAGTTCGCGTCCGAAAGCGGTGTATTTGTTAGTAGAACAATATTCATTTCATTCTCTTTTTGTCCATGTGTCAGCACAGTCAGCCACGAGTAACCTTTATCGTCTTTTAAGCGAACTTCATGACTGGATAAAGACGCAGATTTCCACGCCGCGTTAGCACTGCTTTGCTGTTGAACAATTTCTTGACACCAGTCTAGGCCTGTTTCATTTGAACCCAGTGAAAGAGTTCTCAAAGGACGAACAAAGGATAAACATAGGTTGCCCGGTTCCTTTTGTAACTGATATAACTCATGAAAGTCCGTCTCTGGATATTGATACGGCGGCACAAAAGCAATTTGCCGCTTGTTCACAGCGGGATGGTGAAATACATGCAAATCAACCCCATATACTCTTTTTAACGTAGCTGCATCCTGAAAAATAGCATCCATCCCCGTTTCTTCTACTCTTCCATCTTTCAGTAACACAGCATTATCTGCAAACAGCGAGGCGATGTTGAGATCATGCAAAATGGCCAGAACCGTTAAGCTCATTTCCTGCTGTAACGTTTTTAGCAGCTGAAGCAGTTCCATCGTATGTTTTACATCTAAGTGATTCGTTGGTTCATCAAGAAGTAAGTAGTCAGGTTCTTGCGCCAGTGCTTTAGCCAGTAAAACCCGCTGTTTTTCTCCACCGCTCAGCGATTGAAAAGTATGATTTCTATAGTGCCAAACATTTGTTAATTTCATCACGCTTTCCACCACTTCTTCATCCTGTGCTGATACAGTGCTAAACAATCCTTTTGCCTGATAAGGGTAACGTCCAAGTGAAACAATTTCTTGAACCGTAAATTCTAGCCCAATTTGATTTTCTTGCGTCATGACTGCAACTTTTTGCGCCAGCTGTTTTGGTGAATAAGCCTTCACTGACTTTCCTTCTACCTTCACTTCGCCTGATTGAATGGTTAATACATTCATAATCAAGCGAATAAGCGTTGTTTTCCCGCTTCCATTTGGTCCTAGTAAAGCGACAAAAGAACCTTTGTCTACGGTGAACGTGATGTCACGAACGGTCGGCTGCTGCCTATCGTATCCTCCTGTCACATTATATAGTTCAATCATGATATTCCTCTTTTCCGCATACGTTCTTTTACAAGGAGCAGGGTAAAGATTGGCGAACCAATTAAGGCGGTTACGACTCCAATCGGCAGTTCACGAGGTTCTAATATCGTTCGTGCCAATAAATCTGCTAAAACCAAATAACTTCCTCCAATTAAAATAGAAAGCGGCAGTACATGCTTATGATTAGCTCCCGCTACGAGACGCACTACATGGGGGATAACTAAGCCAACAAATCCAATTGCCCCAGATACTGATACCGCAGCCCCTGTTAATACGGATGCACCTATTAAAATCATTCTTTTTTTCTTCTTTACGTCTATTCCCATAAACTGAGCGGATTGATCGCCAAATGCTAAGCCGTTCAGCTCTTTTACATGTAACAACAGCATAATTGTACCAATCAAAAAGAACGGCCCTAAAATTTGAATATGAGACCATCCTCTCATTGATACGCTTCCCATTAGCCAATATAAAACCTGTCTTACATCTTCTTCGGGAGAAAGAGCCACAATTAATGAAATAAGCGCGCTCATAAAGGATGATAAAATAATCCCCGCTAAGATGATGGTTTCATTGGCCAAATTGCCGCTTGCGAGTTTCGTAATACCAAAAACTAAAAGAAGAGTAATAAAACCAGATACAATGCCGACTACAGGCAGCGTGAAGATAGACAAACCAAAAATACTCCAATGAAAATAAATTGCCATGACAGAGCCAAGGGTTGCACCTGAGGAAACCCCAATCGTATAAGGATCAGCAAGAGAGTTTCTTAATAGCCCTTGAAAGGCAGCCCCTGCTATTGAAAGCGAAGCTCCTACTAAAAATGCCACCAGTACTCTTGGAAAACGAATTTGCCAAATGATTAAATCCATGTTTTCGGGACCGTGATATAAGGATAGCCCGGTAAGGTGGCCAATAATAATTTTGATTGTATCTCCTACGGTTAACGAAACTGTACCAATAAATACGCCCATAATTACCGAAGTACATACAATAAATAAACTGACTATGTATAAAATAGATACTTTGTTAAAAAAAATACGTTTAAAAATCAATACGTTCAGCTCCTCTAGGAAACGAGGCGTGATGTTTTATATTACATTAACCATTCATTTTCCTGTCCATAAACCATGCTTCCACCATGCATTAAGTTGGAAACAATCATCTTTTATTTGTTATGAGTGCTAGACTGTTGAACTAGGCAACGTAGAATAGCGTACTAAAGTTCTCGGCAAAAAAACAAGCGAAAGCCTCTACAAGCTATACTTTTTGTGTTTGCTCCGGGCTTTTATAGTTGTCTATTAACTGATACAGCTTTTCCATATCTACGGCTTCTCTCACATATGCTGCTGCTTTTGAAAAAGATTCCTCTTTTTGCAGGCGACTGTTGAATGTGTCCGTAATAGGCGGCAATTTTTTATGTTTACGAATTTGATTAAGCAAAGCTCTGCGCAAAGCATCATTATGAAACACATCATGAACATACGTGCCAATGACGTTGTCTTTAACCGTTCCTTCTTTTTCATGCTCTACCACTGCAAAAGCTTCCGTGGTGCTCTTAGAAATCGTCTTTCCCATATGAATTTCGTAGCCTTCAATCGAAACTCTTTCACTTTCTAGCTGGACATACCCAGCAACTCTTTCTGTTTTTTTGCTGGTTGTCATAACCGTTTCCACTGGAAGCAAGCCCAGCCCTTTAATGGATTCAATCCGAGATTCTACTGCATCAGGGTCTGTAATTGTCTCCCCTAGCATTTGATATCCTCCGCAGATGCCAATGACGTGAACGTTCGTTGTGTTCAATACTTGATTAATGGCTAGATCCAGGCCGCTTTCTTGTAAAAACTGCGCATCTTCAATCGTATTTTTGCTTCCTGGTAAAACAATTAAATCAGGCGTACCTAATTGCGACGGCTTGGTTACAAGCCTCACGTGACAGTCTTCTTCTAAGCTTAAAGGATCGATGTCTGTAAAATTTGAGATGCGCGGGTACGAGATGACCGCAATATCAATTTCTTTTAACGGATTCACAAGCGTTGAGTAATTTCTAAGTGATAACGAATCTTCCGCATCAATTTCCACGTTGTTCATATAAGGAATAACTCCTAGAACCGGAACACCCGTGTATTCTTCAAACCACTTCAAACCTGGTTTTAAAAGTTCTAAATCTCCTCGGAATTTATTAATTAACACCCCGATAACTCTAGACTTGTGTTCATCTGGAAGCAATTGAAGAGTACCCACTAGGCTCGCGAAAACGCCACCTTTATCAATATCTCCTACTAGCACAACAGGCGCTTCTGCTATTTTTGCAACACGCATATTTACGAGTTCCCGATCGTTCAAATTGACTTCGGCAGGACTTCCAGCGCCTTCAATCACAATTCGATCATAATGATTGGCAAGCTCTTTATAAGCTTCCGTGATAACGTTCAAACCTTCATTAAAAAATTCTTGCCGATACTGAAAAGCAAACATATTACGTAGCGGTTTTCCGTGAACGACAATTTGAGATTCATGATCACGAGTTGGTTTAATTAAAATAGGGTTCATATTGGTTGTTGCTTCTACTCCAGCCGCTTCTGCTTGAATTCCTTGCGCTCTGCCAATTTCTTTTCCATCCATTGTAATGTATGAATTAAGCGCCATATTTTGCGATTTAAACGGTGCAGTTTGATAGCCGTCTTCTTTAAAAATACGGCAAAATGCTGTAGCAATCATGCTTTTTCCAGCGTCTGAGTGCGTTCCTTGAATCATAAGCGGTTTTCCTTTTTTCACTTTTCCCACTCCCTACCACATAAAAAAACCTTAACTGTAAAAGTCAAGGTTTGGTCATGCGCTCATTAACACATTGTCTTGACTTATTTCTCCCACCGAAAAATAAGGGGTTTTTAAAAGCAGGTCTCCTGGCTTATGCTTCGTTTTACTTCTGCACCCTTCCTAGTTTGACTAGTGGGTCTTTGCAGGTTCATCCACATTTACAGTAGCGGGGGCTGCACCGGATTTACACCGATTTCCCTATTATCCTCCTTAGAGGCACTTTTAAAATCATTTATTCTTTATTGTAACGAATTTTATAACCATTCACAATAACGATTTTCTTCTATTATTATATATTACTGTGTTTATACTTATTTGGGTCTCGTATGCTATAATAACAATTATTTTCCAAACATCTTATGAAATAGCTAGGAAGGTGCTCACAGTTGAAGAAAAAAATGATTTATACCTTTATTGGTTCTCTTGTTCTTTATATAGCAATTATATCTTTTTGTATGTATCAAACTGCTCACAAGCCTGTTCCGCAAAACGCAGATTATGTGCTCGTTTTAGGTTCTAAAGTAGATGGTGACAAAATGTCTCCTAGTTTAAAAGAACGAGTAAAGACGGCTTTATCTTATTTACAAGCACATCAACAAACAAAAGTTATCGTAACGGGCGGAAAAGGATCCGATGAAGCAATTTCTGAAGCAGAGGCAGCCTATCGTTTTCTGCGGAAAGAAGGAATTAAAGAGAATCGAATTATAAAAGAAAATCAGTCAACTTCTACTTTTGAGAATTTTACTTTTACTAAACAGAAAGTTGATATTCAACACAAAAAAGTCGTCCTTGTTAGCAGTGATTTTCATTTATTTCGCGCCTCTATTATTGCTAAACGTCAAGGTTTTGACGTTTATCCTTTAGGTGCAAAGACACCAAATTCAATTAAACTTCAAGCCTACTTTCGTGAGTATGCTGCTATATTAAAAACGTGGCTGTTTGATAAGTAAATAGAGTACACCCCCTATACAAGCGAAAAACACGGCATGAATTCATGCCGTGTTTTTTTATTAATCATCTGTATCGATAACTGCTTTTGGTAAACCTGTGTATTTCGCCCAGTAGAAAATACCAAGTGAAACAAGAGCAATTAAAATTAAGTCAAGCGGGTTGCTTAGCACACCTTGTCCTCCACCAAATGAACCTAGATAAGAGATAACAAGCATAATAATATAATAAGCAACTAGCCACCAAGCAGATTTAAGCTGCTGTGCAAATTTTACAACGTCAGTTGGTACGTATTTCTTAAACGCTACGTAGATAACAACCATTAGAAGCTGTGATCCTAGCAGCCAAGAAATTGTCGTCCACCCTGACCAATATACGATGTATGAACAGAAAATAAATGATACAGGAGCAATAACGCTCATGCCTTTTAATTTAAAAGGTTTTTTAAGATCTTTTGCATTTACTCTGAATGCAGCAGCTGAAATTGGCGCAATCGCATAAGACAGAATAAGTGCCACTGAACATACGTTTACTAGCGCTTCCCAAGAAGGAAATGGCAGTGTCCAGAATACGGACATTCCAAATGATAGCCATAGTGACGCACGTGGAATTCCTGTTTTCTTATCTACTTTTGAGAAACGTTTAAATAATGTTCCATTACGAGACCAAGCATAAACTAAACGAGAAGTTGTATTCATGAAGATGTTCCCGTTACCGCCTGGTGATAAAATAGCATCAAAAATAACAAGCGTTACTAACCAGCCAAGGCCTAAAATAAGTGCAATATCTTTAAATGGTAAAGAGAATTGCTCTTGAATTGTTCCCCATCCTCCTGATAGCATATCAGCCGGGATGTTACCAATGAACAATACTTGCAGTGCTGTGTAAATAATCGCTGAAAGTACAATACAGATAATGAGCGCGATTGGAATATTACGCTGCGGGTTTTTAACTTCACTGGCTACAGAAACAATAGGGTGAAGTCCTAGGTAAGCAAACATAACGCCACCTGTTGAAATGGCTGCTTGGATACCATTAAAACCAAACGGAGCAAAATCGCCAGTTGTAAAGTTAGCTGATTTAAAGTGATAAGCCAACACGACGATAATTGTAAGAGGAACCGCATATTTGAACACAGATATAATAACATTTGACTTAGCAAATGCTTTTACACTTACGTAGTTAATGATAAAAAATAGCGTTAATAACGCGAACTGAAATAACCAGCCGACTGTAGTAGGCGATTCAGAACCATGTTTAGTTAGACCAGGAAGCCAAAAAGCAACATACTGACGTACAGCCGTTACCTCGATAGCAATCAAACTAGTGTAAGCAATAATGGTAATGAATGAAATTAAGTAACCCACTAAATGACCGTGTGAGTAAACCGGATAACGGATAATTCCACCGGTACGCGGCAGCGCTGCTCCAAGTTCAGCATACACTAAACCGATAAGTAAAATAATGACTCCGCCAATCAGCCACGAAAAACTTCCGGCTGGCCCAGCCTTTGACGCTACGTTACTAACCGCAAATAACCAGGCGGAACCAAAAATAGCTCCCATCCCAATTAACGTTAGGTCAAGTAACGATATTGATTTTTTAAATTTTCCTTGATTTCCTTGATCAGACATAAAATCCTCCTTTAAAATTCCCACTCCACATATCTACGCCCTTGCGTCCGATATGGGATTCTTTACATCATCCTCCTCTTACTAAGACCTCACAAGTGGATATGTTAACAAATATTCTCTAAAAAACCAAGTTAAAAACTTTATTTTTTTGTAAAACATCGTTGAATTGCTTATGTATAGCGCATAAATTCCACAGAAGATTTGAGGACTACTCCTCCTATTTAACCGCATTTTTCTTAGGTTAAACATAAAAGAATATTCAAACTATTTATCAAAAAAAGAGGCTGAGACATAACGAAATCAACCGCTAGAAGCAGCTACTACATACGCAAAACCTACGCTTGCCATACCAATGAAAAAATCCGAACGATGAATCGTTCGGATTTTGCTTCAACTAAAATAATTTTGTCCGTACCTCTTATTTTGCTTATTTAAATACTTTTACACGTTCAGTTAGCGGTTGAAATTCTTTTTCTCCCGCAGGTGACACAGGATTACCAAATGGCATTTGGGCAATTAATTTCCATGAGCTTGGAATATTCCAAGCTGCTTTTACTTCATCGTCAATCAATGGATTGTAATGCTGTAATGTTGCTCCTAGGCCTTCGAGCTCAAGCGCTGTCCAAATCACATGCTGCAGCATGCCTGATGATTGGTTAGACCAAACCGGGAAATTTTCGCTGTAAGATGCGAACTGCTTTTGCAATCCTTCAACTACTTCTTGATCTTCAAAGAAAAGAACTGTTCCATAGCCGCTTCCGAATAAGTTCATTTTTTGATCCGTATCTGAAAAATTTTCAGCTGGAACAATTTTACGAAGCGTTTCTCTCGTAATATCCCATACTTTATCATGCTGTTCGCCAAATAAAACGACTACGCGTGCGCTTTGGGAATTAAATGCTGAAGGAGTATGTTTCACCGCAAAGTTAATAACTTCTTCAATTTTTTCTTCTGATATTTTTACATTTTTATCAATTGCATAAATAGAACGTCGGTTTTTAATCGCTTCATAAAAATCTTTTCCAACCTGTTGTTGATCACTTGATTTATCAAATAATTTATCTAAAAAACCCATTTTCCACACTCCTAATTGTTTGTTTTTCAAGCTTAAATTGCATGTTTATACCCTTCCCCCTGATAAAAGGAGATAAACAAGATATAATGAATTCTTATATCTCTAATTCGAGATATTAAACTAAAAAAATATTAATTGAAATTTAATTACTTTATGTAACTTACTTTACAATGATTATTTTGTTCTGTCAAGCAAAAATGATTATCTTTTTCTTTTCTTGATTATATGAAAAAAGACTGCTAAATACGGCAGTCTTTTTTCTTAGATGCTTAATGTTCATAAATCATCTTTCGCGTCATTCCCCCGTCTACTACGAGGTTAGCTCCTGTTACAAAATCATTTTCGACGTTTGTTAAGTACATACACGCTCTTGAGATATCGGCTGGCGTTCCCACCCGATTAGACGGATGCTGCGCATGATCGATTTCACGAAGGCCATCGTAGTCAGATGTCTCAATCCATCCTGGAGAAATAGCGTTTACTGTGATATTGTCATCACCAAGTGAAATGGCAAGTGCGTGAGTTAAAGCAACGATTCCTCCTTTTGTAGCAGCATAGGCTTCTGTGTGAGGTTCAGACATTGTAGCTCTTGTAGAAGCTAAGTTTACAATGGAGCCTCCGCTTTCGTTTTTTCTCATCACCTTAGCTGCTTCGCGAGAGCATAGAAACACGCTGCGCAGGTTCGTATTGATAATGTCATCCCATTCATCAATGGTTAGCTCATACGGTGATTTCCAGCGGGAAACGCCTGCATTATTAATCAAAATATGTATCGTTTCATACGTACTGACCGTTTTTTCAACGAGATTTAAAATGTCGCCTTCTTTTCGGACGTCTGTTTTGACAAAAATGGCTTCTCCGCCTTGTCTTTGAATAGCTTCTGCGTGACGCTCTCCTTCGGTTTCGTCCACATCTGCCAATACCACTTTTGCTCCTTGTTTCGCGTATGCGCGGGATACATCTTTACCTATTCCGTTCGCAGCTCCGGTAACAACAACAACTAAATCTTTAAACGACATATCATCTCCTCCTTATACGCTTTATTCACTTTTTTCTTCGTCTTTAAACAAGTGATCCGTGACGAAAAGAGCAAACGTTTCAGCCGTTAACTTGCATCCAGAAGCTTTTGGGTGACCTCCTCCTCCAAGGTGCCCAACAATTTCTGCTAAGTTGATTTCGTCTTTTACTGCACGGAAGCCAATCTTTTGGCGTCCCATGTCCACCATAACGGAAAAGTCGATATCTTCGTTTTCTAGACACAGTGCATTTCCTAGCTCAGACTGATATGTATCTGCGAATACAATCCCTGCGTTGTACGCTGTGTTATCAATTTCAACCCTTTCTTTTATGATTTGTTTTTGCTTGTCGTAAATGTATTTTTCAATCTTTTTTTCTTCTGCTTCTAGTAAAATTTCATGTTTGTCCGTAAACGTAAATTCTTGATTTTCAGTATGGTACGATTCACGAAGCGTTTCTAGAATAGTTTCTTTAAATTCTTCATGCGGGATTAGATAATATAGGTGATTAAGGCGCTTTGCTTTCAAGTTATTTTCATGGAACCAGTCCCACGTATCAAATAAGCGCACAAGTTCTACGTACTCATCAAGCAACGCCGTTTTTTGGAGCATGTTGTTGCGTACTAAGTAGTCGTAGAAAAGAGATGTAGCTGCCGTCTTTTTACCGTTTTCGTCTTCTGCAATAACATGAACCCAATCGTATTTCTCAGCTAGTGGAAGAGCAGAGATATGATGGTCAATAAGAGTGATTTTTTGGCCTTTTTTTACCAGTTCATTTAATTTTTCCGCTACTTCCTCATTCACGCTAATATCCGTTATGTATAAAGCTGTGTCTCCATCGTTTTCTTCTTCAATAAAATGTGTCACTGTGTCATTGATGCGGCCAATGCTTACCGTGCTGTAATCAAAGTTGTCATCGCCAAACGCTAACCGACCCAATAGTGCCGGACTTACCCCGTCTAAATCGTTATGTGAAATTAATTTTATTTTTTTCATTAATCAAAACTCCTTTATTTTCAGTCGCCTTAGTATATGTACCGGCTTGTATATTATAGCAATTTCAGCATAAAAATGCTGTTATTTACTTTGAAGTGAAGTCAACGTTCAGACTTAGACTTGCCTGTATCAAAGGAGATGAGACATAACTATCTCGATTCAATCAACAGCTAGAAGCAACTACACCCACGAAACCTACGCTCACCGATACCAATGAAAAAATCCGAACGAATGTGATTCTTTATCAAGAATCTCGATTCATCGTTCGGATTTTCTTTTAAATAACCTACTTTTGTTCTAACCTCTTTCCTCTTATTCTAAATTGCTGTGCTGCTTAAACGCCTGTTCATGATTCATGTGATTCAAATTCCCGTATTCTAAACAAATGGTATCAAATACAACGTGAGCACATTGATCAAATAACGAGCCCAAAGGCTGAATGGAAGCTGCTTCATTTTCACTTCGATATTTGGTTGCAGCGGGAATGTGCAGCAGCTCATCAGTATGAGCAGTTAATGGTGATTCTGTACTAGCTGAAATGCCGATAACTGAACATCCTACCTCTTTCGCTTTTTTTGCTACACTCACCACTTGCTGTGTTTTTCCTGAACCAGATACAGCCACCAACACGTCACCTGCTGCAATCGAAGGAGTAATGGTCTCCCCTACAACATATACTGTCGCACCTAAATGCATCAGTCTCATCGCAAACGATTTGCCCATTAACCCAGAGCGGCCTTCGCCTATAACAAAAATCCGTTTTGCTTGGTAAAGTGAAAACGCTACTTCTTCTATTTGCGGTTCTTTTATGTGATTCATTACGGCCGTAATTTCGTCTAAAATCGTTTGTGTTTTTGTCATTATACGTTCCCCCTGCTCATAAATAAGTTTTGAAATTCAGCAGATGCTTTTGCCACATCCGCACTTTTTGTAATCGCTGATCCAATAATCGCGACGTCCGCCTTCATTTGAAGTAATGATGCTGCTGAGGTTGGATTAATTCCTCCTGCTACTGCTATTTGGGCATCTGAATGAAAATATTGCCGCAAATTTATTTGACTCAGCGATTTTCCTTCTTTTTCTTGCTCGTCTTTGCTGATATGATGGCAAAAAATAGCGTTTCTATAAATACCCACTTGCTTTTGCGAGCTGCTTGACGTGTTTAATAAATCAACCATCATTTTTTTATTCCATTTTTCGCTGACATTTGCGCAAGTATCTATCGTAGGTAAAGGTGATACACCCATGACTGTTGCTATATCTGCACCTGCTTGATAGCACATTGTAAACTCATACTCTGCGTTATCAATCGTTTTGATATCTGCTACAATCGTCTTGTGCGGAAATGCCTGTTTGATTTTATAAATGCTTTCAATTCCATACTCTTTTATAAGAGATGTACCTACTTCAATCCAATCAACAGAGGGTTCTGCCAGCTTGGCAAGGATAATAGCTTCTTCAATTGTGACACGATCTAATGCTAATTGTATCTTCATATTTTTTCTCCTCACTTTTTACTAAACCGGTTTAGTAACTGCGTAAAAAAAACCAATATTTTGATGAGCTAAAAAGAGCACGCCATAGGCGCTCTTTTTAGTTTAATGCGACAAAGTTGTTTCTCGAATAATTAATTCACACTCATACTGGTACTCTTCATAAGCTATCTTTTCTTTTAAAATTTGTTTAATAAGTAAATCTGCTGCTTTTGTTCCCATATCAAAAGCGGGCTGCGAAATCGTCGTAACAGCAGGCGTTGCTACATCTGCGTAAGGAATATTATCATAAACAATTAAAGATAAATCATTTGGGATATTAAATCCGTGTTGTTTAATAAATTTCTGCACTTCAATGAATACTAAATCGTTTCCAGCAAGCAGCGCTGTGGGCGGATTATCGGCTGCAAATAGCTTCTCAAGCGCTTTTTGCATGTCCGCTTTTTTGCAGTTGATAATCATGAATTCATTTACAGGCATATTGGCTGATGTTAACGCTTCTTTGTACCCTTCTACACGTTCAATCCGGGGTGTAATAGTTAATGGTTCTGTAATAATCGCTATATGCTTATGTCCCAGCTCGAGGAGATGCAAAATAGCCTGTTTTGTGGCTTCTTGGTTGTTCGCCACTACGGATGGAATTTTTCCTTTTACATCGTGAATTTTGCGATCCATAATAACAACTGGATATTCTTCTTTGATCATCTGCTCATAAAGAGAGGTATTGGCTCCCGTTGGAAATAAAATAAGGCCATCTACTTGCTTTGCTTTTAACATATTAATATATTTCTTTTCTTTATCAGGGTCATCATCTGCGTTACAGATGATGGCATGTATATCTTGTGAATGGCAATAGTCTTCAATTGCACGAATGACTTCAGTAGAAAATCTGTGCATAATATTCGCGACAATAATCCCAATCATTGACGTTCGCTTTTGTTTTAAGCTTCGTGCTAGATAGTTGGGCTGATAGCCGAGTGTATCAATCGCTTCTTTAATTTTCTTTCGTGTTTCTTCGCCCATATATTCATACCGTTTGTTAATGTATTGTGATACGGTGCTTTTGGAGACATTTGCTGCTTTTGCAACGTCCAGCATAGTAACTTTTTGCATCATAATCCGCCCTTTTCATTCAATCCCTAAAATTATGCTACTCCTAGTGTAAACGAAAAAAACGAAAAAGGAAAAGCCTTCTTGCTAGCAGAAGGCTTTATTTATTAAGCGTACGCAAGCCTAGCTTCTTGAATTTCATTAGTAAAACGCTTCGCTTCCTTTGTTACTTGACGTAAGTATTCAGGAGTTGGAAGCTGCTTTCCATCCACTAATGTGCTTCCTGCCCCAATAGCAGCTGCTCCAGCTTTAATATAAGCGCCCGCATTTTCAGCCGTAACGCCGCCCGTTGGCATTAATGGAATATGAGGAAGCGGCCCTGCTATATTTTTAAAATAAGCTGGGCCTACTACGCTTGCCGGGAAAACTTTAATCATATCTGCACCGCATTCATAGGCTGTTAGTATTTCAGTTGGTGTAAAAGCACCCGGAACGCTAATGACACCGTATCTTTTAGCCGTTTTAATTGTTCGTTCATTAACCGTAGGAGAAAAAATAAATGACGCTCCCGCCATAATAGCAATTCGTGCTGTTTCTTCGTCTAGAACAGTTCCTGCTCCAATAAACATCGAGTCGTCAAATTCATTTTTTAGTTCTTTAATAACCTCTACAGCAGCAGGGTTTTCCATTGTAATTTCTAGGTTTGTTACTCCGCCTTCTTTTAATGCGTAGGCAAGCGGAATAATTCGCTCAGCACTTGCTCCTCGAATGACCGCTACAATACCGCTACTTGTAATTTTCTCAATATGCATCTCAATTCTCCTTTTTTATCGTTACATTAAGCCGTTGTTTCGACTGGCTTTACACTTTGAACTTCTCTTGGCTTTTTCGTTGCGACAATGGTTAAAACTGCCGCAAGGAATAATGATCCAGCCATAAAGATATAGGAAGCGCCAAATCCTCCTGTTGATCCATTTAAAAATCCTACAATATAAGAACCGGCAAATGAACCAAGTGCGCCCATGCTATTAATTAAAGCCATTGCTCCTCCGGCAACATTACGCGGTAAAATTTCAGGAATAATTGCAAAGAACGGTCCGTACGGAGCGTACATCGTTCCTCCGGCGATAACGAGTAAAGTAAAAGAAAGCCAGAAGTTGCTTGTGCCAACTAAATAAGATCCGTAAAAAGCAAACGCTCCTACTAATAAGAACGGCCATACAAATGCGCTTCGTTTTAAAAACTTATCTGACAGATATGAAACCGTTAACATTAATATAACTGCTAATACGTAAGGAACGGACGCTAACCAACCTGTTTTCACTATACTCATGTTAGGCGCTGCTTTAATAATAGACGGAAGCCACATAACAAATCCGTAGACACCGATACTCCATAAAGCATATTGAATGCTTAATAAAATGACAGTACGATTTTTGAAAGCTTCTTTATAGCCTTTAACAGGTTTGATTCCTTCTTGTTCCTTTTGCAGCGCATCGTGTAAATCTGCTTTTTCTTTTTTCGACAGCCATCCTGCATCTTTTGGCTCGTCATTTACTAGTTTCCACCATAAAAATGCCCAAATAACAGCTGGAAAACCTTCTAAAATAAACATCCATCTCCAGCCAAACGATTCTAGCAAATACCCAGAAACAATAGACATCCAAAGAACGGTTGCCGGGTTTCCTAAAATTAAAAACGTGTTGGCTCTAGAACGTTCTGCTTTTGTAAACCAGTGGCTTAAAAATACCAGCATAGCAGGCATAACGGCACTTTCAACTACTCCTAAAGCAAATCGAATAACAAACAAAAATCCGACGTGGCTTACCATACCCGTAGCTGTAGCAAGTGCTCCCCATAAAATCAGAGACCAAAAAATCAGCTTTTTGGCGCTTTTATTTTCAGCATAGTGAGCGCCTGGAATTTGGAAAAAGAAATAACCTAAGAAAAAGAGCGACCCTAATAAAGACGAAATACCTGGCGTAATATGAAGATCTTCTGCCAGCCCTGCCGCTGCTCCAAACCCATAGTTTGCACGGTCTAAATATGCAAGGCTATACGTAATAAATACGATAGGAATTAATCGAAGCCATCTTTTTTTTGCTAGCTGCTGTTTCATTATCACTTCACTCCTTGTTTTTGGGATTCCATATATCTTTGCAACTGCTGTTCAGTTGGATATCCGTCGTTATCTCCAGGGCTTTGTACAGCTAATGCCCCAATAGCATTTGCTCTCCTTACAGACTGAGTAAGAGAATCATTTTGAAGAAGTCCGCTTAATAGTCCTACTGCAAAACCGTCTCCTGCTCCGACTGTATCCACTATTTGTTTCACTTTTATTCCTTCAACCATCCCTTGCTCTTTAGCCGTCTTAAAAAAGGCTCCTTGTTCACCTAGTTTAATAACCACAAGCTCTACACCTGCATCTAAATAGTAAGAAGCAATGTCTTCTGGATTTTCGTAGCCGGTTAAGATTTTTCCTTCTTCAATGCCCGGCAGAACGTAGTTTGCTTGTTTAGCAGCTTCATTGATTGTAACAACCATTTCTTCTTGCGATTTCCAAAGAGTGGGTCTCAGGTTTGGGTCAAAGGAAACCGTTCTTCCAGCTGCTTTCATCGATGTAAGTGCATGTAGAGCAAAATCGCGCATACTTGCTGACACAGCAAGCGGTATGCCTGTCATATGCATATGTTTTGCCGCTAAAAAATAGTTTTGATTAAGATCGCTCGAGTGCAAGTGACTGGCTGCTGAATTTTTTCGGAAGTAACAAACTTCCGGATCTCCCACTTCCACTTTTGATTTAATTTGAAAGCCTGTTGCATGTTCGCTGTCTACTAGTACACAATCGGTGTTGACATATTCCTCTTGTAGACGTTTCATAATAAACGTACCGAAAGGATCGTTGCCGACTTTGCTCACCCAGCCTGCGCGCAGACCGAGACGAGCGAGACCAATTGCTACATTTGTTTCTGCTCCGGCCAGTTCTTTCGTATAATGCTTAATCTCATGCAGCGGTCCCGGCTGTTCTGCCATGAACATCGCCATTGCTTCTCCGAAGGTAATAACGTCTAATGAATTCATTGAACTTCCTCCTGTTCTGCTGCTTGCACCGATGAAATGAAGCCGGGAATTTGTTCCGGTTCATCGATTGGAAACTCTAAAGCTTTAAAAATCGAATGAGAAAACCCTTTCAAAATATCTTTCCACATTTCATTTGAATCGTTTGATATAGCGGTTGTCACTAGCTTTCCACTGCTTTTTATGACGTGTTTAATATGAATATAGCCCACAAATGACCTTAGCATTTTGATTGCTTCCTGGGGTTGTTCATGTACATAAAGCCAATTACCAATATCAAACGTCATGGAAACAGGAACTTCGTAAGCGTTATCAAAAAATGCATGCAGAGATGCTATGTTGCCTCCGTGACTGGTTTGATCGTTCTCTACAAATAGACGTAAAGCTGGAAATGCTTCTAATAGCTGCTGTAAATCTGCCATAGGCGATTGGGGCTGATAAAAACCAAGAGAAACTTTTACCCACTGAGCGCCAAGTGATACGGCTTCTTCAAGAATAGCTTTTAATTCTTGTGTGTTTAACTCTCCATTTTCTTTCCACAGTTCAATTGGAGCCGAATATACTGTAAAAAGCGGATATGTTTTTAATTCTTCGGCAATAAGCTCAATCTCTTGATCTACTTTTTTCATTAACTCTCTTCGAATTTCCACTCCATGTACTTGCTGCTCATATATTTTCCCAATCATGGTGTGCTGAAAGCCTGTTGTTTCGAATGCATTTAACGGGATAATGATACTATTCATAAATCGACCTACCTTTCTTATTATACTAACTAACCACTTACTAAACCGGTTTAGTAAATCGATTTATCTAAATTATAAGACTATTGAAAGCGCTTTTCAAGCTTTTTTTATAAATTATAAAAAAAAGAAACAACACAGCTTTATGCCGTGTTGTTTCTTAGTGATCATCTGTGCTTTTTACTAGATTGCGATCTTGCTGGTAAATATCATAAATCAAAAAGCTAAAGCCATAGTACAAGACCATGATGACAACTGACTTCGTCATGATAAATAAAGCGCCTAGCCCAATACCAACTAACAGCGTCTGGACACTTAAACGGTCACGCTGGAAAGCTAGCTGTGATAGGAAATAACCAATACCAATTAAGACGGCCAATACCCATGGGCTCTTTCTCACTTTTGGTGAAGGTGCTTTATAGATGATATAGTGAAATAAAAAGGAGCGAATCTCAACATGCCTTTTTCTTCTTTCACTAATATAGAATGCTTACGAGTTATACAAGAAGATCAATCTTATATGTATCTAGTAAAATCTAAACATTCCTCTTGTATATGTCCGTCTTGTCATACTCTATCTCACCGTATTCATAGCCAATATGTTCGATCCCTTCAGGATGTACCGGCGTATGGTAAAACAACATATATAAAGATACAAACACGTAAGTTTTTTTGCGATGACTGTAGTTGCCCACAAGCTATTTTTACAGAAAGATTTACGTGGTTAGGGACCTATCAACGCAAAACCAAACGTTTACAAGAGATGTTAAAGTCAATCGCACTATCTACGAGCTGCAAAGTAGCATCTCGGCTGTCTAAGCATCTAGGTATTGTAACCAGTCATCATACGCTTTTACGCCTGCTTCATAAATTGAAGCTGCCTTCTTATGAACCGCCGGTTCATATTGGGATTGATGACTTTGCATTTAAGAAGCGTTGTCGTTACGGTACGATTATTATCAATCAAGAAACCCGAAGACCCATCGCTATTTTAAATGGGAGAGATAAAGAAACAGTCGTAAAATGGCTCGAACAGCATCCAACGATTCAAACGGTGACTCGTGATGGTTCTTTCACATACGCTAAGGCTATCTCTCAAGCGCTGCCTCATGCTTATCAGATTACGGACCGTTGGCATATTCTGAAAGGTTTATTTACAGCAATTCGAGAGACCTTACAACAATCTTTTCCATCTATATGGAGAAAAACAGAATATAAAAATCCTACAACAGAACCACTTATTATCCGCAAGACAGATGTTCAACGCCATCAGTATGCTGAGCAAGTTTGGCAACGCGCCTTAGAAGTGAAAGAGTGGAAAGAAAAAGGGAAATCCATTGCTTGGATTTCGCGTCAAATGCATATTTCACGTAATACGGTCTATAAAGATTTAAGACGCAAGAAAAAAGAGCCTATTAGTCGTGTAAGACTATTAGATCCATTCCTAAATCAATTACGTCAATGGAACCTATCTGGGTGGACGACGAGTCGTATGGAGGCAGAACTTAAAAAGATAGGCTATACAGGATGTCGCTCTACTTTAAATGAAGCCGTTTCGAGAATTCGTCATGAATATAGAGCCAGTGCCACAACGCATTCTTTGTCTAGAGCTTCCCTACTGTGGAAAATATGGAGTGAAAAGAATAGAAACTGGTTAGATTCATTACCTTCGGCATGTTTAAAAGAGTTTCCATTAATACCACAATTATTTGAAGTGACACGTAAATTTAGAAACATCGTGAGTAAACGTAGTAATCAAGGCATACCTGGTTGGATTGAAACATGTAAAATGTATTCGTTTCCAGCTCTCGATACCTTTATAACCTATATAGAAAAAGATTTACAAGGGGTAATGGCTGCTTGTGTTGATCCTTTAAGTAATGGGCTATCTGAAGGACATATACATCGTGTGAAGATGTTAAAACGTATGATGTATGGTCGGGCAAGTGATGAGCTGTTGAAAAAACGAGTGCTCATACCATTATTATAGGTAGAGTTGTTTTTCTGAAAAAATAATGCATGTCTTTGACATATAGCGACGTTTACCTTCACCAAAAGTGAGAAAGAGCCTACCCATGTGTTTTCAATGGCTAATATATAGTGACTATATAAATAAAAGCTAGGAAAATAAACGGTACTTTCTACGAAGCTGGAGATACCGCTGTATGCAAGCCACCACTTTTGCTCTCTTTCCGTTTTAGGAACGGTTGCCTCAATTGACGTGGGCATTTCCTGTTCCACAAAAACCGTTTCTCCATGATCTTTCATCCATTGAAGCATAATGGAAAGAATGATAAAGCCTGCAAAGATTAAAAGCAGCAAATATTCAATCCACGCTGGATACGGAGCCGTGCGGTGAATCGTATCGAGATATACTCCCTGTAATCCTAACATAGAAATTGGAACCCTATGGTATACCATCACCGCAATATAAAATAGTAAAATTAGCACATAAAAAAAGAACTGTTCTTTGTAGTAGCGAATTTTTTTGCCTTCTGAAGCAATTCGCTTAACAGTCACGCTTTCCAAGTACGGACGGATAATGCTTATGATAATAATAAGACACGTAAATACAATCATATAGTTATGTAATCACCTTTTCAACTTCGTTATGTAACATATTTTTTCATTTTTTCCATCCGTAATAACAGTAGGTTAACAGCCTCTGCACTTTCTTATAGTACCAAAAAACTAAACTTTTTGACAATCCTGATTTATCAATTAGGATGATGAAATAAGCATAGCTACATTGATGCCGCTAATCGTGACCATAGGAGACCCTCCTCCAGGGTGAGTCGTTCCTCCTACAAAATATAAGTTTTTAACATCTTTTGAGACGTTGCTTGGGCGAAGAAAACTATCCATTTTCCGGTTTGAACTCACGCCGTACAGAGCACCTTTAAATGCACCAAACGTTTGTTCAATTTCATATGGAGTAACAATTCGTTCATGTACAAGCCAAGGCTCGATATCTAAATCAAACTGAGAAAGCTTGCGATAGACAACTTCTCTATAAGCTTTCATTTCTTCTTGATTCTCTTCTTTCACAGCAGGAGCATTCACTAAAATAAATAAATTATCGCCCGGAGCTACCGTTTTATCGGTATATGAAGAATTACAAATGTAAATGGTGGGATCGGTTGGAAGCGTTTTTTGTTGAAATAGTTCATAGAATTCCTGTTTATAATCCTGAGAAAAATACACTTGATGATGAATCAGCTGAGAAAAGCGCTTCTTAACAGCTGCCATGATCACATAAGCTGATATGGAAGGCTCGAATTCAGCTGCTTTTTTGTTTTTAAAATGAGGTCTATCCTGTTCTTTTACAAGTGCCGGATAGGCTTTTAGCAAGTCCCCGTTCACAATAACGATATCCGCGTCTATCTTTTCTTCTCCATTTACTTCCACTCCGACAGCCCGTTTATTTTTTACGATTATTTCAGTAACACTGCAGTTTGTATACAGCTTTCCTCCTGCTTTTTGGAACACATGTCCCAGCCCTTTTGCAATTCTAGCATTTCCTCCTTTTACATAGTACACCCCATCATTCATTTCTAAATGTCCAATCAATGAAAACGTAGCGGGTGATGTATAAGGTGAAGATCCGATATAGGTTGCATATCGATTAAATGCATTTCGTATATTTTCGTTTCGAAAAAAACGCTGATGAAACGTATCTACTGTTTCAAACGGTCTTACTTGCAGCAATGCTTTTAATAAAGAAGGGTTTGTGTAATCTTTCCACGATGAAAATGTCCGGTAGAAAAATTGGCTTTTTGCAATGTCGTATATTCTTTTTACTTCTTTCAAATAGGCAGGGTATTGCTCTGCAGCAAAGGGATCGAGACGTTCAAGCTGCTGAATCATTTTTCTTTCATCTATAGACATGGAAAATTGGGAGCCGTCGGTGAAGAAATTATTCGTATGATGCGTTAGTTTGACAAGAGGCATATAGTCTTCTGGACGTTCACCCGCTTGCTCAAATAACCACTGAAAAACTTCGGGCATTGTAATGGTATTAGGCCCAAAATCAAAAGAATATTCTCCTAGCTGCACAGGCATCATTTTTCCGCCTACATGCTCGTTTTTTTCCACAATTGTGACATCGAACCCCTTTGTTTGAAGAAGAACTCCTGCAGCTAATCCGCCTAATCCTGCCCCAACTATTAGTACTTTTTTCATTGATAATGCCTTCCTTTCCATTCATATCCCTGCTTTTTTCGTTCACGCTTCATGGAATGATTCATCAGCAGCATCAGCACAATTGCCGACGCGGGCATCGTACAAAATAAAAGCCCTTTTTGCTGAGCCGACCGGTCAATTAAAAACCGCTGAAAAAGCATAATGCAAAAAGGAAGAATCCAAAGCATGTTGCCTGTGAATATTCCTGCTATAAAAAAAGGAAGCGGCAGCACATAGTAACAGGCAAAATAAACGCTTAGTACCCAAACTGCTTTAGCGGAGCGGCCCAGACCTACAAAGATGTTTTTAGCAAAACCGTTCCATACTTCTTCTGTTGTTTCATACATATAACAGCTAACATGAGAGGTAATATTAGCTAAAATGACGCGGTGTTTCTTTTGCTTAAAAAGCTGGGCTAGGTGGACATCTTCTACTAGTGAAGATTTGACGGCTTCATGTCCTCCTACGGCCTCGTAAGCTTCTTTTTTTATAAACATAAAAGCACCGTGAGCCGCGGAAGCTTTGCTCATCTTGTTACGATTAGCTACGACAACCGGTAAATAACTAAAAACAACCACATGCTGAAGCGGAACAACCAATGCTTCTAACCACGTTTTTACGGGAAAACGAGGGAAACCTGTTAAAAGAGCGGCTTTTGCCGCTTGTGCTGTGGCTAAAGTATGTTCTAGTGTACGTTCTTTTAGTTCTACATCTGCGTCTATAAACAATAAATATTCTCCATTTGCAGCTTGCGACAGCTGGTAACAGGCATGAACTTTTCCGACCCAACCCTCTCTCAGCTCTTTTCCTTCTATGATGGTAAACCTCGGATCCCCGTGAATTTCTTTCAACAGCTGTGTTCGTGTTTGATCTGTGGACTGATCGTCTAGTATGACACATTCTAGATTGCTGTACGTTAATCCTTTAATAGAGGAAATGATTCGCTTTACATTTCGTTCTTCATTTCGCATTGGAATCAAAATAGAAATGAGAGGCTGAGGTGTTTTGGAATCCGGCTCGTATCTTTTTAATTTAGGCATTGCTTGAATATTTACAATGGTTAAAAGCAGCATAAAAATAAATAAAAGCATATAGTAAATCATTCTTTCACCTTCGCTTTCCACCACGTTAACCATTCACTAAGCGTCTTTTTTCCTTTTAATAAAACCGTAAACTCCTCATCGTTTTCTTGAATTATTTTCTGTTTTTGATAATCAAGCTGAGCAGTGACTGCACCGCCTAGCATGTTGGTTATCTCTTCTCTTGCCTTGGCCGAGTCGTAAAAAACAGCTTGCCCTATCCAGATAAAAAGCTCCGGTCGCTGATCATGGCGAAACGTATAATAATACGTAATGGGAATAACTTCAACGTCAGAATGCTTCTTTAGAAGAAAAGCAGGTCCTTCAGAAAAAGTTAACGGTCTTTTTTCAAGATGCTCTTCTTTTCCTTGGGGAAAAATAAGCACCGCTTTTTTCTCTTCTAACAGCTTACTGGCAAACCTTAACGATTCCACCGTATGCTTCGGAGACGCTGCATTTACTGAAAAAGCTCCGATTCGTTGAAAAAAAGGAAAATCCTTCATTCCTTGTTCGGACATCATAGCGTATAGATCTGTTTTTAATACCGCGTTATTTAAATAAAATGTCACTAAACCGTCCCACCAGCTGGAATGATTAGCAATTAATAAAATTTTTTTATCTTTTGGGAGCCCTCCTATATGTAAATGAATACGATAAAATTGCTTTTTAAGCTGATATGTGACAAACAGTTGAAAAAATCGCTCAAATATTGAGTTTTTCTTCGGGTAAATCATAAGCGAGTCTCCTTTTTATACACAATATAAAGAATAAGAAAAGGAATCATCGTCAGCCATACGACAAGCCATAGGCCATTTGCCAACGCTACAATCACAAACATCATGACAACTGCACTATACAAAAATACCATTCTTTTTTCCCACACCGGATTTTCCTCTTTAGGAGACTTAGCTAAAAAGAAGTATACGACCAGCTGAATGAAGAAAGACAATAAAAACCAGCCGGAGAAATTTGATAAAGGAATATTATAATAAAAGCTGTCCCCTTCCCACACCCAATATTGTTTAACAACATAGGCAACAGGATCAATAGCCAAATCCATAATAACAGCAAAAAGCGAACTAATGACTGCATAGGCAATTCCATGGACAATAAACGGCAGCTCCATACGTTTCATAATTCCTAGAGCTAGTATTCTGCTTGTAACCACAACCATAAACCAAGCCGAACCAATGGTCAGAGGAACACCTAAAATTTTGGCGCCAAAATCTTTTTCGTAATCGTAGGATCCAAATAAAAATCCATACTTAACACCTAGACTTTCGATATAAATAGATGCGCCTGTCACAAATATCGCAACGAGCAGTGCCCGCCTTACTCCATAAGCTTTAGCTAGATAAATAAGAGCAAGAAGACTGCTCAAGTGTAAAAAGACCGCGTTTGCCCATTCTAACCATGAAGGCAGCAAATCGAAGGAAAGCAAGACGACTCCGCATACGTACCAGATAAGAAAAAAACGATAAATACCATTTGTGATCATCCTCTATCCACCTTCTCACCAGCTTCTTTTTGTCAAAGTGCTATTATATAAGCTCGTACCCATTCTCTCCATTTTCAATGTGCTCTTTTTTATGAGTAGTCCGCGCTCTCTTAAAATTATGTAAAAACAGCCACTGTTAGTACGTTCCCTAAATAAGAGACTTTATTACTTATTTATAAACAAAAATAAAATAAACGTCCATTAAAATCTACGGATGTATAGATTGTAATGACGTTTATTTTTTCTTATGTATATACACTTCTAATAGCTTTTTGACAATGAGTCCGACAACAAGTCCAGGTATAACAGACAGCATAGGAAGCCAAATTGGTCCTATAAAAACACCGTTGATGGTTGTTACTGAGGAATACATAATGCCTACTGTAACAAAATAAGCACAGGAGACAAAAGGAATAAATGTAAATCTCGATGCGCCGTTTTCTGCTTCTTTAACAGCATCCCAAATTGCAAAAAAATATAAACATGGATAAAACATTAACCACTGTATGTTCATTACTTCTAGGGACTGCCTTGTTTCTCCTAAAAAGCTTAAGCGGATGCCTTCATTAAAATTTGCGCCCATATTAATGAGAAATTCAAGTACAATAAACAAAATTCCTTTTATATGTTTTTTGTTTAGTAATTGTCCAAAGCCCGGCAACGCAATGCTCCATAAAAGAGCTTCTAGTCTAGTCACGTTCTGTCCTAACATTTTGACGTATAAAAGAACTCCACAGCATAATATCAGTAGAAATTTTGTCCATAGTTATCAACCTCACAATAATTTACTCATAGTTTTTGTAAATGTAAAATTTTTATACTACATCTTCTTTAATATTTGTAACTTATTGTAAATTGATAAATAGTTTAGCTATTCGACCAGATATTTTCGTTTAGAATTTTCTGTTTATTAAAACAAAATCGTACGGTATACTAGTGTTATACGTACGAAAGGATGAGAAAGCTGACATGGAAACAAGTTTTTTTTCAATTTTAATACTAGGGTTTCTTTTAGGAATCAAGCATGCTCTAGAACCAGATCATATTATCGCTGTATCAACCATTGCTTCAAAAAGTAAAAAACTGTGGCGCTCTTCGCTTGCAGGAGTGTACTGGGGGATTGGCCATACGCTTACGCTGTTTATTTTTGGCATGATTTTAATGGTGTTAAAAAGCAGTATTTCTGAACGTATGAGCATGTCACTTGAATTTTTAGTGGGCATTATGCTCGTTTACCTCGGTTTCACATCGTTTCTGTCTTACAAAAAACAAGTACATACGCATCACGAAAAAACGTCTTACTTAAAGTCATTGGGCATTGGCTTTGTTCATGGACTGGCCGGAAGCGCAGCGATGGTTGTATTAACGATTAGCACCGTTACTCACGTATGGCAAGGTGCTCTGTACATTATCATTTTTGGAATCGGCACTTGTCTTGGCATGCTGTTATTTACCACGGTCATTGGAATTCCATTCGTTACAACTAAAAAACAAGTGACGTTAAACCGCTGCTTACTGCAGGTAACAGGCGCTGTCAGCATTATATTTGGCCTTTATTATATGTATAATTTAGGTGTAAGCGACGGATTGTTTAGCCTGTGGTTCTAAAAGCGAATGAGACACAACGAAAACAATTCAATCTAAAGATGAATAAGTAGGATAAATGACCTGGACTGCCTGTTCCACAGCTGTTGATTTTTGTGCAAGACGCCGCTTTGCCCTTTAATCAACGGGTAGAAGGAGCTACATACAGGAAACCTACGTTCACCCTACCAATAAAAAAATCCGAACGAATTTGATTCTCCATTAAGAATCCAGCTCGTTCGGATCTTCTTTCAACTAACATATTTTTGTCCCAGCCTCTTTAATACTTACGCAAAAGTGATACTTCAGCTTTTAGTAAATGCTGTCGGAACAATCCGTATACTTTAGCGATTATGTCTTCAACTTCTTGTGTACTAGCAGCTAATATTCGAATAGCACATCCAGGGATCGGAAGTGCAGAAGCTCCTACTTTACAGCCTGCCTCTTCGCACAGCTGATGTACTTTCGCTGTAAATGCGTCGTCGGCGTTTGGATGAACAATGATAATCGATCCAAAATGAGTATACCCTTCCATTTTCATCATGCCGCGCAAATGGCTTTCTGGCTTCAAGTATAAGTGATCGTATACCTTCAGCTGCTCGTTTACATACAGTTTAAGCTTGGAACGCATAGAGGTATATTGAAACAGCTGCCCATCCGGCGACCACCCCGGGGTGATGCTGTCACACATAAACAAAGCAGCGTTTTGTGCCATACGAACCGTTATTTCTTGGACAAATGCAGCATTTTCATACAAAATAAGCGGGTCTGGTATATATTCCATGATTGCTTGTTCTTCAAGGGTTATACACGTTTCTTGTAAAACAGCTTTGTTCGGTGTTTTGTACACCTTTGTCGCAGATTGAGTAGTAGCCGTCAGCTGGGCATTTTTCTCTACCGTTATCATCGTTTTATACTTGTCTCCGCTTACGTATCCTCCGCCTACGTGAAGCATATAAACAAAAGGGGATTCAGGAGTCATGTAAATAGGTCTGGCAACTTTGAAAGCACCGTAATGGTACGTATCTTTAATAACGGTTCGCTCACTGTTTCTTTCTGCTCGAAGCTCTAAATAACCCGTGTAGCTCATGATTCAAGGCCGATTAAAAAGGCCTCTTTTTTAATCCATTCTATCACTTGGTCGAGCCCTTTATCTTCTTTTAAATTGGTGAAAACAAAAGGCTTGTGCCCTCTTGCTTGGATTGTATCTTTTTCCATTACTTCTAAACTGGCTCCTACATACGGGGCTAAATCTGTTTTGTTGATAATGAATAAATCAGATTTAATCATTCCTTGACCGCCTTTACGCGGGATTTTTTCCCCTTGTGCTACGTCGATGATATAAATCGAAAAATCAACGAGCTCTGGGCTAAACGTTGCGGCTAAATTATCTCCTCCGCTTTCTACAAAAATAAGTTCAACATCGGGGTGGCGTTCCACTAACTCATCGATCGCAGCAAAGTTCATAGATGCATCTTCTCGAATGGCCGTATGAGGACATCCTCCTGTTTCTACTCCTACGATACGATTTTCTGGCAAAATACTGTTTTTTACTAGAAATTGCGCATCTTCTTTTGTGTAAATATCGTTTGTAACGACTGCCATGCTTAGCTGTCCTTCTAGTGCACGCGTTAATCGTTCTACTAACATTGTTTTCCCTGCACCAACAGGTCCACCAATTCCAATTTTAATTGCATTCATTTTTACGCCTTCATTGTTAGAAGGCTTTCCCTCCTTTTTTATGACATGAACAATCGAACATGCAACTGTTCATGCTGCATTTGAGCAATTTCTAACCCTGGTGTCACCGCACCAAATTCCTCTTGATCTGCTTGTAAAATATGCTGAAGTGCTTGCTGCAGCAGCGGCTGAAAAAGAACGAGCGTTTTTTGCCCATCGGTTTGCCCGATCGGTATGCCGCGAACAGCATTTTGAATTAACGAAGAAATACTAGCGTACAAGTGACTTAAAATTGCCTCTTCTTTTGTAATGTTTAACTGCAGGCTGGCTAATGCAAATACAACAGCAGGATGTCCATACGCCTTCTTTGCTTTTACTTCACTCATATACTTTTCTAAATAAGAGCCTTGAAATAACTCTAAGCAAAGTTTTAACATGCGCTGGCCCACGCGTCTCGTCCCTTCTCTTGTTTCTTTTGACAAAGCAAGAGCGTATAATTCATGATCCACTCTTATAATTTCGTTAAACTGGTCATGATTTGCATACTCATAAGCCAGTCTGCATGCTAAGCCGTCCGTATACGTCAGCTGAACATCAAGGTATGTACGAAGCGCTTCTTGAAAGGTTTCTGTGTTGTAAATTTGATCTCGCTGAATATACGTTTCAAAGCCAAACGAATGTGAAAATGCACCGGATGGAAAATTTGAATCACATAGTTGAATCAGCGAAAGCAATGAATTAGTCATGACTGTGTCCGATATGCTTAAAAGCTTGTTTTACTTTTCTTTTTTCGCGCTTATAGGGAATATCAAGCTGCTGAAGCAATTCTTCGACTAAATAATCGTACTGTACGAGCATGTCTCCACCTTCAAACTGTGCTGGCAAATGTCGGTTGCCAAGCTGATGAGCAATTTCTCCCATTTGCTGAATATCAATCGGCTGAATCGTTAAAATATCGTCTGCCACCACCTGAACAACAATCATATTGCTTTTATCCATAAACAGCACGTCGCCATCAGTGAGCTCGCGATTTTCTTTTAGACGAATTCCTAGTTCCTTACCGTGATCTGTTACAACGCGCTGAACGCGTTTTACTAAGTGATCACTTTCGATATATACCGTTTCTATATGCGGAGCCCGTTTTTCTAATGTTGCCATATTTCCGATAATTTTTTCGATTACCATTTCTTTCACCTCAAAATAAAAAGTATCGCTGTGCCATAGGCACAACTTCTGCTGCTTCACATGTAATCATTTGTCCATCTACTTTTACTTCGTACGTTTGGGGATCAACTTCAATTTTAGGCATTTCCCCGTTTAACTTCATATCTGTTTTTTTTAATTGACGAATATTTTTGACCGGTTTAAGCAGCTTTTGCAACCCCAGTTTCTCGCCCACTTTGTTCTCGTACGCTGCTTTTGACACAAACGTAAGAGACGTTTTAGCTCTTGCTTTTCCATAAGAAGCAAACATCGGACGGTATAAAACCGGCTGTGGAGTTGGAATTGACGCGTTAGGATCTCCCATTAAGCTGTGTGCAATCAAACCGCCTTTTACAATCAAGTCAGGCTTTATTCCAAAAAAAGCTGGCTCCCATAGGACTAAGTCAGCCATTTTCCCTGTTTCTACTGATCCTACGTATTCGGAAATTCCATGAGCAATAGCTGGGTTAATCGTATATTTAGCTACATAGCGTTTGACACGTGCGTTATCGCCAGCTTCGCTGTCACCATCAAGTTTCCCTCGCTGCTTTTTCATTTTGTCAGCTGTTTGCCACGTTCTTGTAATCACTTCTCCTACACGTCCCATTGCTTGGGAATCTGAAGAAATCATGCTGAATACACCTAAATCGTGTAAAATATCTTCAGCTGCAATGGTTTCTTTGCGAATGCGAGAATCAGCAAAAGCGATGTCTTCTGGTACAGAGGGATCAAGATGATGACATACCATGAGCATATCTAAATGTTCTTCAAGCGTGTTGACAGTATAGGGTCTTGTTGGATTAGTTGATGATGGAAGCACGTTTGGAAAGCTTGCCATTTCCATAATATCAGGTGCATGTCCGCCTCCAGCTCCTTCAGTATGATAGGTATGAATGACTCGATCGCCAATCGCTGCAATCGTATCTTCGACAAAGCCGCCTTCATTTAAAGTATCTGTATGAATCGCAATTTGAACATCGTACTCGTCTGCTACCTGTAAGCTTGTGTCAATGGCAGATGCCGTGGTTCCCCAGTCTTCATGAAGCTTTAGTCCAATCGCTCCAGCTTCAATTTGCTCAATTAAAGGCTCTTTGGCACTTGCATTCCCTTTTCCTAAAAAGCCAATATTCATTGGGAATGCTTCAGCAGCTTCAAGCATTCGTTCAATATGCCAAGCTCCGGGTGTACAAGTTGTAGCTTTTGTTCCTGTAGCCGGTCCCGTTCCTCCTCCAATCATTGTTGTAACTCCCGAGGCAAGAGCAGTTTCAATTTGCTGCGGACAAATGAAATGAATATGTGCATCAATACCGCCGGCGGTTACAATTTTCCCTTCAGCTGCAATCACTTCTGTACTGGCACCAATGATGATGTCTACTTCATTCATCAGCAGGGGATTGCCCGCTTTTCCGATAGTTTGAATGAGTCCATCTTTTATTCCAATATCTGCTTTATATATGCCTGTATAATCAACAATAATTGCATTTGTCAACACTAAGTCCGCTGCTTCGCTTCGTGTTGCAAGAGGATGCTGCCCCATTCCGTCACGAATGACTTTTCCTCCGCCGAACTTTACTTCATCTCCGTACGTGGTGAAATCTTTTTCAATTTCAATAAATAGCTCTGTGTCTGCTAAACGAACAGCATCTCCAACGGTTGGTCCAAACATATCTGCATACTGACGTCGCGACATTTGAAAACTCATCTTATACATCTTCCTTTCTATCAGAAAGCGATCTGTTTGTTTTATTGTTAAGACCGTAGATTTCTCTTGTTCCGGAGAAAGCAACGAGATCCACTTCTTTTGCATCACCTGGTTCAAAACGAACGGCTGTACCGGCCGGAATATTTAAATGATAGCCAAGCGAAGCTTCGCGGGGGAACTCAAGCGCAGCATTCACTTCAAAAAAATGAAAGTGTGACCCTACTTGAACAGGTCGATCGCCTCTGTTGATTACAGTCACGCTAATTGATTTCTTTCCGTTATTGCATGTGATTGGGTCTTTTTTTAAGAAATATTCCCCTGGAATCATATCTTTCCCTCCTCTTAACGAATTGGATCGTGCACAGTGACGAGCTTGGTTCCGTCTGGAAAGGTAGCTTCCACTTGAATATCATGAATCATTTCCGGAATACCTTCCATTACATCTTCTCGTTTTAAAATCTTGGTCCCTTCTCGCATTAGCTGTGCTACCGTCTTGCCATCACGAGCTCCTTCCATAATTTCATATGTAATAATAGCTACTGCTTCGGGATAATTAAGTTTTAATCCTCTTGTTTGACGGCGTCTTGCTAAGTCTGCAGCTACGACAATCATTAATTTTTCTTGTTCTCTCGACGTAAGTTTCAATGAAAGCTTCCTTTCTGCTAATCTATTTTCTAATTAACATCAAATGTGATATTTTCTAACACAAAATACATAACTAATTATAGTAAATTTTCTGACAAAAAACAAAGAATTTATCTCTTCCGCTAAAAAAAGATGAGCATGTTTGCTCACCTTTTACTCTTCTGAAATCGCTTGTGTTTTCCATTTCTGCAGGTGTTTCCAGCCCAAACCTTCAGCTAGCTGACGTTTTGCATAGTCTACTCCTTTTTCAATAGAAGCTTCATAGCCAAATAGATAATAGCGCAAGCCAGCGTTTAATACTACTTGATTATAGACGTAAGTCAGTTCGGAAGAAGATTCCCCCTCCAGAATGCGCGTCACATATTCCACTTGTTTTTCAACACTTATTTTCTTTTCAAAGTGCTCTTCTTCCACAAACAGTCCGTATTCTTTTGGATTGACAATAAACGACTCCATCTCTCCTTCTGAGATCGTAAAAACAAAGCTGCTTCTATGTACAGGTACATCTTCTGATCCTTCTATCCCTTGTACCACGTATACGTGTTTGAAAGGCAGAGAAGCAAAAATAGGCACAATCTTATTAATGGCTGTACGGTGAAAAGCGCCCATCATTAAAGAAGAAGCATTCGATAAGTTTAGTAGTTTTTCAACCGTATTAATAAGTGTCCTTACACCAATTTCATGACGAACTTGTTTGATGCGGCTAAGAGGATAAGAGATTGTTTCGGCATTTACAAAGCCAATTTTTAACGTTTCAAACGCATGACCGATGTCTTCAATCGTTTGAGCTTGAGGGATCTGTAATGAATGAAGTACGTCTTCAATCGTTGTTCCAAACTTTGGAGGAAGTGCTTCTGTACAGTGTAAAAAAGCTGGCACACCTCTTTCAGCTAATAAAATTGATACAGGAATGGTCGCAAAAAATGAATTCCTCCCTGCATAAGGGCTTGCAAAATCAATTGATTTATCTTTTAAAGGCTGAGACAGCGGTATTTCTTTTGTTTTTTCACGAAAAGCATGGACGAATCCCAATAGTTCATCTGCATTTTCAGTTTTAATACGTTCCGCGATAAAAAAAGCAGCGATCTGAGCATCCGTAGCTTGTCCAGAAGCGATTAAGCGAGCTGCTTCTTTTGCTTGTTCATACGTTAAGTCAGTTGATCCCCTTTTTCCGCGCGCTATTTCTTTGATAAATTGCTGCATATCGTACACTTCCTTTTTAACTGAATATTTGTACATTGTATCACATATTTTCTTTGTTCCTTAGATTATCTTCTATCAAGTACGCAAACTGCTAAAAAATATGAAATTAAAGGAAAAGTACTAGTTCTTTTATAACCTAATATAGTATAATCTATCTGCTATACTATTATTTGGATATTTGGGGGACTTTACAAATGAAAAAAGAGAAACTACTTGTACCATTTATAGCAGCATCTGTTTTAGTAGGAGCATCGGTGACAACGCCTGTTTTTAGTCACTCTGCTTATGCTGCTTCTTCTGTCAGCGTTTATCAAAAAGACGTTAATTCGCTAGCAGATTATTACGCACCATTTTATAAAACCGTAGAAAAAAAGCTAAAAGAAATTGAAGGAATAAAAGATGACGAAAAAGCGTTAGATGCATATGATCAGCTTGCGAATCAAATTGACCAGTTTCTAACAAAGACTGATAAAAATTATGCGATGAATCACCTTAATTCAGAAGCTGATCAGCTTCAAGGGTATTTATACGACAGCTTAATTGCTCTTTACAATTACATTGTAGATCTTGAAGACTATGCGTATGGAGATGTAAGTGACGCGGAATTTAATAAGATCTCTGCAAATTTTGAAAAAGAAATCAACGCATACAATACGCAATTTCAGCAAAAAGCGAAGAGCTATAAAACGAAGCGAAAAGTAGCGTTTAACGCAAATATGAGTTATTTGCTTGATGAAGATATTCAACCTTCACCAACAGCTCCATCTACACCGGCTGATAGCAATGGCACCTACACGGTGAAAAAAGGAGACACGCTGACAGCAGTCGCTAAAAAGTACGGCATGACGGTAGCTGAATTAAAAAAATTAAACAATTTAAAAACAGACGCGCTAAAAGTCGGACAAGTGCTGAAAGTGAAAAGTGCAAGCGCACCTTCGCCGGCTCCAGCACCTCAAACTTCTGTTAGTGCAAAACAGCAGCAAATTGTATCGTATGCTAAAACGCTAATTGGAAAGCCATATAAATATGGAGGTACGACACCAAAAGGTTTTGATGTATCAGGGTACACACAGTATGTATATAAAAACGCGGGTTCAAATATTTCTATTCCCCGTACAGTAGCAGATCAGTATAAAAGCGGTACGGACGTAAAGCAAAACAGCCTGCAGGCTGGAGATTTAGTTTTCTTTAAAAACGGCAAATCCGTTTCAGTCGTAGGAATTTACCTAGACAAACAAGAATTCATTTATGTCAGCAGCAAAGGCGTTAAAACGCAATCACTTTCAACAGCGTACTGGAAAAACAGCTATGCGGGCGCAAAGCGTATTATAAAGTAAAAAGAGGTGCCATAAGGCACCTCTTTTGCTTTACTAGCTATGTATTTCTATACTAGACTAGCAATTTTATAAAGAACTTCTTAGTTCATAACCGTAATTTTAACAGATTTTCTTCCGAACTGTTGAGCATCACCTTCAGCAGGAACGAATACATCAATTCGATTGCCTTTAATTGCTCCACCTGTATCGGCAGCTACAGCTTCACCATAGCCTTCTACATAAACTTTCGAACCTAATGGAATAACACTAGGGTCAACAGCGATTACTTTTTGATTTGGATTTGCTTTTAAATCCACTCCTGTAGCAGTCGTACCGCTACATCCAGCACAATTAGCCGTATAGGCAGTTGCTTCAACTGTCATTGATTTGCCGCTGGCTTGTTGTGACGATTCAGCAGGTTGTTGTTCTTTTTGAGCTTGTTCAGCTTGAGCTTGCTGCTGCTCTTTTTGAGCTTGTTCAGCTTGAGCCTGCTGCTGCTCTTTTTGAGCTTGTTCAACTTGAGCTTGCTGCTGTTCTTCTTGAGTTTGTTCAACTTGAGCTTGCTGCTGTTCTTCTTGAGTTTGTTCAGCCGGCGCTTGAGCTTGCTGAGCTTCTGGAGCAGCTTGGGCTACTGAAGGACTTGATTGCTGAGCTTGGCCGTTTGGAGACTGAATTTTTAATTGTTCGCCAGGATAAATTAAATCTGACTTCAGTCCGTTCCATTCTTTAATTTGATCTACCGTCACGCCGTATTGCTGACTGATAGACCATAAGGTGTTTCCTTGCTGAACTTTGTGCGTCATTTCTTTTATAGTAGCTACGTTTAATTCTTGATTTGGATAAATAATATTAGATGTTAAGTTGTTTGCATCTTTTAGCTCGTCTACGCTCACGCTGTGCTTTTGAGCGACTTTCCATAACGTATCACCTTTTTCTACGTGATACGTTCCGCTTGTAGAAGCAGAAGCTGCACCTACAAATCCTGCTGAAAGGATTGCTGTTGTTCCTAGAGTAAATATAAATTTTTTCATTACGAATACCTCCTTATTTACTCAATGATTGAATGATATCATCCTCACATTTCACAGCCGTTACAGAGCCATGCTACTTTTATTACAAAACTTAACAAAACAGAACATTCAATCGTAATATTTCTGATAATTTGGCTATATGATGAAACGTTTCTACTTTTTACTGCTTTTTATTGTTGTTTTTACTAAAATAGTTAAATTTCTCTACCATTGCTGACTATGCCTCTTCTTTTTTATTGATCATTTAACGGGTATATTCAGTTTTTTTATAACAAAAAAAGCGAACCGCTAATCAAAAATTTTGATTAGCGGTTCGCTTTTCAATTCGGCTAAAATACTTTTGTCCCAGCTTTTTTTATTTCTTATTAAATCCTTGCTTTTCAACAAATTCTTTCATATACATACGCTTAGGATTGGAAAGCATGTCGGCCATTTGACCAGTCCATGTGTCTTGGCGTTTGCCATTTGTTCTTTCGTTGTAATAAGCAGAAATTTCTTCGTTATACGCTGTTAATTCTTTTTTCGTCTGCTCATCGTTCGGCTCATATGTTTCTTCATGATACACATGTTTAAATGGTAAGCGCGGCTTTTTATCCGTAATACCCGCTGGGTGTCCAACCGTTAGACCAAATAACGGAATTACATGATAAGGCAGTTTTAACAATTTGCTTACTTCTTCTAATTCGTTACGCAAACCGCCGATGTAACAAGCTCCAAGTCCCATTGATTCAGCAGCAAGCGTTGCATTTTGCGCAGCAAGAGCAACGTCAATAATAGCTACCATAAACTGCTCTGTGCTTTCGAGCGCTGTCGATAAGTCTTTTTTCTCCATTTCCGCAATGACATCATGACGATGAAAGTCAGCGCAAAATACAAAGAAGTGTCCATTTGTTTCTACGTAAGGCTGATTTCCTGCTAATTGAGCAAGCTTTCGCTTCGTTTCTTTATCTTTTACTCCAATAATGGAATACGCTTGAATATAGCTTGATGTGGAAGCTGCCTGTGCGCTTTCTACAATCGTCTGAATTTGCTCTTCTGACAATGGTTTGTCTTCATATTTGCGAATAGAACGATGATTTAAAATCGTTTCAATAACTGAGTTCATATTATAATCTCCTTTTACTTCATCTAACCTTCTACAGTTGTTATCTCTACAGTTAGTTTATCGAATGTAAAAAGAAATAACCAATGTTCTGCTTAAAATTGATTTTGACTTGTCTCATATCGATACAGCTTAAAGTGATCTGCAAGCACGTGATCTACTTTTACTTCTAAGCTGTCTACATATTCGTCCATCCGTTTTATCAACCGGTTTCGTTTCACATCATTTTCTAAAATGTTCTTAAGCTGCTGTTCAAAGGCTTCAGCCTCATTAAGCGGTATCAGCAGCTCTTTTTCTTTTAGATATTCAATGTTAATTTGTTCTTGACCGGGAAGAGAGGAGTGAATAAAAATAGGTAGTCTTTTGTGAAGGGCTTCGCTAATTGTCACTCCCCCCGCTTTTGTGACAATGGCATCTGCTCCCTCATATAAATCATTCATTTTCTCTCTCGATTTTACATACGAGACCGCTTTAATTCTCGGGTGGTTTAATTTTATTAGTTCTTGATACAACTTTTTGTTTTTTCCGCACAGCACATAATACATATACGTACAGTTTTGCGGAAGCTGCTGAAGCATTTTGCGTACATTTCCAAGGCCGGAATTCCCTCCGGCAATCAATATATGTTTCTGTGGCATAAGATGGTCAATCCTTCTTTTTAAAAACGCTTTATGAACAGGAATTCCCGTTACATAAATAGAAGACTCTTTTACACCGTGAACGTTTTGTAAAAACGCTTTTGTATCCTGATCAGGCACGCAGTGAAGCTCAATTCCATTTTTACCCCATACGTCGCTTACTAAGAAGTCTGTGTATACGTTTATAATAGGAAGATCAATGATTCCTTTTTCTTTTAACCCGCTTAATACACAGGAAGGAAAGCTGTGTGTACAAACAATGACATCCGGCTGCTCTGCATCAATTAATTTCTTCATATGGTATTCGATAATCGGCCACTTTTTCACAACAAAATCGTCCATCGTATGGTCGTTTTTTTTGTATACATGACCGTAATAAAATTTTTCAAACTGCTTTGGGAAAACAGAAATCCATTTCATGTATATCGATGAAATCATTTGTTCAAGCGGTTTGCTCCAATAGCTTAAACAATCAATTTTTTGACAAATAACGTGGGAAAAACGCTCCATAATGGCATCCATAACGGCGTCTGCTACTTGGTGATGACCAGATGGCATCTGAAAAAGCGGTAAGAATAAAACCTTCCTCATTGACCATCCCTCCTCTCAAGACGTTTTCGGTTTCTTGTTCTTTTTATAAGTAAATAAATGACAAAAAAAGCTACAGCGCCCATGATGATATACGAAATATGAATTCGATCTCCTACGTAGTAACCTAGAATCAGAAAAGAAAGGACCCATACTAGACTTCCTACTACCGATAACAATAAATAAAGGAAAAACGGATAGCGACTTATTCCCGCCATATATGGGCTAATTTGACGCAAGCCTGGAATATATAAACCAAATAAAATGGTCCATATCCCATATTTATGGTAGCTGCCGCTTGCCGCTTCAATTTTCTCTTTGGTTAACCCTACGTATTTTCCGTATTTATCAAAAAATGGGGTTCCCGCATATCTTCCTAGCCCGTAAGCAGTAAGCATTCCAGTGATAACACCTAAAAAAGCAAAAAGAGATGATTCGTATAAGTTCAGCTGATGTTTGGCAATAAACATGCCTAATAATATTAAAAATGATTCTTCAGGCGCTGGAATTCCAACAATCCCACAAAAAAGTACAAGTAAAATAACAATATAACCATAGGAATGTATATACTGAGAAATAATTGTTAAGTCCACTGCTCGCTCCTCTATTTACGATTGATTCATCAATTGCTGCATGGTTATACTTTCATACCCTTGCTGTTTTAAGTAAGGTAAAAATTCTTCTAACGCCGCAATCGTCATTTCAGGTGCTTTTTCATCTGCTCCCGGGGTATCTCCATTATCGTGTAACACAAAAATGGCTCCATCTTCTACTTTACGCATTAGTTTTTGAACTAATGCCGTTTTCGTTGTTTTTAGTGTCCAATCCTGAAAGATTCCTGTCCAGATCACAAGGTGATATGGCTTGGCCATTGATAAACTGCTCATATTTAAATGTCCCCACGGCGGACGATAAAAAAGCGGCTTTTGATTGGTTACTTTCTCTATAACCTGTGCACATTGATGAATTTGTCTTTTTAATTGCCAAGGTGTTTGCGTCCATGCACTCACATGACGGTGATGATGTATAGCTACTTCATGCCCTTCATCAATCATTCTGTTTAAAATAGACGGGTGTTTCTCCCCTAGTTCTCCCACAATAAAAAAAGTAGCTTTCATTTCATGCAGTTTGAACAAGTCCAAAATTTTTGGTGTATAAACAGGATGAGGTCCGTCATCAAATGTTATAGCTATTTTATGCTTTTTTGCCCCTTTTATTATGACTGATGAATGATAGCGACGGTAAAGGGTTTGCGAAATAATGGTATATACACATATAACCATTAGAACGAAAAGTAAAACAATAAAAAAACGAGTCATATGCTTTTAACCATCCTTTTGAATTTAAATCCTGCATTTATTATAACGGTTTACTCAGACTTTGGTTTCATTTTTTGTGATAGAAGCCAGGAATTTTAAAATAATTTGATACTTTACCTAAAAATAGCTATTCTGCAAGGATATACCGGAAATAAAATGATATCATAAAATTTCCCTTCATTCAGTAAAAAAAGTACTTTTTACCATTTATATCTATCTTTTGTACGATAACTTTCATTATTTTTTAAAAATAAAAAACTTCCCGCACGAATGCGGAAAGTTTTTAAATTAAAATTTTGCTCGATACCATTTTTCAGCTGCTTCAATTTCTGTTCGTGTTAACTGATGGCCAAATGATTCCCAATGCACCTGTACGTCCGCTCCAGCTTTTTCTAAAAGCGCAGAAAGTTCTTCCGTTTCTGATGCTGGGCAAATAGGGTCGTTTTTGCCTGCGCCAATAAAGATAGAAGCGTCGGTCTTAGGCACTTCAATTCCTCTTCTTGGAACCATCGGATGAAGAAGAGCTGCCCCTTTTAAAGAATTCTCATAATGAAATAGCAAACTTCCTGCAATATTGGCACCATTTGAGTAGCCTACAGCTACGATGTTGTGTCGATCGAATGAGTATGTTTCAGCCGCTTCATCTAAAAATTGATGAAGTTCTTTTGTGCGTTCAATTAAATCTTCTATATCAAATATTCCTTCTTGTAAACGTCTAAAGAAACGAGGCATTCCGTTTTCTAGTACATTTCCTCTTACAGATAATACCGAGCAAGAGGAATCAATCATATCCGCAACAGGAAGCAGATCTTGTTCTGTACCTCCTGTACCATGCAACAGCAATAAAGTCGGTTTCGTCTCGTCCGTTCCTTTTTTAAAAATATGTTTCACGTATATCCACTCCTTTTAAATATCTCGAATTAAAGATAATTTTATTATAAGAACTTTCGAAGCATTTGTAAAGGAACTACTGTCAAAGAAATACCTGTATGTTTTGCTGGCAGTATCACATAATACTGAATAACTTCATATGGCCATTGCTCATATGCAGCTAGGTATTTAATTCGTTTGACTTACAGCGGGGAAAGAAATATTCCACTTTTAGCTAAGTGCTCCCGTCAAAAGGTGGATAATGATTAAAACTCGCCCGTCCTTCTTCGTATAAAAAGTGCCCTAGTCTGATAAATTAGTTAATTTTTTCTTTATTTCGTTACTTTCAACAGATATCAGCATTTATACCCGAACGTACTAAATCTTATTTCGTATACGTGTTACAACAACTTTTTTCTATGAGAAACAGAACGTAAAATATCAGCTTGTTTTTTCATAAAGGGGAACAAAGCCCCGAATGGTGCTTTATACGACTTTATTTGACAAACACAAATTTATGGGTAAACTAAGTTCAGATGATTGTATTTCACTTTGTTTCAGTTTAATAAAAAACGAAGCATCTGCGAGTAAGCAAAAAATAACTGCGTAAAGAGCTATTTATGTCAATCATCTTATACCCTAAAAACTTACCTGCACTTGAATAATAGCCTTTATTAAACTTAGCGCGTCAGCTTGTGAACGTTAATACTTTATCACCCATTTCTCTGTTGAAAGATTAAATGGGTCAACAAACTTCAGCATTCTTTACATAACGACCTTGTAAAGACGAAGAATGTAGCTATGTGTGAACATGGAATTATTACTTAGTGGAGTGAACCAACATGAGGAAATTTATTTTAGCCTTTTTAGTCGTTGTTTTAATTGTAATGCTGGGAGTTACCTATGTATTAAAGCAATTTCAGCAAACGGCTGATTTATCTTACTCGAAACTGCAGTCGGTTCAAAGTACGGTAGTCTATGACAAAAATGACCGTAAGATTGACGAATTGTATAAAACCGTTCCCCGTCAAAATGTTTCGAGCAATGAAATTCCCGATTATGTAAAAATGGCGTTTGTTGCAACGGAAGACCGTCGCTTTTACAAGCATTTTGGGATTGATTTACAAGGTATTGGCCGCGCCCTTTTTAAGAACATTGTAACAATGAGTAAAGCTGAAGGCGCAAGTACCATTACACAGCAGCTAGCAAGAAATCTTTACTTATCTAGTGATAAGACCATTAAACGTAAAGTAGATGAAATGTTTCTATCACTTGGCTTAGAAAGACAATTTACAAAAGATCAAATTTTGGAATTATATTTAAATCAAATTTATTTCGGAAGCGGTGTATATGGTATTGGTGCAGCTTCTCAGCTTTATTTTAATAAGCCTGTATCAGATTTAACCGTAGGCGAAGCTGCGCTTTTAGCGGGACTGCCAAAAGCGCCGAGTACGTATTCACCAAGCAATAGTACAGAAAAAGCGACAGCCCGACGAAACGTTGTATTGAAACTGATGCATGACCAAAACGTTATTAGCGATACTCAGTATCAGCAAGCGTTAAACGAACGTGTAGTCAAGCCTAGTGTTCCTGTTAAAAAACCGAACTCCAATCAAGCATTTATTGATTATGTAATTAAAGAAGCTGCTCAACAATATGGCGTATCTGCTGATGACCTTTATAAGGGTGGTTATGCCATTTATACAGATTTAGATCCTAATTTACAGGAATCGATTAATAACTCTGTAGCAAATCATACGTTCCGAGATGATGACATCAACAGCAAAGTAGAGGTTGGAATTTCAGCTGTTAACCCTAAAACAGGTGGGATCTCAGCGATGTATGGAGGACGCAGCTATGAGCGAAACGGCTTAAACCGTGCTACAAGCGGCTATCAGCTTGGTTCAGCTATTAAGCCGTTAGCCGTATACGGTCCAGCCTTAGAAACTGGAGATTATACACCAACTTCACTCTTAAGTGACGAACGACAAGACTTTGGCGGTGGATATAGCCCTAAAAATGCAGAAGGTGAATATCAAAAGCATGTGACAATGCGTGAAGCACTTACTCGTTCACTTAACGTTCCAGCTGTTTGGCTTTTAAAACAAATTGGTATTGATACAAGCGCAAAATTCATGGAAAAAGCTGGACTTCCTCTTGAAGATGATGATAAGTCAAAATTAGGGCTTGCTCTTGGAGGAACGACCACAACGTTCTCTCCCCTTCAGTTAGCACAAGGATATACTACTTTTGCTAACAAAGGCGTCATGACTAAGCCGTACGCAATTCGAAAAATTGAGATGCGCGACGGTGAAGTGAAAAAGCCAGACATTCAGACAGAGCAAGTAATGAGTGAAGAAAATGCAGATACAATGACATCCATGCTGCAAGATGTGATTGAAAAAAGCTATGGAACAGGTGTTAACGCTCGTTCTTCACGAGATGCTGCAGGTAAAACCGGTACAACCAACGATGTCAAAGATGCTTGGTTTGTCGGGTATACCGATGATGCAGTCGTTTCTATCCACGCTGGCTTTGATAATGCTAATTCTACGCAAACAACGAAATACTTATCAGGCGGCGGTGGACAAGACCCTGCTACACTGTTTAGCTCAATTATGAATAACTGGTAACCAAAAAACCTCCAACTTCACTGTTGGAGGTTTTTTTAGGATAAATGCGTTTTATGCTTAAGTGAAAAAAAGGAAACATTAATGACTTTGCAAATCGTTACATAATGCAGAACGGTCAGGACAACCACGCCACAGTTCATCCCGATAATAATTCCCTGCATGCCAATATTTGTTTGTGATCCTAAGAAAAACATCAGGGAAAAAGATACAATATGAGACCAAATCGTATGATAAAAAGCATCTTTTACATAGCCAAGGCCAATTAAATAAGCTTGAAGCGGGACGGCAAAAAAGTGAAAAAGAAAATACGGCCATAAAGCCTTTAGGTAGTACACGGCTTCTGTAGAATGAAAAAACAAGTTAGTAAGCGGCTCAGCAAAGAAATACATCGCCACTATAGACGGAATCCCATATAAAAATGTCATTTGCATACTTTGAGTCAAAAGTCTTTGAAGCTGTTCTTCCTGATTTTTCGCATGAGCTTCAGATACAGCAGGTATTAGTGCTACTAAAAGAGAATGAGCAAAGAAAGCCGGAAAAAAGCCGATCGACATCGCTACCCCTGTTAGCATACCAAAATGCTGCGTTGCCCCGGTTAAAGTCATGCCCGATAAAACGAGCGCGTGTTTGATTAAAAACGGCTGAATAGCATTACATACCGCATTAAATAAACGCAGTCCCGTGGTCGGAAGTGAGACGCCTAACAGCTTTTTCCGAATCTCACTTGGAGAAAGCAGAGGTCTGTGCCCTCTTGATAAAACACTTAACTGGGTAACATACGTGATAAAAAAATAAAGCAAAATAACAGCTTCGGTCCCAATTAGCGTACAAATCGCAATAAACAGCGACATTTTAACATCTGTGAAAGCAAACATTTGAAACACAATAAATAAAATCGTTAGCTGAAAGGCTTTGCGGATAAAATTAGACACAGCGATAGTCGTCATATTATTTTTACCCGTAAAATATCCACGAAGCACCGCTGAAAACGAAACAACCGGAATGAAACATAGGACAACCCATTTTAAGTAAGGATGATAGTGACTAAAAAATGGAAAGGCTGCTAATACTGCTAGTGTAATAAAAAAGATTCCCAAGCTCACAGCAGTAGCAAAAATGGTGGCATGCTTCATCATATGCTGATGTTCTTTGCGATGATGTTCAGCAAGAAATTTAGAAATAGAAATAGGCAGTTCTAAGTTGGCTACGGTGGCAATAAGAAAAATGATAGGAAGAACAGTCATGTACATGCCCATGCCTTCCCTTCCTAATTCTCTAGCAAGTACCATATTTACAAGAAATTCAATTAACTCTCCTGCAAAGGCAGCACCTGCTAGAATAAACGTTCCTTTCAAAAAAGTGTTCATCTCGTTATCTCCTCTATCTCCCGTCCTTTTTCATCACTACCTCTTCTCTCTATGTATATGACAAGCCCAATACGAATTATTTGTCTAATTGTATTTTTTCGGTGTACAAGTTCTTGTATAATGTTCAACCTATGTGAAAAAAAACCGTTATATACCTTTTTTACATAGGAAATTCATTCATTTCTTATACTTTGGCTCTTGAAACTTACATAGAAAAACAGGAGACTGAGTGAACCTGCCGATTGCTAATGGGAATAGAGCATGTTGTTTTAATGTAACAAATCCACATATTAGTTAAGCGTCTTTATTCACTATTTTCTGTGGATGCACTTCTTTTTTTGACACCGAAGCGTTTTTGCCTAGTACAACCGAAAAAACAACAATTATTGCTGTAGCAAGAGTAAAAAGTGTAATCGTTTCACCTAGAAATAGAGCTGCAAACAGAATCATTAAAAATGGCTGTAAATATTGAACTTGGCTAACTCTGGCTATTCCACCCATAGCCATCCCGCTGTACCAAGCAACGTATGCTAAAAATTGACTCACTACTGAGAGATAAATCAAACTAACCCATGCTTGTAAAGGCGCATGGAGCATTTCAGCTGTAATGCTTAGTCCCACTGGAACCATAAAAAAAGGTGCACCGATGATAATGGCCCAAGCAATTACTTGCCAGCTGCCTAATTCTCTTGCTAACACCCCTCCTTCTGCATAGCTCAGTCCAAGTATCAGCACCGCTGCTAGTAAAGCTGCATCAGCAAACTGCAGTTGACCGAATCCAAGGTGAAGAGCATACACGATAACGGCTGCCGAACCAATCATACTTGATATCCAGAATTTTAAAGAAGGGCGTTCACCCCCTCTAAACATCGCAAAACCGGCTGTGGCTAATGGTAAAAGAGCGATTTCAACCGCTCCGTGAGAAACAGGCAAGGATTTCATTGCCCAAGAAGTGAGCAGAGGAAACCCTAAAACTGCGCCTAAAGCGACGATCAGCAGACTTTTAAATTGGCGGAGAGAAGGAAATTTTTCTTTTCGTACAATCAATATCACAGCTACTAAAACAGCAGCTACAGCTGTTCTTCCTAAACCGGCGACTGTCGTTCCGAAATACTCGACTGCAATGCTTGTAGAAGGAAGGGTTAAGCTAAAACAGATAACGCCTACTAATCCCAACAATACACCCATTTTCTCTCTAATTTCTTTTTGCATCTTACCCTACCCCTGTCTTTTTATTTTTCAGAACTGTACCATTTTTCTAAAAAAAGTTCTGATATAATTAAAAGGATAGCGCAGGACAACTACTAAAATAAATCATTCTTTTACCTATCTGTACGGGTACAAATTAAAGGAGTATGACCTATGAGTTTAAAATATCTGAAAATCATGGAAGAAATTAAGCTTGGCCTAGCAAATGGATGGCTTATTGCAGGTGGTAAACTCCCTTCTGTTCGCCGACTCTCCCAACTTTTTTCGTGCAGCAAGAATACCGTTCTCAAAGCGTACAGTGAACTAGAAAAAGAGCATTTAATTTATTCTGTTCCTAAAAGCGGCTACTACGTTGTGGCAGAATTTCAACATAGGACGAATGAAAATGAAGTGATTGATTTCTTGTCTGCTGGTCCAGATAAAAACGTTATGCCTTATCTTGAATTTCAGCATTGTATAAACCAAGCGATTGAACACTACAAAGAAGAGCTTTTTACATACTCTGATCAACAAGGCTCTTACTCATTGAGGGTACAGTTAGTGAAACACTTGCAGAACCTACAGGTGTTCACTCAAGCTGAAAGGTTAGTTGTTGTATCCGGGTCTCAGCAAGCTCTTCACTTACTAGGTTCTATGCCCTTTCCAAATGGAAAAAATAATATCCTAATTGAACAGCCCACTTATTTCGGTTTTATCGAGTCTCTTACGGTGCACCAAGCTACTACTTTTGGGATCCAGCTATCGATGGAAGGGATTGATCTTGATCGTTTGGAGTACATTTTTCGAAATAATGATATAAAATTTTTCTACATTATTCCAAGATTTCACAATCCTCTTGGGCATTGTTATACAAATTTTGAGAAGAAAAAAATCGTGGAGCTAGCCGAAAAATACGATGTATATATAGTGGAAGATGACTTTTTGGGCGACCTTGATCCCGATGCAAAATCAGATCCTTTATTTTCTTTTAATCCTTGTGGACGAGTTATTTACATTAAAAGCTTTTCGAAAGTCTTTCTTCCTGGGTTACGTATTGCTGCTGTCGTGCTTCCTTCGTTAATGAATAGCAACTTTTTACGATATAAATTCAGTTCAGATTTTAATAGTTCAGCGCTTTCCCAAGGTGCTCTTGAAATTTATTTAAAAAGCGGCATGTTTACGAGTCATCTTAAAAAGATAAAAGAGGTATACCATACCAAAATGCAAACTCTTGTAGAAGCATGTGATTCACTGCTACCCGCTCATACACATTTTTCTAAACCAACTTCAGGATTCTATTTATCCATTAGTTTGCCTGAGCATGTGACAGCAAAACAGATTGTTCACATGCTAAACGAGCAGCACATATATGTTGATGATGCCTCTAGATTTTTTTTACCAGAATATAAAAGAGACACTCTTCTCCGATTAAGCATCTCACAAGTAAATACGAATACGATCAAACGAGGAATTGAACAGCTGGCTCAGTGCATTACTTTAATTGATGATAGAAAACATCATCCTATTCCAAATAACCTTTTCCCCTTGTAGAATGGGAATTCAATGGACATACTAAACGAAAAGAAGCCAAGGAATTAGAATCCTTGACTTTTTTTATTTAATCGTAACGGTTATAAGAGGCATGTTATGCGTCCCTTTTGCAGAAACATGTGATTGCACGGTATATGTGCCAGGCTCAGAGAAAGATGTTTGTATTTCATATACACCTTCTCCTATTTGTTTAGGCTTTAACATCTTCCCTTTCCCTTCGCTATCTTTTTTTTCTATTTCAAATTCAATCATTTCAACATCATCATTTTTCACTTTTTCGTCTCCATATGTAACTTCGGCTTTGTAGATACCACTTTCATTTTTCTGTAAAGTCTCTGGGCCTTGAAGATTTACGTCCAACGGTTTTGGCTGCTCAGCATTTGTGGTTTGAGCAGGTTCCTGACCACAGGCCGTTAAAAGTAAACAAAGACTGATTATAGATATACTTATTCTTTTTTTCATATATTCATCTCCTTTTTAAACCCTTTGTTTAACTATAACGCGTATTGCCAAGAAAAAAATGAATTTTTCTAAAAAAGAAGGACTTTTAAAGAATTTTTAAGAAAAAAAGTTCATACTGATACTAACTAGTTTTTTCCAAGGAGGAAGAAAATGAATTCAGCTAAATCTCCAGCTAAAAAATCATGGCTACAGACATTAATCAAAAATAAAAATGAGCGCAAAAAAGTGATCTTTATCTTTACTATCTCTTTTTTACTAGTTGTAGCAGGGCTTATTTACATCCCTATTTATAAACATTCCCTTCCACTCGATTCTAAAATATATGAAGGGAATTTTAAAGAGCTTGGTTCAATCGCACGAATTGGTTTTTTTGCAGCTTTAGCCATTTATCCTATTTTTTTATTATTAAAATGGAAACCGTTATCGCACATAAAAAAAGGAAATTTTGAGTTAAAACCGCTTATCCAATTTTTAGCCAAGTATGTTCGTCAGTGGCACGTTCCCATTGCTCTTATATCAACGGCCATGATTATTTTACATGGTTATATGGCTTTAATAAAAGGATTTCAAGCAAATTTTACGTACTTTTCAGGAATTATTACGATGGCTGTTCTAGCTTGTTTACTCGTGATGGGCGTGAAGCGCTATAAGCGTACAGATAAAAAGTGGCATCTTAAATTTGCTATCTCTTTTTTGGTTTTGTTTATGATTCACGCTACCTTTTCATAACTTACCATTGTTTAAAGTTTTTTTATATAGGGTACAGTTCACAATGAATACATGATATGTATCACTATACGTTTTACATCATTTAGGAGGTATAAACATGGCAAGAGTGTTAGCTGTATTATCAAGCGGATACGAAGAGAAAGATTATCACACAGGTTGGTGGGCAGAAGAATTATTTGCTCCGCTGCAAAAGCTTGAGGACGCAGGGCACACCGTTGATTTAGCCTCACCTTTTGGAGGTAAGCCGGAAGTAGACGTTCGAAGTATTTCAGAAGACTTTGATCCAGACGGAACGTATAAGAAATTATATGAATCAGGAAGAGCGGATCAAACAATGAAACTTGAAGAAGTAGATGCTGAGAACTATGATGTTATCTTAGTAGTAGGCGGCCACGGCGCTATGTTTGACTTAGCAAAAAATGTGGACTTGCATGCACTTATGAACAAAGTGTACGACAATGGAGGTATTTTAGCAGCTGAGTGTCACGGACCTTCTGTTTTTGCTTTCTTGAAAGGATCCGATGATGAACTGTTAATTAAAGGACTAGACGTAACCGGTTATCCTGATGAAATTGAACCGGAAGAAGTACTTCCTTTTTTACCATACAGTTTAGAACAAGAACTTCGTGAAGTGGCTAATTACATCCCTGAGATGGATAAAAAAGCATATGCTGTTTGGGCAAATGATCAAATTGTCACAAGCCGAGATCCTTTTTCTTCTGAATTAATGGGTGATGAATTAGTTAAAAAGCTAAATAAATAAACTAAAAAAAGACTGCTTAAAAGCAGTCTTTTTTGTTTGTTCTATAGGGATGTTTGAAACTGCTGCTCTACCAAACGCCGGTAAAAAGAATGAGAGGCTAACAGCTCTTTATGCGTTCCGCTTCCTGTAACCTTCCCTTCTTCTATTACAACAATTTGGTCCGCATTAATGACCGTAGATAGACGATGTGCAATGACGAGTGATGTGCGTTCTTTCATTACCGTTTCCAATGACTCTTGCACAAGCTTTTCTGATTCGGAGTCTAAGCTAGCTGTTGCTTCGTCCAGTAGTAAAAACTGGGGATTGCGTAACAGCGCTCGGGCAATTGCAATACGCTGTCGCTGTCCCCCTGAGAGATTAATACCTCTTTCTCCAATCATTGTTTCATATTGATCTTCAAAGGACTGAATGAAATGATGAGCATTCGCTAACTTCGCTGCTTCTTCTATTTCTTCATCCGTCACATGCCGCTCTAATCCGTAAATGAGATTTTCTCGAATTGTTCCTGCTAAAATCGGAGAATCCTGCTGAACATAGCTAAACAGGTGACGCCACGAACGTAAGTTGACGTTTTGACTGTCTGTTCCATCCAAGAATATGCGCCCCGATGAAGGCTCATAAAAGCGTTCGATAAGCGAAAAAACAGTAGATTTTCCAGCTCCGCTAGGTCCAACAAAAGCGGTAACTTCTCCTTTTTTAGCAGAAAATGAAACTTCCTGCAATACTGGTTTATCTTCATATTGAAAAGCAACTTTATCGAACCTTAAACTCCCTACCTGTTCAAGCACTTCTCCATTTTCATAGTTCTCTTCTTTCTCAGCTAATATATCAAAGATTCTTTCTGAAGCTCCTTTAGTTTGCTGAAAGCTAGTAACAAATCGGGTAAGTGAACCAACCGGAACCATAATTTGAAAAAGGTAAAGAACAAAAGCTACCAGCTCTCCTGCAGTGATAAATCCCTCACTCACACGATATGCACCAAACCCGACGATGGCAATCATAACAGCGGTCATCACCGTGCTAATAATCGGGGTAATGATGGCTTCAATTTTAGCTCTCTTTACACCGAAGAGGTAGAGTGACTGAAACGATTGTAAGCCGGAACCAACTTCTTTTTTCTCTGAACCGGATACTTTAATCAAGCGGATTTCACTCAGCATTTGAGCTAAAAAAGCTGTAAGCTTGGACATTTTATCCTGCTGCTCACGTGAAATTTTATGTATTTTTCGCGCTAGGGGCATAACCAGTACAAACATAACGGGAATAACCGCTAATAAAATGAGCGTCATGGGTACATCAAGCGTAAATAAAATAACAATGGCAACGATAATAGATAAAATATTTTTAACAAAGTCAATCATTTCTGTTGACAATAAATTCATCACAATGGTTGTATCATTTGTAATGCGGCTTACCATTTCACCGGAACGGTTTTGGTCGTAAAATGAAATCGGAAGCTTTATGAGCTTGTTCCACACTTTATGTCTGAGTTCTTTTACAACACCTTGTCCTACTTGAGCAAGGAGATAAAGAGATACTGCGCTTGTTACCATTTGAGCAGCGAATAAACCAAGGAGTCCTGCTATAAGCTGCGGTGAGACGCCTACTGCAATTTTCTCCATCACTTCTTTAATGACAAGAGGGATAGAAAGCGACGCTCCGGTATTAATTAAGGCCAGTATGAACGAAATGAGTAGCTTTCCTGTCGGAGGGTTCGTTAGCAACCATAATTTTTTAAATGAAAAATGAATTCCTTTTTGCGTATTCATCTTAGTTCCTTTCTAATTCTTTTAATAGGTGGTATACACACTTTAGGCAAACACCACACACTTTACCTTCAAAGTTCCATCTTATTTTACACCATTTCCTTTCTTAACCTGAACTTCTAAGCTTTTACCTATTTTTCAAACTCGTCTATACGAAAATGACAAGCTGGTCATACATTATGGTACACTGAATTCTTTTACTAGATGAGAGGTTGAATAAGGATGTCTGTTTATATTAAATCTATTTCTATTGGAACAATTTCTGGCGGGATCGTTATTTTTGGAAACGCAGGAAATATATCGCCTCCAAGCGGCTCTACGTCCGGCTCTGGTTCTAGCTCTAACTCTGGTTCTAATTCCCAAATGCCGATGCCTCCTTCTCCGGGAAAAGGCCCGAGAGATAATACAGCTTTTAAGGGCTAATAAAAAAACAGTGAGATATTTCTCACTGTTTTTAGACTTGAATACTTGTCATCATCGCAATATAAAAAGCAAAAACAAACAAACCCGAACTTAATACGCTAAGCCATACTGTCTTTTTGTAAAAACAAATAAGTAAATACACAAAAAACAGCAGTGCGACAAATAAGAATAGGATTCCCACAATCGTTACGTGAAACGTTAGAGGGAGCGTCACTTGTTTCCCATAGATAAATGGAAGAATCGATGAATCCATTGCCATATGACTTATATTAGTTGGCGGCGATTGCGTTACCATGATAGCTGTAAATAAAAAAATGATAAGCAAAATAATGCTTTCTGCTCGAATCCACATCACGGGCTTATATTCTGGATGTTTTATCGTTTTTTTCATAAGAAAGCCATTGAGGACGGCAAATGCAAGCAGCGGAATAATCGTAATATGCTTTAGCAAAAGGGACTGCCCGTAATCTGTAGCCCATGAATTTACATAGTTGGACAGACCCATGATAATGACCATCGAAATGAACCCACTTAATGAAAGAAGCACAAAACAAGCGATTGCAAAAGGAGTAAACCAGCTTAAGAAACTTTTCCAATTGGAGGTTTCTTTTGAAAAAGCGGAAACAATCAGAACCACCCCTCCCCACAGTCCAACTGCTAAAATATGAAGAGAATGAGAAAGCATGCCGCTAAGCGCAGAAGCGGATGCTGCGTGACTTGCGTAGGCGATTCCTCCCACCAAGGCTACAGTCAGTAATGTATACATATGAGGGTGGCTCTCTATTGAAACAGCAACCATACATAAAATAGCAATTAGCACAACAAAGATCCAGGCGTGTCCCGTTCTTGTTTCCAATAATACAAGACGAACTGTTTCACCTAACCCTCTTATTTTTGAAAAAGATAAAATAATCTCAAGCGAATTTCCAACCGAAAAAATAGCGACAGCCGCTGCACTTGCAAGTAGCCATCGCTTTGATAATAAAATTGTTGGCTTTTTTGTAAGCGGTACATATTGCAGTACGGCAAATCCTAATAATAAGGAAAGACCTACGTATGTGAACCACTCAAAAACAGGCAACAAAATACTCATCTTTTTAAGACTTTTTCTTTCTGAAGATTAAGAGTAATGCTCCAACCACAACTACAATAGCAATAATCATGATAACAAAAAACGATGAAGAATCATTGTTCTCTGTTTTTTCATCATTTGCTACTGCACTTTTTTGGTGCTGTTCGGATTGCGTGGCGTCTTGCTTTTTTTCACTATCTTTTCCGGCTGCTTGAGTATTCTCTTCTTTCGCTTCATCTTTCACATCTACTTTAAAAGCAATCGAATCTTTCATTACATGACCATCTTCCCCTACAATTTCCCAGTCCACTGTGTAAGATCCGTTTTTAAGAGGCTGATCGAGAGAAGCTATTAAATCATGACCCTCTACTTTTTGCGATGCAAGTGAAATTTTTTGTCCATCTTTTGTAACGGTTACAGTACTGATTTTCTCGATGTGTGTTTCAAAGGTTAATTTAATTTCTTTTAGAGGAGCTGTAACAGTTGCACCATTTTCCGGCACGGTTGTTTGCACATGTGTATGAGCAAAACTAACTGTCGGAACAGCTAAAAAGCATGCTAAAAGTAAACCTATTATTTTTTTCATATTTATGACTCCCTATCTCTTTTTTCTTTTTTCATCATATCCAAAAATGTTTTTATGTAGACGTTTCCGAACACGATCTATTTTCCTAGTAAGTGTACTCCTTTTTTACTCAGTCTCACAATAACTATTACCAATTCGTTATAAAATGTTCACAAATCCTAGGAAAGATGCCGCTGTGATTTTTTTGAATTTTCTTTCGGACTATCCTTGAATATAGTAAAATAGTTAAATAAGATGACTGACTTTTTTCTAGCTTAAAATCCCATACAGAAAGGATAGAAACAATGAAAAAGTATACATGCCCTTGCTGTGGTTATCAATCTTTAGACAGTGATGGTGACTATGACATTTGTGAGATATGTTTTTGGGAAGACGATCCGTACCAAAAGCTGAATGCCAACGAATTAGGAGCCAACTCTATTTCTTTAATAGAAGCTCAGGAAAATTTTATAGTTTATGGAGCGTGTAATAAAGAAAGCTTACAGCACGTGAGAAAACCTTCTGTTCAAGATGTAAAAGATTTTAACTGGAAACCTATTATAAGTCACGAGTAGCAAAACTAGTTTATAAAAAAAGAATGCTTGCGAAAGCATTCTTTTTTGGATTCAGTAAGAAGTAGAAGCGAATGTAGAAAGCACATTTGTAAACTTATAAAAAGTTTGAGTTTTAGACGAAGCTCTTCCTTTTGAAGTGAATGAATGAAACATAGCACTTCGCAGCGGTTGGCTAATCTCTAATTGAATACTTTTCCCGGTACGATTTTTATTTGCAATATTTCCAGAGTTAATGCCTGCAATCTCATCGTGCCCTTTTGTAATCAGTTCGGCAGGAAATCCATTTTGATTTAATAACTGCGTTAATTTTTTTGCGCGCTCCCGATCAGTCCCGCCCACAAAAATATGTTTTTCGTTCTCAGAATACCCGTGAAGAGATAAAACATTATCATACTTGCTTACCATCTTACGCGCTGTGGGCTCATCAAAATGAGTGCTTGTGAGGTGCAGGTCTCGTGATCCTTTCGACTTTAACGATTCGAATAGGTAAAGAGCATTTTGTTTGCCAAGCTCTTGGGCAATTTCGCTTGTCCCCCCTTCAATTCCTCCACCGTGTGGAGCAAAGATAAGGACAGGGCTTTTCGTTTCTTTGGTCGTCACTTTATAGCTAGCTGAAGACTCGTGCTGTGAGAGCTGCTTGAAATTTTGATATTTATCAGTTGACGCACTAGATGTATCTTGAAAAGGTGAAATGAATAAAAAGAGTAGACAGATACATAAGGTAGAGAAACTTACTAAACGATAGCTTTTCAATTTGTACTCCTGCTTTCCGTTGTGTAATAAGACCTAAAACATTAGGAACCTAAAAAATCCAAAATAATATTTATAGTAGTCTTATTTACTTATCGTTAAAAATTATAATTTATTTAATAGTTCTTAATACCTATTTATGTTGTTTGAAAAAACTTCAGCGCATATTCACTGAAGTTTTTTTACTTTTTTTGTTTTTATTTAAAGCAAGCGCCAAACTAATTTTATCCAGCCAAAGAATGCGATCCATAAAGGTATGCTCAAAGATGTTCCCCACGCTAAACCAATTAAGAAGTTTCCTCTTTCAATCATACAAACCACTCCTTATGAACACTGTAGGTGAACAAGTACCATTCTATACCTTCACTATAACAGAAAGCGCTTTCATTTAATAGTCACTTACACGTTTTTAGTGCTATATTCATACAGAAAACCAGATTCCAAGTAGATAAAGGGCGATATATAAGAAAATGAATAATTGCAAAGTGTAAAAGTATAATAATCTACTAAAAAAAAGAAACCTTCTTTGAAGGTTTCTTTTCTAGGTGTTTTTTATTGTTCGCCGCTGCGCTGCAAGCGATTCTCAATAAATAGGCGCTCAACAAATTTATTTAGCTGTGCTTGATACAAACGGCGCTCCTCTAGCGTTTTTGCGTCTTGTATTTGCTGCTTAAAGCGTTTGATTTGCTGTCTTTGTTCAACCGTTACATGATGAGAAAGAAGCATAGGTCCCCCTCCATTTCACTAACGTTTAAATTAAGTAAACCAAGGTTTACCAAAACAAACAACAAACCTGTTAGCTTCTCTTACATACATTTTTTATTCAGCCTCTTTAGCCCCAACTAATGCTAAACCTGGACCGTACGGCGTTGTATGAACATCTAGCATTAATTCATTTGTATAAGGCACAATAGAAGCTTCCATTGCTACTTGTACTCCATCGACTTCATACATTTCATCATTTTCAAAAGGCTCTTCAAAAGCTAACCCAATATTAGGGATTTCACAGCTAATTCCTTTAAAATACAAGCGAATTCCTGTTATCTCCTGTTCTTCAAGTATATTGTTAATTAATTGTTTTGCTTCTGGTGTAATATGCATGACTAACCCTTCTTCCTTTCAATACTCTTGCTCTATCCTATCATATCTTTAGAGTTTTTAAAGAGAATAACTACGATTTAAAAGCATCCTTATTATTATTTAATAATTATTATAAATAAGTATTGATTTTAATTTGATATTTGATATAATATAAATATAAGATAACAACAACTCATTAGGAGGCTATTAACTATGAATTTAGAAAACGTATTGAACCAACAAATTGCCGATTTTAACGTATTGTATACGAAGCTACATCGCTTTCACTGGTATGTAAAAGGGCCTCAATTTTTTACGCTTCATGAAAAATTTGAAGAATTCTATAATGAGACGGCGGACTATATAGATGAATATGCAGAACGATTACTAGCCATTGGAGGAAGCCCAATTGCTACAATGAAGCAATTTTTGCAAGCAGCTACTCTTTCTGAAGATGGAAACGAGCAAACGAGTGAAGAAATGGTAGAAACCTTAATTAATGACTATACGCTACTTGTTAAAAACCTAAAAAATGCAGTTGAAAACGCTGAAGCAGCACACGATCACGTAACAGCTGACTTATTCATTGGAACAATCGGCAACATTGAAAAACATATTTGGATGCTAAAAGCTGCTTTACCTGTAAAAACATCCGTAAACGCATAAAAAGAGCCTAAGCGGCTCTTTTTTACGTTTGTTGATTTACTTTTTTTTGTCTTTGCAGCCACATAAAAAAAGACATATCATCGTGAATGTCATCTTCTAGCACAGCCTTATAGACATGATCACTCGTATAATAGCGATTATATCCGCTTTGCTGCTTGAAAAATAAAATGCATTCCCGCTTCTTTTCAGTGAAAAGTGATTTTAATAACTCTTGTTTCTCAACTTTGCCTTTCACGATATTTTCTGGAAGCACGGAAATATCAAGCTTCCACTCTTCTCCCTTCTGAATCATATACACACTCCACTGATACTTATCTTTTTCATTAGCAAATATCATCTTATAAGGGCTAAAACGCTTTGTAAGCTGATACCCCATGTGAAAAATAGATTCTTCATCCATTTCATCATTTCCTACGTAAAAATTAATGATGCGATTTGTCATGACATTTAACTCAAAACTCTCCCCTGAGAGAAGACAACCATATTCTCTTAACAGATCCAATAAATGACTGGATACCACCAGTTGATTTGCTTCGTGTTTTAATTCACTTGAGTATGACAGCAGCTCATTCATGTTTTTTGATTCCCCTATCTATAGATCGTGAATTGTTATTGATATTCGCTTTTTTTTCATAAAACCCTTTCACTTTTACCCTTTAATTAAATAACTAGTTGTAAATTAAGTTATGTAGAGCAACATTTTATGAATAAATCAAGTTTGAGTATAAAACCTGAAGAAGTTTAAAGACTATAGTCGATACCGATTTTAAGGAGGACTTAGTATGAATAATCACGAACTTCCTACAAACATGCAAACTGGAGCTGTACCCCCTCAATTGAACCATGGAGGGCATGAACTATTTGACGTTCATGAAACACTTGCGGGCTCGATTAATGTAATGGATCAGTTTATGATGTTTAGGCAATATGTAAAAGAACAAGAGCTGCTTGATATCATTGATCGGCAATATCAGTTTATTTTAAATGAATATAATTTAATCGTAGAAGCTTTTTCTACTGGTCAAAAGCCGGCCGATTCTACACATGTATATAACATGAAGCAGTCTCATACCTTTGTTTATGGCTTAAAGCCTTCACAGCCTAAAAAGCCGAATCAGTCCGTTGAGGAAATCAATGAAAAAGGCATATCAGGTCATATGCTAGGTCTAGTTAAGTCTCAAGCATCTCTTTTAACCATGACCGCTTTAGAAATAACAAATCCTGTTGTTCGCCGAATATTCGGAGACAGTGTTCCTAATTGGATTGAAATGGCTTATGAAATTTCTCTTTATCAAAATAAACACCATTATTATCAAGTGCCGCAGCTTGCAAAAGCAGATATGCAGCAAATGATTACAAGTTTTGCAAAAGCCACTGCCTCTCCTCAGATGCCTAATAACCATAAACTGCATTAATTAAAAAGAGGCTGGAGCAAACGTATTTTAGTTGAAGGAAGATCCGAACGATTCACCGTTCGGATCTTTTCATTAGTACGGTGAATATAGGTTATGTTTAGAGTTGCTTCTAGCTGTTGATTGGAGGGAAAGGCGAAGACTCCTGCGGGAAAAGCGGAATAGATGAGACCCCACAGGAGCGAAATCGACGAGGAGGCTCATCGGCCGCCTGCGGAAAGCGTAGCCTTGCACGGAAATCACCAGCAGTGTAACCAAACGACTCATACTAGATCATTTACTCAGTTTACTCGTCTTTAGATTGTATTGTATTGATTTTGTTATGTCTCAATCTCGTTTTGTGCGTATATTTCAGAAAATGACAAAAAACTATGCATTTTGGATTATTTTCTGAATATTTGTAGTATTTTGATTAATTATGTATTATAATACAATTAACTAATAGAAAGGGGTGAGAGATGCATCATATATACTCGGATTACAGTTAAAGGAGGTGTCATAACACACTCGCAATACGTTTGCTAAAAGTCAGTTGAACTGTAGAACCGATATGTGATAGACCATGATGGTAAAGTTAAGATTAATTCCCCTAAATGAACATGTAACATAATAAACTGCTTCTTTTTCTTTTTAAAGATAGAAGCAGTTTTTTTATGTGCGTTTTTCTTTTCTTGATTTAATACATGTTTTCTCCACTTTGGCTAACACTTAATATATACATTTACATACAAGGTGGTGACTTTGATGATCGCCGTAAAATTACTATTAGTCGCAGTTTTAATTGCATTAACTGCTTTTTTTGTAGCGACAGAATTCGCTATTGTAAAAGTAAGAAGTTCAAAAATCAATCAGCTTCTAGAAGAAGGACATAAAAAAGCTGTATCTGCCAAACACGTTATTACGCATCTAGATGAATATCTATCCGCTTGTCAGCTTGGTATCACCATCACGGCTCTCGGGCTTGGTTGGCTTGGTGAACCGACGCTAGATCGGTTGCTTCACCCTCTTTTTACTACCTTCCATACGAATGAGCCGCTTGCTGGTATTTTATCTTTTGTCATTGCATTTGTTGTTATTACTTTTTTACATGTTGTCTTAGGGGAATTAGCTCCTAAAACGTTTGCTATTCAAATGGCTGAACAAATTACGCTGAACTTTGCAAAACCGATTATCGTGTTTTACAAACTTATGTATCCGTTCATTAAAATATTAAATGGATCAGCTCGTATGTTGACTAAGATTTTTGGTATAACGATGATTTCAGAAAATGAAGCTGCTCATAGTGAAGAAGAGCTGCGTATTTTGTTATCTGAGAGCTTCGAAGGCGGTGAAATCAATCAATCCGAATATCGATATATGAGCAAAATCTTTGATTTGGACGATCGTTTAGCTAAAGAAGTAATGGTCCCTCGTACGGAAATTGTGAGTGCTTCCAAAGACGACGTCGTAGAGGTTTTTTTGCAAATCGCAAATGTCGAAAAATATACGCGCTATCCAATTGTTGAAGATGGGGATAAAGATAAAGTAATCGGTCTCGTTAATATCAAAGAAATTTATAATGATATTGTATTCAACGAAAAAGACGGCACCAATACGTTAGAGTCATACGTCAAGCCTATTTTTAAAGTAATTGAAACCGTACCCATTCATGACTTGCTTGTAAAGATGCAAAAAGAACGTATTCAAATGGCTATTCTTTTTGATGAGTATGGCGGAACCGCTGGGCTTGTTACAGTAGAAGATATTATTGAAGAAATTGTGGGAGAAATTCGAGATGAGTTTGATACGGACGAAATTCCTTATGTACAAAAAATTAAAGACGATCATTATATTCTTGACGGAAAAATGCTCATTAGCCAAGTAAATGATTTACTCGGTACGGATATTAGCGACGAAGAAGTAGATACCATTGCCGGGTGGGTGTTAACCGAAAAGTTTGATGTGACCAAAAATGATATCATTCAGCATGAGCAATTTTACTTTAAAGTTCTGATTATAGAGGATTTTCACATTAAGTATATAGAAGTAAAAAAAAGAAAGAAGAAAGAAAAAAAGGATGATCATCATTAATCATCCTTTTTATTTATTCAAAATCCCTTTTACCAATCGTCTCCTCCATCAAAAAAATCTCCATCCAACAGATCTTCCCCGGCTTCTTCAATATCTTCTCCAATTTCACCAAGCGCCGAGTCTTCAAACATATCATCCATCAAATTCTCAATGAGCAGTCCGCCTAACATACCGGCTGCAAAACCTCCCATTGCTCCCCCTAACCCGCTCATACGTGGGTGGTGTGAATGCTGATCATAGTGAGGAGACTTATAATATTCATAGTCTCGAGGATTCTCCATCATCTCTTCCATCGCTTCTTCCAGCAAACGAGCGATAGTAGATGGCTGGCTTAGTTCATCATTTGTAAAAAAGAGTTCATTTTTTATTTCCCTCTCACGGCCAAAAGAAGGCAAATCTAGCTCCAACAGCACGCGGATCCCTTCTCTTTCAATGGCTACCTCAAACTCAACCTCATTTACATATCCCTTTAAGAAGTCTGTAGGGAAAAATGAAAATTCTTGTTTGTATCCGTTAAATTTTCCTGAATGATGTTTTTCTCTAAATCCAAGTGCTTCAAAGCCCTCTACTAGCTGATATAAGCTTTTTGGAGCTTTAATGCGCACAGGGTCCCGGTCTGTTGAGTCTACTCCCCCTTCAATATCTAAGTGTGTCTTAAAGAAATAGCTAACGTTGCTCGCAGAGATTGGAAGGTCCAAAGGTAAATGATATGTAAATGGAATTTCTTTTTTCTCGCCTTCATTAATTGTAAATGAAGAAGCTGCGCGCAGGCTTTCCACACGATGTGTATGCATTTGACCGCTTTTCAATTGAACTTCAAGCCAAAATTCAACATCAATTAAATTAATATGTTGCTGAACGTTTCCACCTTGGATGACAATAGCTCCTTCAATTACATGACCGAGCGTATAGGCGGTTTCATTTAATCGTAAATCCACTTTGGCAGCTCCAACTCCAATTTTAGCAAACATTTTTTTAAACATTTTTTTCCTCCTCCAAAATGCTCTTACTATATATACGAAGTATACCGTTTATAAGTTTCAACTTACAAAAAAAAAGAACTCAATTTCTTGAGTTCTTTCTGCTAAATCAACGCTTCATTTTAATTCAATTATTTATTAAATTAAAACACCCAGCCCCAACAGCAGCGACGTCTTTTACAACCGCCGTGGTTACCGCCATGACAACCGCCGTGACCTCCACCGTGGTTACCGCCGTGACCTCCGCCGTGGTTACCGCCGTGACCTCCGCCGTGGTTGCCGCCGTGACCTCCGCCATGACAACCGCCGTGACCTCCGCCATGACTGCCGCCGTGACCTCCGCCATGACTGCCGCCATGACTGCCGCCGTGACCTCCGCCATGACTGCCGCCATGACTGCCGCCGTGACTGCCGCCGTGACCTCCGCCATGGTTGCCACCATGATCTCCGCCATGGTTACCGTCGTGACCTCCGCTATGGTTGCCACCATGATGGCATTTTTTATGTCCAGAACGATGATCATCATCATGTTTAGGACAATGATCGTTATGCTTATAATCGTTATGACAGCATTTTCCTTCGTGGCTACTTCTTGGATCATAGCCAGAAGTTTTGTAATAATACTGATTAGAACACCAGCAACACTTCTTTTTATTGTTGTAACTCACATAAACCATCCTTATCTATAAATAAGATTTATATAGGCAATTTTATACCTATATATAAATAGATTATGTAAACTAGTACAAGGAAGTGCATTGCTGTGGGCCATGACCTAAGCCTGTTTTTAGGAGTATGTACGGGGGAGATAAGACAAGAAAAAAAGCCATCTCTAGATGGCTTTTTTTATATTTGATTTTTCACTTTACTTGCGCTTTCTGCATAAAACTCTAGAATTTCTCTTCTTCTTACAATTCCAATAAATACACCTTGATCATCCGTTACAGGAACAAAATTTTGGTCAATTGCCTTTGAAAGGATGTTTTGAACTTCATCATATATAGCAACTGGGTTATAATCTTGATAGCGGTCAATCTCTGTTAATTTAATATTTTCCGTATCTTGAAAGCGATAGTCTCCTAGGCTTTTTAGCTTCCAAAGGAGATCTCCTTCAGTAAGAACGCCCACATATTTACCATCATCGTCAACTAGCGGAACTGTAGAATAGCGATGATACTCCATTTTTTCAAGAGCCTGTCTTAATGTGGATTGAATATTTAGTGTTACAACATCACTTTTTGGTACTAAGAAAAATGCAATATTCATTTTTTAATCTCCTTTTCCTTACCCGCTCATCTTACAATTTCTATTTATTTTTTCAGTTTTCGGCTTATTTTAATGTTTTAATCATACAAAATGCAGCTCGCAGTTATCTTACATTTACAACTATAAGCTGTCAATCCTAAGCTATGTAATTTTGACTTCTTATTTTCTTTATTACAGTACCCGTTTTCTAAATAATCAAATCCTAATTTTTAGAAAAACACGTCTAGTTAAAATAATGGTTCCTGCAGCTGCTTCTTTATACTAATAAGGGCCGGAAGAGCTACTTTCAGCTCTTCTTCTCTGCGATAAGAACGCAACTGAACCTCATTATATGCTCTGTTTATACTTTTTGACTCATGAAAAAGTCCCACATGATTCGACTAGCATTGGGACCTTTAGGGTCTGTATAGCTGCCCGCTGAATTCCCTCCTGACCATGCATGCCCCATTCCATTGATAATATATTTATCAATAGCCAATTCTCCCTTACTGCTTTCGTAGCGATATGTTGTATAATCCCGTCCAAAGAGAATTTTTTCTTCTCTCGTTTTAACCGGGCTATCTTGAATCCATCCATCTATTCTTCCATTATAAGCAAGATTATTCGTTGTAATCCACTGGTGAACCACTTGATCTGCATTGGCTACATTTACCGTAGAATCAGCGTTACCATGAAATACAATGAGCGGCAGTGGCTTTGCCCGTTTTCCCATTTGCTGATAAGCAATTCTTCCTTGTTTAACGGGGGAAGGACCTTTACTGGCCATGACAGAATACGCATTAAATACGTTAAGAGCCGCCTGATATTCGATACCTGCTGACACACCTATTCCAGCAAACAGTTCTGGATACGTTACCCCCATAACAATGCTCATTGCTCCTCCTGCTGACAGACCGGCAATAAACACTTTATTTTTCTGAATAAAGTGCATGTTTTGAACTTTTTTTACAATCCCTGCAATAATAGCTGGCTCGCCAAACCCTCTAATTTGATGAAGAGGTTCAAACCAGTTCCAGCATTTATTCATATTTGAGTTAGAAGACTGCTGTGGGTATACGACAATAAATTCTTTTTCGTCGGCGAGCTCGTTCATTTGCGTGCCTATTGCAAAATCATCTGCATTTTGTGTACATCCATGCAGCATAACCATTAGTGGGTAAGATTTTAAAATATGATAGGATTTAGGTAAATAGACTTTGAATTTTTTTCCTTTATGAGTATATGTTTTAAATGATTCAGATGACGCTTCTTGTTGTTCACTTGAAGACACAAGCGTTGACGTATTTATAACATTAGGTAGTGAACCCAACATGGTACCCCTCCTCTTTTTGTCAACGTTTTCATTTTTCTTCCCAATTACGTCCTGTATTACAATACTACATATTATTTCTTTTTTTTGCACGTTCTACATACTCTAAGAGTACAACTTGTTTTGGTTTTAAGCTGTTTTTATCTTCTTGAAATTTGGGATTTTTTTGCTATATATATACTTTATTACTATATATGAAAATTGTCACTATAATCATGAAAAAAGGACAAACATGCCGTTTGCCCTTTTATTTGGACCTTGATGTTTAAATATCTTTTGCCGAATTAAGCCTCTATACTTTTATTATATGATGCTCCCTATCATTTATATGAATTTATTGCTTTGCATGTTTAAATCTGTAACCTTTACTATTTTATACTTTGCTTTTTATTCACCACTTCTTTCGCAGCAAATGGCAAGGTGTAGGTGCAGAAGCCACGTTTAAAAAGAAGAATCTTAAAGAGCAAATGTTTTGGTTTAACCTCTTCTTCGTTCGCAACAATTATACAAAGGCTGATTGCAATCACTCTTTTCCCCTCCTTTTGCTTAAATAAGTACAGCAAAGAGATGCTATTGGAGTAGATTCCTTTATTTTGCATACATTTTTTAGAAAACTATGGTAAAAATAAGACTTATCATATGGAGGTGAATAAATTGGCAAATATCCCAAAGGATACTGAGCCCTACTGGCGCGATCATTTAAAGTTTCCAACATACCCATCTCTTTCAGAAAATCGAAAAGTTGATGTTGTAGTAGTAGGAGGCGGTATTAGCGGTATTACAACAGCTTATTTATTACAAAAAGAAGGGCTGAACGTGGCGTTAATTGAAGCTGATAATATTTTAAATGGTACAACCGGTCACACAACAGCAAAGATTACAGCTCAGCATGACGTTATCTACGATGAGCTGCTTTCACACATTGGCGAAGAAAAAACGCTGCTGTATTATAAAGCAAACGAACAAGCTCTGCAGTTTATGAAAAACTTAATTCAAACGGAAAACATTGACTGTGATTTTTCGGTACAAGATGCTTACTTATACGGAGAAACGCTGGAGTTTGATCATCGAGTTCGTAAAGAATTTCGAGCCTATCAGCGATTACATATTCCATGTGAATTTGCAACAGAGCTTCCTTTTAATTTTGATATTAGGGCAGCAGCTATTATGAAAGATCAAGCTCAGTTTCATCCGTTAAAATATCTGCTTCATTTAGTAAAAAAATTCACAGAAAGCGGCGGATTGATTTTTGAAAACACCGTAGCCACGGATGTAGAAGAAAGCACGTCGCCCACCGTTGTCACAAGAGACGGACATCGAATTTCTTGCAAATATGTAGTGGCGTGTTCACACTTTCCATTTTATGATGGAGCCGGCTTTTACTATACGCGCATGTATGCCAAACGTTCGTATGTGTTAGCAGCAAAAGTTGAACAAGCTTACCCTGGAGGCATGTATTTAAGTGCTGATCAGCCTACTCATTCGCTGCGTTCAACAAAAGTTGACGGAGAAGAACTCATTTTAATTGGTGGAGAAGGCCACAAAGCTGGACAAGGAATTAATACTATGTTCCACTATGAGTCCCTTCAGAGGTTCGCCGAAGAAAATTTTACTGTTCAACATTTTCGTTACAAATGGTCTGCACAAGATTTATTTACGCTTGATAAAATTCCATATATCGGTCCCATTAAAGAAAGCAAGCCAAATATCTTTATTGCTACCGGATTTAAAAAATGGGGGATGACTCATAGCACCATTGCAGCACATATTATTCGAGATGCAATAACCGGAAAAGACAACCCATATGCGGAGTTGTATAATCCGTCTCGTTTTTATGCGGACCCTAGCCTTAAGCATTTCTTTCGTCAAAATCTTGATGTGGCTGAACACTTTATTACCGGTAAGTTTTCAATGCCTGAAAAAGGACTGGATCAGCTTCAAAATGATGAAGGGTCGGTCGTATATGTAAATAGCAAACGTACGGGAGCTTATAAAGATCCTCAAGGGAAGCTTCACTGCGTCGATACTACATGCACGCACTTAGGATGTGAAGTAAATTGGAACGCTGGTGACCGCACGTGGGACTGCCCTTGTCACGGTTCTCGTTTCTCTTACGACGGATCTGTGGTAGAAGGCCCTGCTAAAAAGCCGCTTACGCCAGTGGATGTCGATTCAAGCGATAAAAAAAGCACGCCGTAGGGCATGCTTTTTTTATCATTATCAATAGATTCACATTTGAGTTTACTCTTTACATCCTTCTTTTCTAAAATATCGATTATACACCAAAACCATTGCATAAATGACTAAAAAAGAAAACGTAAAGATAATTAACCTTCCAGATTCAGGGACATGATCAAGATAGTCTGTTTCAAAAAACATAACAAACATCAAAAATGGCAATAGGAACAAAAACCAAATAAAATCTCGATCCATAAACATTTTTATAAAAAATAAAATGGCCCCGATGTAGACAATCATCAAAAACATAATCATTCACCAAATTCTATTTAATACTAGAGGTGTTGTAATGATTATATCGGATTTCTCCGGCGAAATATAGAGTCATTGGTTTTAATTTTATAAATTCCTTATAACTTTCAAACTGCTATTTTAACATAATAAGGGAATTTACTGCTGTAAAGACTCTAAGTGAGCAAAAAACTGCGGGTAAGAGACGGATACCGCGTCACGATTTTCAATAATTGTTTCCCCTTCTGCAATACAAGAGGCAACAGCGAGCATCATACCGATACGGTGATCTCCGTGGCTGTTTACATTTGCTCCGTGAAGTTTTGCACCTCCGTGAATAATCATTCCATCTTCCGTTGCTTCAATGTTAGCTCCCATTTTGGTTAACTCATTCACTACCGTATCAATACGGTTTGTTTCTTTGACTTTTAACTCTGCAGCATCTTTAATAATCGTAATCCCTTCTGCCTGTGTGGCAGCTAGTGCAATAATTGGGATTTCGTCAATTAGGCGTGGAATCAAGTCTCCGCCTACTTCCGTACCTTTTAAGTGAGAAGCTTCTACAACTAAATCTGCATAGGGTTCCGCTGTTTCTTTTGTTTCTTTGACTGTCTCGATCGAAGCGCCCATATTTGAAAGCACATCTAAAATACCCGTTCGAGTCGGATTCATCCCAACTTTTTGAATTTCAATGCGGCTGTTTGCAACAATAGCCCCCGCTACTAAAAAGAATGCAGCTGACGAAATATCACCAGGCACTTCTACATGGGTTCCTCTTAACGTTTGGCCGCCTTCAATTGAAACGGTTAAGCCTTCTTCTTCAACTTTAACACCAAATGCCTCTAGCATACGTTCTGTATGATCACGTGATTTCGCCGGTTCCGTTACAGAAGTTGTTCCTTCCGCCTGCAGTCCAGCAAGTAAAATAGCTGATTTTACTTGTGCGCTTGCAACGGGAGATGTATAGTGTATACCTTTTGCTTTCCCACCTCGTATAACAAGCGGTGTAAAATTAGCATCTTTTCGACCGTCTAAATGAATATTCATATCACGAAGCGGACCGGTCACACGCTTCATAGGGCGTTTGGCAATGGATTCGTCTCCAATCAATGTTGAATGAAAGGGTGTATTTGCTAAAATCCCCATCATAAGGCGAATCGTTGTGCCCGAATTTCCAACATCTAAAATATCAGATGGCTCTTTTAGCGCTTGTATCCCTTTTCCTTTTACTACGACGCTTTGTTCATCAATCATTTGAATATCTACACCTAGTTTTTGAAAGCAGGAAATGGTGCTAAGGCAATCGTCTCCTGGCAAAAATCCGTTAATCGTTGTTGTTCCTTCTGCAATCGAACCAAACATAACGGAACGGTGAGAAATAGATTTATCCCCTGGAATTTGAATCGTTCCTCGTAAAGCTTTTACTGTCACAATATGTCTCTCCTTTTATGCGTGAAGCGAATCACGAAATTCTTTGGCATCTGAAAAGTAATCAAATAATTCGTGACCGTCACCTTTTTCTACTAATAGTTTTACTTGTTCCATTTCTTTCATCCAGTCATCAAGCAATGTTAAAAGCATAGAACGGTTTTGTTTTAGTATATCTCTCCACATATGAGGATTACTTGAAGCAATTCTCGTAATATCTCGAAAACCGCCTGCTGCCATTTCCGTGACAAGATGATTCTGTGCTGAATATCCTTTTACTTGTCTTACAAGACTGGTCGCAATCACATGAGGTAAATGACTGACAACTCCAGTGATTTGATCATGAGTAGCTGCATCAAGCAGTACAAATTGTGCACCTGTAGGCTCTAGCAAATGCATAAGCGCATCTATTTTTTCTTTTTGCTCATTTTCAAACGGCGTTAAAATATAGCGCGCCGAACAAAATAAATCCGCTCGTGCATTGACTGCACCGCTCGTATGAGAACCAGCCATCGGATGCCCGCCAATAAATGAAATACGTTTCTTATTCAGCGCTTCGGCTGCTTTCATAATTTCACCTTTGGTACTTCCGACATCCGTTACGATAACCGTTTCTTTAAGCTTCCAAGTAGAAAGGTCGTGTATCCATGCTGTCGTGTACTCTACTGGAGTAGCAAGTACGATATAATCTGCTTGGGCTGCTTCTGTTTTTATATCTTCAGCTACATAATCAACGATACCTAGCTGGTTGGCTACTTGTACTTCATTTGTATTGATATCAGCTCCAACGACTGTGACGTGACGATGCTTCTTCATAGCTAGCGCTAATGATCCTCCAATAAGGCCGACCCCAATAAGTAATACACGTGTTTTCACCTTTCATTCTCCTCTATTCATTAAAATTGCTTTGCGTATTCTTCATGTTTTTTTACGTTTTCTTGAATTAACTGAATTCGATCTGCCCCAAATTGATCGATAATAGCAGATGCTAGTTCCCAAGCAATCACTGATTCTGCTACAACCGCTGCAGCCGGTACTGCACAGCTGTCTGAGCGTTCAATACTTGCAGCAAATGGCTCTTTTGTATCAATATCTACACTTTGAAGCGGCTTGTATAAGGTAGGAATAGGTTTCATGACGCCTCGCACAACAATCGGCATTCCTGTTGTCATGCCTCCTTCTAAACCTCCCGCATTGTTCGTTTTACGCGTATAGCCGTTTTGTTCATCCCATAGAATTTCATCATGGACTTCACTTCCCGGTCTGCGAGCTGCTTCAAAGCCTACGCCGATTTCAACGCCTTTAAACGCGTTAATGCTCATAATAGCAGCAGCTAGCTTTGAATCTAACTTACGATCATAGTGCACGTAACTTCCCACTGCAGTAGGCATTCCTTCTACTACTACTTCCACTACGCCACCAATGCTGTCTCCATTTTCTTTTGCATCATCGATTGCTTTCATCATTTTCTGTCCCGCTTCTTCATCTAAGCAGCGAACAGGTGACGCTTCTGTTTTTTCCTGAAGTTCTGTCAGTGACTCATATGCCGTTTTTTCAGCTTTCACACCGCCGATTTCAAGCACGTGACATGCAATATTTACGCCTACAGCTTTTAGTACTTGTTTGGCAACTGCGCCTGTGGCTACTCGTACCGTCGTTTCACGAGCAGATGAACGTTCCAATACGTTTCGCATATCTCTGTGACCGTATTTAATCGCTCCATTTAAATCCGCATGACCTGGACGAGGTTTTGTAATTTGTCGCTTTACTTCTTCATCATGATCAACTGGATCAGCACCCATAATATTTCTCCAGTGAGTAAAATCCTTGTTTTCAACGACTAAAGCAATGGGTGAACCAAGCGTCTCACCGTGGCGAACCCCGCCTTTAATCTGAACTTGATCTTTTTCAATCTGCATGCGGCGTCCGCGCCCATGTCCCTTTTGTCTTCTTGCTAAATCTTCATTAATATGTTCGGCTGTTAATTCAAGCCCTGCTGGTACTCCTTCAATAATCGCTGTTAATTGAGGTCCGTGCGATTCTCCTGCTGTTAAATATCTCATATTATCGATTCCTTTCTGTTGTAAAAAATAAAAAACTCGCCCCTACGTCATAGGGACGAGTTTTTCTCGCGATACCACCCTAGTTGCAAACATTGCTTGCCACCTCGAATTGTTAACGATCCGCTGACCGCTCTGTAAAAGAGTACTTAAAGAGTGTAATTCGCTCACATTTGTGTACTGACTTCCACCAACCGTCAGCTCTCTGAGACAGGGAAATGTTTGCTACTAGTTTCTTATCACTGTATCACTATGAAATTAAGATAATTTTACTGCTGCACCTTTTAATTCTTCCATGAATTTGTGGAATTCAGGAATGTTCATTTGCTGTGCTGAATCTGATAGTGCTACTGCTGGGTCTGGATGAACTTCTGCCATTACAGCATCTGCGCCGATAGCAATCGCTGCTTTTGCACATGGTAATAATAAGTCTTTGCGTCCTGTTGAATGCGTTACGTCTACTACAACTGGTAAATGCGTTTCTTTTTTCAAGATTGGAACAGCTGAGATATCTAGTGTGTTGCGTGTTGCACGCTCGTATGTGCGGATACCGCGTTCACAAAGAATAATGTTTCCATTTCCGCGAGACATAATGTATTCAGCAGCGTTAATGAATTCTTCAATTGTTGCTGCCAATCCACGTTTTAAAAGAATCGGTTTGTCTACAGAACCTGCAGCTTTTAATAGCTCGAAGTTTTGCATGTTACGTGCACCAATTTGAATTACATCTACGTAGTCGAGAGCCGTTTCAATATCTTGAGGAGAAACAATTTCACTGATAATTGATAGGCCTAGCTCATCGCCTACTTGACGTAAGATTTTTAAGCCTTCCACCCCAAGACCTTGGAAATCGTAAGGTGATGTACGTGGTTTGAACGCTCCACCGCGCATTAACGTAATACCTTGTTCTTTAAGCGCTAAGCCCACTTCTTTTACTTGTTCGTAGCTTTCTACTGCACATGGTCCCATTACAAATTCTAAGTTTCCAGGTCCTACTTTTGTACCGTTGATGTCAACGATTGTATCTTCAGATTTCTTTTTACGAGATACAAGAAGTGCTTTGCGGTGATCGTCTTCTTGAAGCTCTAAGCTTGCTTTGAAAATTTCTTTGAAAATATGCTGAATTGTTGAAGCTTCGAATGGTCCATTATGGTTAGCTAAGATTTGATCTAACGATTTACGTTCACGAACTGGATCAAAGCGATTCACACCTTGTGTACCTTTTACTTTTCCGATTTCTTGTGCGATTTCACCGCGTTTATTTAATAATTCTAAAATTTCTAAATTTATTTCGTCGATTTGTCCTCGTAATTGTTCTAGTGATTTTGTCATTTTAAAAATCCTCCTTTGATTTTATAACCTTGAACGGATCTTCTCGTTTAGTTTGTATTGAAAAATCCGTTTTACACCTACACAGCCGCTTATGCGGATATACAAAAAGTCCCTACTGATTGTATCAGTAGGGACGAATTGATCGCGGTACCACCCTAATTGCAAGCATTGCTTGCCTCTTCATTAAGATAACGGCTATTGCCGCTTTTGACTATTGCCAAAAGAAAGCTCCAAGAATGTAATTCGCAATCTCTTTTGTACTGATTCGCACCAACCATCAGCTCTCTGAATACAGGGAAGATTTTGCTACTATGCTCTTTTCATCGCTTGTAATGGATATAAAATTATAATGGGCCAAAATACAAAAAGTCCCTACTCACCCTTAAGATTTTTCTTAAGAGTCAGTAGGGACGAAAATTCGCGGTACCACCCTAGTTGCAAGCATTTTGCTTGCCTCTTGATTAAAATAACGGCTAGGCCGTCTTTTCCTACTCGGAAAAGATGCTCAAGGAATGTACTTCGAAAAAATTTGTGTTCTGACTCGCAGCAACCGTCAGCTCTCTGTTACAGGGAAATTTTTTCTACTAGTGCTCCTATCAACGCTCAGTATTGACTATGTATGTGTACTTGGATAATCAGTTCCGATCGTTTGAAACTGTTTGTCGCTTCCAAGTTGTGTGTAATGTTGTGTGATGTTGATTTGTATTATGAATGGTTTTTTTATCTTCGTCAACACTTTTTATTAATTTTTTTTATTTTTTAAAAACCATAGCTCCTTCAAACCCATCTCTATCAAGAGTTTTGCTGATCTAGTTTTTTTCAAACTTGTATTCCATTTCAGATTCATATTCAATAAATCCATGTTTTTGATACAAGCTTTTTCCAGCGGAAGAAGCATTTAACCATATTCGATTTACACCATTTTTTTGGCAGTACTGCATCAAATGCTTTAAAACAGCTGAAGAATAGCCGTGCTTTCGGTGATCAAAAGCTGTATACATGTTCATAACATATGCTTCTTTTCCCTGGAGGTTACTCGGTGAAGGCGGACGTATAAAAAAGACGATGCTTCCTGCTGATACAATTTCTCCATTCGCTTTTAAAATAGCCGTATAGCTATGTGGATTATTTATATTTGTAGTAAAATATTCTTCTGTAGCTTTTCGAAACAGCTCCTCATTCCCGTTTAATTCTCCCAGTTCTTTCATAAGCAAAATTCGCAAGTTAACTAGATCCTGAACGTTTTCTAACACCGCTTTTTCAACCATGACTTCCCCTCTTTTCGTCTCTTTTACAAAAAAAAACTCTCATCCTTCGAGAGCTTCATTCACGCAAGAAAAACAGCTCCGTATACGAGTGCTCCGACAATAACGAACGCTGGATGCACACGCAATTTTTCCAATAAAACAAAGCTGGCTGCTACTAAAAATAAAGTTTGCCATATCCCTGAATCACCGTATGAATTCATAAAAAATTCATATGCCATCAAGCCCAGTAAAATGGCAATAACCGGACGAATGTAGTTCGTCATTTTCTTAACATTTGGCGAATCTTTATACTTAAATAATATTCGAAGTAAAATAACTAAAAGTAAAACCGACGGAGCAATCGTTGCAAAAAGAGCAATCACCGAGCCTAAAATCCCTGCCTGTTGATATCCGATAAACCCCGCCATTTTTGTGGCAATCGGACCAGGAAGCGCATTTCCAATTGCCAGCATTTCACTAAACTCTTTGACCGTAAGCCAATGATAGTGATCCACGACTTCTTTTTGAATAAGCGGAATCGACGCAGGTCCGCCTCCATAGCCTAAAATATTTGAAACAAAAAACGCCATAAATAGCTGAATATAAATCATACTGATTCCCTCTTTTGCTTGTGTTCAGCACTTTCACCTTTTTTTCCTTTTCGTTTTAGCGGAATCCAAGCTGCTGCCATAAGAACAATAATAATGACCGCTGGATGGATATGGGCGAATTCTATTAGCCCTAAACTAATAATCAGTAAGATAATAGCTGGCGTCCACCCTAGACCAGACGTTGATTTTTTAAAAAAGTCCCACGTCATAACCGCGAGCATAACTCCTACTACAGGAACAACTGCTTTGGTCATACCCATAACCCACGGCTGATCTTTAAATTGCGTTAAAGTTGTTAACAGCAATACCATTAAAAAAACGGTTGGAATAACGGCTGCAAATAAAGCTGTCCCGAGACCCAAAATACCACCGACTCGATAGCCGATGTATCCAGCCAGCTTTGTAGCAATAGGCCCAGGCAGCGTATTGGCGATTGCTAATAAATCGCCAAATTCATCGTCATCCATCCACTTGTACGTATCGACCACTTCTTTTTTTACGAGTGGAATAGCTGAAGGTCCGCCTCCGTAGCCGAGCATACCTGAGCGAAAAAACGCTATAAAAATATCCAATTGTCGCATTTCTCGCGCTCCTTTCTCTGTGATCTAATAAGCAACGACCGCTCCGTCTGTTCGCGCTTCTGTGCCGCCGTATAATACACCGGTTTGTTCATCTCTTAAAATAATCTGTCCTCTTCCAAACGTATGTCTGCTCGTAGCCACATGAATATCATGCCCTTTGCGTTCTAATGCTTCTACAATATGTGAAGGCATTTCTTTTTCCACAAGAACCTTTTTATGTTCAATCCACTGCCATCTTGGTGCATCTAAAGCTGCCTGAGGATTCAGATGGAAATCGATCATATTCATGACGACTTGCACATGTCCTTGAGGTTGCATGAATTTGCCCATTACACCGAATGGACCTACAGCGCTTTTATTCTTTGTTAAAAATCCAGGAATAATAGTATGGTAGGTTCGTTTTCCAGGCTCTAATCGGTTATGGTGCTGTGGGTCTAACGAAAAATTATGCCCGCGGTTTTGCAGGCATATGCCCGTATTAGGTACGACAAGTCCTGAGCCAAAATCCATGTAATTACTTTGAATGAATGATACCATGTTTCCTTCTCCATCAGCTGTCGCTAAATAGATCGTGCCGCTATGAGACGGCTGTCCGGCTTCGGGAACAAGCGCTTTTTCGCCAATCAGCCCTCTGCGCTTGTTTGCATAAGAATCATTCAACAAATCTTCAACTGCTACTGTCATTTTATCAGCATCTGTAATGAATTTTTGTCCATCTGCAAACGCTAGCTTCATGGCTTCAATTTGCTTGTGATATGTATCGACAGAATCTTTGGCATCGAAAGAAAAGCCTTTTAGCGTATTTAAAGCTAAAAGTGCAATAAGGCCTTGGCCGTTTGGCGGAATTTCCCACACATCATATCCTCGGTAAGAAGTTGAAATTGGCTTCACCCACTCTGCTCTAAAAGCTGCTAAATCTTCTTTTGTTAAAAATCCACCGTATTTTTTCGAAAAAGCTGCTATTTTATCAGCTAAATCCCCTCTGTAAAAAGATTCCCCATTCGTTTCGGCAATTTCAAGCAGCGTAGCAGCATGGTCCGGTGATCGCCACACTTCCCCTACTTTAGGAGCTGATCCATTGTTGGTAAACGTCTCAAACCAGTGCTTATATTCGTCACCTTTTAACGCGTGTGTAAATCGTTCAAACGCTCGTTCCCAATTGTACCCTAAAATTGGGGAGATTGGGAACCCTTCTTGTGCATACGAAATAGCAGGCTGCAGCACTTCTTTTAACGACAGTCGCCCAAAGCGTTTTGACAGTTCCGCCCACGCGCTGGGGGCACCTGGGACCGTAACAGGAACAAAACCGCGAGCCGGCATCTCTTTTATCCCCATGGCACGCAGAACCTCAATAGAGATGGAAGCAGGAGCAGGACCGCTCGCGTTGAGTCCGTATAGCTCTTCATTTATCCACACGAGAGCAAATGCGTCTCCGCCAATTCCATTTGACGTAGGCTCTACAACCGTTAAACAAGCTGCCGAGGCAATAGCAGCATCTACCGCATTGCCTCCTTTTTTCAACATTTCAAGACCCGCTTGAGCGGCAAGAGGCTGACTAGTCGCTACCATTCCATTTTTTCCAAACGTACACGTACGCTGAGATGCATAGGGGTGTGTAAAAAAGTATTCGCTCATAGAAAATCTCCTCTTTTCTTTATATGATGAATAAAACGAATCTTTACAGACTAGACAAGGCTACTTCTTCCTCGTAAACTTCTAATGCTGCTTGTAAAGCAGAACCTGCATTCACGGTTGCACCGTTTCGAATAAGCACTGCTTCAAGACCAGCCAATGTAAAGAGAACGTTGTCTTTTCGACAGCTGTATCCCATTGTACCGATACGCCATATTTTTCCGTGCATTGGCCCAAAAGAACTTGCAATTTCAATTCCAAATTGTTCAAGAAGCGTAGAACGAACTGCCTCTCCGTCAATACCTGAGGGAATTAAAACACAAGTAACGGTTGGAACTTTTGAATGCTCATCCCCGAATAAAGATAATCCCATTGCTTTAATACCGGCTACAAGTGCTTTTTCATGGAGGCGATGTCTTGCAAATCTTTCCTCTAATCCTTCTTCTAAAATAACGCGCAGCCCTTCTCTTAAAGCATAGAGCATGGACGTTGCTTCCGTGTGATGATTTAATCTGCGCTCACTCCAATAGTCTTGAAGCTGACTCAAATCAAAATAGTTGCTGATAATATTCGGACGCAGACGAACAGTTTGAGCATCTGCTTTTGTCGCAATTCCTTTTTCAACTTTTTTACGTTCCATAATAATTTTTTCAATACGATCATTGTACGTAATAGGTGCCATGCCGGACGGAACAGATAAACACTTTTGTGTGCCTGCAATCAATGCGTCAATGTTCCACTCATCTACTTTTACATCCGTACCGCCAATAGTAGCTACTGCGTCGACGATAAATAAAATATCTTCGTTGCGGCATGCAGCACCAATTTCTTTAAGAGGCTGCATTCTTCCTGTAGACGTTTCACCATGAACCATTGCAACAATTTTCGGGTTTACTTTTTTTATTTCACGAATAACTGTTTCAGGGTCAAACACTTCTCCCCATTCGCATTCGATATTGTGTACATCAGCTCCGTAGCGCTCGGCAATTTCCGTTAATAAATAGCCGAAGCGGCCGAAAATCGGGACGAACACTTTATCTCCAGGCTCAACTACACTTGCAAGAACTGCTTCAATCCCAGCTCTAGACGTTCCATCAACGGGAAAAGCCCATTTGTTTTTGGTTTGAAATAGTTCACGAAGCATTTCCATCGTTTCGTTCATAATGTGCGTAAATGCGGGGTCAAACTGACCTAAAATAGGTGTTCCTAATGCTCTTAATACGCGTGGATCTGCTTCTACGGGTCCGGGTGTCATAATCGTACGCGGCGGTGTATGAAGCTGTTTTGTTATAGTCATGTCAAATTCCTCCTAGTAGGCAAGTTTATATAATAGTTCTATTAAGACCTTTACTCCTTTTTCTAACTGTTCTCCTTTGGTGAATTCCTTTGGGGAATGGCTGATTCCATCTTGGCTCGGTACGAATAACAAACATGTGGGAACTCTTCGTCCAAATACCTGGGAGTCGTGTCCTGCACCGCTTACTAATTCTCGGGAGGAGATATTCTTTTCCGAGGAAATAATTTTGGAAAGTTCAGATAATTCTTCGCTCATAGCGACAGGTTTTTCATCCATCCAGCAGTCGATATTCACTTCTAAATCCCCTGCTGTTCGCTTTATAATTTCCTTCATTTCTCGTTCTGCTTCTTGTAAAACCTCATACTCATGATGTCTTATATCGACCGTGAATTCTACATATCCTGGTATTACATTCGGTGCATTTGGAGAAAGTGTAATTTTGCCAACCGTTACGTATAAAGCGTTATGATATTTTTCGCTCAATTCAATAAATGCTTTAGCAAGTTTGCAGCTCACATAAAATGCATCTTTTCTGATGTTCATCGGGGTTGTGCCCGCATGGTTACTTTCACCTTTAACAGATACTGTAAATCGTTTCTGCCCGACGATACTAGAAACAATTCCGATATCGCAACGAGACATTTCAAGCTGCTTTCCTTGTTCGATATGCAGTTCAATAAAAGAAGCGATGTCCGTGCGGTATGGCTCGCTGTGGAGGCCTTTTCCGAAATTGAGCTGTTTCATTGCGTCATCCAGCTTAACCCCTTCTTTATTTATAACATGTTTTGCATCACTTTTGCTGTGTAATCCATTTATATTGCCTGATCCCCAATACGTAAGAGGAAATCTGCTACCTTCTTCTTCACAAAGTGATACGACCTCTAAGGTTTTTGTAGGGGAGCCGTAATGCGCATACAGGTACTGCAGAGCAATGATACCTGCCACAACACCAAACGCCCCGTCATACTTTCCTCCGTTTATCACGGTGTCGATATGGGATCCTGTTAAAATAACTTGTTGTTCTGAACCCGTTCCTTGCAACCGTCCAAATAAATTTCCTACATCATCGTAATACGTTTTGAGGTGAAGTCCCTTCATTTTTTCTTCCAATGCCTTTTGAGCTGCATTCCACTGTTCCGTATATAAAAGCCTCGTGACCCCTTCTTTTTCATCTCCCCCAAACTGTGACAACCAGTTAACGTTTTCTTCGATTTGCTGACAAAGCTTAGATTTTCCCGTCATATCTGCAACCATTGCTATCCCTCCTGCTATCTTCATTTTAAGAAAATGACTGATTGTTTTCATTAACACTTTCTACAATGATTTAGTGTTTTTTTAGCTATTATCACTAAATATGCAAAGTCTTATATACGTCACTTTTTCTAACATTATATGTTATTTATTTTATCTTACAGGATTGAATATACTTCTTCATTAACAATTTATACATTTTTTTCTGAAAATTTTATTTATTTTAACTAAACTTTCTTATAAAATAAAAGATAGATAAAGATACGCGTAGGGAAATGTGAGAATTTTTAACAAAAGGAGTAATAAATAATGGAACTACAAACTCTTTTACGCATTCCAATTTATGAGAAAGCATCTGTAGTAGCCGGGCAAAAAGGAGTCACCCGCAAAGTACATAACGTCAATATGATGGACGCACCCGATATTTTATCTTTTTTAAAAGAAGGAGAGTTTTTAATTACAACGGGTTATCACTTCAAAGAACATGAAGAAAGCTTAGCAAAACTTGTAGAAGGAATGGCTAAAAAGAAATGTGCAGGATTGGCCATCAAAACGAAGCGCTTTTTCGAGCACGTGCCTGCTTCTATTTGTCAGCTAGCTGATGAACTTCACTTTCCGATCATTGATTTCCAAACGGACGAAACGTTAGGCGCGGTTATTAACGAATCTCTCAGCTTTATTTTAGATAAAAAAACAGCCGAGCTTCAGCAAGCGATGGTCACACATCAGCTATTTTCCTCGTACATCTTACAAGGAAAAGGCATTGAGAAAATTATGCAATCCATTCAAACGTTATGCAATGCTCACGTTGCCCTTTTTGATACCCATGGCCATGAACTCTTTTATACAAACAAACGCGAACCCTTTTCACTCCCGATGGAAGAAGCGGTAGCGGGCGCTAAGCAGCTGTTTTTACGAACGGTAAAATATACAACCTTTTCCTTTTTACACACAAAAAAAACCGTTACGCTTTTTCCGATTGCTACTCATACAAGAAAGTACAGTTATTTACTTATTGAACATCAAGTTTCTTTATCCGATTCAGCGCTCCTAACGATTGAACAAGCGACAAACGTTTTATCCTTCGAAATGATGAGGCAGCAGGCTTTGTATGAAGCTGAACGGCGACGAAAAAACGATTTTTTCAATCAGCTTGTTAACAATTATTATAAAACGCTTGAAGATGCTTCCTTTCAAGCACAGATGATGGGCTTATCAGCAGGAAACAGCTATATTTGCGCCGTCGGGAAAATCCATTCTACATTCACGCCTTACAGCGATGATGATATGATCTATGAGCTCCTTCAATATGAGTTATCAACAGGTCATACAGAGGCCGTTTTGTTTTTCTATGACAATCTTTATATTCTTTTGTTTACACCTCATTCTCAACCTATGATTATAGAATGCTTGCATCGCTTGCAGGAAGCTGTTTACCGTCACTACGATAAGCGAATGTCATTTGGAGTTGGAAACCAAAGCCAATCCCTACTTACAATCGCTGATTCATATAAAGAAGCTGTTGAAGCTCTTGAAACCATCCATTTTAAAGACCAGTCGAAGCTTATTCAATTTTATCAGCCAAAACAGTTTAAAGAACTGCTGAGGTTGCTTCCAGCAAACGATTTACAGGATTACTATTCTCAAACATTAGAAGGTTTGCTGCAGTACGATAAGAAAGATCGCTCCATCTTACTTGACACGCTTGAAACATATCTAAATTCCAATTGCCAAATCTCAGAGACTGCTAAGCAGTTATTCGTTCATCGGAACACGGTGATCTATCGAATTGAAAAATGCGAAGAGTTATTAAAAAGACCTATTCACACGTCAGAGGAAACCCTTCGGCTGCGCGTAGCTTTTCAAATTTTTTCTCTTGTGCATGCTAATTAAGTATAAATACAATAAAAAACGCCTGAGTGGATACTCAAGCGTTTTTATTGTATTGCATATTCTTTATTTCGCTTTTAATTTAGACTGTACGGATTGTAATTTCCCAGCCATCGTATGATTTTCTTTATCACGGCGATCATCAATTCGTAAATTTGTACATACGCGCTGAATACCATTTTCAAAAGGCACCTCATGCATCTCTTGAACAATGTTTAGCAGCGTGCTTAATTCCCCTTCAATCAATGTATTCATAGGGGTTAATTGATATGTAATTTCATCTTCATGCTTGGCCAACACTTTTTGAATATCAGCTACGTACTGACTCACGCTTGGCGTTTCCGTACCTACCGGAATAATGGTTACATCTACAATAGCCATGTTATACACTCCTTTTATTTGTTCCCTAGTTATCATATCAAATCGCGCAAAAATTTCCTACTTTTACATTTATGGTGCATAGAAAAAAGGAATAGTTCTACAACTACTCCTTTTTGTTACACTCTTATAGGTAACGCTTTGCTCCTAAGTAACGTTTTGACCAGTAAGAGTTGCTTAGTGATGTGATTGTCACGCCTGTTGAAGAACCTGCATGCATGAATTGACCGTTTCCGATATAAATGCCAGCATGACTAGCTCCTGGTTGGTACGTTTCAAAGAAAACGATATCGCCAGGCTGAGGTGAACTTACACGCGTACCAGTTTGATAGATGCTAGCAACTGTACGAGGAAGACTTACACCTACTGCATTGCGATATACATAGTTAAGGTAACCACTGCAATCAAATCCTCCAGGCGCAGCTCCACCCCAAACATAAGGTGTTCCCATAAAACGTTTACCGTATGAAATAACTTTTGAAGCTGAGCTTGAGCTTGTGCTGCTTCCTGTTGATGTTGAAGGTTTTGAGCTGCTAGAGCTGCTTGAATTTAATTTATTCAGCGTATCTGGACCCGCTTCTCCGTCTACTAATAAACCATTTGCACGTTGAAATGATTTTACTGCACTTGTTGTAATTGAGCCAAAGTAGCCTGTTACACCAGCTGAGAAGTAACCTTTATTTTTTAGTTTTTGCTGAAGGCTGCTTACTGCTGAACCTTTCATACCTTGACGTAAAATAGTTGAGTTGCTAGAGCTAGAACCACCAGTTGAAGCGCTAGAACCGCCATTTTTCAACTTGCTTAACGTAGCCGGACCCGCAATTCCGTCCACAGACAGTCCGTTTGCACGTTGAAATGCCATTACTGCATTTTTTGTAATTGAACCGAAGTATTGAGTCGTAGTTCCTTTAAAATAGCCTTTATTCTTTAGCTGCTGCTGTAAAGATTGTACATTTGGTCCAGTTGAACCAACGCGCAGCAATGAACCTGAGCTAATTGATGAGCTTCCGCTTCCTAGCAGCTTATTAAATGTAGATGGACCTGCAATACCATCTGCAGATAAACCATTTGCACGCTGAAACGACTTTACTGCGCTAGTCGTGATTGAACCGTAATAGTTTGTTGTTGTACCGTATGTAAAATAGCCTTTGTTTTTTAATTTTTGCTGTAATTCTTTCACATCTGAATTACTTGTTCCTGGGTGCAGCGTAGCATCTCCTAAAGCAGCTTCACTAATTGTAGGTACTACTGTTAAAGATCCACATAACGCTAACGAATATATCAACTTTTTCATAAAAAAAGGTTCCTCCAATGCCATAATCTACTAATCTATAAGACGTTTACATTGTAACAACACATTATTACAAAATAACATCACTAATATTACATTTATGTTACAGGAAACGACAGCAGCGCAGCTGTATGGTGTATATTGTCGTAGTTTATTGTCGTTTAACACTTAATAAGTTCGACAAAAAAGCTAATATATTCCAATATTATTCCTTTTCCTACACTAATAATAGGTAAAAAATCACCCGTAACATTATCTTTATATTTCAAAAAAAACAATTTATTTTTTTTTGAAATGTGAAACTTTTTTAAAATTTATTCGTTTAGCGGATTTGTTTCCCTCTCTAGTAAAACAGCTTTTCTTCTAAAAATTTATATTATTTCCATATTAATGAATAAAAAAGCGAGGGCTGAAAAAAATAGTCTTGTTATGTTTGAAACAAGGAGGATTATTTTATGAGCCATAAAGGCACTCATGGTACAAATGTTAGCGGATCAGGTGACTCGGAAGACAAACGCTATGCAGCCGGAGAAAACGAGCAGACGCTTACGACGCGTCAAGGTCACCCCATTCGTGATAACCAAAATTCTCGAACGGTAGGCAACAGAGGACCTGCTACTCTTGAAAATTACCAGCTGATTGAAAAAATTTCGCATTTTGATCGTGAACGTATACCGGAACGTGTTGTTCATGCCCGGGGAACGGGAGCTCACGGGTATTTTGAAACGTACGGAAAGCTTGGTGACGAGCCCGTTGAAAAATACACCCGCGCAAAAGTTTTTTCAGGAGCAGGCAAACAGACGCCCGTTTTTGTCAGATTTTCTACCGTAACTCATGGAAAGGACTCTCCAGAAACAATGCGAGACCCACGGGGATTTGCTGTAAAGTTCTACACAGAAGACGGAAACTGGGACTTAGTAGGAAATAACCTTAAAATATTTTTTATCCGCGATGCTATTAAATTCCCTGATTTGATTCATGCTTTTAAGCCCGATCCTGTGACAAACCGTCAAGATACCGAGCGTATTTTTGATTTTATTTCTCACACCCCTGAGGCTATGCATATGATTACTTTTTTATTTTCACCCTGGGGAATACCTGCTAACTATCGGCAAATGCAAGGTTCCGGTGTTAATACATATAAGTGGATAAACAAAGATGGCGATGCGTTTCTTGTGAAATACCATTGGGAACCAAAACAAGGAATTAAAAATTTGACCCAAAAGCAAGCAGAAGAAATTCAAGCTAAAAATATTAGTCACGCCACTCAAGACTTGTATGAAGCGATTGAGAGCGGTAACTACCCCGAGTGGGAACTTTGTATACAAATCATGGAAGATGGAGAGCATCCCGAACTGGATTTTGATCCGCTCGATGACACGAAAATTTGGCCCGAAGACCAATTTCCATTTCTCTCAGTAGGTAAAATGGTCCTAGATAAAAATCCAAGCAACGTATTTGCTGAAACGGAGCAAGTCGCATTTGGTACTGGTGTACTTGTAGACGGGCTAGATTTTTCTGATGATAAAATGCTGCAAGGAAGAACGTTTTCTTATTCCGACACGCAGCGTCACCGGGTGGGAACAAACTACTTGCAGCTGCCTATTAACGCGCCGAAAAAACATGTAGCAACAAATCAACGCGATGGTCAAATGGCCTATCATGTAGACGCTGCTCCAGGTCAGAACCCGCATGTGAACTATGAGCCTTCTTCTCTTGGAGGTCTTCAAGAAGCGCATGACCATCCAAAACCTCATCAGCCTTATGTTGAAGGAAATGTAAAAAAAGAAAAAATTGATCGTACAAATGACTTTAAGCAAGCTGGTGAACGCTATCGTTTACTTGAGGACTGGGAACGTGATGAGCTTATTCAAAATTTAGTAGACGGCTTAAAATGTTGTCACCATACCGTTCAAACAAAGATGATTGAGCTTTTAACTCAATGTGATTTTGACTACGGCAATCGCGTAGCAAATGGCATTGGTCTTCTGATGCATGATGATGGTTCCCTAGAAATTGAAATGGGAGCAGAAATGACTCCTACATACGGGAAATTGCCAAAAGAAGGCGGTTCACCGTTAGGAAGCAACAAAGCTGCTGATGCGGTAGAAGAAGCTAATGAAAAAGGACACGATGCTCATCCTTATTAACAAAAAAACATCCTGCAGCGACAGCAGGATGTTTTTTGGGTTAAACGTTATGACCAAGTAACGGCAAACACGTGGTAGTCATTTTTTAACTGTGGCGCATCAATGGGTGTCCCGTGCTGATATCCTTGTTTCACTCTTTTAGGATGTAAGGGTTGAACCCATTCTTTCACTTGCTGTTTTGTACCATTTGCTAAAATATATACACAATCAGAAAATGCCCCGTCATTGTTTGGACTATCAACTTTTAGTACTTCCACTAACACATCTTGGACACACGTTTTTCTCTGAATACACATAAGCGTATGGTAGATAATATCAGCGGACACATCGTTATTTAAACGAAAGCCCACCTTTTTTTGTTCAAAAAAAGACGAGAATGAGACGATTGGTAATGTCTTTTTTTGTTCATACGCTTGAGATAAAATCTTGACAAGAACTTCTCCACTCAAGATGATCCCTCTTTCTAAAAAACGCTTCATCACAACATATGTGAGCATTGATTATGCTCATAGGATAATATATTATCATAGTTTAATTCTGTGGTGTTAGTCTTTTTTGGGGTTTTTACACTGGGAATTATACCCGCCTATTTCTTGCGTTTCCCTGACGTTCTCGCTACTAGCAACAGAATTATTAATAAAATAAATACCCCTACCCCTACAAACATATCATACAAGAAATCAAGCATCATACTCCTCCTCTTCCTTCAAAAAAACGCTGTTAAAACCAAGCGTTTTAACAGCGTTTTTTCGTTAGATAAAGCCTAGCATATTAATAAATACAATGATAATTAAAACAGGTGCAATGTATCGAATAGCAAGAAGCCATAAAGAGAACCAGCGCTTCACATTCGTTGAACCGTGCTTGAATTCTTCAATTAGCACATCTTTTTTCATTTTCCAAGGAACAAAGATGGCAATTAAAAGAGCACCTAGTGGCATAAGGATATTACTTACAAGAAAATCGAAAGCGTCAAAGATGCTTTTTCCAAAGATCGATACGTCACTTAACAAACCATACGATAGCGCTGAAGGTATTCCTACTATGAAGATTAGCAAGCCAGAAATCCAAGATAGCTTTATACGCTTATGCTGCTCTCCTTTGGCTAAAGAAGCAACAATAATTTCTAACATCGAAAACGCAGATGTCAAAGTGGCAAATAAAAACAGCGCTAAAAAGAAAGTTTGAAACACAATTCCGAACGGAAGCTGTTCAAAAATAGAAGGCAATACAATGAATAAAAGACCTGGTCCTTCCGTCGGTTTTACACCCATTGAAAAGACCGCAGGGAAAATGGCCAGTCCTGCTAGTAAAGAAATCAAAATATTTAACGCTGAAATTGAAATAGCCGATTTTGGCAAGTTTTGCTGCTTAGATAGATACGAACTGTACGTAACCATAACTGAAACGCCTACACTAAGGGAAAAGAATGCTTGTCCCATCGCAAACAAAATGGTTTGGGATGTAAGCTTTGAAAAATCTGGATACAAAAAGAAAGATACACCTTCCATTGCCCCTTCTAATGTTAAAGAACGAATAATGATAATAATAAATAAAATAAAGAGAGCAGGCATTAAAATTTTGTTTGCTTTTTCAATACCATTTTGAATGCCTCTTGCTACTACAACAATTGTTAAAAGAAGAAAAACAAATTGAGAGATAACAGCACGTGTTGGATTAGCAATGGTCGAGTTAAATAAACTCCCGTAGTCACTTACTCCATTCAGCTGACCCGTGACGCTTGCAAAAATATATTGCAAAATCCAGCCTCCTACTACACTATAGAAGGATAATAAAATAAAGCATGTAATCACGCCTAAATACCCGATTCCTTTCCATAGGGAGCCGGGAGCAACTGCATCATATGCACGAATTGCTTCTTTTTGTGTATGTCTACCTAGTACAAATTCAGCAAGTAAAAGCGGCAAACCAATAATTGCTGTAAACAAGATAAACAGTAAAAAGAAGGCCCCTCCTCCGCTTGTTCCGGCTACATAAGGCAGTTTCCAAATGGCTCCGATTCCAATTGCAGAACCGGCAGATGCCAAGATAAAGCCGAGTTTTGATGTCCATTGTTCGTTTTGACTCATTTTTTCTCACCATTTTTCTTTATTTATTCTGATTTGTCATACTATAGCACACAACCCTTCTGTCGAAAAGGGTTTTTGTTGTTTTAACCCTCATCATGTGTTATGAATAGTATGTAGGTTTCATGATTTATTTTCGTAACTAAAAAAAGTTTGACAGTTAGAGGTACAAAAAATGACAAATCAGCAAGTAATACAGCAACAATTTTTAGATAAGTTCCTTGACTTTATCTTAGTAAAATGTCCAAACTGCGAACTATGTGCGCGAGTTGTAAAACTGGATAAAAAATTGAGCGGGTCAACGCACTCATGCACGTGTCCTCACTGCGGTTATCTAGACGTAACCAACGCTGATAGCCAAGGACCGTTAGAACTTTCTGAAGCAGTAGATCCTTTTTTTCAGCTTCCGCTTTACTTAGAAACGATATGCCCTGAACGTCGACTTTGGGCTTATAACTTAGATCACCTTCAGTATATTGAATCTTATATTGAAGTTAAAACATGCGGGGCTTGTTTCGACGAGCTGTCGGTTGAACATTCATTGCCAGATTGGGTAATTCATAAGCAAGAAGAAGCATTAAGCGAAATTCAACGTTTAAAAGATACCGTCTTTTGCACATTCAAATGAAGATAGAAAAGAAACGTTGCCGAAGAGGCAACGTTTCTTTTTTTACGAAGAACTTTCTTCGGTAAGTTTTCTTCGATAGTCTCCGGCCTTATCGAACTCTTTTGCGGTGCCGACGAAAAAGTAGGTTACCGTATGATTTTTGTTACCTTGAGTCGTTCCATGTATCATCTTCCCCTGCTTCAATTGCTTTCGCTCTCCATTCTTATTTACATAGAAATATTTATTTCTTGCCCAGCCGCCGCCGCTTAAAAGCGTTTTGGTTTTCCCGACTCCCTGGTCATTTACTTTAAATACAGTGTAGTCTCCTTCTGTCTTGCTGGGGTTTCCGTTATCTTTATCATATTCGACCATAACCCATCCTTTGTACCCTTCTGGTATAAGGAAAATGCTCGGTTGAGACGTTTCATCTGGGCGTCCACATCCAGCTGCGATTACAATCAAGAAGCACAAAATGAGCCACCTTTTCACTTTTTCCAACTCCTTTCTTAATAAAAGACGTGCCTCTATACTGCTTTTAGTTTTTGTTGAAGGTGAGATTATATTCTTTTTGCATCCCTCAATTTTTTCCAGTTCACCCAGTCAAATATGCTATATTTACGTATTGTTTGTCACACACTATTAGCAGGCGTTTACAATTTACATGGGAGGATAACAAAAATGAGCTATGTTTTTTTATTTATTTTGCTCTTTGTCATTCCGCTTTACACACAGCAAAAAATTGTTCGTGCCGACCGTGAAAATACACGTACATTATTACTAAGTGAACACGAGCAATCTGGACATAAAAAAAGCGATTCCCCGTAAAACAGGAATCGCCTTCTTTTAATATGTTAAGCTTCCGGCCACAATAAGGCCGACGGCAACCGCCGCTGCAAAAAGAGTTACTCCAACGGCTACATTTCCTTCTTCTACTTTTTTGGCTAGGCTCGTTTTAGGCGTCATGATAAATTCAATAATCCAATATGCCACTACTTGAGTAATGATACCTACTACTCCCCAAAGAGTTGCATCTACCAAATTTAAGCTGTTGCTCCATACAGTAAAAATGACAATAGCAAGCCCAATTCCTTTTCCCCATAACTTCAAAGCGACCGCCACATTGCCTTTTTTTATGAGTTCACGGTCATTAAATTTTGTTGTTAATTCAAATACCATAACTCCGATAAATAATAACCCTAACCCTACCGCTACGTGAGATAAAAAACTTCCTATACTAGCCCAATCAATCCATTGTGTCATTTTTATTCCCCTTTTCATTTTAATCCAATCGGCAAATAGTACGATTCGTTATCCGTAATTTGATTTCCAGCTCGTATTCCTACTGCGCTTGCTTTTCCATTTAATAAAAAGCACCCGTACATGATATGAGCCTCTATTGTTTGCGTTTGAGTCTTCATCGTTGCAGTTGGCAAAGGAATAAACTGTTGATACACAGCCGTGTATTCTTGATATGTCTTATGCTGATCTTCGTCTATTTTGATTCCGTCTTCATTATAAATTTCAACGGTATCTCCCTCACGACCAAAGGATGGTTTCTTCACAAATGCTTGTTTTCTTTCAATAAATGTATCTTCTTCTAAATACGTTGGTAAAAAGTATGTTTCAATGATGTGATGCTCTTCTTTAGTGAAGAAAGGATGATGTTGTTCATGCAAAGCCCAAATGAGTGCTTGCACGGCTTTGGACTGCAGCAAAAATGCAGAAGGCGGATTGATTATGGCTACTTGTTTTTGCTGTGCTAATGTTAAAAGCATGTGTCCGACTTTTTCATGCGTACTCGGATCTTCATCTTCAATTAAATGTTCAAGCGGATAAGTTTGGCGATAGAGTACGTCTATTTTTTGTCCATATTGATCATACACGCCCGCTTCTATATGTTCACCTTCTTCCGCTGTAGAGGAAGGGACAATTCGAAGCTGCGATAATGGAACGTATGTAGCATCTACATCGGCTAGCTTCATTAAATAAAGAGTCGTTAACTTATCTTCTTCATGCGTATCGTGCGAAGAAAAAACGACGTTTGGATAGTTCGTTCTATCGAGCTCGTTATAAGCTTCAAAAATGGCGTGTTTTAATGCTAAAGCAAGCTTTTTTTCTTCAAGTTTATTAGGGTTTTGTACTTGAAAATGCCGACAGACTAACTCATTTACATGAAATAATTCTTTAATGAACGTAGGCGTATCCGCATTTAGTTCTAAAAGCTTGATTTGATCAGTCGTAACAGCAAAATCAAGGCGCGAAATCACACTTTCTGTTTTCATCGTTTTCAGTCGTAGGTACGGAAGGCTGTCTTTTGGAAATCCTAAAGAAAAAAGCGTCTGATCATCTAACGAACGAAGTAAAGGTGCAGTTTTAAAAAATAATTCCCCAATTTGATTTGCAGCTTCTTTAATAGAATCAATGATATGAGAAGACTCTATATGTACGTCATAAAGAGCATACTCTGTTCCGTATAAATCGTGCCAAAAATCTTCAATTTCTTTATAAAACATTTCTCGCTTTTCTTTATGCATTAACCGCCAAAACCGCCTTTAGAGCCGCTCCCAATTCCAGATTTATACGAGCTGCTTGATTTAAATGATTTATAGGCCGATGATGAGGTCAACTGTTTTTTAGAGCCGTAGTAGCGGCCTCCGTGATAATATGAGCCGCTGTGCGAAGAAGAAGAATCTGAACAGTAGTACGTTTGGGTATCTTCATCCCACTTCCACTTGTCACACGATTTATCTTTCGGTTTAGCTGGTCTTGCCTGATCAGTTGAACCGCAGGCAACGAGCGATGTCATTAAAGCTGTGGTCAAAACCCCGGCCATCATTTTTTTTGTTTTTGACATTACGCCTTCCCCCCTTCATACGTTACGCCTGTTTTTGTTACATATAAACTGTACACGCTGCGATCTTCATCAATTTCCGCAGAGTCTCTTTCCCATTCCCATCCATTGTAGTATGTATAAACTGTTCCGATATAGCTTAATACGTCCAAATGGGTATGAAATGAAGAGACGAATAAAATCGGATGTCCTCGAAGAGAATTCAGTTCGCGTACTTCTAACGTAATCTCTCTGTTATCGTCTTCTGCTTGCTCTTTCGGCCCATGTTCATGTTCTTTTACATAAATAATATGTATATCATCTTCGACTGCAGATGAAGTTTGTTTATACGTTACTCCTTCTTTAACAAAAAATTCGCATTCTCTTCTTGCTAAAATTTGTTCAAGTTCAATAGATTGATAGTGATAAATAGATACAAACGTATCATCAGGCTTTAGCAGTCGGTATTCTAACTTCCCCATTGTGCAACTCCTTTTGTGACTTTTTTGTGAACGTTCTTTAATAAATACGCACAGATTTTCAAAAAGTTTCAATTTTTCTCATATTAAAAGGCTTAGCTTTAAATAAGCTAAACCTTTATTTTTTTATCACATCTGTCACAACTTCATAACCGCCTGTGTATGGGTCGAATACATATTCAAGCATGCCGTTTCCACGATTGACTTTAAATAGATAACGGTATTTTTTAGGGCTGTCTTTTGCTGGATATACGTATTTTCCTTTTTGGAACTGACTTAGCAAGAGCTGTTCTCTTTGCGCAAGCATTTTTTTTGCTTCATTATAACCATACAGCGGGAGATTTTTGGCATAGAGAACCGGTACGAATACAAGCACAACGACTGAAATCGTAATAAGCCCTTGTTTGAACCACCGTATAAATCTCTTTGGATTTCGCGAAAGTAACATCGTGATGACAATTACTATTAACAAAGGAACAATATATACTTGAACATACGGAATGTTTGCAAATACAGGTCGATTAATCAATAAGACAATTACTTCGATAGCTGCTACTAATACTAAAATAAAATAGACCACTTACTCTTCACACCTCGACGATTCAATGAATTTTATATGTGTTAGAAAGTATTCCCACTCATGAATGAACTCGTCTATTGTATCATAAGACGCAAAAAAAATATCTACGCTTCTCTATTTTACGGAATTCAGATAATAAAAGAGATTGAGACATTACGAAATCACCCCAATCTAAAGACGAACAAATGGGATAATGCGCTAGTATGGCCCCTTGTTACACCGCTGTTGATTTCCGTGCAAGCCTTCGCTTTCCGCAGGCGGCCGCTAAGCCTCCTCGTCGCTTGCGCTCCAATCAACAGCTAGAAACCACTACATACATGAAACTCCCTTCACCCTAACCATAAAAAAATCTGAACGCATTTGATTCTCCATCAAGAATTAAACACGTTCAGATCTCCCTTTAACTAAGCTACTTTTATTCCATCCTCTTTATTACGAAACTTCTACGTTTCGATTTTGATTATATTTTTTCCCTTGTAACAGTGAGTAAATGATCGCTGCTGCCCACACAATAAGTATGAATGCATATACAGCTATCTGAGTTGAGCTGCTGGATATCCATGTATTTAAGAGTGTTCGAGCATTTGTTAAAATGATAAACCCACCAACAAGTGAACCAAGCAAGTGAGCCGGGATAATACGAACAAACCATGCAGCAATCGGAGCCGCGATAATTCCGCCAATCATAAGGGCGCCTACCCAGAACCAGTTTACTTGCTCCCAGCCAAGAGAAATTAAAAAGCCAAGTGTAGCCGAGACGGCAATAGCAAATTCACTTGTATCCACGGTTCCAACGACTTTCCGTGCTGTTGTGCCTTTTTTAGCTAGCAATACAGGCGTTGCTATCGGCCCCCAGCCTCCTCCTCCTGTAGCATCAGCAAATCCAGCAATTAACCCTAAAGGAATGGACTGCTTCGTCGATAAAGGTTTGGTGCTCTTTTCTTCGTTTGTTTTAAACGTAAATAAAAAACGAAATAACACATAAACTCCTAGAAGCAATAAGAATGTTGAAACGTAAGGCCTTACTGCATCTCCAGGTAAATTACTTAGAAAGCAGGCTCCTACAAAAGCTCCGATGGAGCCCGGGATAATCAGTTTTAACACCATCGATTTATCTACGTTTCCAAATTTAATATGCGAAACACCCGAAGCTGCCGTTGTTACAACTTCTGCTAAGTGAACAGATGCGGAAGCCACAGCTGGTGCAATTCCAAACGTTAAAAGCAGCGTAGTTGATGTCACCCCGTATGCCATTCCAAGTGATCCATCAATTAACTGAGCTAAAAAGCCAATAAGTGCAAACGTAATTAACTTTTTCATGTTGTCCCTCCACTTTCATCTTCTGTTAGAAAGCACAAAAAGGCCTCCAACAGTTGTTTGCTAGAAGCCTTCGGTATGTCCGATCAGCTGTCCGTTTTATGAATAAGTTGTTTATATTGTAATCCTAACTATTCCTAGAAGTCAACTGTGTTTTTAGTTTTTCTTTTAGTCTATGTATGCTGCTTGGTTATAGTATCAGTAAAATAAAATTCTTCTTGTTAAGTCAACAACATAAAAACGACCGCTCACTTAATAAGGGCGGTCATTTTTATGCATGTCTTGCCAGTGAGCTAGTACTTCAGGTGGCAAACTCATATCTTTGTCTAATGACGTCACATCCATAGAAGCGGGCTCATCGCTATTTATCACTTTTTCTACCCAATCTGGCTGCACAACTAATGCTTGTTCAATCGTAATTAAAGCCAGCCCTTTCTCAAAAGCTTCTGCTACTTCTGTTGCCGTAAGTCCTCCTGTACCCACAAGAGGGACCCGGTGATTGACGTGCTTAATAATCGAAGAAACCAGTGAACGATTTTCTTCACTACTTAAGGTAGGTTCATGCAAAGCACTGATATGTAAATAGTCAATTTCTGTATGAACAAGACGATCAATCCACTCAAATGTATCTTCTACTTTATTTCCTAAATAGCCTTTTTCTTTGGGCGCTAATGTATATCCCACAATAAATGGTTTGCCCGCATGTGCTGCTCGACGCGTCACTTCACGAATAACTTCAAGTGCAAAAGTGAAGCGGTTTTCTGCGCTTCCACCATAAGAATCGCTCCGTTCATTTGCTTGCCTTGACATAAACTGCTGCAGTAAACATTCATTTCCTCCGTCAATTTCTACTCCATCAAACCCGGCTTCCATAGCTCTGGTGGTAGCTTCGCCAAACGCTTGAACCATATAAGTTATATCGCGCTCGGTCATTTGAACAGGCTTTTTCCCTTTACGTTTATGAGGCTTTTCACTTGGGCTAATGGCTTGCCATTTATTTTTCATTTCTACGCACTTTCTTCCCCCGTGTGATAGTTGAAGAATCGCTTTAGCTCCTCTTCTATGAATCATTTGGGTTAGTTGATGAAGCTTTCGTATGACATGATCACGATGAATGCCGATTTGACCATGTGCTACTTGGCCATTTTCTGTGATAAACGCGGGGCCGACAATTACCGTACTTACGCCCCCTACTCGTTTTTCGTAAAAAGTCAGATCGATATCAGATATTTCTCCGTTTTCCCGTGAAGCGTATGTGAGGATAGGTCCCATTGCTAATCGGTTTTTCATCTCAAGAGCATCAACAAATTTAAAATGCTTAAATAATTTTTCATAGGCTGTCTTCAATTAAATCACCCCTTTTTTCCTTAGCTTGCCCATCTAGAAGCCGAGTAGACATAGGCACAAAAAAAGAAATACCTTCGCCGGCATTTCTTTTTACGTTGTTTTTCTTATTTTTTTAATGGGGTAAAATACAAATTCGCTTTTTCCGACAATCCGTTTTTCATCAATGAGGCCTAGACCGTTGCGGCTATCCATACTGTACAGACGGTTATCACCCATTACAAATACTTCGTTTTTAGGTATTTGAACGGGTTCAAAATCTCCTGTAAGCTCCATATCCATGTTATTGGCAATTTGACGATTCGTTTTTAAATAAGGTTCACTTACTTTTTTATCATCAATATAAAGCTGATCTTTTTTCATTTCGATTTTTTCACCTGGCAGACCGATTACTCTTTTTACATAATGCTTATTCTTAGCCTCATCTTTAATAATCACAATATCTCCGCGGCGAATATCATGGAGCGAATACGACAGTTTATTCACAAACAAACGCTCTCCGTTATGCAGCGTTGGGTTCATTGAAGCGCCTTCTACAATATACGGAGAAAATAAAAATGCGCGAATCATAAATACTAGAGCGATAGCGAAGATAATAGTTTTGAATATGCTGCGTAATTGATCGCTTTTTGTTTTTTCCGTAGTCAATATACTTTGTCTCCTTTGTACAGCTCACTTTTCTTATGTGAAAAAGCAAGAAACCTCTTACTTTAACACTTATTCTAACTTAACCATAGAAAGAACTGAAATCAAATGTTTTATGTTATGTAAAAAAAGAACCTCTAACAAATGTTAGAGGCTTACATTACGCAAGTTTCGTCTTTACATCTCTTATTATAACATTAATTATATAAAAAGAGACTACCTTTTATGTAAAAATTATGTTTTTTACGCAAACTTAACTAAATCTTCACATTTAAAGGCGTTTCTCCATGTATAAAAAGTTGAGAGATACAATACTCTATAATCTCTCTTCGCCGCACGAGTCCAATAAAAATATTTTGATCATCTACAACTGGTACAAAATTTTGTTCAGACGCACGTGACAAAATACTTTCCATTTCATCATGAATTATTTTACGGCCTGCTTCCTCCTCCTCTTTCAGAAAAAAGCGTTCTTATCTCCTCGATAAGAACGCTTTTTTTAGTTCATTTTCTCAATTTCATTTACAAGAATTGAAATGGCATCCGTTTTTGTTGCTTCACGCATTGTACGCTTCATCGTACTTGCCTGCTGCTGAAGCTCATTTACTTCACGCAAAAACACTTCTTTTGTTAACTGTTCTTCTTCCACAACCATACAGTAGCCTTTTTTCTTAAAGGACTGTGCATTTAAAATTTGATCTCCCCGGCTTTGTGCTTTTGACAAAGGAATAATCATCATCGGTTTATGAAGGGCTAAAAACTCAAAGATAGCATTTGATCCGCCGCGTGTAATCACATAATCAGTGGCCGCTAGAACATCTGGAAGCTGTTCATTTACATATTCTAACTGACGGTAGCCCGACTCTTTTTCAAGGCTTGTATCAACATTGCCTTTTCCGCACAGGTGTACAATTTGAAATTTCTTTTGCAGTTCAGGCAAGGACTCTCGAACAATTTCATTGATGCGACGTGCTCCTAAACTTCCGCCCATAATGGTTAAAATTGGGCGCTTATCATAAAAGCGAAGCCAGCTTTCCCCGTTCGCTGCGCTTCCGCTAAATAATTCTTTTCGAATAGGTGAACCAACAACCTGCACTTTTTCTTTTGGAAAATAGTTTGCCGCTTCATCAAAAGAAGTGAAAATTTTAGTGGCAAATTTCTGCGCAATTTTATTTGCCAGTCCCGGTGTTAAATCACTTTCATGAATGAACACGGGAATGTTTAGCGATTTAGCAGCCATTACAACAGGAACTGTGACAAAACCGCCTTTTGAAAACACAAGAGAAGGCTTTAACTTTTTCAGCACGCGACGTGCATCGCCAACTCCTTTTGCTACTCGAAATACATCTTTTACATTTTCCATATCTACGTATCGACGCAGCTTCCCGCTTGAAATCGCATGATATGGAACGTTTAATTTTGTAATTAATTCTTTCTCAATACCATTGTGAGAACCGACATAATGGATATCCCATTTTTCACTGTCTAATTCTTTCATAATGGCAATGTTTGGTGTTACGTGTCCAGCTGTTCCGCCTCCGGTAAAAACGATAACTTGCTTACTCATTTTTTCTTCCTCTCTTTACTTCACTTAATCGATCTGTTTTGACATCAATTTTTATCTGATCTTTTTAGCATGCAATCTGACATGTAAAACGATGGTTTTATTATAGCATTTTTCTTTTTACATATGTATGATAAGGCGTATAAAAGCATGCTATACTTTTCATAGGGAGTGATGATAATGAACAAATCTGCACCTATAGTAAAAGGTGATACGGTGGATTCCGAAACGCGCTGTACGCACTATCATACGGATAAAGATATTATTGCAATAAAATTTTATTGCTGTAATACATATTATCCATGCTATCAATGTCATAATGGATATGCTGATCATGATATTAAAAAGTGGCCAAAAGCTATGTTTAATGAAAAAGCTATTCTTTGCGGAGTATGTAAACATGAGCTATCAATTCATGAATATTTAACCTGTAACTCGACTTGCCCTCACTGTCGTTCTTCTTTTAATCCTGGATGCAGCCTGCATGGACACATTTATTTTGAACAAAAAAGCTGAACAAAACATTGTTCAGCTTTTAAAATAACTGCTCATCTATATTTATAATGGAAGGAAGCAGACCTGGGAACAATTCCTCAAGTTCTTCTAAACGCAAGGAATAATAGTGCTGCGTACCTTCTATACGTAGTTTGATAATTCCAGCTTCGCGAAGTACTTTAATATGATGTGATAGCGTTGATTTTGATACATTTAATTTTTGATAATACGAACAGGTCTGCTCCTTTCTTGTCGCTAAACACTGTACAATTCGCAGCCGGTTAGGATCACTCAACGCGTGTAAAATAGGCGTTAATTTAATTTCAGATTTCGGTGGTTGATAAGGTTTTCTCATGCTTAAAATATAACACAGCTTCTTTTGTGTATCAATGTTCGATAACTTTCGAACTAAATTCCTTGCACTGTTATTTAATCGGTGTTATAGTTTCATTGTTCGATGATATTCGAACTTATCTTCATTTTAATCATAAATTGAATGAAAGATTAAAAACAAAACAAATAATATAAAGCACCATCATTATTAAAGGAGGAATCACCCATGATTCATTTACAAGCTTCAATGAAAGTTAACCCAGCAAAAAGAGAAGAATTTTTAGAAAACGTAAAAGAACTAATTAAGCATTCTTTACAAGAAGAAGGAAACAGCAACTATCAACTATTTGAAGATGCTTTTACACCTAACACATTTATGATGATTGAAGAGTGGAAAAGCGAAGAAGCAATTCAAGCACACAATAAATCAGCTCACTTCCAAAGTTTTGTAGCATTTGCTCAAACTGGCGTACTTGTAGCACCTTTAGATGTAAAAACATTACAAGGTTAATCATAACTTCTTTGAAAGGATGACGCATCATGAATGAAGCAATTCGTACAATTCAAGATCATCGTTCTATCCGTCAGTATACAGACGAAGCAGTAAGTGACGAGCATTTAGATACGATTATTCAATCTGCTCAGTCAGCCGCTTCTTCTATTAATGGACAGCAAGTGACTATTATTAGCGTCCAAGATAAAGAAAAGAAGAAAAAACTTTCAGAGCTTGCCGGCAACCAAGCGTGGATCGACCAAGCTCCTCTATTTTTAATCTTTTGTGCAGATTTTAATCGTGCTAAGATTGCAGCTGAACTTAACGATGCCCCCCTTGGCGTAACCGATGGGCTTGAATCAATTTTAGTCGGGGCAACTGATGCTGGAATTTCTTTAGAAGCCGCAACAGTTGCAGCAGAATCACTCGGTTTAGGTACAGTCCCAATCGGAGGAATTCGCAGAAAACCACTAGAAGTCATTGAACTGCTCGATTTACCGGAATACGTATTCCCAGTAAGTGGTCTTGTGGTTGGACATCCGGCAGATCATTCTGCGAAAAAGCCTCGATTGCCACAAGCTGCTGTGCACCATCGTGAAAGCTATAATCACGACTTAAAGTCATTGATTCAAGACTATGATGCTGAAATGGCAGAGTATATGAAAAAGAGAACAAACGGTGCTGATGACCGCAACTGGTCACAAACTGTATCAGCTATTTATAAAACCATTTATTATCCAGAAGTTCGAGCGATGCTTGAAAAACAAGGATTTAAATTCGAATAACCAAAAGCTGCGATGAACATCGCAGCTTTTTTATCTACTTTAACAGCGTGCTGAATAGACTAAAAGTAATACTCAATAAATGAGGTGTTGATATGGAGTTTATTTTAATTTGTAATTTTCTTTTAAGCGCAACCGCAGCGTTTTTATTGGTGCCGGCTTTTACAAAAAAGCACACTCTTCACGTGACTTTACTTTCTCTCCTTTTCCTCCTTTCAATTGTTCCGACTTTTCTTCTCGCTAATCCACATATCGGCGTTTTACCTTGGGCTATTCGAGACGGTCTTCTATTGTTCGCTGCTTTCCTTTTCTTTTGTTTAACCTTCACTTCAAACAAATGGAAAACGCTTTTGTTTTTTCTTCTATTTTTACTGTCGATTGCTCCTCTTTCCTACGTCGTATATGATAACTTCACCCATACGTATATAGATGCCAATATTGGGCTTGGCCTAGGCTTTTTACTGACATGGCTCTTAACAGCTCTGTACAATATTTTGGCTATTCTTCGATTTTTTCGTCAGAAATCTCAGTAAACACATCAAAAGTTAACAAACAAACGAATAGTTGATTTTATTTAGTATACGCTAACAACTGCACAGTCCTTCTCTTTACATAAAGCTGTGTATACTAAAAAAGGAGTGATACTTGATGAAACGACTATTCGTAATGGTAGCAGTGATTGCCTTCTTGGCACTTAGCCGCATGTTAGTATTTGCCGCTGAAACACCTCCTGCTGCAGATGAGCGAACAGCTCAAAATGCAGAAGTTCGCATCGTTCATGCTTCACCGGATGCTCCGGCTGTAGACATTTTTGTGGATGACAAAGCTTTAGTAGAAGGAGCAAAGTTTAAAGATGTCGCCAACTCTTTGCCTTTGGCAGCCGGTTCTCATAAAGTAGAAGTATACGAAGCGAAGACAAAAGGAACAAAAGATTCCATCATCGAAGCTACCCTTGTTGTAGACGGTGGAAAATCGTATACAGTGGCCGCTGTAAATAAAGCAGAAAACCTTGAACTACAGGCTTTCACGAATAATAAGCAAGGAATGGATGGAAAAGCAAGCTTACGTGTTGCTCATTTATCTCCTGATGCTCCTGCGGTAAACGTAGGTCCTAAAGGTGCTGCTCCTTTATTTAAAGATCTGTCTTTTAAAAGCATTTCAGGTTATCAAGTAGTAAATCCGGGTTCGTATGATCTATCTGTTTCCACGGCAGATGGAAAAGAAATACTAAATCTTCCTGGAACAAATCTTCAAAGTGGTAAAAACTATACGGTTCTCGCAGTAAATACTGCTGACAAGCTTGAGACCATTGTTTTACAAGATAATTAATTAAAAAAAACGTCATTTCAATTGAAATGACGTTTTTTATAGACTGCGCTGAATGAATTCCTCTTTTTTGTACTCATAGGTAGAAATATCGTTCCACAGTCGTTTTGAAAGCTCGTATTTCATACCTTCATATTTTTTTCTAGCACGTTCGTTCGAGCGTAACTGCTCCCTGAAATTAATTCGTTCGTTCCAGTAAGGTGATTCACTGACCGTTACGTACACATGACTTCTTCTCGCATCATGTGGAATGAGCTTACGGGCATTTTTAGCTGTCATAATTGGAGGGTAGTGTGCAGCTGGAACGCCTTCTTTTAATAAGACAAACATCTCTTTTTCCGCTACATATACGTGAGATTTATTTTTTAATATAGCGCGCACTTCATTTATATCTTCTTCGCGTTTGACTCCGATTAAAATATCAACGATTGGTGAACCAGCCAATCCTGGAACGGACGTGCTTCCAATATGTTCGATGTCTACTGAAAAATCTTTTAGTGTATTAAGCAACGCTTCTTTTTCCATTTGATACAAAAGCGACCACTTTGTTTCATACTGAACAATCTTTCGCATATCAGTTTCCACCCTTTCACTTTTTTATACTGTACCATGTTTCAAAATAAAAAGAAAGAATTTTCTAACTATTCACTTTTAGTTTATGCTACGAGCTTTACACCCGTCTAGACAGGCTTTGTATTATTTTATATATTTTTGTTATTTTTATTCTAAATGTTTCATAATTGTGGATGTTTCCTCCTCCAAAAGATAGATAAGCTTTTATTTTCTATCTCTCCTCTATCATATTCACACTCAGCTGTTTTATACTATTTTACGTTCTTACTAGTAGAAGACATATCCTCAAAATGTAGATGAACAAAGGATTAAAGGTCTTTAATATCGCTAAATTCCACCTTTAATATAATTATATTTTACATTAATGTAAAATTTGTCCTTAAGGATGGCAGCTAGTTCAAATTCATTATACAATTGAATTTCGACATATAGTATGATGGATAATATCGGTATTATGAGATAATAGTAGATTTAACTCAAAATTTTGGACTATTTGCCGATATATGATTTGTATACCAATAACCTTATGTTGAAATTTGTAATTTGCAAGGAGGAAAAAATGAATAAAAAACATGTCATGTACACAGCCGTTTCTTCTGTTCTTTTAAGCTCTTCATTGCTTTTGCATTCAATTGATGCAGATGCAGCTGAATCGGCCAAAGTAACTGCTACATCGTTAAATGTACGTGCAACGCCTAGTACAAGCGGTGCTATCGTTGGAAAAATAACGAAGGGAAACACCGTTGATATAGTAGATGAAAGCAAAGGATGGGCTAAAATTACCTATAACGGTAAAGAAGCTTGGATTTCATCTCAATACATAAATAAAACGCAAATAAACAGTACGTCTACCGCAAATTCGACATCGAAGTCAGCGGTCGTTAATGCGAGCTCATTAAACGTTCGCTCTTCTGCAAGCACAAGCGCATCCATCGTGACAAACTTACCGCGAAATGCAAAAGTAACGGTGGTAAAAGAAAGCGGGTCTTGGTCCCAGATTAAAACGGCAAGCGGTCAAACGGGCTGGGTGGCAAGTCAGTACCTACAAGCAAGCTCCGGTTCTTCTGCGCCAGATAACGATTCTGGCTCTACAACATCGAAGTCAGCGGTCGTTAATGCCAGCTCATTAAACGTTCGTTCTTCTGCGAGCACAAGCGCGTCCATTGTGACGAACTTACCGCGCAATTCGAAAGTAACGGTGGTAAAAGAAAGCGGATCCTGGTCCCAGATTAAAACAGCAAGCGGCAAAACAGGCTGGGTAGCAAGTCAGTACTTACAAACAGGTTCTGGACAGTCTTCACAAACAGCCCAGTCGATTCAAATTACAAAAGCTTCAAATTTACGCACTCAGCCGAGCTTAAGTGCTGGAATTATCCGTGTAGCAAAAGCAGGTGAAAGATTCAAAAAAGTAAACGAAACGAATGACTGGGTGCAAATTCAGTATTCTGCCAGTCAAACAGCATGGGTATCAAAAGGGTTAACAGCTGCGGCTGATTCTACAACTTCAGCTAGTTTGCCTTCCTCATCTGCTGCTTTAAAAGATAAAATTATTGTAGTAGACGCTGGGCACGGCGGATATGATCCTGGCACGTCAGGCAAGTCATCGATTGAGAAAAATTTAGCGTTAACAACAGCAAAACTTGTGGCAAGCCGCTTAGCTAATGCTGGAGCAAATGTATTTATGACGCGTTCAAACGATACTTTTATTTCACTGAGCGGACGGGTGAATGTTAGTGAAGCAAAGCATGCAGATGCATTTATCAGCATTCACTATAACGCGTCTACTTCATCTTCTGCAAACGGCATCGCATCATTTTATTACAGTGAATCTAAAGATAAAGAATTAGCAAAATACATTCAAGAAAGCATGGCTGAAAACGCGCCTTCTATGAAGGATATGGGGGTTCGTTTTGGAGATTATTATGTTACTCGAGAAAATAACCAGCGGGCTGTACTTCTTGAATTAGGCTTTTTCAAATGCTCACGATGAGCAAATTGTTTCTTCTAACGCGTATCAGCAGCAAATATCTACAGGTATTTACCAAGGGATCGCTCGATATTTTGCAGCTAATAAATAATAAAAGCCCTCATAATGAGGGCTTTTATACTACCAGCTTGCTTTTTTGACTCCTGGAATTTGTCCTTTGTAGGCCAATTCCCTAAACGCGATGCGTGACATTTCAAATTTTCTAAGATAGCCTCGCGGACGACCGGTAACGCGGCAGCGATTATTTAAGCGCGTTGGTGAAGAATCTCTAGGCAATTTTTTTAACGCTTCGTAATCTCCTTTTTCCTTCAGCTCTTGGCGTAATTGCGCATACTTCGCTACCATCTCTTGACGTTTTTGTTCTTTTACCACTTTTGATTTTTTAGCCAAACTCTTTGTCATCCTTTCGTTTTAATAATTTTTATTTGAAATACGTAATCATTACGATTTAATTATTTTGAGCAAGTCACTTTTTAAATTTAATCATATTTTCTTCATTTTTTCAACTTGTTTGCTTTCACGCTTACATGTACTCTACCTCCATGCTGCTGTATAAACATAAAAAAAATTGTATGTCAAATGTAATTAATTCCTGCATCTCCTATATCATACAAAGAGCCCTACATATTCCATATTGTAGGAGGATTTGTATTTACAGATAATATTTCAATAATATTACAGTTCATTTACATATTAATAACTTCGACAAATTTAGCGGTTATCTAGTATATAATCATCTTAGAAATTCCAAAAATAATATTTTGCGCACTCAATAAAATATAAAAGTAAAGGTGATTAAAAAATGAAATCGACTGGTATTGTAAGAAAAGTAGATGATTTAGGTCGTATCGTAATTCCTAAAGAGTTAAGACGTGTTCTTGAAATAGATGTAAAAGATCCTGTTGAAATTTTTGTCGAAACAGATCGAATTATTTTAAAGAAATATGAGCCGAACGGTGCTTGTGCGATTACTGGCGAAGTATCTTCTGACAACGTAACAATCGCAGATGGCAAATTAACTTTAAGCCGCGAAGGTATGGAGTTATTACTTGAAGAATTAAAACAACGTAATTTCTAATAAAAAGAAAAGCAGCTGCTCACATGCAGCTGTTTTTCTTTTTGTTAAAGTTTTTTCTTCGCTTTCTGATCTCCAGATGCTATACTCAGGAGCGAATACATAATAAAGGAGCCTTTCATCATGACAGTTGAACAAATTACTCATCACTTTTTAGCACATCGAAATGTAACTAATGAATTAATCAACAAAATTGAGGCAGGTCACTATGAATACAAGCCTGCCCCGACATCTATGTCCGCTTTTGACTTATCTACGCATATTTTAACATCCTTTTATGCATTTGCATCAGTGGTAAAATCCGGTGATTTATCGCCACTTGGTCAAAAAGCTGATTTTAGGGGTAAGTCATTATCGGACCTTGCAGCTGAATATACCCAAAAAACAGTAGACGTATTACGTTCACTTAGCGAAGATGATTTAAACAAAACAATTGACGCCACTGCAGCGTTTGGAAGAAAGCTTCCTGGAAGTCAACTTTTACAAATGGCCATTGACCATGAAATTCATCATAAAGGAAATTTATACGTCTACGTACGTGAGATGGGTCATACGGATCTTCCTCTATTTGTTCAGTTTGGTTAAGTTAATGGTTATAAAATAGTTCGTGCTTGTAAGCGCCCAAGCTAGAAGTTTGGTGCGCTTTTTCTTTGCGGTTTTCGGCATAATAAGTAAGATATATGGTATAATTCTATCAATAACTTCATATCTACTATTCAAAGCTTGTTTCTTCTTATAAAACGATAGTCATCATCTTTTACAAAGGAGGAATCACTTCATGAGTCAAACTGTTAACCAACAAAAAATTGCTCAAGTGTATCATCTTCCGTTTGTTTCTTCATTTGGAGGAAGTGCTATGAACCTTCTTTCTCCTCAAGCTGGCGAACATATTTTAGATATTGGCTGCGGCACTGGCGAATTTATTTCGCAGCTTCATAAGCTTCATGTCCTTGCAACGGGCATCGATTGCTCTGAAAATATGATTGAACAAGCTCGTCATCAGTACCCAACTCTATCCTTTGAACAGTTAAATGCCCTTAACCTTCCTTATTACGAACAATTTGACGCAGTTTTTTCAAATGCAACTTTACACGACATCCGTCCCCCTCACCTTGTCATTAAAAACATTTACAATGCTTTAAAACCAAACGGCCGATTTGTAGCAGAATTTTGGGGAAAGGGAAACATGGATGAAATTTTTACAGAAATCATCCGTCAATTTAAAACGTTTGATATCCCTTATAACGATGGAGATTTCCCATGGTACTTTCCTTCTGTAGCTGAATATTCTTCTCTTTTGGAATCACAGAATTTTCAAGTCACCACGGCTATTCACTACAGCCGTCCCTTTTTGTTAAAAGGGGAAAATGGCTTGCGTAATTGGCTGGAAACAAATGCAGCCCCTCTTTTTGCTCACGTGACGACAGAAACTAAAAATGTCCTCATTACGCGCTTAGAAAATCGAATGCAAGACAAACTATTTCAAAATGGATCTTGGCTAGCAGAAGCTAAACATATACGTGTACATGCTGTAAAACGAGATTAAAAAATGGACGTGATTCTATTCACGTCCATTTTCGTTAAAGTGCAGCCAATATCCTTTTCCTCGAATCACTTCGATTTCTAAATATGTTCCTATTTTTTTGCGAACCCGGTAAATCAGCGCATTCAGCTCTTCTGCTGCTACTAGAATTTCTCCATTTGACTCTACTCGTTCAGGCCAAACGCTTTTTTTTAATGCTTCTTTTGAAACAAATTGATTGTTGTATTCTAGAAGATAAGCTAAGCACGCGTATTCTTTATCTGACAGAATATACGTTTCCTCTTTTACTTTTACTTTCTGCAAAATTGGATCTAATGTGTAAAATGGCTTATTTATTTGTTTTAGCAAAGGTCCTAAATCAAGGGTTGCATCCATATCATCATTTCTAAATACTAAAGTTGCCTCCTCATTTGCTAAGGTAATGACATCCTGCTCTTTCAATAAACGAGGGGTTCCAGGCTGTAACTCTTCTCCGTTTACTTTTGTCCCGTGTTTACTAAACAAGTCTGTAATGAAAAAGGCATTGCTTTCGTTCGTTACTTCAAAATGCTTGCGTGAAATGTAAGCACTTTGAAAGGCCAGATAAGGCTCCCATTCTTCACTGCTTCGTCCGATAATACAGGCTTTATCTTTTGGAATAGGCACGGAAGCTCCTTCATAAAAAGGAGCACCGTTCCGAATAATCAACATACCGTTCATTGTTTACTCACACTCTTTTTTAAAATTTTCTGACTCTTATCATGTAATTATAACACTCACATTTATTGAGATTTCTTCCAACTTTGGATAACATCATAGTATAGTCAGTTATATGATAAAGGTTGTTGCCATGTAAGTAAACCTTTAGAGCAGTCCTTTTCTAACTGAAAAAATACGTATTCTTTGCCCTGCTGTAACGGGAATACAATTTTTTTGTAAAATAATTTGGTTTTTAGTAACTTTGACATATGTTCTCTCTTTTTAAAGCGGAGTAAAATAGGAAAATACGTGAAATATTTACATAATGGAGGAAGACCAATGGGACGTTTGCCAAAAGATAGAGAAATTCAAGCGATTAAACGACGCGTTGCACTGGTATTGTTAATTATTGGATCATTTATTTTAACAGGTGCTAGCTTTAGCATTTATTGGTTTATGATGTTAAAAATATAAATTTTTTTATAAAATAAAGAAAAAAGACATGGTTTTGTTCCCATGTCTTTTTTAGGTTTATTCTTTCTCAGACACTCCCGCAGATTCAAATGTGGCCATATTGGCAATCATCAGTGAAGCTGAGTGCAGCAGTGGAAATGTAACAGCAGCTCCACTTCCCTCACCTAAACGAAGATTGAGGTTGAGGAGCGGTTTCTTGCCAAGAAGCTTCATTGCACACGCATGACCTTGTTCAACAGATTCGTGACTAGCAAACATATAGTCTCTTGCTTGTGTATTGATTTCTGTTGCTAGAAGGGCTGCAACTGTACAAATAAAACCATCTACTAAAATAGGAATACGGTGAGCAGCTGCCGCCAGCATAGCACCTGTCATCCCTGCAATTTCAAGACCCCCTATTTTACTAATAATATCAATTGGATCCTGAGGGTTAATGTGCCTGTTTTGCAGCGCTTCTTCAATCACGTTCACTTTGTGGCGCAGTTGTTCGTCAGAAATCCCTGTGCCCATTCCTGCAAGCTTAGAGACTTTTTCTCCTGTCAATACAGCTAAAATAGCCGTGCTTGACGTAGTATTTCCGATGCCCATTTCTCCTAAAATCAAACATTTAATTCCTTGGGCAATAAGCTCTTCAGCTTCTTCATATCCGACTTGAACAGCCAGTTCTGCCTCACTGCGCGTCATCGCGTCTTCTTTATAAAAACTTGCTGTGCCCAGCTTCACTTTGCGTTGTACAAGGTCTTTATGGGAAAGGTCAGAAGCAATGCCGATGTCAATCAGTTTGAACTGGGCATCTATTTGCTGACTAAACACGTTAATAGCTGCTCCTCCCTGTAAAAAATTCAGCGCCATTTGTGCCGTTACATCTTGCGGATAAGCTGAAACTCCTTCTTTTACAATTCCATGATCGCCTGCAAAAACGAGGACTCCTGGCGGCGTGACTGTCGGAAAAACTTCCCCGGTCATGGCCGCTAATTCCACTGCTATTTCTTCGAGTCTTCCAAGGCTTCCTATCGGTTTGGTTAATGTATCAATATAGCGTGCCGCTTTTTCACCAGCGCTTGTTTGAAGCGCTGGAATATAAATGTTTATCATATGTACAGCTCCTTTATTTCAGCAAATGTCTACCGTTTAATTTAACAGGATTTTGTTTATTCTGGCTAGTCTTTTTTAAAGTAGATAATTGGATAGAGTTCCCAAGACTTAGTTATACTAGTAAGAGTTGCGTATAGGCAGTATTTTGAAAGGAAAGATTTTATGACAACGAAACAGCACAAAAAGGAAAAGGCAGGTCGGCTCATTTATCGCTATATTATGATGTTAATTGGGGCTTCCTTGGCTGCCGTTTCTATCGAATTATTTTTAGTCCCAAATTCTGTAATTGATGGCGGTATTATCGGTATTTCTCTAATTTTAGTGTACTTAACGAAATTGCCGTTCAGTCTTCTTATCATCATCTTTAATCTCCCTTTTTTATATAGTGGATACAAACAAATTGGTCGTAACTTCTGCTTTTCATCTATGTTTGCAGTTGTTGCTTTATCCATTGTAGAATCTCAGTTGCACCATGTTCCAGCTGTAACATCTGAACCGCTTCTTGCTACTGTATTTGGCGGACTGCTGTTAGGAGCAGGTGTAGGAACGGTCATTCGTCACGGTGGAGCGTTAGACGGAACTGAGATTTTAGGTATTTTATTAACAAAAAAAATCCCGTTTTCTGTGGGCGAATTTGTGATGTTTTTAAATATCTTCATTTTCGCTTGGGCAGGGTTTGTGCTAGGGTGGGAACAGGCTATGTACTCGATCCTTACGTACTATATTGCTTCTAAAACAATCGATGCGATTATTCAAGGGCTTGATGAAACAAAAGCAGCTTTTATAGTTTCAAATCACTATGAAGAGCTATCAGACGCTATTACACATCGTTTAGGCCGCGGCGTGACGAAACTGTATGGTAAAGGCGGATTTGAAGGTACAGAAAAAGAAGTCATATACGTAGTTGTGACGCGTTTGGAAATTACCAAGCTTAAAACCATTATTTCCGAAATAGATCCACATGCCTTTACAACCATTATGGATACCCAAGAAGCGCAGGGCGGCAAATTCAAATCAGCCATCCACTAACTATACATAAGTGTGGATTTCCCTGAGCATGCTAATAGCTGACTACCCGTAAAGGAGCTCACCACAATGAAAGAACAAATGTCCAACTTATTTCACCAATTAAAACAGTCGGTTTCCGATGTATCGGATAAGTTATATGACAAAGTACACACGCTGCAATCATCACCAGGAGTGAGTGTGTTTGAACTGTACGAATGGATTAAAGAAAACCCAAGCACAAGTGTACAAAAGCAAACGCTGCTCGGGATTTCGTACTCTTTCTATACACTCTACGCAGACGGCGTTTTTTTCTATATGGAAACGAAATATGATTATTTACTTTACATGACTATTTATAGTCCAACACATCATTATTTCACTTATCATTCTTACAGAGATTCTTTATCAACAGTGACTCCCTTGACGTTTCCTATTACTAAATAATAAAAAGCTCCTCAATCGAGGAGCTTTCTTTATATGATTATCTTCCTTTTCGGACTTTAAAGATAAACAGCGCAAGTAAAAAACCGCTCGTCGCAGTTACTATTTTCCACGCGTTTAAGATTGGATTTTTTTTCAAGGTCCTGCTCCTTCCTTGCGGCTATACTAAAAATAGGATGGCCGCCTTTCAAACAGCTAGTCCAACTTCCCCCTACTATTGATACCATCATCTAACATATAGCCCACCGACATTTTCATCAATTTCACTTTTCATACTATAACATATTTTTGCCATTTAGTAGAAGTCTTAAAAGTAAAAGCTGCACTTCTCTTAAAAAAAACGGTATTGAACCCCTGCATTTTCTTTACCGTTCATTTTTTGATAAAGGTTTTGAGCCACTTTATTTTCACTGCTGCACTCAGCGGTCATCCCTGCAAACTCATACTTTTGAGAATAGGCCAGGCAGATCTTAAACAAACGTTCACCAATTTTATTTCCTCTGTTTAAAGGAGATACGTACAAGTCTTTTAAGATGGCTGTTTCTTTAAAATAATAGGTGCTCCACGATAGGTACACCGTCGCAAAACCTACTAGTTTCCCTTCCAATTCAGCAACAAACTGGATACCATAGGAAGGATTATTCAATAAGCGCTTAATATGTAAAGTTAAAGCTTTCCGGGAAGGGGCAGGCTGCTCACAGAATTTTACTATATATTCTTGCATTAACGTAGCCAGTCGCTCTCGATCAGTTTCAACCGCCTGTCGAATGACAACCATTTAATCACTCCTTTTAGCTCAACGCTCTTAACATAATTCGATAGCCATACTCTTTTTCCTTTCGTTTTCGTGAAAAGCTCCCTACTTTTACACAAGGGATATTTAAAGCAAACAACCTTATACGGCTTATGGTTGATGAGAGAAAATACGATGTTTTAAAAAAAGGTTGCAAATAGCAACCTTTTTTAGTTAGCAAGCGCATAATTTCGCAAGAATAAACCTACACAGCCGCTGATTACAATCAGTCCTCCTGCTGTTAGAAACGCCGCCGTTACATTTAGCGAAGCAACAGCTCCAAGCAGTAGCACCGAAAGCCCAAACGTCACATATGAAACGCTAAGCGTAGCGGAAAGTACCTTAGAAAGCTTTTCTAAAGGAACGGCTGTTTGTGTAAGCGTGTAAGAACATGTAGCGCTTATTTGAAGGGCAATGCCAATAGCAAAACTAAGTAAAAGTGAAAGAAAAGGAGCAGGCATCACTCCGAACAATAATGTAAAGAAACCTGATAAAAGACTGCCTAGTGTTACGATATGATAAAGACTTTTCTCTTGTTCAACTGAAATCTTCAACAAAACGAAACCTCCAAGAACCGTTCCAACAAAAAAACTGCTGTTGATATATCCCCACCAAGCTTCATTTTTATTTAATATCTCTTTCACAAACACGTAGACAATTGCTGATGCCCAAACGCCGGCAGCCATCCCTTCTAAAACCTCCATGACTAATAAAACCCGCAGGCGCGGATAATGCCAAATTAGCTTCCATCCCTCTTTTAACCCTTGTTTTTGCTTCGTTTTAGAAGAATGAGCGTTAATGCGAATAGCCTGCATAAATACGATTGACAAACTGAATAACGAAAATGACAGCCATAAAAGGCCAGTAGCATCCCAGCTAATGATCAGAAAGCTTCCAAGCGGATAGGCTGCAATTTGAATCATTTGATCAGTGACATTAAACATACTGTTCCATTTCAACAGCTTCTCTTTATCTACTAAATGAGGAAGCATAGAGCTTTGAACCGGAGCTGCCCACCCATCGAAAAAAGCAATAAGCGCCACGCAGCACAGCATGCTAATAAGCGACATATGCCCCAAGAAAAACATAGATAAAACACTGGTTTTTAACAGTTGAGACACAACAAGAATACGCTTAGCCCTGTAGCGATCTATAAGAAAAGGCACAATAAAACTGCTCAAAAACTTAGCAGTCGTAATGGTAAATGGAATGCATGAAAGCAGCACAGGAGAACTATTTTGAGCATAAAGAATGCTGATTAACGCAACAATATATAATACATCTGCTAAATTGGCTTGACTTTGGCCAAACCATAAAAAAAGTACGGAACGATTTTTCACGACAATCCCTCTTTCTTTTTAGTATGACTGAAAAGAAAGAGAATCCTACACGTAATCAACCCCTTTTATATAGCGGCGTGCTTTTATCGACTTATTACAATCGTATGCTTTTTGCAGAACGAAACTTTTTTATATAGTAAAAAATACAAACAGTTAAACAGTATCGTAAAAAATCAAGAAATTGTCGTGAAAACGAAGTTAGATTAACTATAGAATATCAGAGTTATAGAATCAATACTTTTTACATAATTTTCTTTTTCTTCTTCTTCACTTCTAAATAACCTAAGCTTGCCATATACATAGAGGGACGAGTACTCCTATTAAAATTTAACGTATAGGGTGAGGAATATTTTTTCGAGAGTGGTTTCGATTTGCTGTGGCAGCTTATTAATTGGACTAGGGCTAAACGGATTTATTGCTCCGTATCACTTACTAGACGGTGGACTTATAGGATTTGGGCTTATCGTATACTATGTGTTTGGAACTCCTATCGGACTGTCCATTTTCTTTTTGAATGTACCTGTCTATTTATATGCTTTTTTTCGTCATCGTCAAAACTTTTTTTACGGAAGTATAGGTTTATTTGTTTCTTTTTTTATGACAGAATGGCTGTCTATTCTCGAAGGTACGCTAGAGCTTCCTTTGCTCTTTAGCTCATTGCTTGGAGGCGCACTCGTAGGGATGGGAATAGGACTGATGCTTCGCTACGGCATCAGCTCGGATGGGCTTGATTTAATTGCCATTATTGTATCGAAAAAATGGAAAATCAATATAGGAATAACCATTTTTATCTTAGACAGTACGATTATGATAGTGGGCTTACATATTATCGGATTTACTGCTTTTTGCTACTCCATGCTTGTTATTACGATGAGCAGCATAATGATTATGCTTTTTACTTCTCCGCGATGGCTGTCTTCATAAAAAAACGCTGGAATTTCCAGCGTTTTTTTATCTGTTTCCGACTATCATATTGATGTGATTGTGGAGAACCGTAATCGTTGAAGGTGTCGTCGTTTCTTTTTCCCCATCACAATCTACCGTTTTTTCAGGAGTAGTTTCAATATGAACTTCTTTTGCACGAAAATGCATAAGGTTGCTTTCAGGGTTAAGCTGTTCCTCATCAGGGCTTGTTTGTAACCATGCCATAACCGGCTCGATTCCCATTTCTTTAATAACGAATACATCTAATAATCCGTCTTGAAATGAGCTGTTTCCTAGCATAGCGCGAGTTCCTCCTAAAAAAGGGCCATTTCCAATTAACACCATAACAGCTTCTCCTTCATAGGAAGCTTTTTCGCTCGTCATTTTTAATTGAAAAGGCTCTGCTTGATTTAAAGTTCTGCCTACGCTCATGTAGTAAGAGAGCTTACCAAACTTCTCTTTATTTTCTTCCAAAATATTTTCAGATACATCAGCTACGAGACCGATTCCCCAAAAGTTTAAAAAATAATCTTCGCCATGTTTTCCAACATCCACTGCCTCCGTCTGCTTTTCTATAATTTGCTCCACCGCTTTTAAAGGATTTTGATTCATTCCAATTGCACGCGAAAAGTCGTTGCACGTTCCACCAGGTAAAATAGCAAATACAGGACGTTGCTGCAACGGAGCAAGAGCGTTGATGAGCTCATAAATTGTCCCGTCTCCTCCTGCTCCAATAATGACATCCGCTTTGCCTTCCAATTTCCTTACCAGATCGGCACCATCTCCAGGTTGCTCTGTTTTATATAAAGTAACCGTCTCAAATACAGTGTTTAACCGATCACATATAAAGTCAATTTCATTTACTAATTTTTTGTTTCCTGCGTTTGGATTCAAAATCACTGCTGCCTTCATCTTTCTCTCTCCTCTATTCATATCTTCCGTTTCACTTTTTTTCCCTTTCTTTTTAAAAAACAAACCTTTTCAAATATGAACGTTTTATGAAACCATTCCAATAGGACTTTTTTTACTTTCAAAACCTGCTATAATAATTTTCGGACTTGTATTAACAAAAGATGGTTATTGAGAGGAGCTTTCTATACGTGTCAATAAAATGCATGACGCAGCTATTTGCAAGTTGTTTTGTTTTTTTACTTTCCTCAGTCGCTACTTGGTATAACGGCTCTTCGATGCTTGAAGGACCTATATCAGCCAGTTTGACCGGAGGGCTAACAAAGTCCTCGGCGGTTCATCACTATTCTCACATCGATTATTTGTTATATACAATTAAATTCCACCCTCAGTTTCCAATTATGATGATGGTGAGCGGAATTTATTTGATTGTATTACTATCTATTATTGGCTTCAAAAAGCGGTATGGATTGATTAGCTCCTGCTGTTTATGTATCACAGCTCTCTTATGCTACAGCAGCTATAAACTTTCACATACCCCTACCGAAGGTGAGCACGCCATGATTACCTCTAGCTTAGCTGCAGCAAGTTTATGCTTAGCAGTCGGATTATTCTATTTATTAAAGCGATTTTATTCTCAAAAAGAATATATTTAACCATATGAAAAAAACGTCGGATCTACCGACGTTTTTTATGTGAAATCAGTTGTATTTATTGATTTTGTTCAACTGGCGTATAACCTATATACGCAGACTGAGGTCGGTAAATACGATTGTTTTCTGACTGCTCTACGACATGAGCTGTCCAGCCAACTACACGGCTTGCTGTGAAGGTTGGGGTGAATAGTTCAGACGGAAGCTCAACCGCTTTCATAACCGCTGCAGCGAAATATTCTACATTAGTATAAATGCCTCTACCCGGCTTGTATTCATTGAGTAATTCAATGGTTTTATCTTCAATTTTAACAATTAAATCAAATAGCCCGTTATCTCCTGAGATTTGTTTCGATACTTCTTTTAATGCTTCTGCTCTTGGATCATGTGTACGATAAACGCGATGACCAAATCCCATGATTTTCTCTTTATTATCTAATTTTTTACGAACCCAAGGCTCAATATTCTCTTCACTTCCAATTTCATCAAACATGGTAATAACACCAGAAGGAGCTCCTCCGTGAAGCGGACCTTTCATCGCGCCAATTGCTCCGCAAATAGCTGAAACCATGTCAGATTCGGTAGATGAAATAACGCGTGATGAGAAGGTCGAGGCGTTCATCCCATGCTCAATTGTCAAAACAAAATATGCGTTCAGCGCAGTAACCAAACTTTGATCTGGAATTTCTCCGTTAATCATGTATAAATAGTTTGCTACATGATCCAAATGCTCGTTAGGCTCTACCACTTCTAAATCATTCATTTTACGATACCAATAGGCAATAATGGTAGGTGTGACCGCTGTAATCGCAAGTGCCTGCTCCTTTGTCGGAGGCCAGCTGTATGAAGGGTCTCCTAAAGCTGAGATACATGTGCGAAGCGCGCTCATCACTTCTGTATCTTTTGGCAAACAGTCCATTAATGCAACAATATTAGCCGGAAGCGTACGATGAGTCGCCATTTTTTGTTTAAATGCTTTTAACTCATCATGATTTGGCAGCGTGCCGTTCCAAATTAAATAAGAAACTTCTTCAAAAGAATAATTGATCGCCAAATCTTTTGCCCAATATCCGCGATAAATCAGCTGACCTTTCTCTCCATCAACATGCCCTACTTTTGTTTCAGCTGCAACGATTCCTTCTAATCCTTTAACGTATGTCATCTCAACCACTCCCCCAATTATTTTTAACAAACCGGCCCTTTTTTCTATGTACGGCTCGTTTGCAGAATGAATAGACTCACCTTAGTGGTGCACTATACCATTTTATTCCTCTTTCTTAATTGTCAGAACAGTATACAAAATGAACATTTCAACACGTGTTATTTCTGCGCTCGCGGCTTTGTTTTACGGGAGAAAAAAATATTTTTCTAGGATTTTTTTCGAGGGTACTTTTTTGTTAACGCTTACAAATATGCGGGTTTCTAACGTATTTAGAGGAATTTGATGTGCTATTTTTGGATGAATCACTATTCACTTCCTTATGTAAGAGTTTACATTTATTTGAATCATAAGTAAAATAGATAAATAGAATAAATAGTATGAAAACTAAGAATACTAGTGAGGAGAATTTATGGATATTCGAGAACTGCAACATTTCATGGAAGTAGTTAATCAAAAAAGTTTCACGAAAGCAGCAGCTGCAATTCACTTGTCTCAGCCAGCATTAAGTAAAATTGTAAAAAAACTAGAAGAAGAACTCGGCGTAGATCTTTTTGATCGCTCTACTCGAAAGCTGACGTTAACCGATGCAGGACAGATTGTGTATGGGCAAAGCCAAAAGCTGGTATCCACTCTTCACGAGCTGCATGCTCTGTTAGATGATTTACGAAATCTCCCTACAGGAGATATTAAAGTAGGAATTCCTCCTTTAGTAGGGACTGTTGTTTTCCCGATGATTGCAAAAAACTTTACATCAAAACATCCTCAGGTGAAATTAGAGCTTGTGGAGCTTGGCGCAAAGCGAATTGTCGAACTTGTAGAAAACGAACAAGTAGACCTTGGCATTATCGTGTTGCCTATTCAAAATCCTCTTTTTCACGTCTATCCGTTTATTGAAGAAGAGTTTAATTTATACATTCATCATGAGCATCCGCTGGCAGCTAAATCAATCGTTGCTTTGAGCGAGCTTAGAGAAGAACCGTTTGTCCTGTTCAGCAAAGATTTCTCTCTTCATGATCGCATTATTCACGAGTGCATTCAAGCGGGTTTTCATCCGAAAATAGCATATGAAAGTTCGCAATGGGATTTGATTATTGAACTAGTCGCTTCTGAATTAGGTATTGCAATTTTACCAAAGTCCGTGTTTCCAAAGATCAATAACCCTTTTATTAAAAGTATTCCAATTGCCGCACCTACTCCAATGTGGGAGCTTGGCATCATTTTGAAAAAAGATCGCTATATGTCATATGCTACACGGGAGCTTTTATCCTTCCTAGTAGACCAAGATATCATTTTACCGTCTCATACGATGTCAGCAAACTCTTAACAAAAAAGCCTCTTCTTTCATTAGGAAGAGGCTTTTAGTCATCTTTTATATCTTTCTTCAATTTTTTTGTCTTGCGATCAACTAAAAACAAGTCAGCAAATGGCGACTTGTTTTACAGCTGCTTTTTGAATAGCACACTTTTTTTTAAATGTACTCCCAAAGCTTCACGATTGGCCATAAACACTCCTATTAAAATAAGAAGGCCTCCGCCAATAATAGAAGGCGTGATAGCTTCATTTAAGACTACATAGCCGATTAACACCGCGATTAAAGGAGATACATACAACCAAGTAGATGGAAAAATGGGATTTGTTTGGGCGATGAGCCAATAATATAAGCCGTGTCCAGCAATTGAACCAACAAAAATTAAATATACAATAGACCATACTGCGTTCCGAGGCATAATAGTTGAAACATGGGTTTGCTCTGTACATAAAGATAGCACCAGCAGAAATATTCCCCCGTAAAACATTTGAATACCGTTAATTAAAAATGGTGACACTTCTTTTAGTTCATTTAACAAAGCTTTCGAATAATTGCTGCCTATACCGTAAAATACCTCTCCTATTATGATAATGATACACCCTAACGTCCACGAATAAGACATAGTGGCTGTCACATTTGGAAGTGAAATGCAAATAACACCGGTAAAAGCCAGAAGCAAAGCGAATAACTGCTCTTTTTTTAATTCCATTTTTCTTTGCATCACTTGAATAAGCAATATCATCATGGGGCCAGTAGCAGATAAAACAGCTGCAAGACCCGATGTCACATGTTGTTCTGCCCAATAGAGCGTTGAAAATGTCATAAAGGTCAAACAAAACCCTACCATCATCACTTTTTTTGAAAATAATAACGAGCGTCGAACGTCTTTTTTATATGCAAAGTACGAGATTACTAAGATTCCTGCTAAAAGAAACCGAGTTCCAGCTGAGAAAAGTGGAGGCATTCCTGCTTCAATCCCTAATTTAATAGTTAAAAATGTCGTGCCGAAAATAAAACAGATAAGTACGTAATTAATAATAATCATATATCTTCCTCCTTTAAATATGCCACGAGTATAAAAGAAAGGAAGTATAACAGTAAAACCTTGACTATAACAGTTGCTATTTTTTCAGTTGCGCCCATGCTTATTTTGAGGTTAACTAAAGAAAAAGAATAGTTAGGTGACACAATAAGATTTAATGTACATAAAAAATCTTCTACCCCCATTTATCAGCAAATCTATGAGCAGATTCGTTATCGCATCCAAACGAGCATGATAAAACCTGGTGATCAGCTCCCTTCTTTACGAAAGCTATCACAAGAGTTAGAAATAAGCTTATTAACGGTACGAAAAGCGTATCAGCTCTTACAAAAATCAGGATTAATCGTAATACAGTCAGGAAAAGGAGCTTTTGTTAGAGGGGTTACTAAACGTTCTTCCAAGGTATTAAATAATTTTTCATGGCAAGATGAATTAAACGTAAATATCACGCGCTCTCAGTACAGCTTAAATCGTGATCGTAAATATTATGATTTCTCTCAGGCTATTCTTTTCCCTCGCCTCCTTCCTAATCAGTTTTTAGCGCAAGAAATGCAAAGTCTGTTACGTACCAATGAGCTTGTTTTAGCCACATACGGTCCAATTCAAGGAGATCGGGAGCTTCGCATGGAGCTTTCTTCTTATTTACAGAGAGAGCAAGGAATAAAAGCTGAGCCTCATGAAATTATGATTACAAGTGGCGCTCAGCAAGGTATTGATTTAATTGCTCAAACGCTTTTAAAGCCAGGGGATACGGTTATAGTAGAGAGTCCATGCTACGGAGCTGCAATTGATGTCTTCACCAATAAAGGTGTTAACGTCATTTCAATTGAACTAGATGAAGAAGGAATACAATCTGATTTAGTAGAAGAAGTCTGCCAAAAAATAAAACCTTCGCTTTTGTACGTGAACCCTTCTTTTCAAAACCCTACAGGTATACTAATGAGCAGACAGCGTCGCAAAGAACTAGTTGATTTGGCCGAATTGTATCACTTTTTTATTGTTGAAGATGATTCGTTTGGAGAGATTTATTTCGATGATATATCGGTGCCTCCACCGATCAAAACGTTTGATAAAAATGGGCATGTTTTGTTCTTGAAGGGGTTTAGTAAAACGTTGGCTCCAGGACTTCGAATAGGATTACTTTATGCACAAGGTTCTGTATTTGATTGGCTATATGCGGTTAAAGCACTGATGGATATTGGTAGTCCCTTATTAACTCAAAAAGCCGTGCTAGCTTTTTTGCGCACTGAGCGAATGAAACATCACATGGAAAAACTGAGGACCGCTTTGCAACTGAGAAGAGATCATGCAAGCGATCTGCTTTCGTCTCTTTCCGAATCCGTTCAATTCCAAGTTCCTAAAGGAGGATTCAACTTATGGTTAAAACTGCCTCAAAAAGTAAACACATTTGGGTTATTAAAAAAAGCCCAGGAGCACAATATCTGCTTTTTACCTGGTGAAGCTTGTTTTGTTCACAAACCGCTTCATGCTTACATTCGAATAAGTTATTCCCTCCTTAGTGATACTGATTTGAACACAGGACTTCAACGTCTTAACACCATTCTTTCAGCTGAAATATAAAAAGATTCTTTAATAGATGTTTAATTATAAGAAGAGAAGTGTATACAGAAAGAGGAGAAGAATAACTTTCTTCTCCTCCACTCTTTTAACTCACATTTTTATTCACAGCAATAATTTCACTCAGGTTATTCATATAAATAATTTGGTCACCAAACGTTCTATTTTTCAAAGCAGCCGTATGGTGCGGCTTCATGCCAATAATATAGCATGTGATACCCATGAGATAAAAGGACTGCATAAAGCCTGCAAAAGCTTGGATTCCTTCGGTCGTTAATATATCTAGTCCTCCAAAGTCAAATAGAAGCGTGGTGTAATTTCCTTCATGTGCAAAGTTTTGCAAAATGGACGTATTTTCAGCTACAAGATCTGTATCTAAGTCTCCAAAAAGAGGTATAAGTCCTACTTTAGAGGATAATTTAATAAAAGAAGCGGACAATTGCTTGATTTTCTGTAATGATTTTTCAAGACGTTCTTTTTGTTCAAGCAGTTCAAAATCTGTATCTGCTAATCGTTTCCGATGGTCTTGAACAAGACTCGTTAGCTCTTGTATACGTTCATCTTGGCGAATACAAACTAAATGACCTATATCGCTATCCCATTGAATTAAGCATTCAAACAGTGAATAAGGAGAATCATTGGTTTGCATCACGAGCTCTACTTTCTGAATAGCCTGGCCTCGGCTTTGGACAAGCGTTTGCTCATCATGGGGTTCGTCTACAGACAATTCTCGAGAATCTGTTTGGCGCAAGCTTAAAAACTTTCTCGCCTTTTCTTGACTAAATACGTCTACAAGATCTAAAAAATTAGCTGAAGGCTTAAATAAATGACCTGATTGTTGCGACCATTCCAAAATATTAAATTCAGTATCCACTAAAAAGTAAGGAATTGGAACATATTCAAGCATCGACATTAACTTCCACTCCTTTGTGATAACTGAGTAACCAGTTATTTAGTTGGTAAAGATCCGGAATTAGGCGTGTATGCTCAGAACAGTAAGAACGGAAATCAATTTGAGAAACTAAACGCCCTCCTACCATTACCGTTGGTCTTGGTTCTAATTTGTCCAAAGTTTTGGTATATTCAGCAAGCCTCTCAATATGATAAGGGATGCTGACAGATAATCCTACCATGTGCGGCTTCCATTCTATAGCCATTTTCTCAGCGTATTCCAGAGGGAGATTGGCCCCTAAAAAGCGAGTATTCCAACCATGTTCCTCAAACAATAAAGCCACCATCTTTAAACCAATGAAGTGCTGTTCTTGTTCCAAGCATAGAAGCAGTGCCCTTGGAGCGGTGTCTGAAGCGTGTCCCTGAATTTTTTTATAAAAGCGATAGCGAGTTAGCACATAATCACATGTCGTAGTTGCAACATGCTCATCAGCTACAGAAATGATATTTTCTTCCCACATATCTCCAGTTACTCGCATTGCGGTTGTAATTAAATTTTCATAAATATCTAGGCTGTTCTTTCCCTGTTGGATTTCTTCCAGCACAATTTCCCAAGCGCTGTCTTGATCACCAGCTAATAAATAGCCTACAAATTTTTGTACTTGAGATTTCATTGTTTCACCTCAGTAAACGTAAAGCTTTTAAGAAACTTGAATAAAAGCTTCTCGTCTCTCTTTTTCAAGATCGCCTAAAATGTATACCATTTTTAGACTAACACATGTTGCCAATAGCAACAACATAAAAATAGAATAATAACTTTTTATTTTACTACACTCAGTAAAATATGACTAGTATTTCTCTAAATATTCTCCTTTCCCTTTTATTTATGAAAAACACCTCGGCATTTTGTACCGAGGTGTTTTTCAAGTTGTTATCATTTCGTCGGCTAAAAGAATGTAAGTGCGTCTCTTTTTCTTTTATGCATCTTTCCTTTTTTCCACTTTCAATAGACTTTCAAACATATGTATTTATGACTCTTCTGCTCCGACCATAATACTGATAAGATAGAGCGCTGCCATAACTGAGCCGATTGTATTGCATATCAAATGAATATATTGGCTGGTCGCTATAAACAAGTACAAGCTTAGCGACAGCAGCACCGTTCCGAACAAAAAAGACCATTTAAATAATGACAGTGGCCGGTTAAACTTTAGACGCAAACAAAAAATGAGAATAAAGCCTACTAGCGCCATCACAAAGAAACTAACATTAAATAAATTGATAGTTATCACGTTTGTTCACACTCCCTTTGCCCCTGAAACTATTATAACATATTTTTCCTTATCTTCATTCTTTCTCTAGGAGCGAACGCGTCGAAAATTGTTTTTTTAATGTGTTTATGTCACAATATTTTTATAAAAATTCCAAGGAATGAGGGAATGCATTGACTACACCTGAAGCTCAAGATTCAAAATGGTCCATTTTAAATAAAGCCCTTCATAGCTCACAATCTGGCATTATCGTGACAGACCCTTCTTTGCCTGATAACCCAATTATTTACCTCAATCAAGGGTTTTCTCTTATGACCGGCTATGAGGAAGAAGAAGTATTAGGAGAAAATTGCCGTTTTCTACAAGGGCCTCTTACAAACCTGCACCACATTGATGAAATTCGCAGCGCTATTAGCCGCAATCAATCAGTTTCTGTTACGCTCGTTAATTATCGAAAAGACGGCTCTTTCTTTCATAACCAGCTAACGATTGACCCGACATATATAGAAGAAGAAGATAAATACTACTTTATTGGTGTTCAAAAAGATGTAACAATAGAGATTACAGCCCAGGAACAGCTACAGCAAGCTTTAGAAGAAGTTGAAAGGCTATCCACCCCTATCGTGCCAATAGAGGAAGGAATCTCTGTTCTTCCATTAATCGGAACGTTAAACGAACGGCGTATAGAAATGCTATTTAATAGCTTCACCTCGCGTAACACAAGCAGCAAAGATCGTTATTTAATCCTAGATGTCTCAGGGTTAGCTCGATTTAATGATTCATTCGGCCGTGATATTCTTAATATTTACAATTGGCTGAAGCTCATGGGAACTCAGCTTGTTTTAACAGGAATTTCTCCTGACATGGCCATACATATGAGCACTATGGAAGATGATATGTCCTTTATTTTAGTCTATCAAAGCATTAAAGATGCCTTACCCAAGCTAAAGCTATAAGCACAAGAAGTGTTTCTTTGTGAAAAATAGGTAAAATGCATGAATATGGTAGTTAATAAATGTTCATTTTTTAATAAATTGGGTTTGAGAGTATACAGTTAGGGAAAACAAGGCGTATAGGAAAATAAATGCGCTTCATAATGGATTTATTTATAAGCATCCTCACTCTAGATCAGGGGATGCTTTTATGCTTTTATTTATAAATCAATTAGACTATACATATATAAGGAGAGTCTTCATGCATAAAAATCAGGACTTATATCATTTTTTCAAAGAACATTCTCTTCAATTAACTGAAGACTGGTACAATCAGCTCGACGATGAAAATGAGTTCTCTGTCTATTCGAGTAAAAATCCAGCAATTGTGAAAGAACTGAAGCAGCAAAATCAAGATTATTTTCAGCATTTATTTGACGTGTTTATAAAGGATGAGGAGTATTTTTTTTCAGATTTTCAGCAGTGGTCGATAGAACTAGCGCGTGATCCAAAGCATTTAAGTACGCCTCTTCACTTTATTATTCGAGAATATTTTAATTCACAAAAAATTGCCGTCAATTACTTAAAGAAGTTTATCTCTTTGCATTCGAATGAAGTAAGCGCAGATAAGATATTTATGTGGTATGACATTATTGTTAAAGCTTTTGATCTATCTATTTATATCTTTATTCAAGAATATCATAAAAATACGCAAGAACAGCTGAACGCTCAGAAAGAGTTAATTAATGAATTAAGTTCTCCTGTGATCATGCTTCAAAATAAAGTTGCACTTCTGCCTCTTGTGGGGGATATTGGAACGGTCAAAAGTCAGTTTATTTTAGAAAACACGCTTCAGCAATGCTCGAAAAAAGACGTTGAACATTTATGTATTGACCTGCTCGGTGTAGCTACAATTG